>NZ_JBIBBM010000014.1:86273-221938 GCF_042900645.1 Streptomyces sp. NPDC012888 | reverse complement strand
CGTCAGCGAGGCGGGGTCGGCCAGCATCGACGGGCAGATGCCCAGCTTCCAGATCTCCCGGCCCGTCGGGCTGTCCTTGCCCGTCTCCCACAGCCAGGGCGGCGATTCGACGTGGACGGCCCGGTGTTCGATGCCCCGGACCAGCCGGTCCACCACCCGCGCCGGATCCTGCACGGAGCCCAGCGGGCCGGGCATCCGGGAGCGGAGCTCCTGGAAGGCCTCGGTCCGGTCCGCGGCGCGGATCATGTCGGTTCCGACCCAGCCGACGTAGGCCACCCCGACGCCGACGCCCCGGTGGGCGACCTCGGCGCGCAGGCACTGGGCGAACGACTCGACGCCCGCCTTGGAGGCGCAGTACGCGCTGAGCAGCGGGGCGGGGGCCAGCGCGGCCAGCGAGGCCACCTGGAGGAAGTAGCCGCGGGTGCGGTCCAGGGCGGGCAGGAAGCAGCGGGCGGTCAGCGCGCTGCCGACCAGGTTGACCTCCACGATGCGCCGCCACGTCTCCGGCGGTTCCTGTTCCAGCGGCCCTCCCGCGCACACCCCCGCGTTGGCGACGACCACGGAGGGCGGGCCCAGCCGCAGGGACACGTCCTCGGCGGTGCGGGCGAGGGCCTCCGGGTCGGTGACGTCGACCGCCCAGGCCGCCCCGCCGGGCAGGGCGGCGGCGAGCCGGGCGAGCCGGTCCTCCTCCAGGCCGACCACCGCCACCCGCACCCCCCGCCGGGCCAGGGCGTACGCGAGCTGCTCGCCGAGACCGCGGGCGGCGCCGGTGACCACGGCGGTACGGCCGTCCAGCGGGCCGGGACGGGGCCGTTTCACCGGCTCCCCGCAGGTGTGCTGCGCGTCATGGGCCGCGCCTGCCCGCCGGGGCGGTTCCCATACCCGCCCGGCCGGGGCGGGCTCCTCCGGCCCGCCCGCGGCGCTTCCTGTGAGCAACCCCACGGGGGGTGCATCGTCCCTGATGGTGCGGGGTCCGGGGCGGTCGGGGCGGGGTCCGGCGGGCGTGGGCCCGAGCACCGGGCGGGCATCGTCTGCCACGATGATTCGCCGGGGACGCCCCACTGCGCCGCGCACCGCCCGTTCCGGTGCGCCGCCCGGCCGAAGCGGCCGCCCCAACGCAAACCGCCGCCTCCGCCGTGTGCTCTCCCGGGTATCCCTGTGACTTCCTCCTCCGTGTCGTCTTCCTCCGCCGCGCCCTCGACCTCGACCGCGCCCTCGCCGGCCCCCGCGCGCTCCGCCGACCGCTCCCCCTGGCGCTCCCTGCGCTACCGCAGCATGCGCTGGTGGTCCGTCGCCAACCTGGTCTCCAACGTCGGCACCTGGATGCAGCTCACCGTCCAGAACCTCCTCGTGCTGCAGATCACCGGCTCGGCGGCCGCCACCGGCCTGTCCATGTCGGTCCAGGCCGCGCCCGGCCTGCTGCTGGGACTGGCCGGCGGTGCCGCCGTCGACCGCTGGCCCCGGAAGCTGACCGCCGCGGTGAGCCAGGCGCTGCTGGGCGCCGTCGCGTTCACCACGGCCGTGCTCGTCGCCCTGGACCGGCTGGACCTGGGCGTGCTGATGGCGCTGGCGGCCGTCACCGGTCTGATCGCCACCGTCGACGGGCCGGCCTGCGCCCTGCTCGGCAACGACCTGGTCCGGGCCGAGGACGTGCCCTCGGCCATCGGTGTCGGCTCGCTGGTGCACAACGCCGGACGGCTCGCGGGCGCCGCGCTCGGCGGCATGACCGTCGCCTTCCTCGGCACCGCCGCGGCCTACACCGCGAACGGGCTGTCGTTCCTGTTCGTCGCCGCCGTCATCCCGTTCCTGAAGCCGGCCGCGCCCGCGGCTCCGGCCGCCGGGGCGGCGGAACCGCCGCCCGCCCCCGAGGCACCGGCCGCCGTCCCGGAGGAGCTCGGGATGCGGCAGGGGCTGGCCTTCTTCCGGCGGCGCCGGCGGCTCGTCGCGCTCGCCGGGATCAGCGGCATCAGCGCCCTGTTCGGCCGGAACTACGGCCTGACCCTGGTCGTCCTGGTCACCGGCCCGCTGGCCGGCGACGCTGCCTCCTTCGGCGCGGTCTCCACCGTCCTCGCGGTCGGCGGGATCGTCGGCGCGGTGCTGGGCGCCCGGCTGCGCCGGCCGACGGTCCGGCTGGTCGGGGTGCTGGCCGCGGGCGGGGCCCTGCTCCAGGTGTTCGCGGGCCTCTCGCCGTCGCTGGCCGTGCTGCTGGTCCTCGTGCTGCCGATGGCGGTGGCGGAGTCGGTCTCGGAGACCGCCACCACCACCGTGCTGCAGACGGACCCGCCGGCCCACATGCGGGGACGGGTGCTCGGCGTCTGGAGCACCGTCCGTACGGTGTGGGGCCTCGCGGCCCCCGTCTCGCTGGGCCTGCTGATGGAACTGGCCGGCGCGCGCGGCGCGCTGGTGCTCGGCGGCCTGGTCGTGGCCGCGGTCCTCGGCTCCGGCATGCTGCTGCGGGGCCGCCGCGGGCCGGCGCCCGTGGTGCTGCTCCGGGAGGACAAGGCCGCCGTGGCGGTGCGTCCGGGCCTGGGCACCGCGGCCTAGGCGGCGTTCCGCCGCGTCCCTTGGCCGGCCCGGTGTGCACCGGGCCGGCCCTCGGCGCGTCATCGCAGGCCGTCCATCGCGTGGAGGACCTCGGGGACGGTGATGCGCAGCAGACGGGGGTCGGGGGCGTCCGCGTGGGCGTCCCCGGGCCGCAGCGGGTCGTCGCCGGGGCCCGGGTGCCACAGGGCGACGTGCCGGCGGTCGGGCGGCGGCCCCCACAGGCGGGGTGCGACGGGGCCGAACAGCACCACGGACGGGGTGCCGAGGGCCGAGGCGAGGTGGGCGAGGCCGGTGTCGCCGACCACCACGCAGCGGGCCCCGGCGACGAGAGCGCACAGCAGCGGGAACGGTACGTCCGCCTCGCCGCCCAGCACCGATCCCGGGGGCAGCCCGGCCCGCCCTGCGACCCGCCGGGCCAGCGGCCCCTCGCCGGCGCCGGCCGTCACGACCACCCGGTGCCCGGCCCGGTGGGCGGCGCGGGCGACGGCGGCGAAGCGTTCCGCCGGCCAGCGGCGGGCACCGGCGTCGGCACCCGGGTGGACCACGGTCGCGCCGGGTGCCGGGGAGCCGGTGGCGGGCGGCGGGATGCGGAGGTCCCCGGGGTGGGCGGGGATGCCGTACCAGCCGAGCAGGCGGCACCAGCGGTCCCGTTCGTGCTCGTCGGCCCGCCAGGGCGGGCCGTCGACCTCCGGTGTGCCGCGGTGGCGGTAGGCGAACAGGCGGCGCGGCCCCAGCCGCTGGAGCAGCAGGTGACTGGCGGGGCCGTTGCCGTGCAGGTCCACGGCCAGGTCGGGCGGCGGCCCCGTCCACGGCAGCCGGACGGGCACGGCCCGGCCGGGGGCGTGCGTGGGCAGCAGCCGGTCGACGAGGCCGGTGGCGGCGGCGACGGCGGCCAGCCGGCCGGGGGCGGCCAGCAGCAGCTCGTGGCCCGGCAGTTCCCGCCGCAGGGCGCGCAGGGCCGGTACGGCGGCCAGCAGGTCGCCCAGCCCGAGGGCGCGCAGCACCAGGACGCGCGGCACGCCGGCGGGCGGCGGCGCGGACGCCGGCCGGGCCCCGGTCACGGCGTGGCGGAGCGGGCCGCCCGCCGGGCCAGGCCGGTGGTGGAGCGGCCCTGCAGGTAGGGCAGGACGAGGGCCTGGCCACCCCAGCGGCGCAGGGTCTCCGCCTCGGGGAGGTCCTCGACGGCGTAGTCGCCGCCCTTGACCCAGATGTCGGGGCGGAGTTCCTCCAGCAGGGCTTCGGGGGTGTCCTCCTCGAAGGGGGCCACGGCGTCCACGCTGCCCAGGGCGGCGAGCACGCGGATCCGGTCGGCGAGCGGGTTCAGCGGCCGGCCGGGGCCCTTGCGCCGGGCCAGGGAGGCGTCGGAGTTGACGCACACGATGAGGCAGTCGCCGATCCGGCGGGCGCTCTCCAGCAGGCCGACGTGGCCGGCGTGCAGCAGGTCGAAGCAGCCGCCGGTGGCGACGACCGTGCCGCCGCGGGCCCGTACCTCGCGGGCCAGGGCGAAGGCGTCGGACGGCGGGCGTCCGGGGTCCGCCGGTCCGGCGGCCGGGTCCCAGAGCGCGGTGCCGCCGGCCCCGCCCGCGGCCACGAAGGCCGCCGCTTCGGCGACCGCGCGTTCCACGGCTTCCTCGGGGAGGGCGCCGTCGGCGAGCGCGGCTGCGGCGACGGCGGCGAAGCAGTCGCCGGCGCCGCACGGGTCCCCGTCGGCCGGGTAGGGGGCGGGGAGCAGCATGGGGGTGGCCGTGGCGGGCCGGGTGAGCAGGGCGCCGCGGGCGCCGAGGGTGACGGCGACGGTGGCGGCCCGCCAGCGTTCGGCCAGGACGCGGCCGCGCCGGGCGTCGTCGGCGAGCGCGGTGCCGGTGCCGGGGACCAGGGCGCGGGCCTCGGCCGCGTTGGGGGTCACCAGGCGGGCGCCGGCGACGGGGGTGTCGCCCTTGGGGTGGGGGTCCCAGACGAGCGGGACGCGGCGGGCGGACGCGGCGAGTTCGGCGTGGACGGCGAGGGCGGTGTGCCGGCCGTAGTCGGCGACGAGTACGGCACCGGCGCCGGCGAGGGCCGCGCGGACCGCGTCGCCGGGGGCGCCGGGGCTGCCCCCGCCCCGGTCGATGCGGACGAGGGGGCGGCGGCCGGCGAGGACCCGGGTCTTGACCGGCAGGGTGCCGTCCAGGGGGAGTTCGACCAGGGTGACCCGGTCGCGCAGGGCGCCGCGTACGGTGTCGGCGGCCTCGTCCCGGCCGAGGGCGGTGACGAGGACGACCTCGCGGCCGTCGCGGGCGGCGAGGGCGGCCGTGAGGCCGGCGCCGCCGGGGCGGGAGCGGTCGGTGTGGACGTCGACCACGGGGGCGGGGGCGTCGGGGGCGAGCCGGCCGGCCTCGCCCTCGATGTCCTGGTCGAGGAGGGTGTCGCCGACGACGACCAGGGGGCCGGTGGCGGTCATTCCGGCCTCCGGCGGGCCGCGGCGGCGGCGCGTGCGCCGACGGGGCCGCGGGGCGTACGGGTGGCGCGGGGGGCCCGGGCGACGGTGGCCGCGGGGTGCGGGGTGGCGGCGAGGGCCTCGTCGAAGCTCTCGCAGAGCAGGTGGACGGCGACCAGGTGGGCCTCCTGCACGGTGGCGGTGCGCGGGGCCTCGATGCACAGGGCCTCGTCGGCTGCTTCGGCCAGCGGGTTGGGGCCGGGGCCGGTGAGGGCCCACACCCGCAGTCCGGCGGTCCGGGCGGTGACCGCGGCGGAGATCAGGTTGGCGCTGCGGCCGGAGGTGGAGAGGAGGACGAGGACGTCGCCGGGGCGGCCGTGGGCGGAGACCTGGCGGGCGAAGACGTGGTCGAAGCCGTAGTCGTTGCCGATCGCGGTGACGCTGGAGGTCTCCGCGTGCAGGGCGATCGCCGAGTAGGCGGGGCGCTCCTGCCGGTAGCGGCCCACGAGTTCGGCGGTGAGGTGCTGGGCCTGGGCGGCGCTGCCGCCGTTGCCGGCCGCGAGCAGCCGGCCGCCGGCGGGCAGCACGGCGGCGAGGTCGCGGCCCCAGCGGGAGAGCCGGCCGAGGCCGGTGCGGCGCAGGGCCTCCAGGGCGTCCTGGAGCGACTGGCAGTGCTCGTGGGCGCTTTCGGGTGCGTGGTGATCGCTCATGGGCCGTGCGGGCGGGCGCACCGGGTGCGGTGCGGGAGTCGCCCGTACCTCCTTCGGGGGCGTGGGGGCGGATGCCGCGGGCGGGCGGCCGGGGCCGGGCGGTACGGCGGGTCAGACCACCCCGGCCGGGGCCGGCCGGGCGGCGAGCACCGAGCGGTAGACGGCCTCGGTGGCGGCGGCGACGTTCGCCCAGCCGTAGTGGGTGAGGACCCGCTTGCGGCCGGCGGCCCCGCACGCGGCGCGCAGCGCCGGGTCGGCCAGCAGCGCGGCCACGGTGGCGGCGAGCACCTCCGGGTCGCCGGGCGGCACCAGCCGTCCGGTCAGCGGGTCGGAGACGGTGTCGAGCTGGCCGCCGACCGCGCTGGCGACGACGGGCCGGCCGCAGGCCATGGCCTCCAGGGGCACGATGCCGAACGGCTCGTAGTCCGCCGGGCACAGGACGACGTCGGCGCTGCGCAGGGCGGCCGCGACGTCGGGGCCGGACAGCCCTCCGGTGAAGCGCACCCGGTCGGCCACCCCGGCCTCCTCGGCGACGCGGCGCAGCCGCCGCACCTCGGGGTCGGTGTCGAGGCGGTCCGGCGGCGGGCCGCCGGCCACGAGGAGTTCGGCCCCGGGCAGCCGGGAGAGCGCGCGGATGGACACGGCGGCGCCCTTGCGGGGTACCAGGCGGCCCAGCTGGAGCAGCCGGTGCGGGTGGGGGCCGGGGGCCGCCGTCGGCCCGGTGGGGGTGAACCGGTCGGGGTCGACGCCGCAGGGCACGACGTCGACGCGGTCCGGCGGGATGCCCATGAGGGCGAGCTCGTGGACCTCGTCGCGGCAGGTGGCGACCACCCGGTCGCAGTGCAGGCCGAGTTCGCGTTCGCAGCCGATCCGCACCGGCGGGCTGGTGTCCGCGTGGCCCTGGTGGCGGCGCTTGACGGTGCCCAGCGCGTGGTAGGTGTGGACCAGCGGGAGCCGTAGTTCGCGGGTGGCCTTCAGCGAGGCCAGGCCCGACATCCAGAAGTGGGAGTGGACCAGGTCGGGCGCGTCAGCCTGCCAGACGGCCGTCAGGTAGCTCCCGAACTCGGGCATGTGCGGCAGGAGTTCGTCCTTGGGGAGCTGCTCGGGCGGACCGGCCGGCACGTGGTGCACCTCCACCCCGGCCCGCAGCCGCGTGGCGACGGGCAGGTCGGCGGCGTCCCTGCGGGTGTAGACGGTCACCTGGTGGCCGCGGTCCGCGAGCGCCCCGGCCAGGGCCGCGACGTGGACGTTCTGTCCGCCCGCGTCCGCGCCTCCGAGGGTGGCCAGGGGGCTGGCGTGTTCGGAGACCAGGGCGATCGCCAGCCGCGCGGCGCGCCCGCGGGGTCCGGCGGGTGTCCTGAAGGGACTCATGGGACTCATGGGACTTCTGGGACTCATGAGGCGACCTCCGTCATCAGCTGCTCCCAGTCGGCCAGGAAGCGTTTGAGCCCGTAGCGTTCGAGGGCCGCCTGCCGGGCGCGCGCGCCGTCCTCGGCGGCGGCCTGCGGCTCCTCCAGGTAGTGGCGGGCGGCCCGGGCCAGTACCTCGGGGCGGGTGGACAGGGTTCCGGTGCCCGGGGGGACGGCTTCCACGGCCTCGGTGGTCGCGAGGGCGACCACGGGCATGCCGAGGTGCATGGCCTCCAGCAGGGACAGGCCGAGCGAGGTCCAGCGCACGGGGTGGAGGTAGAACCGGCGTTCGGCCATGGCCGCGTGCAGTTCGCGCTGCGGCAGGTCGGCGGTGCGGCAGCGGTCGGGAGGCAGGCCGAGGTGGCCGGCCAGCCCTTCGGTGGCCATGCCGAACACGTCCAGGGGTGCGGCCCCCGCCAGGCCGGGCAGCAGGTCGGTGCCGGTGTGACGACCGCGCCGCACCGGCTCGTTGACGACGACGGCGGCGCGGGGCAGCCTGCCGGTGTAGAGGTGCCCGGGATCCACGACGCCGTGCTCGATGACGGCGGTGCGGGCGGCGCCGTTGTCCCAGAACAGCCGGTTGAAGTGGGTGACGTGGACGAGGGTGGTGCCGGGGCGGTCGGCGCAGGGGTGCCGGGTCCGCGGGACGTCGCCGTCCGGCGCGTTGTGCTCGAGGTACACGGCGGGCAGGTCGCGGCCGGGGCGGCGGCCGCCGAGCCACCGTCCGGCCAGCTCCCACTCGTGCGGCCGCTGGAGGACGACCAGGTCGACGTGGGTGTCGCGGAGCTCCTCCGGGGTGACCTCGCGGACCGACGCGGGCCAGTCGAAGGTGCGGGCCCGGCCCAGGCCGTCGGGGCCGCGGTCGGGGGTGACCGGGACCAGGTAGGTGTGCGGGCCCTGCACGAAGGCAGTGGTCCACGAGCCGTGCACGTGCCAGAGCAGGATGTTCATGGGGCGGCTCCGTCCTTTGCGGGGTGACCTGCGGGGGCGGGTGGGGACCGGTCCGGCACCGTGTCCCGGCGGACGTCCGGGGCGACGTGCCGGGGATCGTGCCGGGGGACGTGCCGGGGGTCCTTGCGGCCGCCGAGGGAGGACACCGCCGCCAGGACCTGTTCGTCGCCGATGCCGTCCAGGCAGGGGTGGCCGGCGACGGGGCAGCGGCGGGCCCGGCTGTCGGCGCAGGGTGCGCCGCCGTCGCCGAGCAGGACGTGCGGGACGCCGTAGGGCCGCCAGCGTTCGGCGGGCACGACGGGCGCGAACAGGGAGGCCACCGGGGTGCCCACGGCCGCGGCCAGGTGGGCGGGGCCGGTGTTGCCGACCACCGCGACGTCCGCGCCGGCCAGGACGCCGGCCAGCTGGTGGAGGTCCTCGGTGGCGCCGCCCAGGTCGAGGGCGTGCCGGCCCGCGACCTCGGCGGTCAGGGCGCGTTCGGCGGGGCCGCCGGTCACCACCACGCGGAAGCCGGCGGCGGCCAGTTCGGCGGCGGCGCGGGCGGCCCGGCGGGGGCTCCAGGCGCGTGACGGCACCGCGGCGCCGGGGTGCAGCACCACGTACGGGCCGTCGCCCGTCAGGCGGGTGGTGTCGGGCGGCGGGCGGACGGCGAGGGCGCCGGGGTCGCCCGCGGGCAGCTCGTAGCCGGCGGCCCGGGCCAGGTCCAGGGCGGCCTGGGCCTCGTGCCGGCCGGGGCGGCGCTGGTGCCGCAGGTCGAGCAGGGAGCCGGGGTAGTCCTCGCTGTCGGCGGCGGTCCAGCCGACTCCGGCGAGCCGGAGGAGCAGCGCGACGGGCAACGGGCTCTGGTGGTGGGAGACGAGCACCAGGGCCCGGTGGTAGTGGCCGCGGGCGAGGGTGTCGACGAGGCCGAGGCAGGCCTCGCGGGACACCGGGGCGGGGTTCAGGCCGACCCACGGCGCGTCGTACACCAGGACCTCGTCCACGCCGGGCAGCAGCCGGGCGGCCGGGGCGCCCTGCGGGCCGCACAGCAGCGTGGTGTAGGAGGAGCCGGCGGCGACGGCCCGGACGGCGGGCCCGGACAGCAGGACGTCGCCGGCGCTGTCGAGGCGGACGACCAGGGTCCGCGGCGCGTTCACCGGGCCTCCCCCGGGACGCCGGCGAGGGCGCGCCGTACGGCGGCCAGCAGGTGGGGGGCGCACTCGCGGGCCGCGGCCGTCTCCTCCGGCCGGGTCCGGTGGTTGGGCACGAGGATGCCGCGGGCCCCGGCGGCCCGTGCCGCACCGAGGTCGGCGGCGATGTCGCCGATGACTACGGTCCGGGCGGCCCGTACGCCGAGCCGGCGGCAGGCGGCGTGGACCAGGCCGGGGGCGGGCTTGCGGCAGCCGCAGCCGTCCTGTTCGCCGTGCGGGCACACGGCCCACACGGCGAACGGCCCGAACAGCTCCTCCACGCGGGCGCGGACCGCCTCGACCTGGCTGCGGGTCAGCAGTCCGCGGGCGACGCCCGACTGGTTGCTGACCACGCCGACGGGGATGCCCAGCGCGCGGACCGCGGAGACGGCCTCGCGGGCGGTCGGCAGCGGTGCCACGCGTTCGGGGTCGCCGTTGTAGGGGACGTCGGCGATGAGCGTGCCGTCGCGGTCGAAGAGGACGGCCTCGGGCAGGCCGGCGGGGCGGCCGGGCGCGGCGGGGCGGCCGGGCGCGGCGGGGCGGCCGGGCGCGGCGGGCCCGTCGAAGACCCAGGGCACGGGTGCGGGGTCCACGGCCGTGGGGCGCGGGGCGGGGCGGCCGTTCACGACGGCACCGGTTCGCCGGCCGGGCTCCACGCGCGTGGCGTCCCGGGGGGCGGTGTGCCGTACGGAGAGGCGGGCGGGCGGACGCGGCGGTGCAGCCAGAGTCCGCGCAGCCAGTGCCAGCTGGCGGCGGGCGGGATCAGCAGGCTGGTGGCGGCCATGGTGGCGATCTCGGCGCGCGTGCGCGGTCCCGGCGCCACGCGGGCCCAGGCGAACTCCGCGGTGCCGGCCAGCCAGCCGGCGGCGCACAGGGCGGCGGCCCGGGGACGGCCGAGCAGGGCGCAGCCGGCGGCCGCGAGGGCGGCGCCGGTCACCAGCAGGTGGCGGGGCAGCCGGCCGCGCGGGGCGGCGGCGCGGTCCCACCAGTCGCGGCCGTGCAGCCGGGTCATCAGGACGTCGTCGGCGTTGCCGGCCTGGGCGCGCAGGGAGACCCAGCGGTCGGCGGGGCGGACCGGGTGGCTGGTGCGGCGGTCGCCGGCGGCGATCTCCCAGCCGGCGTCGAGGGCGCGGAGCGCGAGGTCGGCGTCCTCCCTGAAGGCGCGCCGGAAGCGTTCGTCGAAGCCGCCGACGGCTTCGAGCGCCTCGCGGCGGTAGGCCATGTCGGCGGTGATCCAGCGGGCGGTGGCGAGGCCGGCGGTGTTGCGCTCCCAGTCGGTGGGGCGCCGGTCGGTGGGTAGCGGTACGGCGATCCGGGCGGTGACGGCGGCGGTCCGGGGGCCGGCCCGGTCCAGGTCGCGGGCCAGTTCGCGGGCCCAGGCGGGGCCGGGGACCACGTCGTCGTCGAGGAAGACGACCCAGGGGACCGGTCCGGCCGCCCGCCAGCCGGCGTTGCGGGCGGCGGCGGGGCCCCGGCCGCCGCCGGGGACGAGCGTGGTGACGGGGCGCAGGACCTCCGGTACGCCGAGGTCGCGGCGGCGGCCCTGTGGGTGGTGCGGCGGGCGGTCGTCGACGAGTACGAGCCGGGACGGCAGGGGGCCCTGGGTGGCGACCAGCGCCTCCAGGCAGGTGCGGAGGCTGGGCCGGCCGAGGGTGGGGACGACCACGGCGTAGTCGGGGACGGCCGGCGGGTCCGCGTCGGTGGCGGGCGGCGGCCGGTCGGGGCGGTTCACCGCAGCCACCCTGCGTCGCCGCCGGCGGGGCCGCCGGAGCCCGGGCGGAACAGGGCGCCGCGGTGGACGGCGTACGGGCCGATGGCGAGCAGGTCCACGGGGGAGGAGCCGAAGCATTCCAGTGCCTCGCGCGGGTCGTCGACCATGGGGCGGCCGGCGGTGTTGAGGCTGGTGTTGACGACGACGGGGAGGCCGGTGAGCCGCTCGAACTCGGTGAGCATGCGGGCGACCAGCGGCTCGGTGGCGGGGTCCACGGTCTGGATGCGGGCCGTGCCGTCGACGTGCACGACGGCCGGGATCCGGTCCCGCCAGGAGGGGTCGACGTCGTGGACGAAGAGCATGTACGGGCTGGGGAGCGGGCCGTCGAAGATGGCCGCGGCGCGGTCGGCGAGCACCATGGGCGCGACCGGCCGGAACTGCTCGCGGCCCTTGACGTCGTTGAGGCGCTCCAGGTTTCCGGCGTGGCCGGGGTGGGCCATCAGGGAGCGGTGGCCGAGGGCGCGCGGCCCGTACTCCGAACGACCCTGGAACCAGGCGACGACGGCGTTGTCGGCGAGTGCGCGGGCGACGGTGGCGGCGATGTCGGCGGGCCGTTCGAACGGGACGGCGGCGGTCTTGAGGATGGCTTCGAGTTCGGCGTCGGTCCAGTCCCGGCCGAGGTCGGCGCCTTCCATGGGTTCCGGTTCCCGGTCCTGGCCTGCGGCGAGGAGCAGTGCTCCGCCGAGGGCGGTGCCGGCGTCGCCGGCGGCGGGCTGGACCCACACCCGGGAGAACGGGCCCTCCCTGGCGATGCGGGAGTTGGCGACGCAGTTGAGTGCCACTCCCCCGGCGAGGGTGAGGACGCTGTCGTGGGTGCGGCCGTGCAGCCAGCGGACCAGGTCGAGGAGGGTCTCCTCCAGTACCGCCTGGGCGGAGGCGGCGACGTCGGCGTGGTCCTGGGTCCACGGCTCCTCCGGGCCGCGCGGGGCGCACAGTTCGTGCCAGGGGACGCCGGTGGCGCGGAAGCCGCCGTCGCCGGTGGGGTGGACGTACCGGCGGAGCTCCGGCAGCATCCGGGGCCTGCCGTAGGAGGCGAGGGCCATCACCTTGAACTCGTCGGAGGAGCGCAGGAATCCGAGGTGGGCGGTGAGTTCCTCGTAGACCAGGCCCAGGGAGTGGGGCAGGTCCTGCGCGTACAGGGGTTCCAGGCTGCTGCCGGTGCGGCGGGCGGCGAGGTGGGAGGCCCGTTCGCCGCGGCCGTCGAGGACCAGGACGCTGGAGTCCGCGGCGCCCTCGGCGGCGAACGCGGCGGAGGCGGCGTGCGCCATGTGGTGCGGTACGAAGCGGACGAGGGCCGGGTCGAGTCCGGGGAGGGCGGTGCGGAGGAAGCCGGGTGCCTCGCGGGCGTAGGTCAGGCGCAGGTGGTCCCAGGGGTCGTCGAGGCCCATGTCCTGGGCGGGCCGGGCGAGGGACGGGTCGAAGGAGTAGGCGACGGCGTCGAGGTCCTGGGGGCGCAGGCCGGCTCGCTTCAGGCACCAGGCGGCGGCCTGTTCGGGCAGTTCCCAGGCGGAGAAGGGGACGGGACGTTTGCCGTGCTTGCGGCGGGAGAACCGTTCCTCTTCGGCGGCGGCGACGGTGCGGCCGTCGACGACGAGTGCCGCGGCGGGATCGTGGAACAGGGCGTTGATTCCGAGGATGCGCATGGGTGGCCCCTTTCGGCCTGGGCGTCGGGGGGTCAGGTCCCGCTGTGGGCGCGGAACCAGGCGATGGTGCGGCGCAGCCCCTCCTCCGCGGGCACCCGCGGTTCCCACTGGAGCTTGTCCCGGGCGAGGGTGATGTCGGGGCAGCGGACGGCGGGGTCGTCGGTGGGACGTTCGACGTAGCGGATCTCGGAGCGGGAGCCGGTGAGTTCGATGATCCGGCGGGCCAGTTCCAGCATGGTGATCTCGTCGGGGTTGCCGATGTTCACCGGGCCGCGCATGCCGTGGGCGGCCATCGCGAGGATGCCGCGGACGGTGTCGTCCACGTAGCACAGGGAGCGGGTCTGGAGGCCGTCCCCGGTGACGGTGAGGGGTTCGCCGGCGAGCGCCTGGCGGACGAAGGTGGGGACGGCGCGGCCGTCGTAGCCGCGCATGCGGGGCCCGTAGGTGTTGAACAGGCGGACGATGGCGGTGTCGGTGCCGTGGAAGCCGGCCTCGGCGGTGGTCAGGGCCTCGCCGAACCGCTTCGCCTCGTCGTACACGCTGCGCGGGCCGACCGGGTTGACGTTGCCCCAGTAGCGCTCGCTCTGCGGGTGCTCCTGCGGGTCGCCGTACACCTCGGAGGTGGAGGCGAGGACGAAGCGGGCACCGGCCTGGTGGGCCAGGGCGAGGGCGTTGCGGGTGCCGAGGCTGCCGGTCTCCAGGGTGTGGACGGGCAGCCGCAGGTAGTCGGCGGGCGAGGCGGGCGACGCGAAGTGCAGGACCAGGTCCGGGGGCCGGCCGACGGTGAAGGGCTCGGTGACGCTGGCGCGCCGGAAGGTGAAGCCGGGGCGGTCGAGGAGCGCCGCTATGTTCTCGGCCCGGCCGGTACTGAGGTCGTCGACGCAGGTGACGGCCGTGCCGGCGTCCAGCAGGGCGGTGCACAGGTGCGAGCCGACGAATCCGGCTCCTCCGGTGACGACGGCGTGCTCCCAGCGGCGCGGGGTGGAGCTGTCCATGGGGTCTCCTCGGGATGGGTGCGGGCGGCTGCGCCCGCTCCGGGACGTCCGGCCGCCGGGTGCGCCTGCGGGGCCGCCTCCTCGGGGAGGCGGGGCCGCGGCGGGGCCGGATCCGTGGAACGGGTCCAGCGTGCGACACGCCGGTGCGGGGGGCGCGGCGGATGGTGCGTTCCGGTGAATCACGCTGCGTGAGGGGCGGGGCGCCCGGCGGATCCGCCGTCAGGGCCTGCGCCAGCGGTCGTGGTCCAGGTGTGAACCGGCCATCGGGCCCATCCGCAGCATGCCGCCGTCGACCGTCCACGAGGCACCGGTGACGTACGAGGCGTCGGGGCCGGCCAGGAAGGCGACGACGGCGGCGACCTCGCGGGCGTCGCCCGGCCGGCCGGCGGGCACGCCCGGGCGGGGCCGCGTCCGGACGTCGAGGTCCTCCTGGCCGGTCATGGGGGTGGCGATCTCGCCGGGGGCGACGCTGTTGACGGTGATGCCGTGTTCGGCGAGTTCGAGCGCCATCACCTGGGTGAGCAGGCCGAGTCCGCCCTTGGCGGCGCAGTACGGGCCGGCGCCGACGCGCGGCTGGTGCTCGTGGACGGAGGTGATGTTGACGATGCGCCCGCCGCCGCCCTGCGCGATCATGCGGCGGGCGGCCCGCTGGCCGCAGAGCAGCGGGCCGACGAGGTCGACGTCGAGGACCTGCCGGACGGTGGCCAGGTCCAGGTCGAGGAAGGGGGTGGCGGTGCCGGTGCCGGCGTTGTTGACGAGCACGTCGATGCGGCCGAGTTCGCCGGCCAGCAGGTCGATCGTGTCGGCGGCGGCCGGCAGGTCGGTGAGGTCGAGGCGGGCCACGGCGGCACGCCGTCCGAGGCCGCGGACCTCGTCGGCGGTGCGCCTCGCGCCCTCCTCGTCCCGGTGCCAGGTGATGCCGACGTCCAGGCCGGCGGCGGCCAGCCGGACGGCGACGGCGCGGCCGATGCCGGAGTCGGAGCCGGTGACCACCGCCGTCGTGGGGGTGAAGTCGAGTGGGCTGATCATGGCGGTGGGTCCCCTCAGGGCCAGGACGGTTCCCGGCGGGGGACGACGACCAGCTCGCCGACCACGCTGCCGGGGGGCACGGAGAGCGCGTACATGACGGTGTCGGCCACGATGTCGGGGCTCTGCAGCAGGGTGACGTCCGCGTCGGGGAACCGGTCGAGGATGAAGGCGGTCTCCATGCCGCCGGCGATGATCCCGGTGACGCCGATGCCGGTGCAGTCCCGCTGGGCCTCCTTGAAGAGGGTGTGGGTGAAGGCGCGCAGGCCCGACTTGCTGGCCGCGTAGGGGCCGGCCTCGGTCCAGGTGCGGTTGGCGGCGGTGGACAGGATGTTGACGATGTGGCCGCCGCCGGCCGCGACCATGCGGCGGTAGGCCTGCAGGCACAGGTACATCGGTCCGAGGAGGTTGGTGGTCACCACCCGGGTGACCTCCTCCGCCGTCAGGTGCTCCACCGACTTCGAGACGTCGACGGCGGCGTTGTTGACGAGGATGTCCACCGACCGGCCGTCCTCCTCGGCGTCCCGCAGGACGGTGGCGACCGCGTCGGGGTCGCACACGTCCATCTCCACGAACCGGGCCCGCCCACCGGCCACCACGAGGTCGGCGCAGAGCTGCTGCGCGAGGTCCTTGCGTACGTCGGCCACCAGGACACAAGCCCCGGCGCCGGCGAGCCGCCGTGCGATGGCGGCTCCCAGGCCGCGGGCGCCGCCCGTGACCAGTGCCTGCTTGCCCGTCAGGTCCACCTGTACCGCGCTGCTCATGCCGTGCCCTTCCTCGGTGCGGCGGGGCGCGGCGCGGCGGGTTCCCGCGGCGGCCGGCCCCTCGTACGACCCACTGTGGGCAGGCGGGGCGCGGCGGGCGCGCGGGGTTAGGCCACCAGGCGGCGGATCAGCCTCCGGCCGTCCCTCCGCCCGGTTCCTCCTCGATCACGTGGACGGCGGCCTCCTCGGCGGAGGCCGCTCCCCCATTGAGGCCGGTGTCGTGGGCGAGCACGGAGATGTGCCGGGAGGGCGCGTCCTCGTCGGCGGCGGCCAGCCGGCCCGCCCGCACCCGGCCCGCCGTGGGCGCGTCGCCCGCGGGGTCCCCGGTGACGTCCTGCTCCTCGGAGTCCTCGCGGCCGGCGGGGTCGCGGTCCGCGACCCCCAGGTCGGCCGCTTCGAGGTCGGTGTCGGCCGGGGACTCGGGGGCGGGCGCGTCCTCGCCGCCGGGCGGGACGCGGGGGTCCGGTTCGGGTTCCTCCTGGGCGAGGCGCTGGTCGAGGGTCTCGCCGGTGTGCTGCTCGCCGGCGGTGGTGCCGAAGCGCGTGGACGCCAGGGGCCGGTCGGGCGGGGAGTACCCGGTGTCCATGGTCTGGTCGAGGTCCGGTTCGCCCAGGGCGTTCTGCATGTCGGGCTGCGATTCGGCCCGTTCCGCTTCCTCCTGGGGCTGGTAGACGTCGTCCCCGTGGGCTTCGGTCCCGCTCATGGCTGCCGCCTCCTTTCCGGGTGCCCGCTCACAGGTCGAGCAGGAGGGCGTAGACGAGGAAGAACAGGGCGACCACCACGGCCAGGGCGACGATGACGATCAGGGGGCCCTTGCCCCAGCCCTTCTTCAGCGGTCGGTAGGGCCCGGCCCCGGTCGCGGTGCTCGACTCCCCGGGCGGGGTCTCTCCCGGGGGTACGCCGCCGCCGGCCTCCAGGCCGGGGGTGGTGCGGGGGTCGGGGTCGGGGTTGCTCGGTGTGTATCCGTTCATACCGGGCGGGTCCCCCGTCAGGGGCGGGCCATGCCTGTTCCGGCGGATCAGTGGCGCGGGCCATGGGTGTGGGGGTAGGGCGGCCGGGTTCAGGCGGCGGTCGCGGCGGGCAGGACCCGGTCCCGGTAGGCGGCGAAGAAGGCCTCCTGGTCCGGTCCGACCTGGCCGACGTAGACCTCGTCGAACCCGGCGTCGGCGTACTCCCTGAGCGCGGCCACGTGGGCGTCCACGTCGTCGCCGCAGGGCACCGATTCCTCGATCTGCTCGCGGCGGACGAGTTCGACGGCCTGTTCGAAATGGGCCGGGGAGGGCAGGATCTGGTTGAGTTCGCCGGGGAGCTGCTCGCTGGGCCACAGCCGGTGCATGGTGTCGACGGCCTTGTCGCGGTCCTCCCCCCAGCAGACCTTCAGGCCGCCGAGCAGGGGCTTGCCGACGCCGCCCGCCTCGCGGAAGGCGCTGATCACGTCCTCGTCCGGTCCCATCGCCACGAGGCCGTCGCCGAACCGGCCGGCCGCCGCGGCGGCCTTCGGGCCGAAGGCGGAGACGTAGACGGGGAGTGCGGCGTCCGGAGCGGTGTAGAGGCGGGCGTTCTGGACGGTGTAGTGGCGGCCGCGATGGCTGACCTCGCGGCCGGTGAACAGCTCCCGCATGACGCCGACCGCTTCCTCCAGCATCTCCATCCGCTCGTCGAAGGCGGGCCACCGGTCACCGAGGACGTGCTCGTTCAGCGCCTCGCCCGTGCCGACGCCGAGGGCGAAGCGGCCGTCGAGCATGACGCTGGAGGTGGCCGCGGCCTGGGCGGTGACGGCCGGGTGCAGCCGTACGGTCGGGCAGGTCACCAGGGTGGTCACCGGCAGGTCCGTGACCTGGGAGAGGGCTCCGATCACCGACCACACGAACGGGCTGTTGCCCTGGGCGCCGATCCACGGGTGGAAGTGGTCGGAGATGGCCAGCCGGGTGAAGCCGGCGTCGGCGGCCCGGCGGGCCTGGTCGAGCAGCTGGGCCGGGGTGAACTCCTCGCAGGAGAGGAAGTAGCCGTAGGCGGGGCTGGTGGCGCCGGTGGCGCTGGTGGCACTGGTGGAGCTGGCTGTCATGGCGGGTTTTCCTTCCTTCGTGGCCTTCACGGGGTGAGCAGGGTCTTGATCATTCCGTCGTCCTTGGCCTGGAACCGCTTGTAGGCGTCGGGGGCCTCGTCCAGCGGCAGGACGTGGGTGGCGAAGCCCTCCACCCCGAGCGGGTCGGAGTCGTCGAGCAGCGGCAGGATGTCGTCGGTCCAGGCGCGGACGTTGGCCTGGCCCATGCGGAGCTGGATCTGCTTGTCGAACATGGTGAGCATGGGCATGGGGTCGGCGGCCCCGCCGTAGACGCCGGAGACCGAGACGGTGCCGCCCCGCCGTACCAGTTCCACCGCCGTGTGCAGGGCGGCGAGCCGGTCCACTCCGGCGTGTTCCATCAGCGGCCGGGCGAGGGCGTCGGGGAGCCGTGCGGTGATGTTCTGGGCGGCGGCCGCGGCGGGCGATCCGTGGGCCTCCATGCCGACCGCGTCGATGACGGCGTCGGTGCCGCGGCCGTCGGTGAGGTCGCGCACCGCCTCGGCCAGCCGGCCGCCGAGTTGCCGCAGGTCCAGGGTGTGGACCCCACGGGCGCGGGCCCGTTCCAGCCGGGCGTCGACCAGGTCGACGCCGATGACCAGGCGGGCGCCGCGGTGCAGGGCGATGCGGGCCGCCATCTGCCCGATCGGGCCGAGGCCGAGCACGGTCAGCGTGCCGCCGGGCGGAACGTCGGCGTAGGCGACGGCCTGCCAGGCGGTGGGCAGCACGTCGGAGAGGTAGACGAACCTCTCGTCGGGCGGGCCCTTGGGCACCTTGACGGGGAGGGTGTCGCCGAACGGCACCCGCAGGTACTCGGCCTGCCCGCCGGGCACCTGCCCGTACAGCTTGGTGTAGCCGAACAGGGCGGCGCCCTTGCCGTGTTCGCGCACCTGGGTCGTCTCGCACTGGGACTGCAGGCCCTGGTCGCACATGAAGCAGGCGCCGCAGGAGATGTTGAACGGCACCACCACCCGGTCGCCGGTGGAGAGCGTGCGCACCTCCGGGCCGGTCTCCACGACGGTGCCCATGGCCTCGTGGCCCAGGACGTCACCGGGGTCGATGTAGGCGCCGAGTACGGCGTACAGGTGCAGGTCGGAGCCGCAGATGCCGGTGGAGGTGACCTTCACGAGGATGTCGGTGGGGTCTTCGATGCGGGGGTCGGGCACGCTCTCCACCCGTACGTCCTGCCGTCCCTGCCAGGTCAGTGCGCGCATGGTCCGCCTCCAGGTGTGCCGCCCACCGGTGGGGGCGGACTGTCCCGCGCCTTTCCGCCTTCGGGCGGCTTACACCTGGGACCGCCCGTCAGAGGCCGTGTTGCCCGCCGCCCGGTTCGGCCCGGCGGCGGTGCAGAGCGGCGCGGGCGGTGGCGGGCAGCAGGTCGGCGGCGAGGACCCCGACCCGGGTCCGCAGCGGCCCGGCGACCGCGACCGCCTTCGGGTGCTCCCGCAGGACGGCGGCGCAGCCCTGGCGCGCGACGGTCTCGGGACTGGTCTTGCGGGAGCGGCCGACACGGGTGTCGAGGAGCCCCGCGCGGACGAAGAAGCGGGTGTCGGTGGCTCCGGGGAGCAGGGCGGTGACGGTCACGCCGGTTCCGTCGAGCTCGCCGTTCAGGGCGAGGGCGAACGACTTCAGGAAGGCCTGGGTGGCGTTCTGCACGGCCTGGTACGGGCCGGGCAGGTCGGCGGCGGCCGAGCTGGTGACGAGCATCCGGCCGGCTCCGCGGTCGACCATGCCGGGGAGCAGCCGGTGGGCGAGGTGCACCGTGGACGAGACGTTGACGTCGATGACGCGGGCCTGGTCGGCGAGCTCGGTCGCGAGGAACGGGCCGGCGCGGCCGACGCCGGCGTTCAGCACGGCCACGTCCACGGGCGCGCCGCGGATGCGGGTGGAGGCGTACACCGTCTCGACGCCGTCGTAGGTGGCGAGGTCGGCCTGGACGGCGCGGACGTCGGTGCCGTGGTGCCGGAGCCGCTCGGCGGCCGTGTGCAGGGCGTCGTCCTCGGCGGCCAGGATCAGGTCGTACCCGTGGACCGCGAGTTCCCGGCCCAGTTCGAGACCGATGCCGCTGGAGGCGCCGGTGACGAGGGCCAGCGGGCGGGTGCCGTCGGACATGGCGGGTCGTCCCTTCGGGGAGGGGCGGGCCCGTGCACTGCGGGCTGACGGGCCCCGGTGCGGCGCGGCTACCCCGCCGGGCGGACGCGCATGCGGCTGGGTGACCGCCGGGGCGTGTTTCCGCGGGCCGGGCCCGGGCAGGCGCGGCGCATGGACGGCACGGGACGGCCCGGCGCGCCGGGCCTGAGGGTGGTCGTGGTCGGCGCCACGGGGAACGTGGGCTCCAGCCTGCTGCCCCTGCTGGCGCGGGACCCGGGCGTGGCCGAGGTGCTGGGGCTGGCGCGGCGGGTGCCGCCGCCGGGGTGGCCGCCGACGGAGGGGGACTCCGGGCGCGTGCGGTTCGCCCCGGTGGACATCGGCGCGGAGGGCTGCGAGCCGGAGCTCGCCGCGCACTTCGCCGGCGCCGACGCGGTGGTCCACCTCGCCTGGCTGATGCGGCTCGGGCCGGGCGAGGAGGAACGGACCTGGCGTACGAACGCGCTCGGCTCGCTGCGCGTGTTCGACGCGGTGGCGCGGGCCGGGGTGCCGGCGCTGGTGTACGCGTCCTCGGTCGGGGCGTACGCGCCGGGGCCCGGCGACGGCCGGCCCGTGGACGAGGGCTGGCCGGCCCACGGCTGGCCGGGCTCGGCGTACACCCGGGAGAAGGCGTACGTGGAGCGGTGCCTGGACACTTTCGAGCGGGACCATCCGGAGGTGCGGGTGGTCCGGATGCGGCCGTCGTTCCTCTTCAAGCGGGCCTCGGCGCAGCAGCAGCGGGAGCTGTTCGCCGGACCTCTGGTCCGGTCCTGGATGGTCCGGCGGCCCGGGCTGCTGCCGGTGCTCCCGTTCCCGCGGGGGCTGCGGCTCCAGGTGTGCCACACCGAGGACGCGGCCGAGGCGTACCGGCTGGCCGTGCACGGCCCCGGGCGCGGTGCCTTCAACCTGGCGGCGGAGCCGCCGCTGGACGCGAAGCTGCTGGCCGGGCTGCTCGGGGCCCGGCCGCTGCCGGTCCCGCCCGCGCTGCCGCGGGCCGCGCTCTCGGCCGGCTGGCACCTGCGGCTGGTGCACGCCGCGCCCGGCCTGTACGACGCGCTGCTGCGGCTGCCGCTGCTGGACGCGGGGCGGGCCGGGGAGGTGCTCGGCTGGCGGGCGGTCCGCTCGGCGCCGGAGACGGTGGCGGAGTTCCTGGAGGGGCTGCGGTGCGGCCCCCCGGGCGGGCCGCGGCCTCCGGCCGATCCGCCGGCGCCGGCGTGACACGTCGCGGGCGGGGCAACAGCACGCGGTCGGCAGTCCTGTTGCCCCCCTCGGGCTGTGGTCGCGGGGCGGCGCGCCATAGTTGTCAACAGGAATTTCGTGTGCTGTTACCCCGCCGGGTGGAAGTCTGCCTTCCGCCTCCCGGCACGTCAAGGCGCCCGCACACGGGCCCCGCCGACACCCCGCGCCTCAGACGCCGGCGAGGCTGGTCTCCCCGCCCAGCGCCGGATCGCCGGGCGGGAATGCCGCGCAGCGGCATTCCAAGCCCGAGCGGCGTTTGATCGGGCCCAGCGGGAGCTCCGGCCATGCACATGGGGCGCCGCCCCGCGCCCTCCCCCGGACTCCGTCCGGGGGGGACCCCCACGCCTCAGACGCCGGCAGGGGTCAGGCGGGGTGGTCCGGGCGGGGGCGTTCCGTGGCGACGAGGCCCCGGCGGTAGACCGCCGCCGCCTCGGCCGTGCGGCCCCAGCCCACGAGCCGGTCGCCCAGCAGACGACACGTCGCGGCGGTCTCCATCGCCGCGCCCACCGCCTCGTACCGGTCCGCCGCCGACCGCAGCAGCGCCTCCCCGGCGGAGTCGTCGCCCCGGTCGAAGGCGATCTGCGCGCCGATCCGGTCGAGTTCCGCGGCCTGCTCCGGGTCGTGGTAGCCGAGCGAGAGCGCGCGGCACTCCTCCACCAGCGCGGCCGCCTCGTCGGTGCGCTCCAGGCGGCGCAGCACCTCGGCGAGTTCGGCCGTGGCGTTGACCAGCCGGGTGGTCGCGCCGGTCCGGGCGAGGACCGTACGGGCCTGCCGGAGGTGGGCCTCCGCCTCCGCGAGGCGGCCCCGGCTGGCGGACAGGTAGCCCTGGGCGAAGCGGCACATGCCCACCTCGGTGGGCAGGCCCAGGTGTTCGTAGAGCGCGGTGGCCCGGACGATGGCCTGCTCCCCCTCCTCGTACCGGCCCTGCGCGGTCAGCACCCGGTTGAGGTGGTAGTAGCCCTGCGCCAGGACCTGGGGGTCGGTGACCTCGGGCGCCAGCTGGAGGGCGACGTCCGCGGCGGCGCCGGCCCGGGCGAGGTTTCCGCGCTCGACGTGCGCGAATCCGGTGGCGGCCTGGAGGGCGAACTCGGCCGCCGGTTCCACGCCGGCTCCGGCCCGCCGCAGCTGCTCCCAGGCGTAGGCGAGGGCGTCGACGACGGAGCCGCCGGCGAACAGGGACCACATGCGGCCCATCACGGCGGGCAGCCGGACCGACAGCGGTTGCCCGGCCAGCAGGGCGTCGGCCTCGGCGAACAGCTCCCCGGCCGCGGCGGCGTCGCCCCGGTGGCGGGCGACGAGCCCGAGCCCGCAGCGGCCGGCGGCCCGGAGCAGCGGGTCGTGGTGCCGCTGGGCCTCGGCCGCCACCGCCGCGTAGGCGGCCGCGGCCTCGTCGGGCTCGCCCCGCGAGAGCGTCGTGCGGGCGGCCGTGAGCTGCTTCTGCAGGGCGCGGCGGCGGCCCGGCTCGTAGCCGAAGCAGAGGTCCTCGAAGTCGGCGCCGAGCCGGGCCGCGAAGTGGGCGGTGGCGGCTGCCGACGGGGTGCGTTTGCCGCCCTCGATGGACGAGACGTAGGCCCGGGTGAACCTCTCCCCGGCGAGCTCCGTCTGCGTCAGCCCCTGGCGTACGCGCAGCAGCTGCATCTGGGCTCCGATCCCGGCGACGTCGGCACCGGGCGGGAACGCGGTCTCGGACATGGCGGCCACTGTATGACAGCGGCGCGGGCCGGCCGCCCCCTCCCCTCGTGGGCGGCCGTGACGGCGTCAGCCCAGGTAGGCGGGGGCGAGGGCGGAGCCGAGCAGGCGGGCCGGGGTTCCGCTTCCGTCGGCCGGTACGGAGTGGAGGTCGGCGCCGAAGTCGCCGGGGAGGGCGTAGAGGACGGTGTCCCGGTCCGTCCACACCACCTGGTCGTCGACGCTGCGGGTCTCGGCGAGCGGGGTTTCGGCGCCGGTGCGGAGGTCGAGGGCGTGCAGCCGCCAGGGGGCTTCGGCGGGCAGGCCGGGCAGCCGCTTCTTGTAGACGAGCCGGGTGCCGTCCGGGGAGAGGGAGGGGCATTCGGCGTTCTCGCGGAGGGTGGTGACGGTGCGGGCGGCGAGGTCGCCGCGGACCAGGTGGGTCCTCCCGGCGGTGCGGAGCGTCGCGTAGAAGGTGCGGTCGTCGGCGGCGAAGGTGACGCCCCAGAAGTTGACGTCCGCGGCCCGGTAGGGGTGTCCGTCGCGGGTGATGGCGAAGTCCTCCAGGGAGGCCTCCAGTCGGCCGGTGCGGGTGTCGAGTACGGAGGTGCGGGTGGAGAAGTCGGTGCCCGCGTAGCTGTCCCCGCCGACGAACACCGTCCAGGCGGCCAGTCTGCCGCTCGGCGAGACCCGTGCGCGGGTGGGGATGCCGGCCAGCGGGTGGCTGGCGGTGGGGGCGAGGCGGGCGTCGAGGACCACGGCGTGCTGGGCGTCGAGCGGGCCGGCCGCGGTGCGCAGGCAGATCCCGGTTCCGCCGGCCGCGTGGAAGCGGGCGCAGCGCACGCCGGAGACGGTACGGGGGCCGTTCGGGTCGGCGGCGGACACGCTCGCCAGGGCGTCCCGGTGGGGGCCCCAGGCCATGTTCCTGAAGACGATCCGCCGGCCGCCCGCGGGTGCCTCCAGGCTCACTTCGCCGGGGGCGGCCGGCGGGCCGCCGGCCCGGGCGCGGTCCTTCTCCGCCTCGCGGTCGGCGGCCCGCTGTACTGCGGTTCCGGCGATCCCGGCGAGTACGAGCACGGCGGTCAGCAGGACGAGCAGGCGGGCGCGCGGGGTCAGCGGGGTCATCGGTGGACGGGGCCCTTCGGGGTCGGCGCCGGCCGGCGTGGTGCGGGCCCGGCGGGGCGGAGGCGTACGCAGAGCACGGCGGCCGCGGCGAGGGCGACGGCCGCGCCGGCGAGGGCGGGTCCCTCGCCCCACGCGGTCCAGGCGGCGCCGAAGGCGAGGGAGCAGCAGAGGCGGGCGACGGCCTGGCCGGTCTGCACGAGGGCGAGTCCGCCGCCGCGCAGTTCCTCGGGCACCACCTCGGCGGCGGCGGCCATGAGCACGCCGTCGGTGGCGGCGTAGAAGGCGCCGTGGAGCAGGAGCACCAGCCAGGGCAGGGCCGGGCCGTGCCAGGGGCCGAGCAGCAGTCCGTAGGCGCACAGCAGGGCGGCGTGCCCGCCGAGGAAGACCGTCCAGCGGCCGGCCCGGTCGGCGAGCCGGCCCAGGGGCAGGGCGAGCAGCAGGAAGGCGGCGGCGGTGCCGAGCGGCAGCAGCGGGAACCAGCGGTCGGCCAGGCCGGTGGTGCGTTGCAGGACGAGGAAGAGGAAGGCGTCGCTGACGGTGCACAGGCCGAGGAGGGTGGCACCGGCGGTGATGCGGCGCAGCGGGCGGTGGCGCGCCAGGGCGGCGAGGGTGCGCGGTGCCGGCCGCGCGCGAGCGGGTCCCGCCGGGGCGGCGGGGGCTGGTCGGGCGGGTTGCTGCGGCGCGGGCCGGGCCGGTACGAACAGGAGCAGGAGGAGCACGCCCAGCGCGGCCGTGCAGGCGCTGACGGCGAACACCGCGTCGTAGCCGTCGGCGACCACGGCGAGGATCAGGAAGGCGGCGAGCGGGCCGAGGAGGGCTCCGGCGGTGTCCATGGCGCGGTGGACGCCGAACGCGCGGCCCTGGGCGGCAGTGGGCACGGACAGGGAGATCAGGGCGTCGCGCGGGGCGGTGCGCAGGCCCTTCCCGGTGCGGTCGAGGGCCAGTACGGCGCCGAGGGCGGCCACCGAACCGGCCAGCGGCAGCAGGGGTTTGGCGAGGGCAGAGAGCCCGTAGCCGACGGCGGCGACGGCCTTGTGGCGGCCTCCGCGGTCGCCGAGGTGGCCGCCGACAAGCCGGACCAGGGCACTGGCGCCGTTCTGGATGCCGTCGAGCAGGCCGAAACCGAGGGGTGAGAGCCCGAGTCCGGCGACGAGGTACAGCGGCAGCACGGCGGTGACCATCTCCGCGGAGACGTCGGTGACCAGGGAGACCGTGCCGAGGGCGAGGACGGTGGGGGCGAGGGCGGCCCGCCGCCCCGGGCCGGGCGCGGGGGGTGCCGGGGTGCCGGGGGGTGCGGGGGTGCCTCGGTTGTCCGCCAGGTACATGTCGGGTGTCCAGCTCCGGGGGTCAGAACCAGGTGAGGGTGAGGGGGAAGGTGGCGCTCGCGCTCGCTCCGGTGGAGTCGGTGGCGGTGGCGGTGATCTGGACCGTTCCGACGGCCCAGGGTTTGCCGGTGACGCGTCCGGTGGCGGGGTCGAGGGTCAGGCCCCAGGGCAGTCCGGTGGCGGTGTAACGGACGGGAGGTTTGCCGCCGGTGGCGGTGATCTGGACGGTGCAGCTCTGGCTGAACTTGCAGGTGGCGCCGGCGGGGACGACGACCTTCAGGTCGCCCGACGGCGGCGGCTCGGTGCCGTCGCAGCCCGGCGCGGCCTCCGGGGGCAGCGGGATCCGCCACACCTGGCTGTCGTTCTCGGACCCGGCCAGGAGGGTGGCGCAGTCGGCGTAGGTGACGGTCTCGCCCTGGGGCTGCTTCGGCAGCGGCACCTCGGCGAGCTTGGCGCCGGAGGTGGCGTACACGTGGGCGGTGTCGGTGCCGAGCGGGCCGCCGCTGCGGATGACGTAGGACTTCCCGGTGGGCGAGTACGCGCCGTCGGTGGCGTAGACGGGACCGGCGGCCACCGCGGTCAGCGTGTTGACCTGCCCGGTCACCGGCGGCAGCGGCGCCTGGTAGAGGCGGCCGGCGGCACCGATCAGCTTGCTCGCGACGTACAGCCGGCCGGTGACGGGGTCGGCGAGGAGGGATTCGGCGTCGTGCCGCCCGTCGGCATAGGCGAACCGGTAGGTGGTGGGGGTGACGGCGGCGTCGGCGAGGGTGTCCGGCTCGGGGAAGCCGTGGACCTGGATCTCGGAGCGGGAGCTGAGGTTGTCGCCGATGTCGCCGACGAGGACGGCCGGGCGGCCGGCGGCGTCGCGGCCGACGGCGAGTGCCTCCCAGTCGGTGTTGGCGGTGCCGGAGAGGGTGAAGGCGGCCAGCAGCCGGCCGGTGGTTCCGGAGCAGTCCACGGCGAGGACCTGGTTGGTGTTGCCGCTGTCGTTGAGGGCGTAGATCACGCCCGGGTGCCGGGTGCTGGCGGCCAGCCCGCTGAACTCGGCCAGCCCGGCGGGCAGGGTGCAGGCGCGCTCCGGCGCGAGAGCGGCGGCCCTTGCCCCCGGTCCGGCCGGGGCGGGCAGCGCGGCGGGCGCCGCGGCCAGGGTCAGCGCGAGGGCCGCGGTGGCCGCGGTGGCCGCGGTGGCCGCGGCGCCGGCGCGCGAGGGGGTGAGGAGTGGGGGCATGCGCACAATGTGACGGCGGCGCCGGCAAGGTCCAAGCGGTGGGGCCGCGCCGGCCCGGCATGGAGCCATGCCGAGCCGGCATACCCCGGCCGTGGCCCCGCCGGCAATCCAGCCCCGCCGGCGATTGAGGCGACCCTTCAGCCCCGCCGGCGATTGAGGCGCGGCGCACGAGGCGGAGCCCCGAGCGCTCGGCCGGAGCACCAGCCGCGCAGCCGCGGCTCCGCCCGGCCCCGCTCAAACGCCGCTCGGGCTGGATCGCCCGACCAGAGTGCCGCCCCGCGAGCCGGCTCCGGGGGCAAAACCAGCCCCGCCGGCGATTGAGGCGCGGCGCACGGGACGGAGCCCCGAGCGCTCGGGCGAAGCACCGGCCGCGCAGCCGCGGCTCCGCCCGGGCCCGCTCAAGCGCCGCTCGGGCTGGACGGCCCGACCGGCCGGTACACCCCGGCCGGGGCACCGCCGGCCGCCCCTGGCCCCGGCCGGGGCACCGCCGCGCCAGGGGCCGTACGGTTCAGCGACTGGGCTCGCGCACGGGCGAGTTGTGCCGTACGTGCGAGAGGAAGGCCCGCGCGGCGCGGCTCAGTGGGCGGCGCGCGTGGACCACCCCGACCGGGCGCAGCAGCGGCGGGGTGAAGGACCGGACCTCGGCCCGGCGGCCGAAGACCCGCAGCACCACGTCCCGGTACCAGAGCAGGGAGCCCCGGCCGCCGGTGACGCCCGTGACCCAGGCCAGCCGCTCGTCGGTCTCCAGGGCGGACACCGGTCTGACCCCGAGGCAGCTGAACATGGCCTCCAGTTCGGTGCGGCGTCCGGTGCCCGGGGTGGGCAGGACCATGTTCAGCCCGTCGAGGCTGCGGAAGGTCACCGGGTCGGGCAGCCGGGTGCCGGGCGGGGAGATCAGCACGACCTCGCGCTCCTGGATGTGGTGCACCGTCAGTTCGTTGTCCACCGGCAGGTCGACCAGCGCCAACTCCGCTCGAGATTCGGCGAGTTCCCGTAAGACGGCCTCGCGGCTGCCCTGCTGGCCGAGTCGCACCTCGATCCCCGGGTGCCGTTCGCCGAACCCCTCGACGAGCTCGGAGGCCAGGTCCAGGGCGAGGGTGGGCGTGGTCACCAGGTGCAGGGCGGCCCGGGAGTCGCCGGTGTGGCAGACCCCGATGTCCTCGATGGCCTCCACCGTGTCCAGCACGGTCCGGGCGAGCCGGACCACCCGGACGCCCTCGGCGGTGAGGTTCACGCCCCGGCCGGTGCGGGCCAGCAGCTCCACGCCGAGATCGCGTTCCATGGCCTGCACCGCCCGGGACAGGGCGGACTGGGCGACGAAGACCGACGCGGCCGCCCCGCTGATGGAACGGCAGTCCGCGACGGCGACGAGGTAACGAAGCTGCGCGAGTGTGAGGGTCATGACCGGACGGTAACCCCGCGCGGGTGCGACCGTAAGGCCCGCCCACCAGCCAACTGATGAACAGTCAGCGAAGTCATACCGGGTCGTCCGGAACCCATACCGGCCCGGCATGAATGGCGGCCCTCCGCCCCGCCCGCCGGCCAGGGGCGGGCGCACCGTGCCACGGGCAACGGCGCAGGCCGGAGCGGGCGGAGCCCGGCCGCGGCTGCGGATCCGGTGGCTCCGGCGGTGCCGTCAGCGGCCGGGCGGACCGTGCCGGACGTGCGTTGACACCGCGAGGCGCGGCCCGCACGATCTGCCCCCGGTCCGGAACGCGCCGCCACGCCTCCCGAGACCGCGACCGGCGGCCGCCCGCCGGCCGGCCCCGCGGCCGTCCGGGCGGGGACCCCCGCCGCGCCCCGGCCGCGCCCCGCCACGGCCGTACGGGGCGCCGGGTACCGCCTGCCGCACCCCACCACACGACGCACCCACCGAAGGAGCGCCCGTGACCCCCCAGCCGGACCAGTCCCCCGCCGCCCGCGACCTCGTCGTCGCCGTCGGCCCCTTCGAGGAACCGCACCCGGGCATCGTCGCCGCCGCCGAACGGGCCGGCTCGCTCGGCCTGCTGGACCTGGGCCGCGACCCCGCGGCGGCGCGGCGCGCCCTGTCCCGGCTGGCCGGGCTGGGACGCCCGTACGGGGTGCGGGTGCCGGCCGGCTGCCCGGTCGGTCCGGCCGGGCTGCCGCCGGAGGTGGACACGGTGCTGCTGGCCGACCCGGCCGCGCACCGGGACGCCCGCGCCTGGGCCGCGGACGGCGCCCGCCGGGTCTGGGCCGAGGTGGTCGACGCCGGGGAGGCCGCGGCCGCCGTCGCCGCGGGCGCCTCCGCGCTGGTCGCCAAGGGCCACGAGGCGGGCGGCCGGGTCGGCGGCACGACCACCTTCGTGCTGTTGCAGCAGCTGCTCGCCGGGCCCGCCGGCGGCGTCCCGGTGCTGGCGTACGGCGGGATCGGCCCGCACAGCGCGGCCGCCGCCGTCGCCGGCGGCGCGGCGGGCGTGCTGCTCGACGCCCAACTGGCCCTGACCACCGAGGGCGAGGAGGTGCTGCCGCGCGACGTGGCCGCCGCGCTGCGGGCGATGGACGGCAGCGAGACGGTGGTCGCCGACGGCCACCGCGTCTTCGACCGGCCGGACCTGGACCCGGACCGCCTCCGGCCGGGCATCGCCCACCGGCTCGGCGGCCGCGGCCTGCGCGCCCAGCCCCTGCCAGTGGGCCAGGACGGGGCGTTCGCCGCCCGGCTCGCCGCCCGGCACCGCACGACCGGGGCCGTGCTGCGGGCCGTACGCCGCTCCGTGGCCGAGCACCTGGACACCGCGGTGCGGGCGGGGGTTCTGCGCCCCCGCGACGGGGACCGGCACCTGCCGGTCGCCCAGGGCCCGATGACCCGGGTCAGCGACCGGGCCGCCTTCGCGGCCGCCGTCGCGGACTCCGGCGGCGTGCCCTACCTGGCGCTCGCCCTGACGAGCGGCGCCGGGGTCCGCCGGCTGCTGGCCGAGACCGCCCGGCTGCTCGGGGACCGGCCCTGGGGAGTGGGGCTGCTCGGGTTCGCGCCGCCCGCACTGCGCGCGGAGCAGCTCGCCGCGGTCGCCGGGGCGAGGCCGCCGTACGCGGTGATCGCCGGCGGGCACCCGGGCCAGGCGGCGCAGCTGGAGGCGGCCGGCACCCGCGCGTACCTGCACGTGCCCTCCCCGGGGCTGCTGGAGCGCTATCTCGCCGAAGGCGCACGGCGGTTCGTGTTCGAGGGGATGGAGTGCGGCGGGCACATCGGGCCGCGCGCCTCCTTCCCGCTCTGGGAGGAGCAGGTCGAACGGCTGCTGGCCCACGAGGACGCCGCCGGGCTGGACGTGCTCCTCGCCGGCGGCATCCACGACGCCCGGTCCGCGGCCATGGCCGCCGCGGCCGCCGCCCCGCTGGCCGGGCGCGGCGCCAGGATCGGCGTCCTCATGGGCACCGCCTACCTGTTCACCGAGGAGGCCGTGTCCGCCGGTGCCGTGCTCCCCGGCTTCCAGCGGGCGGCACTGGACTGCACCCGCACGGTGACGTTGCGCACCGCCCCCGGCCACGTCACCCGCTGTGCCGAGTCCCCGTACGCCTCGGCGTTCGCCGCCACCCGCCGGGCCCTGGAGGACGGCGGCGCCGACCCCCGCGAGGTGTGGGAGGAGCTGGAGCGGCTGAACCTCGGGCGGCTGCGGATCGCCGCCAAGGGCCTGCGCCACACCGCGAGCGGCCCGCCCGTGCCCGTAGCCGAGGACCAACAGGCGCGGGACGGGCTGTTCATGCTGGGCCAGGCCGCGGCCCTGCGGGACGCCCCGACCACCGTCGCCGCGTTGCACCGCGAGGTCACGGAAGGGGCGGCCGACCTGCTGGAACGGCGGGCCCGCGCACTGCGGCCCGCCCCCGCCGGGCCGGCCGCCGCCCCCGGACCGCTGGACGTCGCCGTCGTCGGGATGGCCTGCGCCTACCCGGGCGCCCCTGACCTGGCCGCGTTCTGGGCCCAGGTGCTCGCCGGCACGGACGCGGTCACCGAGGTCCCCGCCGAACGCTGGGACCCGGCCCTCCACTTCGACGCCGACCCGGCCCGGGCCGGGGAGCGCACCCCGTCGCGGTGGGGCGGCTTCCTGCCGGCCGTGCCCTTCGACGCCCTCGCCCACGGCATCCCGCCGGCCTCGCTGCCCGGCGTCGAACCGGTACAGCTGCTGGCGCTGGAGATCGCCTCCCGGGCCCTGTCGGACGCCGGTTACGGCCCGGGCCGCGCCTTCGACCGCTCGCGGACCTCGGTCGTCTTCGGCGCGGAGGCCGGCACCGAACTCGCCGGCGCCTACGGCTTCCGCGCCCTGTACCCGGGTTTCCTCGGCGAGCTCCCGCCCGCGCTGGACGCCCAGTTGCCCCGGCTGACCGAGGACTCCTTTCCCGGCGTCCTCGCCAACGTCATCGCGGGCCGGATCGCCAACCGGCTGGACCTGGGCGGGGCCAACTGCACGGTCGACGCGGCCTGCGCCTCCTCGCTGGCCGCGCTCGACCTCGCCTGCCGGCAACTCCGGGACGGTGACAGCGACATGGTGCTGTGCGGGGGTGCGGACCTGCACAACGGCATCAACGACTACCTGCTGTTCGCCTCCGTGCGGGCCCTGTCCCCCACCGGCCGCTGCCGGCCCTTCGACGCCGCCGCCGACGGGATCGCGCTGGGAGAGGGGGTCGCCGCCGTGGTGCTGAAGCGGCTGGAGGACGCCGAACGCGACGGAGACCGGGTGTACGCCGTGGTGAAGGCGGTCGGCGCGGCCAGCGACGGCCGTTCCCTCGGGCTGACCGCACCCCGGCCAGAGGGACAGCGCAGGGCCCTGGAGCGGGCGTACGCCAGGGCCGGTGTCGCCCCGGCCCAGGTGGGGCTGGTCGAGGCGCACGGAACCGGCACGGTGGTCGGGGACAGCACCGAACTGACCGTCCTGACCGAGCTGTTCGGCGAGGCGGGCCGGCCCGGATCCTGCGGGCTGGGCTCGGTGAAGTCGCAGATCGGGCACACCAAGTGCGCGGCCGGGCTGGCCGGGCTCATCAAGGCGGCCCGGGCGGTGCACTCCGGCGTGCGGCCGCCGACGCTGCACCTGGACCGGCCCAACCCGGCCTGGAAGGCGGAGAGCAGCCCGTTCTTCTTCGACTCCGAGGCCCGGCCATGGGCGGCGCCGGTGGAGCGGCGCGTCGCGGGGGTCAGCGCGTTCGGGTTCGGCGGCACCAACTACCACGCGGTGCTCGCCGGCCATCGGGGTGGCACCGAGCCCGCGCACGGGCTGGAGCTGTGGCCCGCCGAACTGTTCTGCTTCGCCGGCGCCGACCGGGAAGCGGCGTCGCGGGCCATGGCGCGGCTGGCGGCCCGCCTGGAGGAGAACGACGCGGTCGGCCGGCCCTGGGCGTTGCGGGACCTGGCGGCCGAGGTGGCCGAGGACGCCGCGATCGCCGCGGCGGGACCGGCTGGTGCGGCGGGTGCCGCGGGTGCGGCCGGGTCGGCGGGTACGGCGGGACCGGCGGGTGCGGCCCGGCCGGCAGATGGGGCCGGGCCGGCGGGTGCGGCAGCCGCCGCCGGCCCGGCACCCGTGCAGGTGGCGGTCGTCGCGGCGGACCTCGACGACCTGGCCGGCAAGCTGGAGCGGGCCCGCGCCTTCACGCCGGGCGAGGGCGTGCACGTACGGGCGGCGGGAGCGGACCCCGGCCAGGTGGCCTTCCTCTTCCCCGGCCAGGGCAGCCAGCGCCCGGGCATGCTGGGCGACCTGTTCATCGCCTTCCCCCGGCTGCGGGAGCTGCTCGACGGGGCTCCCGCGCCGGTGACGGCCGCGATGTTCCCGCCGGCGGCGTTCACTCCCGAGGAGCGGGCGGCCCGGCGGGCGGCCGTGACCGACACCCGGGTGGCACAGCCCGCGCTGGGACTGGCCGGGGCGGCGGCCCACCGGCTGCTGACCTCCCTGGGGGTCCGGCCGGACTGCACGGCCGGGCACTCCTACGGCGAGCTGACCGCGCTGTGGGCGGCCGGGGCCTTCGACACCGCGACCCTGCTGCGGCTCAGCGGCGTCCGCGCGGAGGCGATCCTCGCCGCGGCCGGCGACGACCCCGGAGCGATGGCCGCGGTCACCGCCGAACGCGACCGGGTGGAGGTGGTGGCGCGGCGCACCGGATGCGTGGTGGCCAACCACAACGCACCCCGGCAGTGCGTGCTGTCCGGTCCGGCCGCCGCCGTCGGGGCGGCGCTCGCGGCACTGCACGCGGAGGGGGTGTCCGCCGAACGGATCGAGGTGGCCTGCGCCTTCCACAGCGGGGTGGTCGCCGGGGCTGCCGGCCGCCTCGCCGAAGAGCTGGCCGGGACGGCGGTGGCGGGGTGCGCCGTCCCGGTCTGGTCCAACACCACCGCCCACCGCTACGGCGCCGACCCGGCGGAGACCAGGGAGCTGCTGGCCCGTCAGGTCGCCGAACCGGTGCGGTTCGTGGAACAGGTCGAGGCCATGTACGCGGCGGGCGTACGGACGTTCGTGGAGGCCGGGCCGGGCCGGGTGCTGACGGGCCTGGTCGGCCGGATCCTCGGTGACCGCCCGCACACCGCCGTGGCCTGTGACGTGCCGGGCGAGCCGGGACTGCGGCGACTGCTGACGGCCCTGGCGGAACTCGCCGTGGCCGGGGTGCCGGTGGACGTGGACCCCCTGTTCCGGGGGCGGGCCCGCGCGCTGCCGCGGCGGGCGCCCCGCCGGCCGGGATGGCTGGTCGACGGCCACCTGGTGCGCACCGCCGACGGCGTACCGGTGGCGGGCGGGCTGCGGCCCGTACGGCGGGTGGCGGTGCCCGCCGCCGGGGAGGCCGCCGGCTCCGGCGGCGGGGCGCGGGAGGAGGCGCTGCTGGAGTACCTGCGCGGGGCGCGGGAGCTGGTGGCGGCCCAACGGGACGTACTGCTGGGCTATCTGGGTACCGCTACGGCCCCGGCGTCCGGTGCCGGGCCCGAGGAGGCCGTGCGGGAGACCCCCGCCGTGGTGCCTCTGGAGCCGGTGGTGCCCGGCGCGTCGGGCCGGGATCCGGCGGCGGCGGTCGTGCCGGCGGCGGTGTCCGGTGCGCCCGGGGACGGGGGTCCGGACGGCCCCGGGCCGGGTCCGCTGGACGCCGCCCGACTCCTGGACGCGGTACTGGAGATCGTCCACACGCGCACCGGGTACCCCCGGGACATGCTGGATCCGGATCTGGACCTGGAGGCGGACCTCTCGGTGGACTCCATCAAGCGCGTGGAGATCATCGGCGCGCTGGCCGACCGGGTCGGCCTGCCGCAGGGCGACGGCGGGGACGCGGAGTCGGCGGTGGAGGAACTCTCCCGGATCAAGACCATCCGCGGGGTGGTCGAGTGGATCACGAGCCGCGCGCCCCGGAACCCGTCCGCCGCCGGGGTCACGGCGGCGTCAGGAGCCCTCGCGGCCGCCGGGACCACGGCGGCGTCAGGAACCCCCGCCGCGACCGGCATCCCCGCCGCGACCGGAACCCCCGCGGCGACCGCCGGGCCCCCCGAGGTGCTCACGGCCGCCCCCGCCCCGCCGCCCCTGCCGCTGCGGCGGTACGTGGTGGAGATCGCCCCGGCCGGCCCGACCGCCGCCGCCGACCCGGAACGCGCCCTGGACCAGGGCCTGTTCGGTGTGGTCGAGGACGGCCTCGGGGTGGCCGCCGCCCTCGGGGCGCTGCTGGAGCGGCACGGCGCCCGGGTCCGGACGCTCCGCCCCGAGCACCTGTCGGCCGCCGGCCCGGACCCCGTGGACGGGCCCGTCGGATCCGACGGATCCGACGGATCCGACGGATCCGACGGACCAGGCGGACCAGGCGGACCGGGCGGACTCGGCCGACTCGGCGCTCTCGACGGCCTCGACGGGCTGATCGACCTCTCCGCGCTGCGGACCGCGCCCGGCCCGGTGCTCCCGGGCACCTTCCCCGGGCTGCGCCGGGTCCTGGTCGCCGGGGCCCGCCGGCTGCTCCTCGTCACGGGTTCCGGAGGGTCCTTCGGCCGGGACACCGGCGGGAGTCCCGACCCGCTGCCCGGGGCCGGCCTGTACGGCTTCGCCCGGAGCGCGGCCCTGGAGTACCCGGGGAGCGTGGTGCGGGCCGTCGACACCGACCCCAAGGAACGCCCGGAGCGGATCGCCGCACACCTCCTGGCCGAGCTGTGCACCGCCGGCGGCCCCGCCGTCGTGGGCTACCGGGACGGTGTGCGCCGGGAACCTCGTGCGGTCGAGGCGCCGCTGCCGGCCGACGCGCCGGCCCGGATCCTGGAGCCCGGGGCGGTGGTCCTGCTGACGGGCGGGGCCCGCGGGATCACCGCCCGGGCAGCCCTGGTCCTGGCCCGGGCCACGGGCTGCCACATCGAACTGGTCGGCCGCACCCCGGAGCCGGCCGGGGAGGAGGACCCGGCGCTCGCCCACGCGGAGGACCGGGTGGCGCTGCGGGCCGCGCTGATCTCCCGCGGACTGCGCACCCCCGCCGAGATCGAGGCCGCCGCCTCCCGGGTACTGGCCGACCGCGAGGTGCGCGCGAGCCTGGCGGCGCTGGCGGGGGCGGCCGCGTCGGTCCGCTACCACTGCGCGGACGTCACCCGGGAGGAGTCCGTACGGAAGGTGGTCGCGGACGTGCGGGCCCGGCACGGCCGTCTCGACGGGATCGTGCACGGCGCCGGGATCCTGCGGGACGGGCTGCTCGCCGACAAGGACCCGGAGGCCTTCGCCGAGGTGTTCGCCACCAAGGTGGACGGCGCCCGGCACCTGGCCGCCGCGGCCGCCGAACACGGCGCGGGCCCAGCCCCCGGGTTCCTCGCCCTGTTCGGGAGCGTCGCCGGTGTCCACGGCAACCGCGGCCAGGCCGACTACGCCGCCGCCAACGACGCGCTGGACACCCTGGCCCACGCCTGGGCCGCGACGGGCTTCCCCGGCCGGGTCCTCGCCCTGGACTGGGGCCCGTGGGCCGCCGAGGCCGGCGGGATGGTCACCCCCGAGCTGGAACGCGCCTACGCCCGGCGCGGCATCCCGCTGATCCACCCCGAGGCCGGCACCGCCGCCTTCCTCGCCGAACTCGAACACGGCCGGGACACCCAGGTGCTGCTGCTGGCCCCCGGCGGCGAGGAGGGGGTCCGGGCCGATGGCTGAGCTCCGGAACGGGCCGCGCCCCACGGACGCGGCGATCGTGGGCATGGGCGCCGTGTTCCCGGGTGCCCCGGACCTCGCCGCGTACCGGCGGAACCTGCTGGCCGGTGCCGACGCCATCGGCGAGGTGCCGCCCGGCCGCTGGGAGCCGGAGGTGTACTACGACCCGGGGGGCGCGGCCGGACCCGCGCGCAGCGACCGGTTCTACTGCCGGCGCGGCGGGTTCGTGGACGGGGCCGCCGGCTTCGACCCGACCCGGTTCGGGATCATGCCGAGCGCCGTGGAGGGGGCCGAACCCGACCAGCTCCTCGCCCTGCACGCCACCGCCGAGGCGGTGGGCGACGCCGGCGGAGCGGACCGGCTGCCGGCGGACCGGTCCCGGATCGGGGTGGTCCTGGGCCGCGGCGGGTTCATGGGGGTGGCCACCGCCCGCCTCGACCAGCGGGTGCGTACGGCCCACCAACTCGCCCTCACGCTGCGGGAGATCGCGCCCGAACTGCCCGCGGAGCGGATCGCCGCGGTCCGGGAGGCGTTCCAGGGCGCCCTGGGGCCCGAACGCCCGGACGCCTCGATCGGGCTGGTGCCCAGCTTCACCGCCGCCCGGATCGCCAACCGGCTCGACTTCCACGGGCCCGCCTACACCCTCGACGCGGCCTGCGCCTCCTCGCTGCTCGCCGTCGACCAGGCGGTGGCCCTGCTGGGGTCGGGGCGCTGCGACCTGGTCGTCGCCGGGGCCGTGCACCACTGCCACATCGCCACGCTGTGGAGCGTGTTCACCCAGCTGCGGGCGCTCAGCCCGAGCGAACGGATCCGCCCCTTCGACCGGCGTGCCGACGGGACCCTGCTGTCGGAGGGGACGGGCGTGGTGCTGCTGAAACGCCTGGCGGACGCCGAACGGGACGGCGACCGCGTCTACGCGGTGGTCCGGGGGGTCGGCGTGGCCGGCGACGGCCGGGCCGCGAGCCTGATGAGTCCGCTGGTCGACGGTCAGGTGCGGGCGCTGGAATCGGCCTGGCGGGACGCCGGCCTGGACCCGCGGCAGCCCGGCGCGCTGGGGCTGCTGGAGGCGCACGGCACCGGCACGCCGGTCGGTGACGCGGTCGAACTCGCCACCCTGGGCCGCGTGTTCGGCCCGGACGCGGGCTCCTCGGGGCGGGTGGCGCTGGGCTCGGTGAAGTCCATGGTGGGGCACACCATGCAGGCGTCCGGGATGGCCGGGCTGATCAAGGCGGCGCTCGCCGTGCACGAGGGGGTGCTGCCACCGACCCTGCACCTGGAGGAACCGCACGCGGACTTCGCCCGTACCCGCATGCGGCCCGTGACGGAGACCGAGCCGTGGGAGCGGGGGCCGGGGGGCGGGCCGCGCCGGGCCGGGGTCAACGCCTTCGGCTTCGGCGGGATCAACGCGCACGTGGTCCTGGAGGAGGCACCCGCGGCCCGGGCCCCGGCCGCGGCCGGGGCCGGGGCCGGGGCCGCGGCCGGGGCCGGGGCCGGGGCCGCGGCCGGGGCCGGGGCCGCGGCCGGGGCCGGGGCCGCGGCCGGGGCCGGGGCCGGGGCCGGGGCCGCGGCCGGGGCCGGGGCCGGGGCCGCGGCCGGGGCCGGGGCCGGGGCCGGGGCCGGCGTACCGGTCCGGCCGGTCCGGCGGCCGGCACCCGCGCCCGCGGCCCGCACGGCCCCGGGGCGCGCGGAAGGCCCCGTCCGCGGCGGCACCGCACCCCGGCCGGAGACGGTGCTGCTGCTCGCCGGGAACAGCCCGGAGGAGCTCGCCCGGCGGCTGGAACGGTCGCCGGCGGACGGCCCGTACGACGGCACCGATCCGGTCGGCGGCCGGCCGGACGGCGGCGGCCCGGAAGGTCCCTGCCGGCTGGCCCTGGCCGGACCCACCCCTCAGCGGCGCGCGCTGGCCCTGCGGGTCCTGGAGCGCGGCCGGGCCTGGCGCGGGCGGGGCGACGTCTGGTTCACCCCGCGCCCGTTGCTCGGCCCGTACGCCGAGCGGCCCGGCGGCGGCCGGGTGGCGCTGCTCTTCCCCGGCCTGGAACCGGAGTTCGCCCCGGACACCGGCGACGTCGCGGAGCGGCTGGGACTTCCCCGGCCCGTGCTCGGCGGCAGCGGCGAGCTGATCGGGCGCGCCCTCGACGCGATCGCCGCCGGCCGGTTCTTCGCCCGCGCGCTGCCGCTGATCGGCGTCGAGGCCGACGTGCTGGCGGGGCACAGCCTCGGCGAGTGGGCGGCGATGGTCGTGGCCGGGATGTACCCGCAGGAGGCCGTCGACACCTTCCTCGGGTCGCTGCGGCCCGGCGCGCTGCGGGTCCCCGACCTGGTGTACGCGGCGGTGGGCTGCGGGGCCGGGCGGGCGGCCGCCGCCCTCCACGGCCTGGACCGGGTGGTGGTCAGTCACGACAACTGCCCGCACCAGTCGGTGGTGTGCGGGGCGCCGGAGCAGGTCGCGGCCGTGCTGGACCGGCTCCGCGCGGAGGGGGTCCTCGGGCAGGAACTGCCGTTCCGGTCCGGGTTCCACACCCCGATGTGGGAGCCGTACCTGGGGCAGGTGCGGGCCGCGTTCGAGCGGCTGCCGCTGCGCGCGCCCCGGCTGCCGGTGTGGTCCGCCACCACCGGCCGCCCCTACCCCGCGGACCCGGGCGAGGTCCGCGAGCTGGTCGTCCGCCACCTCCTGGAGCCGGTGGACTTCCGGGGCCTGGTGCTGCGGCTGTACGAGGAGGCCGGCGTACGGGCCTTCGTCTCGGCGGGTCCGGGCAGCCTGGCCGGGTTCGTGGAGGACACCCTGCGCGGCCGTGACCACGTGGCGGTGAGCGCCTCCGCGCCGCGGCTCGGCGGACTGGCCGGCCTGCGCCGGCTGGCGGCGGCCCTGTGGGCCGAGGGGCTCTCGCCGTCCTGGCCGCTCCTGCTGGACGCGCCCACCCCGGCCTCCGCCCCCACGCCGGCCTCCACGCCCGCCCCGGCCTCCGCCCCCACGCCGGCCTCCACGCCCGCCCCGGCTGCCGCGCCCACGCCCGCCCCGGCGCCCGGACCCGCGACAGCCCCGGCCCCGGCCCCTGCCCCCGCCCCGCCGGCGCCCCGTACGGGCGGCCCTGCCCTCCTCGACCTGGGGTCGCCGCTGGTGCGGCTCGGGGCGGCGGCACGGCAGCTGGGCGTACCGGCGTCGGGCGGCGCCGCGAAACCGCCGGGCGAGTCCGCGGTGACGGCCGGCGGAGGGGCACCGCCCCGCGTGCTGACGGCGCTGGACGCCGTCCTGGCCGAGACGCGCGCCGCCACGGCCGCCGTCACCGGTGCCTGGACCCGCGCCCCCGCCCCGGGACCGGCCGCCCCCGGACCGGCTCGCCCCGGCCCGCGGGACCCCGCCGGGGCCCGCCCGTACGAGGAGACGCGCGTCCTGTCGACCGGCACCGTGCCGTACGTCCTCGACCACTGCGTGTACCTCCAGTCCGAGGACTGGCCGCACGACTCCGACCGGTTCCCCGTGGTGCCCATGACCACCATGCTGGAGCTGGCCGCCGGGGCCGCCCTGCGGACCCTCCCGCCCGGGGCCTCCGCGGTCGTCACGGGCTACTCGGAGGTCCGGGCGCTGCGCTGGCTGCCCGTCGCACCCGCCGCCGAGGTCCGGATCACCGCGCACCCCGCCGGCGACGGCCGGGTACGGGTGCGCGTCGGGGACTGCGCGAGCGTCACCGTGCTGCTGGAGGCCCGGCACCCGGCGCCGCCCCCGGGCCGCGGTCCGGTGCCGCTGACGGCGGAGCGGCCGGCGCCCGTCAGCGCCGCGGCGCTGTACCGCGACCGGTGGATGTTCCACGGCCCCCGGTTCGCGGGCGTGCACGAGGTGACCGCCGTCGCCGAGGACGGCATCCGCGGGGTCCTGCGCGCGCTGCCCTCCCCGGGGGCGCTGCTCGACGCGGCAGGTCAGCTCCTGGGGCACTGGATGCAGCTGCGGCTCGACCGCGACCGGCTGGTGTTCCCGGCCGCCCTGGAACGGATCACCCTGTACGGTCCGCCGCCGCCCGACGGGACGCTGCTGGCCGCGACCGCCCGGATCCGTGAGGTCCGCGCCGGGTCCGTCCGCGGGGACGTCGAACTGCGGACCCCCGACGGCGCGCCGTGGGCCCGCCTGGAGGACTGGACGTACCGCAGGTTCGCGGCCGACGAGCGGGTGTGGCCGATGAAGTTCACCCCGGAGGTGTGCGGGATCGGCGAACCGCAGCCCGGCGGCTGGTGCGCGGCCGCCCGGCGGTGGACCGATCCCGCCTCCCAGGAGCTGGTGATGCGCCGTTACCTGGGTGCGCCGGAGCGGGCCGCGTACGAGCGGCTGGGTCCGCGGGCCCGCTCCGGCTGGCTGCTCGGGCGGATCGCCGCCAAGGACGCGCTGCGCCGGCTGCTGTGGGACGGAGGGGCGGGGCCGGTGTTCCCCGCCGAGGTGACCGTCGGGAACGACGCGTCGGGCCGGCCGGTGCCCGGCGGCCTGGCCGCCGGCCTGCGGCTCTCCCTGGCGCACAAGGAGCTCCTGGCGGTGGCCGTCGCCCACACGGGCGCGGACGTCGGCATCGACGTGGAGGTGGTGACCGGGGACCCCGGCGCGCTCCGCCGGATCGCCCTCACCCCGGACGAGGTCCTGCTCGCCGAGGAGCTCGCGGCCCGGGACGGGACCGGCCTGCCCGCGGCGCTGACCGGCCTGTGGTCGGCGAAGGAGGCCGCCGCCAAGGCGGAGGGCACGGGCCTGGCGGGCCGCCCCCGCCAGTGGGCCGTGACCCGCGGGCCCGGCGGCGGGCTGTACGTCACCTCCCCCGCCGGGCGCCGGCACCTCGTCCGGACCGCCGTCCACGAGGTGGCGCCCCGCCCCGCTGCCGCGCCGGTGCCCCACGTGGTCGCCTGCACGGCCGTGCCCGCCGTTCCCCTCGCACGTACCGCCCCGACCGATCCACCCGCCCTCACGACCACCACGGAGACCAGCCATGGCTGACGAAGCGGCACAGGAAACGGCGTCCGGCGCGGCGTCCGCAGGCGAGGCGGCCGCGCTCGCCGAGATCACCCGCATGCTCGTCGGGATCGTCGGCGACGAGTTCCTCCTCGCCGACGAGGTGACGATGAAGACGACCTTCAACGAGGACCTGGCCCTGGAGAGCATCGAGTTCGTCGCCCTCGCCGACCTCCTGCACCGGCGGTACGGCCGCGAGGTGGACCTCATGGGCTTCCTCGCCGAGAAGGACATGGAGGAGATCCTCGCCATGTCCGTGGGCGACCTGGTGCGGCACATCGACCGGGTCACCCGGACCGCCCTCGCCGCGCGCGGCGCCAGCCCCGCCTCCGCGGCCTGACGGCGCCCGCGATGGCCGAGGTCCTCGTCGACTCGCTGCGCTTCCACGTCCAGCGGCTGCCCGTCCCCGACACGGGCGGGGAGCCCCCCGGACCGGCCGTGGTCTTCCTCCACGGGCTGGTCGTCGACAACCTGTCCAGCTTCTACTGCCCGCTCGCGGTCCCCGCCGCCCGGGCCGGCCACGAGGTCGTCCTGCACGACCTGCGCGGCCACGGCATGAGCGAGCGCCCGCGGACCGGGTACGACAGCCGGACCGCCGTGGCCGACCTCGTGGGGCTGCTCCGCGCCCTGGGCCTCGCGGGGCGGCCGGTGCACCTGGTCGGCAACAGCTACGGCGCCACGCTCGCCCTGCACACGGCTCTGGCCAGGCCCGGCCTGGTCGCCGGACTGACCCTGCTGGAACCACCGTCGAGCGGACCGTGGGTGGAGAACATGGTGGACACGCTGTCGGTGGCCGCGCTCAGTCTGGAGGACAGCCCGGTGCCCGCCGAGCTGTCCTCCCTGCGGCTGCGGAAGGCGGCCCGGCTGACCGCCATCGCCGACTCGCTGCTCAACCACACCTCCCTGATCGACGACATCGCCTCGGGCCGTGCCTTCGGCCCGGCGGACTACGCGCGGCTGCGCTGCCCGGTGCTGGTCGTGTGCGGGGAGCACTCGGAACTCGTGCCGGGCGCCCGGGAGCTGGCCCGGTACGCGCCCGAGTGCACCCTGCGGATCCTGCCCGGCCTCGGCCACGACGTGCTCAAGGAGAGCAGCGGGGTGCTGCGGGAGTCGGTGCTCGCCCACCTGGCGGCAGTGGCCGGCCGCACCGCCCGTGAGGGGGTGCCGGTCCGGTGAGGTTCCTGTTCGCGGTACCGCCGCTGGCGGGACACGTCAACCCGACCCTCGCCGTGGCCGCCGAACTGGCCGCCCGGGGGCACGACACCGCATGGACCGGGCCGCCCGAGGTGCTCGCCGGTCTGCTGCCCGCGCACGCCCGGCTGTTCCCCTCCGGTTCGGCGGCGGAAGCGGCGGAAGCGGCGGAAGCGGCCGCGCGGGCGGCCGGGCCCGGCCCGTCCCCGGTCGCGGGCGGCTACGAGGCGCTGCACGGCCGCTGGCGGGACCTGCGGGGCGTCGCGGCCCTGCGGTTCCTGTGGAGCCAGGCGCTGCTGCCGCTGGCCCGGGCCATGGTTCCGGGGGTGGAGCGGGCCGTACGGGCCTACCGGCCCGACGTCGTGGTCGCCGACCAGCAGGCGCTGGCGGGGCCGCTGGCGGCCCGGCGGCTCGGCGTGCCCTGGGTCACCTCCGCCACCACCTCCGCCGAGTTCACCCGGCCGTTCGCCGACTTCCCGAAGGTCGGCGAGTGGGTGGCGGACCAGGTCGCCGCCCTGGTCGCGGAGTACGGGCCGCCGGACCAGGTTCCGGGTGGCCGGGGCTTCGACCCGCGGTTCTCCGACCGGCTGGTGCTCGTGTTCTCCACCCCCCAACTCGTGGGCGCCGACGAGGAGTTCCCGGCGCACTTCGCGTTCGTCGGGCCGGCCCTGGGGTCCCGGCCGCCGGGCGGCGAGTTCCCCTGGTCCCGGCTGGACCCGGACCGCCGGCGGGTGCTGGTCTCCCTGGGCACCCTCAACCAGGAGGCGGGCAGCAGGTTCTACGCCCGGGTCCTGGAGGCCGCCGACCGGCTCGCGGACGACGTCCAGCTGGTGCTGGCCGCGCCGGCCGCGCTGACCGGACCGGTCCCGGAGCACGTCGTGCTCCGGGACACCGTGCCCCAGCTCGACCTGCTGCCGCACCTCGACGCCGTCGTCAGTCACGGCGGCCACAACACGGTCTGCGAGGCGCTCGCCCACGGGCTGCCGCTGGTCGTCGCCCCGATCCGGGACGACCAGCCCATCGTCGCCCGGCAGGTGGCCGCAGCCGGTGCCGGGGTGCGGCTGCGGTTCGGCCGGGTCCGCGCCGAGGACCTGACCGGGGCGCTCGCCTCGGTGCTCGACGATCCCCGGTACCGCCGCGCGGCTCGGCGGATCCAGACCTCCTTCGCCGCGGCGGGTGGTGCCGCCGCCGCGGCCGACCGGTTGGAGAAGCTGACATGACCCCCGTCCCGCACGGCCGCTGGGTGTCCGGCGCCGCGTTCCTCGCCCTGGCCGCCGGTACGGCACGGGCCCGCCGCAGGCTGCACGCGCTGGCGGTGCTGCCCGCCCCGCCGGCCGGCGGGCCCGCGGAGGACTCCGGCCGGTACCGGCTGGTCGCCGCCGAGGGGGTGCTCGCCGGCCCGGACGTGCTGCGGGCCGCCCGCGCCCACGCGGAACGCGAGGGCCTGGAGGTGCTGGAGCTGCTGCCGGAGGACCTCGACGCGGAGCGGGCGCTGGGGCTGCTGCGCCTGCTGGACCCCGCGGCCTACCGCCGGGACCGGCTGGCCTGCGGGAGGGGGGCGGGAACGGCGTTGCTGGCCACCGCCGAGGTCCTGGCCCGGGCCGGGATCGACCCCGACGGCCGCCGCGGGGCCCCGGAACTCCTGGGACTGACCCGCCGTCTGAAGGAGTACGCCGCCGGCACCACCGACCTGGCCGTCGCCCCCGGCCTGCGCGCGCCCGCGCCCGGCCCCGGCGCGGACGGCGGGCTGGAGGAGCTGTACGCCCAGGGCCTGCCGCCGGGCCCGCTGGCCGCCGCCCGGCTGGCCGGCCTGGCGCTGCTGGCGGCCGGCGCGGTCCGGCACGGCCGCTGGGGCCTGGCCGCCGCCGCGCTGTACTGGGCGCAGCCCTGGCTGGTGCTCGGCCCCGGCGGGCCGCTGCGGCCGGCCGGACTGGGCCGGGCGACGGCCGCCCGGCCCGTGCGCTCCCTGCACGGGGCGCTGCGTACGGCCGTGGCGGCGCGCGCCGTGGCCGCGGCGCGGCGTTCGGCCGGACCGGACGCCGTCCGCGCGGCCTGGTACGCGGCGGAACTCGCCGCCGGCACCGACCGGTTCTTCGAGCCGCGCCGGGCCGACTGCCCCTGGTGCGGGGCGGGCGGCCTGCGCGTACGGGTACGGGTGCCGGACCTGCTCCAGGGCAAGCCCGGCCGGTTCGTCCTGGAGGAGTGCGAGGCCTGTGGGCACGTCTTCCAGAACCCCCGGCTGACCCCGGCCGGCCTGGACTTCTACTACCGCGACTTCTACGACGGGCGCGGCGGCGAGGGGGCCGGGGCGGTGTTCGGGCGGCTCGGCGGGCACTACCGGGCCCGCGCCGCGATGCTCGCCCCCCACGCCACGCCGTCCTCCTGGCTGGACGTCGGCACGGGCCACGGCCACTTCTGCGCGGCCGCCCGCGACGTGTGGCCGGAGACCCGGTTCGACGGGCTCGACATGGGCGACGGGGTGGAGGAGGCGGAGCGGCGGGGCTGGGTGCGGGCCGGCTACCGGGGGCAGTTCCCGGAGCTGGCTGCGAAGCTGGCCGGACAGTACGACGCGGTCAGCATGTACCACTACCTGGAGCACACACGTGATCCGCGCGCCGAGCTCAGGGCGGCCGCCGAGGTGCTGGTGCCGGGCGGTCACCTGCTGGTGGAACTGCCCGACCCGCAGTCGCGGACGGCACGGCTGCTGGGCCCGCACTGGCTGCCGTGGTTCCAGCCCCAGCACCAGCACCTGGTCCCGGCCGCCAACCTGCGGGAGGCGCTGGCCGAGTGCGGCTTCACGGTGCTGGCGGAGGAGCACGGCCCGGCCCACCAGCACAACGACTTCGTGGGGGCGCTCGTCCTGACCGTCAACCGGCTCGCCCCCGACCCCGACAGCCCGTGGGCCGCCGCGACGGGCCCGGCCGTACGCGCGGTCCGGCAGGCGGTACGGGCCGCGGCGCTGCCCTGCTTCCCGGTGGCGGCGGCCCTGGACGTGCTGCGCACCGCGGCGGCCCGCGCCACCGACGGCGGCAACGCCTACCGTCTTCTGGCCCGCAGGGAACCGGACGGCCCGGACCGGCCGCACCGGACCGCACGGCCGGACGCACGGGACCTGCCGTCCCGGCGGCCACGGAGGCCACGGAGGCCACGGCAGCCCCGGAAGGACGGAGGGCCCCGGCCGTGACACCCCTGCCCGCCACCACCGGCCCGTCCCCCCACCCGGCACCACTGCCCCTCCCCGACCCGTCCGCACTGGCCCGGCGGGCCACCGCCGATCCGCTGTTCCGGCTGGTGGCGTACGCCCTGGAGACCGCCCACGGCCGCCCTCCGGCCGCGGTCTGGAGCGCCCCGCACGCCTTCCACCTGGGCTCCCCCGGCCTGGTGGCGGCGGCCGGCTGGCCGGTGGCGGCGGCGGCCGCCCCCCGCGCGGACGGACTGGTGCGGCTCAGCTCCCTGGCCCACCCCGCGCAGAGCTGCACCCTGCCGCTGGCCGGGGCCCGGCCGGCGGACGTGCCCCCGTGGGCGGAACGGCCGTACGCCGTGCTGCGGGCCCTGGCCGGCGCCGGACACGGGCGTTCCGGCACCGACCTGCACGTGCACGGCACGCTCACCGCGTCCTCCGGCCTCTCCCTGACCGAGCCCGCCGACTGCGCCGTGGCGCTCGCGGTGGCCGACGCGCACGCCGCCGGCGGGGAGCCGCCGTCCCGGGAGCGCCTCGCCGAGGTCCTGCGTACGGTGGCGCCGCCCGGCGACGAGGCGCTGCGCAGCGCGGTGCTGTACGCCTGGCCGGGGAGCGCGCTGCTGCTCGGCGGCGGCCGCCCCCGCCACGTCCCGTTCGACCCGGCCGCCACCGGCACGCGGCTGGTGCTGATGGCCGCCCGCGGCGGCCCGCTGGACCGGGCCGCCCACCTGCGGGCGGCCGTGGACTGCGCCCGGCGGGCGGGGGCGCTCAGCGCGTGGCCGCCGGGCGAACGGACCCCGCACAGCGTGCTGATGCTGCTGCCGCGGGAACGCGGGACCGCCGTACGCGCCGCGGTCGCCGGGGAGTTCCACGCCCGGCGGCGGCCCGTACCGCGGTTCCTGAACGTCGCCGTGGCCGGCGCGGCCCGGCGCGAGAACTGAACCCGTACCGGAACAGGAAGGAACACCGGCCATGCAGAAGGGAAGACAGCCATGAGTTCCCCCCGCTCCAGGCGGACGAGGACGGTCGGCGGGATCCTCGCCGCCCTCGGCCTGATCACCGCCGCCACCCTGACCGCCTCCGAGGCGTCACAAGCCCTGCCCTCCGCCGCCGCGTCCTCCACCGCCGCGGCCCTGCCCGCCTACGACCACGTCGTCGTCGTGGTCTTCGAGAACAAGCAGTACGGGGAGATCATCGGCAGCGCCAACGCCCCGTACGTCAACCAGCTCGCGGCCGGCGGCGCCAGCCTGACCGGCATGAAGGCGCTCACCCACCCCAGCCAGCCCAACTACTTCAACCTGTTCTCCGGCTCCACGCAGGGGATCACCGGCGACGGCTGCTACGCCCCGCAGTCCATGACCGCGCCCAACCTCGGCCAGGAACTGATCGCCGCGGGCAAGACCTTCGCCACCTACAACGAGGACCTCCCCTCCGAGGGCTCCACGGTGTGCACCAGCGGCCAGTACGCGCAGAAGCACAACCCGTGGTTCGCGTTCAAGAACCTGCCGCTGAACACCGGCAAGACCTGGGCGCAGTTCCCGAAGAACGACTTCGGCGCGCTGCCGCACCTGTCGTTCGTGGTCCCGAACCAGTGCAACGACATGCACTCCTGCCCGGTGAGCACCGGCGACACCTGGCTGAAGAACAACCTGGACGCCTACGCGCAGTGGGCGAAGGCCAACCGGAGCCTGCTGGTGGTGACCTGGGACGAGGACAACTTCCTCGGCTCCAACCAGATCGCCACGGTGTTCTACGGCGCGGACGTCAAGCCGGGCCGGTACGCCACCGCCTACAACCACTACAACCTGCTGCGCACCATGGAGGACCTGTTCGGCACCGGGCACGCCGGGAACGCCGCGACCGCCGTCCCGATCTCGGAGGTGTTCGGGTCCGGCGGTGAGGAGCCGCCGCCGTCGGGCGACCTGAAGGTCGTCGTCCCCGCCGGCGCCACCTGCAAGTTCAACCAGAGCTGCACCGTCCAGATCACCGCCACCGGCGGCAAACCTCCCGTCCGTTACACCGCCACCGGACTGCCCTGGGGCCTGACCCTCGACCCCGCCACCGGACGCGTCACCGGCAAACCCTGGGCCGTCGGAACGGTCCAGATCACCGCCACCGCCACCGACTCCACCGGAGCGAGCGCGAGCGCCACCTTCCCCCTCACCCTCACCTGGTTCTGACCCACCCGGCCGCCCGGCCTCCCCGGCCCCCGTTTCCCCGGGGGCCGGCGGGGTCAGCGCAGGTCGAGCCGCATCAGTACGCGGGGGTGCCCGGCGAGCACCGAGGTGGTGTCCGCGACGTGCACGAACCCGGCGCGTTCGAAGTTGGCGCGGAGTCCCGCGTAGGCCATCGTCAGGTCGACCCGGGCTCCGCGGTTGTCCAGCGGGTACGCCTCGACGACGGGCGCGCCGTGGGAGCGGGCGAAGTCGACGGCGCCCGCGATGAGGGCGTGCGAGACGCCCTTCTTGCGGTGCCCGGGGCGGACGCGGACGCACCACAGGGACCAGACCGGCAGGTCGTCGACGTGCGGGATCGTGCGGCTGCGGGCGAACGAGGTGTCCGAGCGGGGCGCGACCGCGGCCCAGCCGGCCGGCTCCCCGTCCTCGTAGGCGAGCACGCCCGGAGGCGTCCCGGCGCGGCACAGCTCCGCGACGAACTCGCCCCGCTCGGGCCCCCGGAGCCCGTTGTTGACCCCGGACGGGATCCGGTAGCTCAGGCACCAGCACACGGTGGCGCCGGGGGACTTCGGCCCGAGCACGGCACGGACGTCCTCGAACACGGATGCCGGGCGGACCTCGATGCTCATGGCACCAGCCTCTCACGCCGGCGGCGCCCCGCCGGATCCCTCCTCCGCCAGGGCGTGCAGCCCGTCCAGGGCCCGCCGTGCGGTCTCCGCGGGGCTCCCGTCGACGGGCACGGCGAACCCCCGCTCGTCCGGTCGCAGCGGTTCCAGGGCGGCGTACTGGGAGTCCAGCAGCGTGACCGGCATGAAGTGCCCGGTGCGCGCGGCCATGCGGCGGGCGACGAGGTCCCGGTCGCCGGTCAGGTGGACGAACACCGCCCCGGGCGCGGCGGCCCGCAGCCGGTCCCGGTAGGCCCGTTTCAGCGCGGACGCGGCCACCACCCCGCCGCGGCCGGCCCGCTCGCGGGCCCACGCACCGACGGCGTCCAGCCAGGGCCACCGGTCGGCGTCGTCCAGCGGGATGCCGGCGGACATCCTCTCCACGTTCCGCGCCGGGTGGAAGTCGTCCCCCTCCGCGTAGGGGACTCCGAGGCCTTCGGCGAGGAGCCGGCCGACCGTGGTCTTGCCCGTCCCCGACACGCCCATCACGACGACCACAGGTTCCGCGTCCATGCCCCCACCCAACCTCATCGGGTGTCGAGGCGCCGAACGGCCTCCCGGCGGGTGAGGGGGGCGACGCGGCTGCCGTGCCGGTCCAGCCAGTCGGTGACGAACCGCGGGTCGCGGACGGAGGTCTCGCGCAGCACCCAGCCGAGCGCCTTGCGGACGAAGAACTCACGTTCGCCGACGAGCGCGTCCGCGTACCGGGTGAGCCGGCCGGTGTCGGGCCGGCCGGCGCGGATCCCCGGCAGCAGGGCCAGGAGGGCCGAGCGGCGGAGCCAGAAGTCGGGATCGGCGCACCACCGGTCCAGCACGGGGCCGGCGGCCGGGTCGCGCAGGGCGACCGCGCCGGCGCAGTGGACGGCCAGCGGGTCCACCAGCGCCCAGGTCCGGCACTCCCGCAGGAGTCCCTCCACCGGCCCGAGCGCGGTCGCGTCCAGTGCCCGCGCGTACTGCACCAGCAGTTCGACGGCCGCCCAGCGGTACTCGTACACGGGGCCGCCGCCCGGCCCGGGCGCGGCCCACAGGTCCGCGGCGAGGGCGAGGACCTCGGGCGCGGGCCGGGCACCCAGCGTGCGCCGGATACGGGTGACGCAGCCCCGCAGCTCCGGAACGGTCACCCCGAGGTGGTGCAGCCCGCTGCGCAGGTAGGCGCGCTGCCGTCCGGCGCGGGAAGGGTCGGCCAGTGCCCGCACCTCGGCCCGCAGCGCCCCGGCCGCTTCCGGCGGCGGTTCAGTCACCGCCGCCCCCGCCACCGCACGAGGACCCCCCTCCACAACCGGACCCGCCGCCGCAGGAGGACCCGCCGCTCCAGGAACCCCGCTTGCGGCGGCGCGACGCCTGCCGGTCCGTCAGTACCCCGACACCCACCACGACGACACCGAAGACGATCATCAGGAAGATCTCCACAGCGGTCCCCACCTCCTGCTCCCTCCGCGTGCGAGCATGAGGCCCCCGCGCGGCGGCGGCCCGGACACCGCTTGAGCAACTTCAGAGCTTCGGGACCGCGCGGACCGCGATGGCGGCCACCGGACAGGTCCGCGCCGCCTCCCTCGCCAGCTCCGGGTCGGCCCGGGACGCGGCGCCGGGGAGCAGCGTGCTCAGCCCCTCGTCGTCCTGGGTGAAGACGTCCGGGTCGGTCCGCACGCACTGCCCGGAGCCGATGCACCGGCTCCGGTCGATCGCGATGCGGACCGCGTCCACGGCACTCACCACGCGACCGGCAGCTCGATCATGCCCTGGATGGTGTCGCCCGGTTTGAACGGGATCTCCTCGGGCGGCGCGTCGAGACGCAGTCCGGGAAGCCGGCGCAGCAGCGTGCCGAGGGCGATCTCCAGCTCGGCGCGGGCCAGGTTCTGCCCCAGGCACTGGTGGATGCCGAAGCCGAACGCCACGTGGTGGCGGGCGGAACGGTGCCAGTCGAGGGTGTCGGGGTGCGCGTAGACGGTGTCGTCGCGGTTGATGACCGAGGTGGGGAAGACGACGCCGTCGTCCTTGCGGATGACGGTGCCGGCCACCTCGATGTCGTCCACGGCGACCCGGAGCATGCCGTCGGCGATCGACAGGAAGCGCATCAGCTCCTCGACGGCGGCGGGCAGCAGCGCCGGGTCGGCGCGCAGCTGGGCCAGCTGCTCGGGGTGCCGGAGCAGCGTGAACACACCGAGGGAGATCATGTTGGCGGTGGTCTCGTGCCCGGCGACCAGCAGGATCAGGCCGAGCTCCGCGATCTCGTCGACGTCCGGCCGGCCGTCGCCGGCCAGCTCGGCGAGCAGTCCGGGCTTCCCGCGCCCGGCCTCGATCAGCTCCCGCAGGTAGGCGACCAACCGCTCACGGGCCTCCAGCACGTCATCGGCCCGCGGCCCGCGCAGCAGCCGCCTGGACAACCCCTCGAAGTACTCGTGGTCGTCATAGGGAACGCCGAGCAGCTCGCAGATGACGCGGGACGGCACGGGCAGGGCGAAGGCGCCGACGAGTTCGGCGCGGTCGCCGCGCGCGACCATGTCGTCGATGAGCCCGTCGACGATCGCCTGGATCCGCGGTCGCATGGCGGTGGCCCGCTTGACGGTGAAGCTGGGGATGAGCATGCGGCGCTGCACGTTGTGCTCGGGGTCGTCCACGCCGAGCAGGGGCGTACGGCGGCGCGGTACGTCCCGGAACAGGGCGGTGGGAATCGGGAACGCCTCGTTCTCGACGTCGGTGGACAGGCGCGGGTCGGCGAGCAGGGCCCTGGCCTCGGCGTGCCCGGACACCATCCAGACGGACCGGCCGTCGAAGAGGGTGGTCCGGGTGAGCGGGCGTTCGTCCCGGAAGCGCTGGTAGGCGGCGGGCGGGTGGTAGGGACAGCTGCGGCTGCCGGGAAAGGCGACGGCTTCGGTCATGAGAACACCTCGTCGTGCTCGGATACCCCCATTAGATGCTGGGGGCACCTACGCGTACACCCGATTTCCGGCCGATCACCCCATCGGGCCCGGATCCGCCCATCCGCCCAGGTACCCGCCCCGGTGTATGACCGAACAGTCACAGAACCAGACCACGCGAAACCCCCGCCCGCCGGAACCGCTCTGCACCGTCGACGGCAACGGACACGGAACGAGCAGAGCGAACATGACCACGACACCGGGGCAGCCCACCGACGACACCGGCGCGATCCCCCACCCCGCCCCGGACCCGACCCCCGCACCAGACCCGGAGACCGCCCCGGACCCGACCCCGGCACCCACCCCGGTACCCGAGCGGAAGACCGACCCGGAACCCGAACCGGCACCCGAGCCGGAGAACAACCCGGAACCCGAACCGGAGACCGCCCCGGAATCCGAGCCGGAACCCACCCCCGCACCCAAGCCGGACACCAACCCGGAACCCGCCCCCACCCCCGAAACCGAGCCCGCGCCCGCCCCCACCCGCACACCCAAGTGGGCGACCACCACAACCGAATCGGCACGCACCCCTGAGCCGGCCCCCCGACCCGACGCCGAACCGGAACCCGCACCCGCACCGGCACCGGCACCCACACCCACACCCACACCCACACCCACACCCACAGCGGTACCCGGACCGTCGGCAGGGGCAACGGACCAGATCACCGCAGAACAGCCGGCACCACTGACTCCACCGGCCGCACCGGCCGCACCGGCACCACTGGACCTACTCGCCCAGCTGACCAACACCCCTCCCCCGCCGCCGACCCTTCGGCGCACGGCGGCCCGGCGCCTGAAGATCTGGACCCTTCCCCTCCTCGCGCTCCTCGGCCTGGGCGCAACCGCGCAACTGCTCCGTCCGCTGCCCCCCGTCGCCCTGTCCGGCACCGACCCCACCCACACCGTGGCCGGCACGCTCTCCTTCCCCTGGCCGGACAAGGGCCAAGGCGCCGTCCGCATCGTCGGCTCCGGCGACGCCGCAACGTTCGGCGGCCAGAAGCCGGTACCGACCGCCAGCGTCGCCAAGGTGATGACCGCCTACGTCATCCTCAAGGGCCACCCGCTCAAGAAGAACGAGCCCGGCCCCCGCATCCGCGTGGACGCGAAGGCGGTGGCCGACGGCACCTCCGAGAGCGAGTCACGCATCACGGGCCTGCGCACCGGCCAGGAGTTCACCCTCCAGGACATGCTGAAGATGCTCATGATCCCGTCGGGCAACAACGTCGCCCGGCTCCTCGCCCGTTGGGACACCGGCACCACCGACGAGGCCGCCTTCGTCGCGAAGATGAACGAGGCCGCCCGTGAACTCGGCATGGCGGACACCGTCTACACCGACCCCAGCGGGCTGGACGCCAAGACCGTGAGCACCGCGGCCGACCAGTTGAAGCTGGGGGAGGCGGTGATGCGGTCCGAGGCGTTCCGCGCCATCGTCGCCATGCCGAACGCGACCATCCCGGGGCTGCCCCAGCCGATCAACAACAACAACGACGACCTGCTGCTGGCCGGCCTCAGCATCCGGGGCATCAAGACGGGTTCGAGTTCGGCGGCCGGCGGGGCGCTGCTGTGGGCGACGTACAAGAGCGTCGGGGACGGCGAACCCACGCTGGTCGTCGGCGCGTTGATGGACCAGCACGCGCCGCCGCCGGACCCGGACGCGCTGAACAGCCTCGCCCTGGTGAAGACGAACAGCAAGAAGATCATCGAAGCGGTCCGCGAAGGGATGACATCGGCGCCCGTGGTCCGCAAGGGGCAGGTCGTCGGACACGTCACCGACGGGCTCGGCGCACGGGTCGAGGTCGTGGCCGTCCGCGACTGCGAGGTCGTCTCACTGCCCGGCCAGCGGATCGCCCTGGAGCTCCGGCCGCGGCAGGGCGGCCTGCCGCGGGAAGCCGCCGCGGGCACCGAGGTCGGCACGCTGACCGTGGGCTCCGGGCCGGACGCGAGGTCGGTCCCGGTGGCCCTCCGGGGGAACCTGGCGGAACCGTCCCTCACCACCCGCCTGCTGCGGACGCGCTGACCCGGGTCCCGTGGGACTGATCCCCTGTCACATGCGACCTTCCCGGTCGGCCGGAGGCATGGAAACCCCCTGGCGGGGGCGGGCGCGCGGTCCTGTGAGGCGGTGGATGGCATGAGAACGGAACCAGCCGGTCTGCCCTCCTCCGGGCTCCTTCCGGAGCCCGAGGAACTCCTGGAGGTCGCCTACGAGGTCGGCGGCGACTACCCGCGGTGGCGGGCCCGGCTGGCGGAGCCCGAGGGCGAGGGCAGCTGGGTCCGGCTGCTGCGGGACGGGCGGCTCGGCGTGTGGGCGATCGCCTGGGACCGGATGCCGCCGGGCACCGCGTTCCTCGACCACGAGCGGATCCGCGGCGCGGTGTTCGTCGCGCGCGGGGCGCTCGTGCACGAGCGGGCCCGCCTCGGCGATCCGCCGCACGTCGACGAGGTCGGCGCGGGGAACGGCTTCTGCTTCGGCGAGACGCTGTACCACCGGATGCACCCCGTCGGGGAGGCGGGGCCGACCGTCACCGTGCACGTGTTCGCCGCGGACTCCGCGGGCGGCTCCGTTCCGGCGCTTCGGCTGGGGCTGCCCTGACGGCCGTGCCGCCCGCCGGGGGACGGGGGCGGAGGGCTGGGGTGTCCGGGACGTGAAGCGTGATTTGCGGCGCGACCCCCGCCCCACCGCCAAGCCCCTCGCGGGCGCCGTAAATCATGCAGTCCCGGACACCCCTGCCCGCAGCCCCCGGCCTCCGGCCCCCGCGCGCCCCTCCGGCGTACCCCGGCGGGCCCGCTTGGCTGTGCCCGGGCTGCGGTGCCCCGCTCCAGCCTGGCCGCCGGGCCGGCGCCCTCCGTCCCCGGGCGGCGCCCTCGCCGGGCCCGCTCAAACGCCGCTCCGGCTTCGGGGGTACGCCCCGGCTCGGGAGCGAAGGCGGGCCACTCCCCCGAGGGCATCCGGCGGGCCCCGGCACCACCAGCCTCGCCGGCGATTGAGGCGCGGGGCGTGGAGCGGCACCCCGCGGCCGGGCGGAGCCTCCGCCGGGCCCGCTCAAACGCCGCTCGGGCTTCGGGGGTACGCCCCGGCTGGGGAGCGAAGGCGGGCCACTCCCCCGAGGGCATCCGGCGGGCCCCGGCACCACCAGCCTCGCCGGCGATTGAGGCGCGGGGTGTGGGGCAGCGCCCCACGTGCCCTGGCCAAGCCCCCGCCGAGCCCGCTCAAACGCCGCTCGGGCTGGTGGGGCGCGGAGCGGCCGCCGCTAGGACTGGCCCCCGGCACACGGAATCGCGGCCGTGACGGATGAGTCCCCCGCGCTTGGGTAGCCGCAGCGAAACGACCGAGCCAGAGGAGGCAATATGAACGCGGTCGGTTTGGCCGGCTCGCGGGCGGCGCGGGGCGGTGACGGGCGTCTGATCTGCCTGCCCGGGGTCTACCGGCCCCAGGAGGACACCCGTCTGCTGGAGGCCGCCCTCGACGACGAGCGCGTCGGCCCGGGCCGGGAGGTGCTGGAGATAGGCACCGGCTCCGGCGCGGTCGCCCTGCGGGCCGCCGAGGCCGGCGCGCGCGTGACCGCCGTCGACGCCGCCTGGCCGGCCGTCCTGGCCGCCCGGCTGAACGCCTGGCGCCGCCGCGTCCCGCTGAACGTGCTGCACGGCGACTTCGCCACCCGCAGCGCCGGCCGCCGCTACGACCTGGTGCTCGCCAACCCCCCGTACGTCCCCTCGCCCGACGCGAGGCCGCCCGCCCGCGGGCAGGCCCGGGCGTGGGACGCCGGCCACGACGGCCGCGCCGTCATCGACCGCATCTGCCAGGCGGCCCCCGCCCTGCTGCGCCCCGGCGGCGTCCTTCTGCTCGTCCATTCCGGGATGTGCGGCAGTGACCGCACCCTCGACCTCCTCGGCCGGAACGGCCTCACGGCCACGGTGACCGCCCGGCACCGCGTCGCCTGGGGCCCGGTCCTGCGTTCGCGCCGCGCCTGGCTGCAGGAGCGGGGGTTCGCCGCGCCCGGCGAGCAGTGGGAGGAACTGGTGGTGATCCGTGCCCACAACGCCTGACACCCCCGACGTCACCGACGCCACCGACGCCACCGGCACGACCGACGCCACCGACGCCACCGGCACGACCGACGCAACCGGCGCGACCGGCGGCCGCCGCCCCCGCAGGATGCGCCTGGAGGCCGGCGGGCCGATGCTCGTGGAAGGACCCGTGGAAGTCCTCCTGGAGGACGGCACCACCGCCACCTCGGACCGCTTCGTCGTCGCCCTGTGCACCTGCCGCAGGACCCGCACCCCGCCGTGGTGCGACACCAGCCACCGCCCGCGCCGCCGCGACCCCGCCGGCCGCGCCCCCGACCCGCAACACAGCACCCCGACCCCCGCCCCCGGCCCCCGCCCGAGTGAGGAGCCCACCCGATGAGCTCGCCCGCCTCCGTCACGGGCCTCCCCGCCATGGACCGCCCCGCCACGGACCGCCCCGCCACGGACCGCCCCGCCGCCGGCGCCCCCGGCCCGCTGCCGCCGGGCCCGCCGCTGCCCGCGCCCCGCGGCCCGCTGTCCGAGGCGGTGCTCGCCGCGCTCCGTGACCCCGGCCCGGAGGCCGGCCCCGACCCCGCCGGGTTCGTCCGGCTGGCCGGAGCCGCCGACCCGTGGGGCGAGGACCTGCAGCTCGCGCTGTACGTCCTGTACGAGCTGCACTACCGCGGCTTCGACGGCGTGCCCGACGAACGCGAGTGGGACCCGCTGCTGCTGGCGCTGCGCGGCCGCCTGGAGGCCCGTATGACGTCGGCCCTCCGCGAGGAGCTCGCCGGCGTGCCCACCACCGTCGACGAGGCCTTCGGCCCGCTGCTGGAGGAGCCCGTCGACCTCTCCGGAAGCCTGAGCCACTTCCTGGAGACCGAGGGCGAGCTGTGGCAGCTCCGCGAGTACGCGGCGCTGCGTTCGCTGTACCACCTGAAGGAGGCCGACCCGCACCTGTGGGTGATCCCCCGGCTCACGGGCCGGGCGAAGGCCGCGATGGTCGCCGTCGAGTACGACGAGTTCGGCGCGGGCCGGGCCGAACGCGTCCACGCCCGGCTGTTCGCCGAGCTCATGGTGGACCTCGGCCTGGACCCGTCGTACGGGCGCTACCTGGAGTGCGCCCCCGCCGAGGTCCTCGCCACCGTCAACCTGATGTCCCTGTTCGGGCTGCACCGGGCCATGCGCGGCCGGCTGGTCGGCCACTTCGCGTACGTGGAGACCACCTCGTCCCCCGGCTCGCGGCGCCTGGCCCGGGCGATGCGCCGCTGCGGGGCCGGCCCGGCGGCCGAGCACTTCTACGCGGAGCACGTCGAGGCGGACGCCGTGCACGAGCAGGTCGTACGGCACGACGTGATCGGCGGGCTGCTCGCCGACGAACCCGCCCTGGAGCCGGACGTCGCCCTCGGCTGCGCCGCGACCGCCCTGCTTGAGGACCGGCTCGCCGACCTGCTCCGCAGCCGGTGGACGGCCGGCGAATCGGCCCTGCGGACCCCGTTGCCCGGGCCGTGAACCATGGACGGGCCGCTGCCCACCGTCGGGGTGGAGGAGGAGTACTTCCTGGTGGATCCCGCCACCGGGTGGATCGTCCCCGCCGCGGCCGGGGCGGTCGCCGCGGCCGCGGCCGCGGGCCACGGCGAGACGATCGGCAGCGAGTTCACCCTGTACCAGATCGAGAGCCGTACCCGGCCCTGCACCGGCCTGGCGGAGCTCCGCTCCGACTTGGAGGCGGTACGGGGGGCCGCCACGGAGGCGGCCCACGCGGTGGGCACCCGGTTGTGCGCCTCGGGCACCCCGGTGCTCGGCCGGGTCGCGCCGGACACCCTCGCCGACCACCCGCGCTACCGGGCGGGCCGGGAGCAGTTCCGGGGGATGAGCGCCGACTTCGCCATCTCGGCGCAGCACGTGCACGTGCACTGCCCCGACCGTGAGGCCGCGCTGCTGATCGGCAACCACCTGCGGCCCTGGCTGCCCACCCTGGTGGCGCTGAGCGCGAACTCCCCGTTCCACGAGGGCGGCGACACCGGCTACGCGAGCTGGCGGTCGGTGATCCGGCTGCGTTTCCCCTGTCTGGGGCCACCCCCGTACGCCGCTTCCCTCGGCGACGCGGAGCGCATCGCGCGGACGGTGGCGGCCGCGGGGGCGATGCTCGACCCGGCGATGCCGTTCTGGGACGTGCGGCCCAATCCGCGACTGCCCACGGTGGAGGTCCGCTGCATGGACGTGGTGGCCGAACTGGACGACGCGGTGGCGCTGACCGCGCTGGTGCGGGGCCTGGTCCGGGTGGCGGCGGAGGCGGTGCGGAGCGGCGATCCGGGGCCGCGGACGGGCGCGGAGGTGGTTCGTGCCGCGTACTGGAACGCCGCCCGCGACGGCACCGCCGGGACCGCGGTCGACCTGCGCGACTTCCGGCTCCGCCCGGCACGCGACCTGGTCGGGGCCCTGCTGGAGCACGTAAGGGAGCCACTGGAGGACGCCGGTGAGCTGGCGTTCGTGACCGCCCGGCTGACCGCCCTGGCCGGAAGCCCGGCGAACGCCGGCGCCACGGGCGCGGCGGTCCAGCGGGCCGCCGCTGCGGGCCCGGAAGGCCTGCGCGGAGCGGTGGCACGGCTGGTCCGCACCACGGAAGGTGAGTAGGCCCGCCTTGAGCGACGGAAGGTGAGTAGGCCCGGCCTTGAGCTCCCCCTCGGGGGACGACCCCTCGGCGGCGGCAGCTCCGCCGGCCGGCCATGTGACGTGCCCCCTGGCGCCCCCGTGGCGCCCCCGGGGTGCCCGCAGGGCTCAGGGCGCCGCGAACGTGACGACCAGGACGTCCCGGTACGCCGGCCGCCCCGGGTCGAGGGGGGTGACCGGTGACACCCCGTGCAGGGTGCGCCGGTCGTCCCCGAGCAGCAGGGTGCCCGGCTCATCCAGCACCGTGCTGAGGACGGGCGTGCCCTCGCCGTCGTAGACGGTGCTCTCGCCGCCGGCCGCGTTGCCGCGTGCCACGAGGAGCGAGGACACCAGGGTGACGCCGTCGCGGTGCACGCCCTCGGGCGTGGGGAGGCCGGCCCGGCCGCCGTCGGCGACGACTCTGAAGGGGTGGACCTTCACGGTCCACTCCGGCGGGTCGGCGAGCAACCCGGCCGCCTCGGCGAGCAGCCCCAGCACCGCCGCGAACAGCGGGTCGGCGGCGAAGTCCGGGGTCAGCGGCTCGAAGTGGCGTTCCTGGTCGAGGTACAGCGGGTTGCTGGCCTCGGGCTGCAGGAAGCCCTCGTGGGGCCTGGCCGCCGTCTCGCCTGTGGGCCGCATCCCGAAGTGGCCGTAGCGCCGGAGGCGCACCACTCCGGCCGTCTCGACGTACGGGTCGGGCACGAGGTCGTCCCAGTGTCGGTCGAACTTCGCCCACCGGTCGGGGTCTGCGTCCAGGCGGCGGCCCGTCTCCTCGGGGCGGAGCAGGCAGTAGCCGGATCCGGTCAGGTTCCGCAGGGCAGGGGTGTCGGTCATGGCGGGGCGTGTGCCCATGTCGCGCCCGGGCATGCCGGACGAGCCCGGCCGGCTACGCGGGGTGCTCGCGGTCCTCCCGTGGGCTGCGGTCGAGCGGGCCCCACCGGCCGCGCTGCCGGCCGATCTCCCGGGTCGCCTCGTCGATCACGGCTCGGTCGATCCAACCGACGGGTTCGACTTCGCCGACGAGAGGTTCGTTGTCGGGGCCGCGCCCGTTCTCCTCGCCGGTCAGCAGCCAAGGGCGGACCCGTGGGTCCTTGACGTGCGGGAGGTGGGCGTAGTCGTAGAGCCGGCGGGCGGCCCAGAGCCGCAGCGGTCGGCCGCCCCACCAGGGCTCGACGTCCAGGGAGCTCGCGGAGAGGCCCGGCAGGCAGACGCCGGTCAGGTCGTCGCGGCTGGCAACCGCGGGGAGGTCGGCCTCGGGCCCCAGCGACCAGCGGACGTAGAGACCCTTCCGGTCGGCCATGAGGCCGGCCAGCTCGTCGAGCGACCTGATCGCGGACATGCGCGCCGTACGCGTGGGATGGTCCTTGTCGTACACCTCCGCCGCATACCCGCCCGGCGCCGCGTCACGCGGGACGGAAGGGACAACGGTGAGCAAGGCAGCGCGCAACGGCCGGGCGGGCCGGGAGGCCGGCACCACGGGGGGCTGCGACCGCCGGAGCACGGCGCCGTCGGCCCGGCCGGCGTCCCCGCGGGGTTTCCCGACGGGCCGCCCGGGCAGGTGCCGGGCACCTGAGCAGAGCCGAGGACCGTCGATGAACGTGCTTTCCATGGGGGTGGAAGAGGAACTCCTGCTGGTGGACCGCAGCAGCAGACGTCCTGTCGACCGCGCACCGGCAGTGGTGGCGACCGCGGCTGCCGCCCTCCGCGACCAGGTACGGACGAGGTTCTTCGCGGCCCAGCTGGAGCTGTGCACCAAGCCGGTCGGCGACGCCGCCGCGCTGCGGGCCGAGCTGACACGACTGCGGCGCGGGGCCGCCACGGCCGCGGCGGAGTACGGGTGCCGGTTGGTGGCGACGGGGACGCCGGTGGTACCGCCGTCCCGGCCGTTCACCGTGACGGCCTCGGACCGGTACCGCCGGATGGCCCGGAAGTTCGCGGCGATCGTCGGCCGGTACGACGGGCTGGTGTGCGGGTGTCACGTCCACGTCGGCACCGCGGACCGGGCCGCGGCCCTGTCCCTGTCGAACCACATGCGGCCGTGGCTGCCGGGACTGCAGTCGCTCACCGGCAACTCGCCGTTCTACCTCGGCCGGGACACCGGTTTCGAGAGCTGGCGGTTCAAGGAGTTCGCCCGCTGGCCGACGGTGGGGCCGGCCCCGGTGCTGCACGAGGCCCAGTACGAGGCGTACGTGGGGGCGCTGGTGGAGGACCGGATCCTGCTGGACCGGCGGATGGTGTACTGGTACGCGCGGCCGTCCGAGCGGGTCCCGACCCTGTCGGTACGGGTGCCCGACGTGAACGCCGACCTGGACACGGTGGTGCTGGTGGCGGCGCTGGTGCGGGGTCTGGCGGCGAGCCTGACGGCCGACGTCGAAGCCGGCCGGCCGCCGCCCCGGGTTCCGGAGCACCTGCTGCGCGCCGCCCACGAGCTGGCGGCGGCCGAGGGGCTCGCCGGGCAGGGGCTCGATCCCCTCACCGGGGAGCGGCTGCCGGCGCGGGCGCTGGTGGAGCGGTTGGTGGCGCGGGCCGCGCCGGGGCTGGAGGCGGCCGGGGAGCTGGGGCTGGTCGAGGAGTCGCTGCGGCGGCTGTGGGGCGAGGGCAGCGGGGCGTCGCGGCAGCGGGCGGTGCTGCGCCGGCACGGGCGGCTCACGGCCGTGGTGGACGCCCTGGCCGCGGCCACGTCGGCGGCCTGACCCGGCCGGACGGGCCACCCGGCCGCGGGGCCGACCGGCCTACGGCGCGGGGCGGTCGCCGGAACCGGAACCGGAGCCGGAGCCGGAGCCGGAGCCGGAGCCGGAGCCGGGGCCGGGGCCCGGGCCCGTGCCCGCCGCCCCCGTACCCGCCGCCCCCGGGCCGCGCCCCGGGGCCAGCTTGGAGTGCCGGTAGGAGTAGCCGAAGTAGATGACCAGGCCGATCAGGAACCAGAGCGCGAAGCGGAGCCACGTCTCGGCGCTCAGGTAGGTGATGAGCCAGATCGACGCGATCACGCCGATGGCGGGGGTGAACGGCATCAGCGGGGTGCGGAAGGTGCGGGGCAGTTCGGGGCGGCGGTAGCGGAGCACGATGACGGCGGTGCACACGACGGCGAAGGCGAGCAGGATGCCGATGTTGGTCAGCTCCGCCGCCTCGCCGATGGGTACGAAACCGGCGATGGCGGCCGAGGCCACGCCGACGATCCAGGTGACGCGGGTGGGCACGTGCCGGGTGGGGTGGGTCTTGGCGAACCAGTGCGGCAGCAGGCCGTCACGGCTCATGGAGAACCACACGCGGGTCACGCCCAGCATGAAGGTGAACATGACGGTGAGGATGCCGATGATCGCGCCGACCGCGATGATGTCGGCGACCACGGGGAGCCCCACCGACTTGAAGGCGGTGGAGAAGCCGCTCTCCGGGTCGATCTCCGTGTACTCCTGCATGCCCGTCAGGACCAGGCAGGCGAGCACGTACAGCACCATGGAGATGCCGAGCGAGTACAGGATCGCCTTGGGCATGTGCCGCTGGGCGTCCTTGGACTCCTCCGCCGCCGTGCTCATCGCGTCGTAGCCGAACACCGCGAAGAACACGGTGGCCGCGCCGGTGATGGCGCCGCTGACGCCGAACGGGAAGAAGGGCGTGTAGTTGTCGGCGCTGACGTGGAAGAAGCCGACGACGATGACGAGCAGCACCACCGCGACCTTGAGGACGACGACGACCGTCTCGAAACGGGCGGCGCTCTTGATGCCCCGGTTGAGCAGGTAGGCGGTGAACAGGCAGAGGATGGCGGCGATGAGGTCGAACCGGTGTCCCTCGCCGGTGCCGGGGGCTCCGAGCATCCAGGTGGGGAGGGCCGTGCCGGTCTCCTCCAGGAGGAAGTTGAAGTACCCGGAGATGCCGATGGCGACCACCGCGACGATGGCGGTGTACTCCAGCAGCAGGTCCCATCCGATGAACCAGCCGGCGAGTTCACCGAGGACGGCGTAGCCGTAGGTGTAGGCGGAGCCGGCCTTCGGGATGAGTCCGGCGAACTCGGCGTACGAGAACGCGGCGGCGGCGCTGGCCACGCCGGCGATGAGGAAGGAGATCAGCACCGCCGGGCCGGCGACGCCGTTGGCGACGGTGCCGGCGAGGGTGAAGATGCCGGCGCCGATGATGCCGCCGACACCGATGGCGGTGAGCTGCCAGAGGCCGAGGGTGCGGGTGAGCTGCTCGGCGGCCGTGCCTTCGGGTTCCTCGATGTGTTCGATCGGCTTGCGGCGCAGCACGCCCTGCCCCGGCGGCGGCTTCTCCATGTCCTGTTCCCTTTCGGCCGGGGGTGACGGGCCCTCATCATCGCGGCGGGACCGGAGCTGCGGAACTAGGCGCTCCGGGGAGTGCCGCAGAAGGGGTGCGTGCCGGTGGCCCGGCGCCACGGGCCCGACCGGCATCGCGCCGGGGTACGGCCCCGGGCCCGGGCGGAGCCGCCGCCGGCGATCGAGGCGAGGGCAACGCCCCACGTGCCCGGACCGAGCCCCCGCCGAGCCCGCTCAAACGCCGCTCGGGCTGGAGCTGCGCCCGCCGGAACTCGCCTGCGAGCCTCCGCTCACCTCGCCCCGCAGGCCGGCACCGAGCGCAGAATCCAGCCCCGCCGGCGATTGAGGCGCGGGGTGTGGGGCAGCGCCCCACGAGCCCAGGCGGAGCCCCAGCCGGACCCGCTCACCGCCGCTCGGGCTCGGGGTGCGCCCGCGCAGAACTCGCCCTGCGGGCCGACACCGAGCGCAGAATCCAGCCCCGCCGGCGATTGAGGCGCGGGGTGTGGGGCAGCGCCCCACGGGCCCGGGCGGAGCCCCCGCGGGCTACCCCACGGGCGGCCGCCGCGTGAGAATGCCACCATGACCGACGCCCCCGCCCCGCCCGCCTCCGTCCGCGTGGAACGTTCCGGGCCGGTCACGACCGTGGTGCTGTCCCGGCCCGAGGCCCGCAACGCCGTGGACGGCCCGACGGCCCGTCGGCTCGCCGACGCCTTCCGCGCCTTCGAGGCCGACGAGGACGCTTCCGTCGCCGTGCTGTGGGGCGAGGGCGGGACCTTCTGCGCGGGCGCCGACCTGAAGGCCGTCGGGACCGCCCGCGGCAACCGCGTGGAGCCGGACGGCGACGGCCCGATGGGACCGACCCGGCTGCGCCTGACCAAGCCGGTCATCGCGGCCGTCTCCGGGCACGCCGTCGCCGGGGGGCTGGAGCTGGCGCTCTGGTGTGACCTGCGCGTCGCCGAGGAGGACGCCGTCTTCGGGGTGTTCTGCCGCCGCTGGGGAGTGCCGCTGATCGACGGCGGTACGGTCCGGCTGCCCCGGCTGATCGGTGAGAGCCGCGCCATGGACCTGATCCTGACCGGGCGCCCGGTCCCGGCGGCCGAGGCCCACGCGATCGGGCTCGCCAACCGCCTCGTCCCACCCGGCCGGGCCCGCGAGGCGGCGGAGGAGCTGGCCCGGCAGATCGCCGCGTTCCCCCAGCTGTGCCTGCGCCATGACCGGCTCTCGGCGCGCGAGCAGCACGGACTGCCGGAGCCGGAGGCGCTGGCCGCCGAGTTGCGGCACGGGCTGGTTCCCCTGGCGGCGGGTGAGACCCTCGCGGGCGCCGCGCGCTTCGCCTCGGGGGCGGGCCGGCACGGCTCCTTCACCGGCTGACCGGCCCGGCCGCCGGGACCCGGGCGGCACCCTCACCCCCGGCCACTTCTCGACGGATGTCGCTTTTCGCCCGTATGGCCCAGAATCACTAGTGTCAGGACGCAGTCTGCGCTCTCACTCCGGTGGGGGCCGGGAGGTGGGCTCGATGTCTGTTCCCATACGCCTGCGGAGGGTGACCGTGGCGGTCGCCGCCGCCGGTGTGCTGACCGCCGGGACCGCGCTGGGGGCCGCCGCGCCCGCCGTGGCGCAGCCAATCCGGGGAGCGCCGGCTTCCGCCACCGCCGTGGAGGACCCGGGCAGGTACAAGTGCGAGTGGGAGAGGGGCCATTGGCAGAAGCAGTGGGTCAAGGGCCACTGGGAGAAGAAGTGGGTCGGGACCCACCACGGAAAGTGGGTCGCCCACGACCGCGACGGCCGCTACGGCTACGACGGCCGCTACGGCCACGACCGCCACGACGACCGGGACCGGGACCACGACCACTCCTGGGGCGACCGCCGGGGCCACTGGAAGTGGGTCCACGTCCCGGGGCACTGGGAGAAGCACTGGGTGAAGGGCCACTGGGACTGCGGCTGGAAGAGCCGCTGGTGACGTCCCGTCACGCACGCGGGTGAGGGGCCAGGGACCGACCGTTCCCGGGCCCCTCGGTCATCGGTGCCGCGCCGCGCCGCTCAGGTGCCGAGCGGGGCGCCGCGCCACTGCTGGTTGGTGTGGTGCGGGGTGCAGTCCCAGATGCCCAGCCGGGCGCCGTTCCCCGTCTGCCAGCCCAGTGCGTCGAGGCACTTCCCGGAGTGGACGCTGCGCAGCAGGCCGCCGGGCAGCAGCTCCCACTTCTGGTTCAGGCCCTGGTGGCAGGAGTTGAGGCCCAGGAGGGAGCCGTTCTCGGTCTTGGCGTACTGGACGTCCATGCACCGGCCCAGCGCGCGCAGGGTGCCGTCGCCCTCGAGCCGCCACGCCTGCGCGTCGCTGCCGTTGCAGTCGTAGAGCTGGATCGGGGCGCCGTCCTTGGTGCTCGCGCCCTTGACGTCCACGCACTTGCCGGAGTGGACGCCGACGATCTGGCCGGAGCCCGGGGGCGGCGGCGGGGTGCAGTAGATCTCCAGGACGACCTGGTAGTAGCCGGTGCCGATCGGGCTGGCGACCGGGCCGGCGCTGCGGGCGCACCGGTTGGCCGTGTAGCCCTCGTTGACGGCCTGGGCGTAGGCGGTGTTCCAGGCGGCATCCGTGGCGATGTTCAGGGGTCCGTACCCGGTGCCGACGAAGTACTTCGGCGCGGTGGGCGCGAGGGCCGCTGCGGGTGCCGCCGGGGCGGCTGCCGGGACGACGGCCTGGGCGGCGGCCGCGGCCGGGGCGGCGGAGAGGGTCGCGGCGGCGAAGAGGGACGCGGCTGCCACGGACAGCCATCGGGCCAGTTTCACGCCAGTTCCTTTCAGCAGGGGGGTTGTCGTACCGGTACCGCACCGATGCACGGAGGTGTCGATGTGCCGATGTGCCGATGTGCCGGTGTGCCGGTGTCGTTCCTGTGTGCCGCCGGGCCCGCGGTGCCACCGACACTAGCCGCGCGACGGGCCGCCGGAGTCTCACCGAGGTATCAACTCCGGCCAGACAACGGCTGGTTGCCGTCTGACCTGGGTGGATTCGGTGTGGGTATGGTCCGTGGACCGTGGAGAGAACCGAGGAGCTCGCGGCGTTGCGGTCGGCCCTGGCGCGCGGCGGGCCCGTGAACCTGACCGGCGGGCTCGGCAGCGGGAAGTCCGTGCTGGCCCGGACCCTGCCGGTGGCGGTGGCGGTCGACGCGGCCGGGCTGAGCCCGGCCGGGACCGCCGAGCGGCTGCACGCCGCCCTGGCCGCCGCGCCGGACGGCGGCACGCTGCTGGTCGACGGGCTGGACGGGCCCGGGCAGGCCGCGGCCGTCGCCACCGCCCTCGCGGCCGCCGGACGGCCGGCCCGGCCGGTGTTGCTGCTCAGCCGCCGCCCGCTGCGGGCCGAGCCCGGCTGGGCGGAGCTCGGGCCGGCCACCGTACGGCTCGGCGCGCTCCCCGACGACACCGTGCGGAGCTGGCTGCGGGCCCAGGGTCTGGCCGATCCGGCGGCGCTTGAACTGGCGGTGCGCCTGGCCGGCGGGCTGCCGCTGGCCGCCGAGCACGCCTGCCGGGCGCTGCTGGCCGGCACCCCCGCCGACGCCCCCGGGGCGGTGGCCGACGCGGTGGCCGAGGAGATCCGGCACCGGCTGCTGCGCGAACACCCCGGCGGGGGCGCCCGCCGCTGGCACGCGCTGCGCCTGCTGGCGACCGTACGCGCCGGGGACGAGCAGCTGCTGGCGGGCGGGCCGGACCTGTTCGCCGCCCTGGCCCGGCTGAGCCTGGTCCGCCGCGAGCGGCTCGGCCTCGCGGTCCGCGAGCCGTACCGGGCCCTGCTCGAACTGGCCTACCAGTGGCGCAAGCCGCCGGCGCACGAGCGGGTCCGGGCCCGGGCGGCCGCCTACCGGCGCGCCCAGCTGGCCGGGCGTTCGGCGCCCGAGCAGCAGGCGGGGCTGGTGGAGCAGGGGCTGTTCCTGTCCGGGGACCCGGTGCTGCGGGCCTCACTGTTCCCGCCCGCTGAGGAATCCGCGCTGGTCGGCCCCGCCCGGGCCGCGGAGGCCGACCACATCGGGCGGCTGATGCACGGCTGGGCGGTGCGCAGCGGTTTCGACGTGCGCCGTTCGGAACGCGTCACCGAGCGCTGGCTGGCCTCGGGGGCGTCCTCGTTCCACCTGGCCCGCGACCCCGACGGCCGGCCGGTCGCGCTGGCCGCGCTGGTGCCCGTCGGCCCGGGCACCTCCGCCGGGATCGAGCCGCTGCTCCAGCAGCACGCCGCGGAGCTACTCGCCCCGCCGGGCGGCCGGAGCGGGCTGTTCTTGGGCGCCGCGTACGGCACCGACCCGGTCGCGCACGCGCAGATCCTGCGGCACATCCTGGGCCAGGCCGTACGGGCCGGGCACCTGGTGGTGTCCACGGCCAGCCCGGACTACCAGGCGCTGCTGGGCGCCCTGGGCTTCCGTACGCACGGCGGGATCCGGGACGACGTCTACCGCTGCGGCCGCCCGCCGGAGGTGTTCAGCAACGACCTGACCCCGGCCGGGCTCGCCCGGTGGATGCGGGCGCTGGCTCCGGGGGCGGGCCCGGGCGCGCCGGGTCCGGCGGAGGACGCCCCGGCGCTGGTGGCGGCGGCCCTGGCGCGGCTGCGCGACCCGCGGGCCCTGGAGCGGAGCCCGCTGACGGGCCGGCCGGGCCTGGGGACGGCGGAGGCGCTGCGCGACTGGCTGCACGGCGCGGTGCTCGAGCTGGCCCTGGCGGACCGGGCGGCCGACGCGGAGGCGGGCGCGATCCTGCGGGCGTACTACCTGGACCGGCCCCGCACCCACCAGCAGGTGGCCCGGCGCCTGCACCTGAGCCGGGCCACGTACTTCCGCCGCCTCCGCCACGGCCTGACCACCCTGGCCACCCGCCTCCCGCCCGAGCCCTGACGCCCGACCGGGAGACCCCGGCCCCGTGGCCGGGGCCGGCGGAACCGGGGCCGGGGACGGGGCGCGCGGGTGTCACCGGCCCGGGATGTCCGGCAGGAGGTGGCGCTGGAGCCAGTCCGCCGCGGCGCGGCGGTAGAGGCGGCGGTTGTCGGCGCGGAGGAAGTCGTGGCCTTCGTCGCGGAGGGTGAGCAGTTCGGCGGGCACGCCCTGGGCGCGGGCGGCGCGTACGAACTGTTCCGACTCGGTCGGCGGGACGTTGGTGTCGTGTTCGCCGTGGACGGCGAGGACGGGCGCCCGCAGCCGGTCGACGCGGCTCATCGGGGACAGGGCCCGCAGCAGCTCCCGGTCGTGCTCGGGGTGGCCGTACTTGGCCGCGGCGGACTGGGCGATCCACGGCTCGGTGCCGGCGAAGAAGGTGGCGAAGTCGGACATGCCGCAGACGGCGACGCCGGTGCGGAACAGCTCGGGGTGCCAGACCAGCGAGGCCATCGTGAGGTAGCCGCCGTACGAGCGGCCCATCACGGCGAGCCGGAGGGGGTCGGCGTACCCGCGGGCGACCATGAGGGCGGCGCAGTCCGCGACGTCGTCGATGGCGGCGAAGCGGCCGGTGCCGAGGTCGGCGTCGACGAAGGAGCGGCCCCAGCCGGAGGAACCGCGGACGTCGGGGGCGTACACGTCCATGCCGCGGCCGAGGATCTCGTGGTAGAGCGGGCTGAACACGGGCCGTTCCTGCTCCTCGGGGCCGCCGTGGAGGTGGATCACGCAGGGGCCCGGCCGGCCCGGGTCGCGTCCGGGGGCCCGGTAGTACCAGCCGCCGAGCATCAGCCCGTCGCGGGCGCGGCAGCGCAGCGGTACCGGGCGTACGGGGGGACGTCCGGGCGGGGCGGCGTCCTCGTCGCGGGCGGTCCAGGCGGTGCGCACGGGCGCGAAGTCGCCGGTCACCTCCCAGATGCCGGGCCGGCGGCGGGAGCCGGAGAGCGCGGCGAACAGTCCGCCGCGGGCGACCGCCGCCATGCGGGTGACGACCTCGTGGGGCAGGGCGGACCGGTGGTGGGGGCCGACGCCGTCGTCGGTGTGGCCGGTGGGCAGGCCGAGGCCCTCCAGTTCGCTGGCCCCGTGGACGTTCCAGGACAGCAGCGCCCAGCGGCCGTGGTCGGGCAGGGTGAGCAGGTCGAGCGGGGTTTCCTCGCGTTCCGCGGCGACGGAGAGCTGCTCCAGGGCGCCGTCGGCGTCCAGCCGGGCCCGGAAGAGCGCGGCGAACTCGCGGCCGGCGTCGCTGCGCAGCCACAGGCTCCGCGAGTCCGGTGAGAGCCGGCCGATCCAGGGGTCGCCGTCGGCGACGTGCAGCCGGAAGGTGACGCGGCCGGTGGTGCGGTCCAGGAGCAGGGCCTCGCGGCGTCCGCGCGGTCCGCGGCGCAGGAGGGCGAAGCGGCCGTCGGCGCCGATGTCGCACACGCGCAGCGAGGCGGCGCCCGGTTCGGCGAACAGGAGGTCGGGGGCCCGGGTGCCGTCGGGGTCGACGAGGTAGGCGGCGAGTCCGCCGCCGGCGTGGGCCGTCCCGGGCGCGGCCGCCCCGGCCGCGGCCGCCCTGGCCGCGGCTGCCCCGGCTGCTGCCGTTCCCGCGCCGTCCGCCGTGCCTGCCGCGCCGACCGTGCCTGCCGCACCGGCGGGTGCCCCGGCTCCCGACGGCAGCACGGCGGACGGCGCCGTGGTGTGCGCCGGGACCGGGGTGAGCCGCGGAGGGCCGGTTCCCGGCACGGGTGCGGGGTGGCCGTCGACGGTCCGGACGGGCGGGCCGAGGAGGGTGGCGGGGCCGTCGCGTCCGGCCCACCCGGCGGGCAGGGAACCGCCGGCGGGGACCGGGTCGGCGTCCTCCGGCAGGTGGCCGGCTCCGCTGTGGGCGCCGGCGGCGGCCGGCATGGCGACGGTGACGGCCAGTGCCGATCCGTCGCGGGTCCAGCAGCCGAGGTGGGCGGAGGCGCCCGGCTCGGCGCCGGCGAGGACCTGCCGTCCGGTGCCGTCGGGGCGGACGGCCAGGACGTGGGTGTGTTCGCCGCCGCCCGGCGCCGAGGTGTACGCGATCCAGCGGCCGTCGGGCGACCACGACACCTCGGTGACGGGGTCCGGGTCGGCGTCGAGGATGTGTGCCTCGCCGCCGTGGGCGGGCCCGCTCCAGAGCTGGGGCACGCCAGCCCGGTCGCAGATGTACGCGACGTGGGCGCCGGTGGGGTCGGCGGACGGGTACCAGCAGCCGTGGACGGTCAGCGCCGTGGGCGGGTCCACCGCGCCGGTGTCCGCCAGGGGGACGGGGACGGGGGCCGGTGACGGGCCCGGCCGGAGGGCCCGCGGCGGCGCCGGCGCCGGTTCCGGCGTCGGTTCCGGCGCCGCCGCGGCCTCGGCCGTCCGGGGAGGGCGTGGGGTTTCCGTGCGGTCCAGGGGCATGCCTGCCTCTTCGAGGGCTACGGGGGGACTCTCACCGTTCAGTGTCAGCCGATGCCCTGGGTCTGCAACCAGATCTCCAGGGAGGCCACCTGCCACAGGGTGCTGGCGCCGCGTCTCGTGCGGTGGCCGGCGGGGTCGGCGAGCAGCTCGGCCACGCGGGCCTGGTCGAACAGGCCGCGGCGCCGGGCCTCGGGCGCGGTCAGCGCCTCGCGGACCCGGTTCAGCACCGGCTCGGCCATGTGGCGGACCGCCGGTACGGGGAAGTAGCCCTTGGGCCGGTCGACGACCTCGGTGGGCAGGATCCGCCGGCCGATGTCCTTGAGGACGCCCTTGCCGCCCTGGGCCAGCTTGAGCTGCGGCGGGCAGGCCGCGGCGAGCTCCACGAGGTCCTGGTCGAGGAACGGCACGCGGGCCTCCAGGCCCCACGCCATGGTCATGTTGTCGACCCGTTTGACGGGGTCGTCCGCCATGAGGAGGTGGACGTCCAGGCGCAGGGTCGCGTCGAGGGCGCTCTGCGCGCCGGGCTCCGCCATGTGGGCGCGTATGAGCTGCCGTGAGACGTCGTGGCGGGGGGCGAGGCCCGGGTGGAGCAGGGCCGCGACCTCCTCGTGGGTGCGGTCGGTGTACGTGTCCGCGTACGCGTCGGGGGCGTCGGCGCGGTCGGCCGCGGCGATCGGCGGGTACCAGTGGTAGCCCGCGAAGACCTCGTCGGCCCCCTGCCCGCAGAGGACCACCTTGGCGTCCTTGGTGACCTGCTCGGCGAGCAGGTGGAAGGCGACGGCGTCGTGACTGACCATGGGTTCGTTCATGGCGCCGATGGCCGACTCCAGCGCGGCGGGCAGCCGGTCGGAGGGGATCATGAACTGGTGGTGGTCGGTGGAGAACCTGCGTGCCACCAGGTCGGAGTAGTGGAACTCGTCGCCGTCCTCGCCGCTCTCCGCTTCGAAGCCCATGGCGAAGGTCATGAGGTCGGTCTGGCCCTCCTCGGCGAGCAGCGCCACGATCAGGCTGGAGTCCAGACCGCCGGAGAGCAGGACGCCCACCGGGACGTCCGCGACCATGCGGCGCCGTACGGCGGTGCGCAGGGCCTGCTGGAGGGCGTCCCGCCACAGCTCCGGGTCGTCGCCGAGCTCCGGGCGGCGGGTGTAGGAGGGCTGCCAGTACCGGGTGTCGTGCTCGGTGCCGTCGCGCTCGATGACGCGGACGGTGCCCTGGGGGAGTTTGCGTACGCCGGCCAGGACGGTCCGGGGTGCCACCACGGTGCCGTGCCAGCTCAGGTACTGGTGGACGGCCACCGGGTCGAGGGAGGTGTCCACCCCGCCGGCCGCGAGCAGGGCGGGCAGCGAGGAGGCGAAGCGGAGCCGCTCACCGTCCCGGGTCAGGTAGAGCGGCTTGATGCCGAGGCGGTCGCGGCCGAGGACCACGCGTCCGGTGTGGTGCTCGGCCACCGCGAAGGCGAACATGCCGACCAGCAGCTCGACGCAGCCGGGTCCCCACTGGGCGTACGCCTTGAGGAGGACCTCGGTGTCGGACTCGGAGAAGAAGCGGTGCCCGAGGCCTTCGAGCCGGTGCCGTAGCTCGCGGTAGTTGTAGACGCAGCCGTTGAACACGGCCGTGATCCCGAGCTGCGGGTCGGTCATGGGCTGGGCGCCGCACTCCGACAGGTCGATGATCTTCAGTCGGCGGTGGCCCAGGGCAACCGCGCCCTGGCACCAGACGCCTCTTCCGTCGGGCCCCCGTTCCTCCATCGAATCGGTCATCCGTTCGACCGCGGCCAGGTCGGGCCGTCCGCCGTCGAAGCGCACCTCTCCGCTCAGGCCGCACATATCGCACCCCCAGGACAGCTCGCGCTTCGCGATCGCCGCGTCACCGCGGCCACCCCTCCACCGGGGGCTGGGGCCATCACCATGGATGCTCACTCCCATGCCTGCCGGACCGTGCGCCACGCGACGCCGTCCGGACAGGCCGTCGACTGCCTGCGCGTCTGCCCGCGGCGGCGGATCTTAAGCCGGTGAACCGGAACACGATGATCCGGATGCGGGCCCGCCGTGGCGGACGGGGGTGCGCGGAGCCGCCGGGCGGGCGGGCCACCGGGAGCGTCCGAACGACGGCGCGGGCCGGCGTCCGGCGTCCGTCGTTCGGCGCGGTGGGGGGCGGAGGGAGGGCGGGGAGGCGGGGGCGCCGCGGCCCTCCGGCGTCAGCGGTCAGTGGCCAGCCGTCCTCTCGCACCAGGAGGTCAGCCCCGCGTAGGCGAGCTGGGCCGCGTCCGCGCCGGCGACGACGGTGAACACGGAGGTCACCGACCGGGTCGCCCGCGGCCAGAGGGCATACGCCCCGGCGAGGGTGGACGCCACCCACACGCCGGTGCAGAAGGAGCAGGTCACCAGCGTGCCGACGGGGGCCCGGAGGCCGTCGCCGCGCGCCTCCTCGGTCACCTCGGCGGGGCCGGAGGCCTCCTCGTACCGGGTGAAGGGTGCCCGCAGCGGGCTCGTGACCGCACCTTTGCTCACCAGTCTGCTCAGCCGGAACGTCGCGACGGAGGCGAGCACGAGGCCTCCGGCCCCGGGGCGTCCGCCGGCCGGCGGCCGCGACGGCGTACGGCGACCGCCCACGCCGCGCCGTACAGGGCTGCTCCACGAGGCGGACGCGGTGCGGCCGCCGCTCGGTTCCGTCCATGGCGGACGGCCGTGGAGAGGCTGCCGCATCTGCTCGAACCTTGGTCCTCGCACCGCCCGACGCCAAGGCCGTGCCACGCGAGCGGCCGCTCCCGGCTCACCCCAGCAGCCCCGCTCCCCGCCGGCCCTCACCGGCGGACGACGGCGCGCTCCTCCTCGCCCCGGGCGCGCCGGTCCCGCCGCAGGACCAGCAGCGATATCGCCGCGAGCGCCACGAGCACGCAGCCGACGGCGATGTCGAGGACCCGGGTCCCGTTGTCCACGGCCGTGTTCTGCAGGCCGAGGAGGAACGGCGAGACGATCATCCACAGCCCTCCGAGACCTATCACGACGTCGGAGCGCACCCCGCCGCCCCGGTACAACCGTCGCCCGGCGACGTACATGAGGACGAGACCGACCAAGGCCTCGTTGACCTGGGCGTCCTTGGGGCCGTCCTGGGTGATCATGGGGAACAGCACCAGGGCGGTGGCGGCCACCAGCATGAGGAACCCCAGGATCTCGTCGTGGAGCCCCTGCCTCAGCTCGTGCGCGCGGTCCCGCGGGGCCGCCTGGTGGTGGTGGACGGACATGACACCCTCCTAGGTCACGACGCGCGACTTGCCCGTCCCGCCTACCCGGCGCGCACACGCTCACCCACCTGCCGGAACGTCGGAGTGGCGGCCCCCGACGCCGGGGGAGTACACAGGTCACGGTGGGAAACGGAGACGCCACCCACGGTCACTTCGGCGTGAGGGATCCGCATGGCAATGACATCGACCGAGCCGGTCGCCCCCGTTCCGACCCCGGGGCGCTCGCCGGGCCAAGTGATGGTGACCTGGCTGTCCACGACCGACCACAAGAAGATCGGGCACCTGTACCTGATCACCTCCTTCCTGTTCTTCCTCGCAGGAGGCGTGCTGGCGCTGGTCATCCGCGCCGAGCTGGCCCAGCCGGGAACCCAGATCATCTCCAACGAGCAGTACAACCAGGCGTTCACCCTGCACGGCACGGTGATGCTGCTCCTGTTCGCCACGCCCACGTTCGCCGGTTTCGCCAACGCGATCATGCCCTTGCAGATCGGCGCGCCCGACGTCGCGTTCCCCCGGCTGAACATGCTGTCGTACTGGTTGTTCCTGTTCGGCGGCCTGATCGCGTTCGCCGGCATCCTCACCCCGCAGGGCACCGCGGACTTCGGCTGGACCGCCTACACCCCGCTCAGCAACGTGGAACGCAGTCCCAGCATCGGCTCCGACATGTGGATCATGGGGCTGGCGCTGGGCGGCTTCGGCACCATCCTCGGCTCCGTCAACTTCGCGGCCACGATCATCTGCATGCGCGCCCCGGGCATGACGATGTTCCGGATGCCGATCTTCACCTGGAACGTCCTGCTGACCTCGGTCCTGGTGCTCTTCGCGTTCCCCGTGCTGGCCGCGGCCCTGCTGGTGCTGGAGTCGGACCGGCGGTTCGGCTCCCACGTCTTCAGCCCGGCCAACGGCGGTGCGCTGCTCTGGCAGCACCTCTTCTGGTTCTTCGGTCACCCCGAGGTCTACATCATCGCCCTGCCGTTCTTCGGCATCATCACCGAGATCCTGCCGGTGTTCTCACGGAAGCCGATCTTCGGCTACATCGGGCTGATCGGTGCGACGGTCGCGATCGCCGGGCTGTCGCTGACCGTGTGGGCCCACCACATGTTCGCCACCGGGGCGGTGCTGCTGCCGTTCTTCTCCTTCATGACCTTCCTGATCGCCGTCCCGACCGGGGTGAAGTTCTTCAACTGGATCGGCACCATGTGGAAGGGATCACTATCGTTCGAGTCACCCATGCTGTGGTCCATCGGCTTCCTGGTCACCTTCCTGTTCGGCGGGCTGACCGGCATCATCCTCGCCTCGCCACCGATGGACTTCCACGTCACCGACACCTACTTCGTCGTCGCGCACTTCCACTACGTGGTCTTCGGCACGGTCGTCTTCGCCACCTTCGCGGGCTTCTACTTCTGGTGGCCGAAGTTCACCGGCACGATGCTCGACGAACGCCTCGGCAAGATCCACTTCTGGACCCTCTTCGTCGGCTTCCACGGCACGTTCCTCGTCCAGCACTGGCTGGGCGCGGAGGGCATGCCCCGCCGGTACGCCGACTACCTGGCGGCCGACGGGTTCACCGCCCTGAACACGGTCTCCACGATCGGCTCGTTCCTGCTGGGCCTGTCGACGCTGCCGTTCTTCTACAACGTGTGGAAGACCGCCAAGGTGGCACCCCGGGTCGAGGTCGACGACCCGTGGGGCTTCGGGCGGTCCCTCGAATGGGCCACCTCCTGCCCTCCGCCCCGGCACAACTTCACCACCCTGCCCCGCATCCGCTCGGAGTCCCCGGCCTTCGACCTCCACTACCCGGAGATCGCCGCGCTGGAGTGGACGGACGACCACGGCAGGCGCGACGTCCTCGACGACGCCGGAGCGCGCAAGCTCCCCGGAACCGGCCAGGGCCCGGCTCCGCGGTAGGGGATCCCCATGGACCGGGAGGAAACCGCGGCCGGCATCGCCCGCCTGGAGGGGTACCTGATGAGCCAGGCCGCCCAGCAGGAAGCGGCGGCGGCGGGCGAGTCCTTCGCCGGTCGGCTCTCCTGGCTGGGCCCCGGCGAGCGGGAGGAGATCGCGCGCCGGTTCGCCGACCACCACCTCGCCCTCCGCAAGCAGATGCTGGGCGCGGTGGCCGAACGGGCGCAGGAACTGCGCGACGAGTACGGCCACCGCTACGCCGTACTGCGCCGCCGCACCGTCGCCGCGGCCCTGGGCGCCGTGGTCGCCGCGGGGGCCTCGGTGGGCCTCGTCGTCCTCCGCTGAACGCGCGCGGGGGCCGCGCCGCGGGGCCGGGGCCGGCCGGCCGTGGCCCCGCTGTCGCCACGCGGGCACCGATGGCCCGCGGTCCTCACGCCGTCGCCGCACGGTTCCGGTCGGCAGTGCCGGCCGGCCGGGGGCTCACGCGGGGCCCACGGGCCGGGTCGGGCGGACACCACGCGGGCGCCGCCGCCGCACGGTCGCTGAACCTTCCCCGTCAGCGGTGTCGGCGCCGGGGCCCCGCCCGTTGCTCGCGGGGCCGCGTCCGGCGGACAACACGCGGTCTCCGGGTGCGAACGCCGCGCGCTTCCCGTCGGCGGTACCGGCCGGGGCTCGTGTCCGCGGGCCGGGGCCGCTGGTCGACGCGCGGACGCCGTCGGCGCGGGGTGCTCACGCCGTCGCCGCGCGAGCCTCGCGCCGTCTCCGCCGGCGGTGCCGGCCGGGTCCGGCGGGAGCCGGACCTTCCCGGCGGCCTCCCTGCCCGGTGGGCCCCTCGGCGCGCTCCGGCGCGGCGTCTGCCGGGCCCGACCGGGCGCTCACCACACCGTGCGGGCCACGCGGCCGTCGGCGGCTGAGCGGGACCGGGTTCTGCCGGGCCGCCGGTCGGCGAGCGGCGCGGCGGTCACGCGCGGACGGGACGCCGCCCGGCAGCCGCCCCTCGCGCGGACTCCGCATGCTCGGAATTCCGCCCCTCGGGCGGGCGCCGCCCCGAGGCGGACAGGAGGGACGGCCGGCCGCGGGAGACGAGCGGCGCCCCGCGGTCTCCGGTCGGCCCCGGCATGCTGCCGGCCAGGCCCCTCCCGCGCGGCGGCGGGGGCGCTGCGACCGGACCCGGGCTGCCGCGCTCCCCCGGACGGTCATGCCGCGACGACGCGCAGGGTGCGCAGGGTCGGGTCGGCGGCGTCCGGCACCAGCATTCCGGCGGCCACACCGCTGCGCAGGTAGTCCACGGCCTCGGCCGTGACCACCTCGCCGGGGGCGAGGACGGGCACACCGGGCGGGTAGGGGCTGAGCAGCTCAGCCGCGATCCGGCCGGCGGCCCGCTCCGCGGGCACGTGCTCGGCCGGGGCGAAGAACGCGTCGCGCGGCAGCATCGCCTGCTCCGGTTCCAGCACCGAGGGGGCGGGCAGGTCCACGGGCGGCCGCGGCTCGAGGGAGTCCGCCGCCTCGACCAGGGCCCGCAGGGCCGCCAGCAGCGTCTCCTCCGTCCGGTCGTCGTCCGCGTGCGTGACGGAGGCGCTGATCCGGCAGGTGTCCGAGCCGCCGAGGTCGACGTGCCGGTGGGCGCGCAGCCATTCGGAGGCCTGCATGCCGCTGATGCCGAGCCCGCGCACGTCGATCACGATCTTCAGCGGGTCCAGGTCGGCGGCGAGGCCCGCCCGCACCACCTCGCGGTCCATCAGCCGCAGCCCGGGCATGTCCCGGACGGCCGCGCGGATGCGCCCCGCGCGCCGCAGTGCCGCTTCGAGCAGTTCGCGGCCGTGCTCGGCCATCTGGCGGCGCCAGCCGTCGAGAGTGGCGTAGACGAGGGTGGAGGCGCTGGTGGTGGCCAGCAGGTCCTCCCGCTGCTTCAGCACCTCGGGCGAGATGCGGTCGTACTGGAGGTGGAAGACCGAGCTCTGCTCGATCGCCCCGCCCATCTTGTGGACGCTGGTGACGACCAGGTCCGCCTCGTGGTCCATGCCCCAGGCCGGCAGGTCCGGATGGAACGGGAGGTGGGCGCCCCATGCCTCGTCGACGACGAGCGGGACGTCCGCCTCGTGGCAGGCACGGGCCACCCCGCGGACGTCGGCGCAGGTGCCCCAGTCGGTGGGCGTGATCAGCAGCATGCCCTTGGCGTCGGGGTGCTCCTTCAGGCCCCGGCGCACGTCGTCCGGCTCGGGCGGATGGGCGAGGTGCCGTTCGGCGTCGAACTTCGGGTGCACCCACACCGGCTCGACGCCGTTGATCACCACGGCGGAGATGACCGACTTGTGGGCGTTGCGGGACAGCAGCAGCTTCTCGCCGGGGCCGGCGACGGCCAGCATGGCCGTCTTGATCGACAGGGAACTGCCGCAGGTGGAGAAGAAGGCGCGCTCCGCGCCCACGGCGTCGGCCATCAGCTCCTGCGCGTGGTCGAGCACGCCGTGGGACTCGCGGCGGTCGTCGAGCCCGTTCAGGAGCAGGACGTCGGAGCGAAACACGTCGGCGCCGACCACGTCCACCACCCGCGGGTCGGCACCGCGGCCCTGCTTGTGGCCGGGCGGCCCGTACGCGACGTCGGCCCGCCGCCGGAACTCCTGCAGGGCCTCCAGCACCGGGGCGCGTGAGTGGTCCATCGTTCCTCCTAGACCGGGTGGGGCCGCCCCGTGCCGGGCGGCCCGCGCTCCGGCGCGTGTTGCCCGGCGGGGCCGCGGGAAACGCCCCTGGCCATCAGCCGGAGCACCGCCCGTCCGCGCCGGGCCGGTTCACGCGGAGCGCCGCCCACACCTCGCGCCTCAATCGCCGGCGAGGCTGAAGGCGCCGGGCAACAGCCCGAAGCAGAGCCGCACTTCCAGCCCGAGCTGGGGGGCCTCCCAGCGGTAGCCGGGGGACGATCGAGCGAGCCCAGCCGGAGCTCCGCCCGAACACGCGGGGCTCCGCCCCACACCCCGCGCCTCAAACGCCGGCGAGGCTGGATAGTGCGGCACCGCTTGCCCGCCGGGCGGGATGCCGCGCAGCGGCACTCCAAGCCCGAGCTGGGGGAACCTCCCAGCGGTAGCTGGGGGACGATCGAGCGAGCCCAGCCAGGACCCCGGCCGAACACGCGGGGCTCCGCCCCACACCCTCCCCCAGACTCCGTCCAGGGGGACCCCCACGCCTCGAACGACGGCGAGGCTGGAGTGGCGCGGCACCGCACGAAGCTGGGCCGCACCCTCCAAGCCCGAGCTGGGGGACGGTTCGAGCGGGCCCGGCCGGGGCTCCGCCGGGCGTGTGGCGCGCGCGGCTTCGGCCCCGGTTCACGACCACGACGCCGCCACCAGCGACCGCTCCGCCGCCGCCAAGTGCACCGCCGACGCCAGCCACGCCCTCGCGTACGCGTCCGCGGACGGGTCGGTGAGCCGGCCGAACGCGTCCCGGGGGCGGCGGTCCGCCTCCGCCGCCAGCGCCACCGCCAGGTCCGCCGCCCCGCCCAGCCCGGCCCGGCGCAGGGGGACGGCGAACGCCGCCGCGCCCTCGCCGCGCGCGGCCTCGGCCACGGCCCGCCGGCCGCCCGCCACCCCGCACTCCAGCAGCCTCCGCACCCGCCACAGCGGCGCGTCCGCCAGCGGGTCGGTAACGTCCGCCGGTGCGGCGGGCACCGGCCCGGGCGCGCCGCCGGGGAAGTTGGCGCCCTGCAGCCGGTCGTAGCCGAGGTCCGCCCGGCCGAGCCACTCCTCCGGCAGCCGCAGCGTGTGCGCCGCGCCGGGCACCGGCCCCACCGCCAGGGGCCGCAGCGTCGCCGCCCGGTCGAGGTCGGGCCGGCCCAGGACGCGCAGCACCAGCCCCGGGTGCGCCGCGATCCGGCGGAGGTTCTCGGTGTGCGGGAGCTCCGGGTGCGGGTGCGCCGGACGCAGCCGCAGCAGCGGACCGCCGTCGGCGACCCGGACCACCACGTGCTCCCCCGCCGCGCCGACCACCTCGACCGTGCAGCCCAGCAGGGGCGGGGACGGCTCCCCGTCCTCCGCCGGGCCGTCCGGGCCGTTCGCGCCGGCCAGCAGCCCGGCCACCACCTCGCCCACCGGCCGGGCGAACAACGCGGCCGCGGGTTCCGCCGCCCAGTCGGCCCCGGGCAGCGGGGTGGCCCGTACGCCCCTGCCCGCACCGAGCCTCCCGTCTGCCGACACCGTCGCGCCGACGATCCGCAGGCCGCCGCGGGCCAGCCCGGCGTGGTCCAGTACGCCTCCGCCGAGGGCCACCGACGCGGTGCCGGCGCCCCTGGCACGGGCCAGGCCGCCCGGCCGCACGTCGGACACCGAGTAGGCGGTGCCGTCCGGGCCGAGGAGGTGGGTGACCACTCCCCCGTAGCCGGAAGCCGTCAGTACCGGTTCCCGGCACAGGCCGTGCACCCGCAGACTGCCCCCGTCCCCGTACGCGCGGCGGGCCCCGCCAGCGGCGGCGGCCCCGGGGCCGGCCGAACCGGCGGCCACCAGGGCGGCCCCCGCCAGGAGTTCGCGGAACGAAGCCGTCAGGTCCGACAGCCGCTGCCCGGGGCTGCGGTCCCGGGCGGCCCGCAGGCCGCGCACGACGCGCAGCGCGGCCGCCTCGGCCCGGTTCAGCCCGGCCAGCCGTGCGGTGTGCGCCGCGCGCAGCAGCTCGGCCTGTACGACGGCCCCGCCGGCCGTGACCCCGGCGGCGAGCGCCCCCGCCGCCGCCTCCCAGAGCGCGCCCGCGGCCCGTACCTGCGCGGGGGTGGGTCCGGCCGGGGCCGGGTCGGGCGCGCTCGCCGCGGCGGGCGGTTCCGCCACCGAACCCCCCGGGCCGGCCTCCGCTGCGCCGGCCGCCGCCGAATCCGCATCGGTGGCCGCCGACCCGTCATCGGCCGCCCCCGGCTCGGCATCCGCGTCTGCCGCCGCCGGCTCCGGCTCCGCGAGCGGCGCCGCGCCCAGGACGGCCGCCCGGTGCAGGCAGCGCGGGGCCAGCAGGCAGCTGCACTCGGCCTGCGGGGCCGTGGTCACCGCCCCCGAAGGACCCGGCCGCAGGGTCACCACCGTGTCCTCGCCGAAGGCGAACGTGACGCCACCGCCGCCGGGCAGCGCGGTGCCCGGCGGGCAGTCCGCCACGGCGGCGTCCAGCTTCTTCCGCAGGCGGGCGCTGAGCTGCTCCACCGCCTCGGCCACCACTTCCGGTGCCACGGGCGGGAGTTGGGTGCGCGGGCTGCTCGGATCGGTCAACGGGGTTCTCCACGGAGACGGTCGCCCACCCAGCGGGCGAGGGCGAGCGGACTGAGGGCGGCGACCGGCATGCCGGCCGCGACGAGCTGCCGGGCCACCGGGACCGAGTAGCGGGGGCTGCCCGAGTCGTCGAGCGCGGCGCAGCCCAGCAGGTGGACGCCGGAGGAGGCCAGCGCGCGGACCTCGCCGAGCAGCCCGGCGAGCGGCGCGCCCTCCTCGAAGTCGCTGACCACCACGACCAGGGTCCGGCTGGGCACGGTGACCAGCGAACGGGCGTGCGCGAGGCCGGCCGCGATGTGCGTACCGCCCCCGACCCGGACCTCCAGCAGCAGCGACAGCGGATCCGCGACCCGGTCGGTCAGGTCGACCACCTGCGTGGAGAACGCCAGGAAGTGGGTGGACAGCGTCGGTACGCCGCCCAGCACGGCGGCGGTCAGCGCGGACCAGATGACCGACGCCTCCATCGACCCGGAGACGTCGACGACGAGGACCAGCCGCCAGTCCGCCTCCCGGCTCGCCCGGGTGCCGAACACGGGCCGTTCCGGTACGACCACCACTCGGCCGTCGCCGGTACGGCGGGTGTGCGCCAGGTTGGCGCGCAGGGTGCGGGCCAGGTCCAGCCGGCCGCCGGGGCGGTGGGTGGGGCGCGGTGTGCCCAGCCCCGACAGCGCCGGGCGCAGCCGGGTGGCGAGTTCCCGGGCCAGTTCGTCCACCAGCCGCTTCACCAGGGGCCGCAGCCGGGCCAGTTGGGCCTCCGGCAGGCCGCCGGCGAGGGACAGCACCGAGCTCAGCAGCTCCACGGACGGGCGTACGGCCGCCGGGGCGAGCTGGGTGAGCACGTCGGGCCGGCCGGCGTCGGCCGCCTCGGCGAGGACCTCCTCGCGGACGTCGGCCCCGAACAGCGCCTCCAGTTCCTGCGACCACTCGCGGGCCGTGGGGAAGGCGGGCTCCGATCCGCCGGCCTGGCCGGCTCCGCCACCGTCCAGGTCGGCGGCGCCTTCGCCGCGTCCGGTGCCGTACAGCTCGTCCAGGGCCCGGGCGTAGGGGCGGGCGCCGGCGGACAGCCGGTCCCGGTGCCGGCCGAGCAGCAGCCGCCACCGATCGGCGGCCCCGAGCCCGGACCCGCCCGCGGGGCCGGACCCGGACCCGGCCGCGGCCCCGTCCCCGGTCAGGGACCGGGTCCCGGCTCCTGTCCCGGCCCGGGGCCCGGTCATCGCCGGACCGGCACCGGGCGCGTCGCGGTCCCCGTACGCGCGGTCCTCGTCCGGGTGGTCCGCGTCCGGGCGTTGACCCTGCGGAGGGAGCGCGCTGACCGCGGCCAGGCCCGCCGCGTCGGCGGCCGCCCACAGCGCGAGCAGTTCGGGCGGCGCCTCCAGTGCCAGGTCGACCCGGTCGCCGAGCCGCTCCCCCACGGTGGTCAGCAGCCGCTCGCGGGCGGCCGGGGCCAGGGCGTCGAACCCGCCGCGCAGGGCGGGCAGCCGGTCCAGGAACTCCCGGTCCGGGAGCGCTTCCACGCGGTCCAGGAGCGGGGCGAGCGCCTCGGGGGAGGACTGGAGCAGCGGGCCGGCCGCCGTGAGCAGCCCGGCGAGCCGACGGGTCAGCGCGCGGCGGGTGTCCGGGGAGGTCGCCCCGTCGATCCAGCCGGCCGTCCGGCCGCCGAGGCCGGCCGCCGGATCCAGGTCGAGCACCACCCGTACGGCCGCCGCCGCGCCCTGCATCAACGGGCTTGCTTCGGAGGCGAGTTCGGCGAGTGCCTGGTCCAGGCGGACGCCGAGGTGGCGGACGGCGGCCCGGTCCGCCAGTGCCACCAGAGCACCGGCGTCGGCGGGGCTGTCACTGCCCGCGAGGCCGGGCAGGGACCGTACGGCCGCCTCCAGCAGCTCGCCGGAGAGGCGGCCGGCCTCCGCCCGGTCCCGTTCGGCGGTGCCGGGCAAGTGGCCCCGCCGTAGCGACTCCAACAGGTCGAGGGCCTCGAGGAGTTCGGGCAGGGCGGCGCTGCCGGGCAGCTCCCGGGCGGCTTCCCGCAGCCTCGCGCCGACCAGTTCGGGCAGGTCGCAGCGCGCGGCGGCGGCCAGCCCGGCGAGGATCCCGGCAGGGGTGGGGCCGCCTTCGGCGGCCTCGCGGCGGGCGGTCTCCCGGAGGGTGCCGGCGGCGGCCTGCGCGGCGGTGACCCCGCGGACCCCGGCCAGGTCGAGCCGGGCGGGGACGGAAGGGGTCCAGGACAGCCGCCACTTGGTGCCGAGGGCGGTGCCGTCGCCGGTGGCGGCGACGGCGAGCGGTTCGCCGTAGCCGGTACCGATGACCCGGAGCCGCTGGAGCAGCACCTCGCGGCGGCCGTCGAGGGGGGACCGGAGCGGGTCGAGGCGCACCTCGCGCGGCTCGGGGTCGGCGGGCCCGGGCAGACGCAGGGCGGCCAACTCCTCCTCGACGGAGGGGCCGAGGCCCGAGCGGGGCGCGCGCGGACCGATCCGGCCGCGGGCGGTGCCCACGCACACCGCTTCCAGGGCGCGGGCCAGGGCCCGGCCCCGGCCGAGGGGCTCCCCCTGCCCGAGCACGGTGGTGACGGCTTCGAGGAGTTCCCCGCGTCCGGGCGCGGGCAGTCCCCGGAGCGCGGCCAGGTCACAGGCGAGCCGCAGCGTCTCGGCGGCCTCCCCGGTCCCGGCGGTGTGCCCGGCGCGCCGGAGGTGTCTGCACACGGCGGTCACGGCGGTCCCGGCAGCCTCCCGCACCCGCTCGGGGTCGCCACCCGCCTCGAACACGGCCTGCTGCCACAGGGGGTCGCGGATCCCGGCGGGGTATCCGGAGCGGGAGTCGAGGAGGTCGAAGGAGTACGGCACGAACGAGGTGACGGCCGGCGCCGCGACCCCGCCCCCGTCCCCCACGGCCCCCGCCGGGCGCCCGGCGGCCCCGTCCCGGAGCCCCGCGTCCTCCGAGCCGGCCGAGGGGCCGCCCAACCCGGCGCGCCCGGCTCCGGCCCGGGACCCGGTGGTTTTGCCCGGCACGCCCGTGTCCGCGGCGGCCGTAGGGCCGCCCGCGACCCGCCCGGCCGCGGGCACCGTCGGCGCGCCCGTGTCCTCGTCCCCACCGGCACCGCTGTGTCCTCCGATCGCCGCCGCAGGACCAGCGGTCTCGCCCGGCACGGCGGTGTCCCCGGCGGGCGCGGAGGCCGCGAGGACGCGAGCGGCCCTGTCCACAGCACCCGACACCACGGCGGCCGCCGTCCCACCGGGCATACCCCCGGCCCCGGACACCCCCGGCCCGCCGGGGAGTGCGTCCCCGACATCCGCACACGACACCGGGGCCATACCGGACGCGGCGTCCGCGAGGACAGGAGCGGCCTCATCGGCAGCCCCCGACACGACGGCAGCCACCGTCGCAGCGGTCATCCGGCCGGCCTTCGACGCGCCCCGACAGTCGAGGCGTTCGCCCCCGACATCCAGGGACGACGCCCGACCCACGGCGAGCGTGGTCGGCCCGGCGACCGCGGACCCGCTGGGGGTCACGTCCACGGCGCTCGACACGGCAGCGTTCGCCGTGGCCTCCGGCGTCGGGCCGGTCGCGGACTCGCCCCGCCCGCCGGGGTGTTCGGCCCCGAGGTCCGCGGACGACGCCCGGCCCACGCCGGACCCAGCGAGGACAGGAGCGGCCGCCCCAACGCCGCCCGACACCAAGGCGGGTGCCAGGGCCGGGGCGTGGAAGGCGCCGATGACCGCGGCCACGCGGCGGCCCGACGCGGCGGCCGCGGCGATGACCTCGCGCATGCGGGCCTCGCGGGCCAGGTCGGTGGCGGAGACCTCCGCCGCGTCCGAGCGCAGCGCCCAGCCCACGCCGAGGGCCGCGCGGCGGACGGCCTCCGGCGTGCAGCCGGGTGCGAGGACCTCGACCGCGCGGTCCCAGAGGTCGTCGCCGTCCCGGCCGGTGCCGGACGCGCTGAGCGCGTCCGCGTACGAACGACCCCGCGGCGTCCCCCGCGTCCCCGGCGTCCCGGCCGCGGGTTCCGGGTGCGACCAGCCGGGATCGGTCAGCGGCAGGTCGCAGCACAGCACCTCCGCCCCGCGCTCGCGGGCCCAGCGGACCGCCGCCAGTTCCGGGGAGAAGTCGGCGAACGGGTAGAACGCCAGTTGGCCGCCCGCGCCCTCGCCGGCGAGGGCGACCGGCGCCACCGTCTCGGGGTCCGCGAGGTGCTCCAGCCACGGCTGGAAGTCGGCCGGCAGCTCCACGCAGACCACCTCCGCCCCCGCCTCGTCCAGCAGCGCGGGCACCACCGCGGCCAGCGCCGGGCTGTGGTGGCGTACGCCGAGCAGGTACGGCTCGCGCGCCGCGGCCAGCGCGTCGAGGGCCGCCCGCGGATCACCAGTGGTCACCGTCACCGCAGGCTCCCGCGCAGGTCCCACAGGCGGCGCCACATCGCCGAGCCGTCCTCCGCCCGGCGGCGCACCGGTCCGTCCCAGTAGCCCAGCAGCCGGGCGTGGTCCGCGGGGTCGTCCTTGCGGACCACGCCCAGGAGGTGACCGGGCAGCAGGTCCAGGACGTCGCCGCCCGGCAGGTAGGCGGCCGACAGCCCCAGCGAGGCGGCGACCTGCACCGCCTCGGCCGTGGACATGACCGTACCGGGACGCTCCACGTCCCAGCCCTCCGCGCTGCGGCCGGAGCGCAGGTCCCGGAATACGGTGACCAGGGCGTCCAGCACGGAGTCGTCCACCCCGAACGCGGCGCCCGCCCGCTGCACGGCCGCGACCGCCTGGCGCCGGACGAGGGTCGCCTCGGCGTCGGCGTCCGCGATCGGGTCCACCGTCTCGAAGTTGAAGCGCCGCTTCAGCGCGGCGGACATCTCGGAGACGCCGCGGTCGCGGAGGTTGGCGGTGGCGATGACGGTGAAGCCGGGGGCCGCGGCAACCACCGCGTCCTCGGAGGCGGTCAGTTCGGGGACCGTGACCCGCCGGTCGGAGAGGATGGAGACCAGGGCGTCCTGCACCTCGGGGAGGCAGCGGGTGATCTCCTCGACCCGGACCACCCGGCCGGTCCGCATCGCGGCGAGCACCGGGGAGTCGACCAGGGCCTGCGGAGTGGGGCCCTGGGCCAGGAGCAGCGCGTAGTTCCAGCCGTAACGGAAGGCGTCCTCGGTGGTGCCGGCGGTGCCCTGGACGGTCAGGGCGCTGGTGCCGGAGACGGCCGCCGCGAGCAGCTCCGACAGCATCGACTTGGCGGTGCCGGGCTCGCCGGTGAGCAGCAGGCCGCGTTCCCCGGCGAGGGTGACGACGCAGCGCTCCACCAGGGCCCGTTCGCCGACGAACTTGGGCGCTATGGCCAGCTTGGCGGGCAGGCCGGCACGCCGCTTGGGCAGGGCCAGCTCGGCGCCGTCGCTGCCGCACACGAAGGTGACGACGGCGCGGGGGGTGAGGGCCCAGCCGGGCGGTCGCGGGCCGGGGTCCTGGGCGGCGAGGAAGGCGAGTTCGGCGGCGTACCGCTCCTCTGCGGGCTGGGTCTGCCGCGCCGGTACGGCGGCGGCCTGCTGGGTCTCGGTCATGCGGGTTCCTTCGGAAGACGTTCTTCGGCTGGTGGACGGCGGACGATGAGCAGAGCGGAACAAGAACAGCGGCGGCCGGTCCCCCGGCCAGGGACCCGCCCCGTCCGGCCCCGGAGCCGGACGGACCAGACAAGGCCCGGCCGGGCAACCGGACCAGGCCCGCCCAGGCCCCGACCGGCACCCCGCCACGGGACTCGGCCAGCACCCGAACGAGGCCCAAGCGGGGCCCAGGACCGGACAGGCACCCGGCCCGGCCCGGCCCAAGAGCGGACCAGACCAGGCCCGGCCAGGGACATGACCGAGGGCCGACCGGAGCCGGCCAACGGGCCCGGACGAGGCCCCCTGCCGGGACCCGATCGGACCGAGACGGCCCGGAGCAGACGCCCAACCGGGCCCAAGGAGCCTCGCAGGGGCCCGACCCCGAGGCCTGGCCGGGGCCCCGGCCAGGCCCGAACAGGGGCCCGACCGTGGCCCGGCCGGAGCCGGCCACGGGCCTGGACGAGGCCCCTGACCACCACCCGGGCGAGACCCCGGTCAGAGCGCCCCGGACCCGGACACGGGACCGACCGGGACCCGACGGGGGCCCGGTCTGGCCCCGGACGAGGCCCCGACGAGCCGGACCAGGCCCGGCGAGGACCTGGACGAGGCGCGCCCACAGCCCCCAACCGCAGGCACCCGACCCGAGTCCGACCGGCGCTCCGACAGGAGCGCTTGGAGCGGATGCGCCCCGGCGGGCCGGACGGTCCGCGCCGGACGAAGCCCGGATGAACCTGGACGGAAGCCGGACGGGGACCGGACGGGGACCGGACGGAACGCCGGACGGGGGGCCGGACGGACCCCAGGGGGACCGGCCGGACCCCGGACAGAACCCGCCGGACGGACCCCGGAACCGCACCCGCCGACGGACCCCGGACCGAACCCGCCGGACAGAGCCCCGACAGGGGGCCGGACCGGACCCCGGAGGGCAAGCCCGGATGGCCCTGGATCCGACCCCGGGGGTCAGCGGCGGCGGCGGGTGCGTTTCACCTTCAGTTCCTCGAAGCGCGGCCGGTCGCCGGCCCCCGTCCGCTGCCAGGCCCGCGCGTACAGCTCCGCCGGCGGTTCGTGTGGGACGAGGGCGCCGAGCACCGGCCGGCCGTGGCCGACCGGACCGAACATCGGCAGCTTCCACTCCTCCACCGGCAGCCCGGGCGACGCGAGGTCCGCCCAGCCGCCGGGCAGGAACAGCGTCCGGCCGGCCCGGCGGCGGTCGCCGGACACCACGAGGTCGGTGGCGGCGAGTTCGGCCCGGGCGGCCTTCAGCCGGGCCGGCTTCCAGCCCGTCCACCGCGCGGTGTTGCGGTCCGTCGGGTCGGGCATGGCGAGCAGCATCAGGTACAGCGCCGCCGCGTCCGTACCCAGCCCGTGCTCCGCGGAGGCCTCGGCCACCAGCCCGGGCACGGACCGCGAGGGGTCCTGCGGCCACCAGGTGCCGTCGGGGCCGGCCTCGCCGGCGACCGGGGCTCCCGGGTCGGCCAGCAGCCGGGCGAAGGCCGGGTCGCGGGCCAGGCGCAGAGCCGTCTCCAGGGCGCCGGGCCGCTGGTCCTCGCCGCGCAGGGCGGCGAGGTAGGGGTCGGAGCCGGTGGAGTCCAGCAGGGCGGGCCGTACGGCGGGCTGCGGCCGTCCGTCGTGCGTGGACAGGAACACCGCGCCGTACCGCTCGTACTCGGGGGTGGTCTCGGTCGGCGTGCCCGCCGCGACGCGGAACTGGGCCAGGTCCACGTAGTGGCCGTAGGCCAGCAGCAGACCGGGCGCGGCCAGGCGGGCCCGCAGCGCGGTCAGCGCGGACGGCAGCGCCGCCCGGTGCGGGTCGCCGGCCGGCAGCCGGTGGGCCAGCCAGCCGGCCGTGGCCATCGCGCCGGTCAGCACCGACGAGGTGAACGGGTCGGTCGCGGGGGCGGCGGGGGTGGCCCGGTCGCCGTCGATCCGCCAGTCCACGTCCGTGCTGAGGGTGTGGGAGCCGGCCGGGTCGAGGAGTGCGGGCAGTGCCCGGTGGGCCGGCCAGCCGCTGGACACGGCACGGGTGGCCTCGGCCGCGAGCCAGTCGGGCACCGGGGTGCGGCGGCCCACGCGGGCGTTCCACAAGTCGGCGGCGGCCGCGGCGTCCGGACCGCGGGTCCACAGCTCTTCCGGGGCGGCGGGCAGCAGTGCGGCCAGCACGGCCCGGCGGACCTCCTGCGGGACGGCGCGGAGTTCGTCGCGGGCGGCGGCGGCCTCGGCCACCTTGAGGCCGAGCGTGGCGCGGAGGTCGGCGGGCAGGAAGTTCCGCTCCCAGCGGCCGATCCCCGGCATGCCGGCCACGACCAGCGCGGCCAGCGCGCCGGACGCCCCGGTCAGCCGGGAGAACTCGGCGGCGGCCTCGGGCCGGTACGGGGCGGTGCCGTGTTCCCGGGCGGCCGCGAGGAACGCCGCCGCCCATCCGGCGGGCCGGGAGCGGTCGCCCACCGGGGCCGTGCCGCGCACGGTGTAGGGGCCGGGCACCTCGAAGCGGCCTTCCGGGTCGTGCAGCAGGGCCCCGTACTCGCGGCCGTCGGGCACGTCCCGGTGGTACTCGGTGATGCCGAGGGCCGCGCCGCCGCCCAGCGGCAGGACGCTGCGGTGCCCGCCGGAGTGCTCCGCGCCGTCCGGGGTGCGCAGGTGCGGGGCGTCCAGGTGGACGACGAGGCGCCGCCAGTGCGGCGCGGAGCCGGCCACGGAGGTGAGGTCCAGCGCGTCGGCCCGCGCCAGCAGGGTGAGCAGCGCCTCCCGCTGGTCGTCGGGGATCCCGGGCACGGCGGCCCGGTAGGCGAGGACGGCGGGCTCGTCCAGCAGGTCGGCGAACGGCAGCCCGGTGTAGGGCAGGGAGGGCAGGTCGAAGTGGAGGCGGCCGGGCACGGCGGTGGCGGTGGTGTCCGCGCGGGCCGTCTCCAGCTGCGTGAGGAAGAGGTGGGAGACGTCCGCGTCGGAGCCGTAGCGGTAGTAGCCGCCGTCGAAGACGCCGCCGAGCGCCTCCCCGACGAGCCGGTCCGCGGGGCCGCGTTCGCGTACGGGCGCGGGGGCGGCGGACGGGTCCAGCCGGGCGGCGACGGAGTCCAGGGACTTCTGCTGGGCCAGCGCGAACCGCAGGTGCCTGACCACGCCGGCGAGCAGTTCGGGCGCGGTGAGCTCAGGGAACGCGGCGGTGACCAGGCCGGGCAGCTCGGACAGCTGCCCGGCCGCGGCGGCCGCCTTGAGCAGGGTGCCGGTGGCCGCGTCGTCGGCGGCGCGCAGCGCGGCCGATCCGCGGGGGTCGCGGGGGCGCAGGGCGTACCAGAAGTCCTCCGGCGGCAGCGGTCCGCCGGCCGTGCCGGTCAGGCCGCCGTCCGCGTCGGCGGTGGCGGTGACGACGCCGTCCGGGTCGGTGATCCGGGTCTGCCGCCACTTGCTGGTCAGTGCCCGGGGCCGGTCGTCGCCGGGGAAGGCGAGGGCGGCGAGCGGCATGTCGGAGCCCTCGGGCAGGGTGACGGTGCGGCCGCCGGTGTCCTGGGCGTGCCAGCCGTTCCCGTGCAGCCGGACCGCGCGCCAGCCGAGCAGGCCGCCTGCGGCGGGGCCGAGGGCGGAGCCCTCGACGGTCGGGGCGGGCCTCAGCCGCGCGGAGCGCCGGGCCAGTCTGGCGCCGGTGTGGGCGGTGTGGCCGGTGTGGGCGGCCGTCGCGTCGGCGAGGAACGCGGGCAGGGAGCGGCGGCCCACGGCTCCGGTGGCGGGGTCGTACTCGGCCCAGCCGCTCTGGTCGGGCTGGTCGTCGCGTTCCCACACCCAGTACGAGGTGCCGTCGGACAGCAGTTCGCGTTCGGCGGGCAGCCGGGTGTCGCCGCGGTGCAGCACGCCGCCGCCGGTGGTGCGGCCGCCGCCGGGCAGTTCGAGGCTGAGGTGGTCGGAGCGCAGCGACCAGTACGCGGGGGCCCCGTCCAGGGTGAGCACGGTGTCGGGCGCGGTGTGCCAGTACCCCTGTACCTGGTCGCGGCCCCAGGTGGTCCAGAACACGAGCAGTGCGCCGTCGACGTAGTGGAAGCCGTACCGGTAGCCGGAGCCGTTGGGGCCGCGCAGGTCGTGGGTGAGGACCGTGCCGTCGGCGTCGATGACGTGGACCCGGACGGTGTTGGCGACGATCAGGTACGGCCAGGCCTCGACCACGGTGAGGCCGTTGCGGTCGTCGCGCGGGGCGAGGGCGGCGACGGCCTCCTCCCAGGCGGGCCAGGTGAATTCCTCGAAGAGTCCGCCGCGCAGGGTGCGGGCGAGGATCGCGCCGACGTCGGTGGCGGCGGCCGCGGCCACTTCCCGCGGGGCGAGGGCGAGGGCCTCGGCGGGCAGCCAGGCCAGCCGGCGGATCGCGTCGGGCAGCGCGGGCAGGCCGCTGGCGGCGGAGTTGCGGGCGACCTCGGTCATCCACTCCGTCAGCATGGGGCGTCCGCCGGGCGAGGCGGCCAGGCGGCGCATGACGGCGGCTCCGGTCGACGCGTCCCCGAAGGAGTAGGCGCCGGCCCTGAAGGCGGGGCGGAAGCGGGGGTCGGCGGCGAGGGCGACGAGGTCGCGGGGGTTGTCGCCGCGGGCCCAGTCGGCCAGGTTCAGCTGGTCGTGGCGGTTGGGGTGCTTGGGGTCCGGCGGGTCGGCCACCGGGACGTCCAGGGCGAGCAGCAGGTCGAGCAGGTCGACGTCCTCGACGCCGACGCGCAGGGCGCCGTCCTGGTCCGGGCGGGCGGCGAGTTCGGCGCGCAGCCGTCCCGCGGCCCGGGTGACGAGGTCCAGCAGGGCGGGCGGGGTGGGGCGGGTTCCCCAGCCGCGGTGCCGGGCCGCGTGGTAGCGCTCCAGCCAGCCGGCGGCGCCGTCGGGGCAGCGCTGCTCCTCGGGTGCGTCCGCGTCGGTGAGGCCGGCGGTGGCCCCGGACTCCTCCAGGACGGCGAGCCACAGGTCGCTGAGTTCGCCGTCGTCCCCGGGCGGGGTCATCGCCAGCAGGGTGCCCCGGACGGCGGGGACCCGGCGGGCGAGGGCGACCAGCGCCGACCGGTGGGTCTTCCACCATCCGGCCGCGGCGCGCAGGGTGGCGGGCAGCGGCAGGAGTTCGGCCAGGTACTCCTGTTCGGGTTCGGTGCCGGTCAGGCCGGCCGCGCGGGCCAGCCGGCGGAGTTCGGTGGCGGCCTGCGCGGACGGGGCGAGCCCGCCGGCGGTGCGGCGTACGCACAGCCGCCGGAAGCGTTCGAAGGCCTCGGCGGGCTCCAGCCGGGCGGACAGCTCCTTGGCGTAGGCGGTGAGCACCTTCACGGGGAGGGCGCCGGCCAGGGCGAACTCCAGCAGGACGGCGTCCAGGCGGTCCTCGTCCACGGGCAGCCCGTGCCGGGCCTCGCTGGTGCGGGCGCGGGCGAAGAGCTGGCCGGCGTACGTGGTGTTCTCGACGGCGAGGAAGATCCGCGCGGCCTGCTCGTAGAAGACGGGCAGGAAGTGCGGGACGGCCGCGGCGAGCCGTCCGGCGAGTTCGTGGCAGGCGTCCAGCGCGGCCTTGGGCTTGGACTTGGCGTGGCGGGCGAGCCGGTCCAGTTCGGGGACGACGGCGAGGGCGTGGTGCCCGTCCTCGGGGTGGTGGACCAGCACCCACTCGGGGAAGCCGAGCGCCTGGCGGCGGCCCAGGCCGACCACGGCGGGTGCCTCCGCGGGCTCCAGTCCGAGGAATCCGGCGGCGAGGTCCTCGGCGGCGCCGAGTTCGGCCGCGGCCAGCCGGACCACGACCCGGTCCTCGCCGAGGGCGGGGTGCCGGTAGGCGCGGGCGGTGAGTTCGACGGCGGCGGGGCCGGCTCCGCGGGTGCCGGGCGGGAGCACCGCTCCGGCGGCGAGCAGGTCCGCGGGCGCGAGCACCGGCGCGGGGGTGGCGTCGGACGCGTCGGACGCGTCGAACGTGTCGGTGGTCTGCGTGGTGGCGGTCATGCGTTCCGGCCTTCCTCGATCGTGCGGCCGGCGTAGAGCGCCGCGGCCATGCGCATCCCTTCGGACCAGGCGACCGGTCCCACGTCCGCCAGCCGCACCGCGCGGCCGTCCTCGTCCTGCCAGCTCAGTCCGCCGGTCTCGGACTCCCCGTCCCAGTACGGTTCGCCGATCCACACCGAGGCCTCGGTGCTGCGGCCCCCGTCGAGGACCTTGCAGGTGGCGTAGCCGCCGGAGACCCGGTAGCCGAGGGAGGTGGCGCGGGCGGCCAGTCCGAACCGGGAGGCGAACTTCCCGCCCGCGTAGTCCCGCACCTCGGTGGCGGTGGGCTTGAAGCCGTCGGCGGGCTTGGTCCAGGTGGCGCGGTGGATCTGCTCCACCTTCTGGGTGATGCCGAGTTCGGCGGCGAACTCCCGTACGTCGTCGAGGTCGGGCAGCAGCACGGGGTGGGGCAGGGTGACCGTGCGCGGGGTGAGCCGTACGGTCTCGCCGTCCAGGTCGACCACCTTCAGCGCGCCGTCCCCGGTGACGTCGCGGAGGAAGCCCGTCTCGTCGGGGTCGTCGCCGACGACGGCGACGTCGCGGAGCGCGGAGCTCCAGGCGTCGTCCCGCCAGACCCGTGCGATCAGGCCGGTGGGGACCGGGAGCGAGGACACCATCCAGGCGTCCACCTGCGCGACGCAGGCGGCCTCGTGGCGGTCCAGCCACTCGCCGAGCCGGCGCAGCCGGTCGACCTCGGGGTGGTCGCGGAGGGCCTTGGGCAGGGATTTCAGCTGCCGTCCTCCGTTGCGCCGCGCGGCCACGCGACCGTCTTCACCGAGGGTGATCTCGTACCCCTCGCCCGCTGTCAGCCAAGCCATCTGCCCGTGCCCTCCACCTGTCCCGACCGAATCCGCGCAGCCGGAACCAGGGCGCCAACGCCTCGGTGAGCTGCGGTATGCGGGGAGACTAGCCAGGGCCACTGACAACGCGATCAGCGGGCCGGGCGAACCGGAGGGAAGCGTTCGGGAACAGAGGGGGCGTCAGACGGCACTTCCGGACTTCCCGGGCGCGGGGCGTGGCACGTGGGACGTCAGACGCGGACGCGAGACGCGGGACATGGCCCGACAGGGCGGCGCGGCGGGGGCGCGGGGCGTGGCCGTACCGCTCCCCCGGCCGGCGGCGCGGCGTCAGCGGGCGAGCAGGGCCTCGGCCATCGCGGCGTGCAGGGCGGCGCCGGCGGCCATGGCCTCCTCGTGGAAGACGACGCGGCCGGAGTGGATGTCGGGCGCTTCCCCGGCGGGCGTTCCGGGCGGCCGGGCGCCGAGGAACGCCATGGCACCGGGGACGCGTTGCAGTACGTACGAGAAGTCCTCGGCGCCCATGACCGGGTCGGGCAGGCGGTGGACCCCGTCCGGGCCGAGCAGCCGGCCGGCGGTGGCGGTGACGAGGTCGGTGACGTCGGGGTCGTTGACCACGGGCGGGTAGCCCTCGGCGAACTCCGTCTCGGCGGTGGCCCCGTGGGCGGCGGCGACGCCCCGCGCCACGCGTTCGATCCCGTCACGGGCCGCCTGCCGGGCTGCGGGGGACAGGGTGCGGCAGGTGCCGGCGAGGGTGGCGCTGCCGGGGATGACGTTGGTGGCGGTACCGGCGGTGAGGCTGGTGACGGTGATCACCGCGGGGTCGAAGACGCTGACGGTGCGGGTCACCATCGTCTGCAGTGCCTGGACGATCTCGCAGGCCACGGGCACCGGGTCGAGGGCGAGGTGGGGTGCGGAGGCGTGCCCGCCGCGGCCCCGTACGGTGATCCGGATCCGGTCGGAGCCGGCGAACAGCGGGCCGGGCCGCAGGTGCAGGGTCCCGCTCTCGTGGCGGGTGGTGACGTGCAGGGCGAACGCGGCGTCCACGTCCGCTCCGTCGGGCTGTCGCAGCACCCCTTCCTCGATCATGCGGTGTGCGCCGCCGCCCGCCTCCTCGGCGGGCTGGAACATGAACACCACCCGGCCGGCCAGCCGCTCGCGGCGCGCGTGGAGCAGCCGGGCGGCGCCGACGAGCATGGCGGTGTGCGTGTCGTGGCCGCAGGCGTGCATGGCGCCGGGGACCTGCGAGGCGAAGTCCAGCCCGGTCTCCTCCGTCAGCGGGAGGGCGTCCATGTCGGCGCGCAGCAGCACGGTCCGGCCGGGCCGGGCCCCGTCCAGGGTGGCGGTGACCGAGCTGAGGCCCTCGCCGGTGACGACGCGCAGGGGCAGGCCGGCGAGGGCGTCCAGGACGGTGCGCTGGGTCCGGGGCAGGTCCGTGCCCAGTTCGGGGGTGCGGTGGATGGTGCGGCGCAGCTCGGTGATCCCGGGGAGCAGTCGGCGGGCCGCGCTGAGGAGGTCGGGGTCGTCGTGGTTCACCGCGACCAGTGAACCGGGTCGGGCCCGCCCCCGCACGGTCACGACACGCGGGCGGGCGGGCGGCGCGTGCCGGCGGGCGGGGTCGGCCGCGTGTGACGGACGCGAGCGCCGCGGACGTGCCGGCGCCCAGCACCATGCTCACCACCAGCAGCAGTGAACTGCTCATGGCCAGCACGAGCAGGACCAGGCCGGCCAGGGCCAGCCTGTCGGAGATCGTGACGACCTGGGTCCGCACGCTACGGCGGTTGCGGGGAGATACGAGCGGTCCCGAGGGACGGTCACGAGCTCCCCGGCAGCCGGTTCACCGGTGCCGGCCCGGCGGGTGATACCTCGTCACCTCCGCCGGACCGGCGGGTGAAACCTCGTCACCTCACGCCGGACCGGAGCGCGCCCGTCCCGCCACGGCGCGGTGCCGCGGCGGGAGGGCGGCGGCACGGCGCCGGCCCATCGGGGTCCGCGGGGTTCAGCCGCCCGCGGCGGCGTGCCGCGGGGCTTCCGGCGGTGCGGCGGGGGCGGTGGCCGCGGTCTGGGCCGGGTCCGCGTTCCCGGTCCGGGTGAGGCCGCCGTGGGAGCGGAGGGCGAGCAGGTAGCCGGCCTGGAAGCGGCTCTCCGCGCCGAGTTCGTCCATGAGTTCGGCGATGTGCCGCCGGCAGGTCCGCAGTGACATCCCGAGCCGCCGGGCGATGAGTTCGTCCTTGGCCCCGCCTGCCAGCCGTCCGGCGATGGTGTCCTGCAGCTGGGCGGAGGTGGCCGCGGTGTACGAGGCGGCGAAGGGTTCGGCGAGGCTCCAGGCGTGGCCGAAGACGGAGCGGAGGAAGGCGACGGCGGACGGTTCGCGCAGCACCACGGCCGCGTCGGGGTTGTCCCAGACGGGCAGGAAGGCGGTGGCGCGGTCGAAGACCAGCATCTTGCCGAAGAGTTCGCCGAGGGTGCGGACCTCGGCTCCGGCCGCGGTGACGGCCTGGACGTACTCCTGGGTGCCCGCGCTGTAGCGGGACGTGTGCTGGTACAGGGTGTGCAGTCGCACTCCGCGGCGCAGCATCTCCAGGTCCCTGGGCAGGGCGCGTTCCAGGTAGCCGGGCGGGCGGCCGCCGCCGGGCTGCACGGTGAGCACCTCCTCGGTGCAGCGGGCGGCGGCGTCGGAGATCAGCAGCATGACCCGGTCGCGGGACTCGACCACCTCCACGGCGCCGGTGTCGGCTCCCCGCCGGTAGGTGTCCTCGTACAGCGGGATCAGCGAACTCAGCCTGGCGCGGGTGCGTTCGAGGACCTCGAGGCGGCGGCGCAGCGCGTTCTCCTCGGGGCCGACGAGTTCGGCGGTGGCCGTGTACGGGCTTACGGCGCGCAGCGGGGCGGATCCGTCGTCCGGGTCCTGGACGGCCAGCCGGTGCCGGAGGAGTTCGGCGGCGGCCCGCTCCGCCGCCGGCCCGTCGAGTCCGAGGGCGCCGGCCAGGGCGGCGGCGGTCGCGGCGCCGTGTTCCAGCAGCCGGGTGTAGAGCCGGACAGCGGTGGGACCGAGCTCCGTGAGGCCGCCTTCCCCCGGTGGCTCGGCGGAGGAGTGCGGCCGTAACCGCCCCCGCACCCCGCCCGGCACCCCTGTCTGTTCGCTTATGTCCATTTTTGCCACCCCTCCCCTTCGTGCCACGCACTTTGCTGAGGGCCGCCCGCCCTGGACCGGGAGTTCTCCCCCGGGTGATTCTTGGGTCGTCGGAAAGAAAAGACGCCGGCAGGAATACCCGCCCGGAATTCAGTCCCAAGGTCCTCAGGAGTACAGCATGAAGTTCACCCGGTTCCTCTGTGCGGCGGCGCTGGCCACGGTCATTACGGGCAGCCTCGCCGCCGGAGCGGCGAACGCCGCCGGCTCCGGTGCGAATTCGGCGCAGCCCCCGGCCGCGTGCGAGACCCGCCCGGGGGACACCGAGTGGACCAACCCCGCGACCCACTGCCCTCCGGTCCTCTAGAGCCCTTCCAGGCCCGGCGGGTTCCCGATTCACGCGAAAGCCGCTGGAAAACCCGATGCCGAACCCCCCTCCCGGCCGCTGGGAGAATCGTTTCCCCTGGTGGCCGGCCCTGTCTCTGATCTGCGCCGCCACCTGCGCCCTCGCGCTGCACCGACGGATCACCGGTCCCGCCCCCTCTCCCCCGGGCCTGCCCCGCGGCGGGCTCCGCCCCTTCCGGGACGACGCCGCCGCCCACCTCACCACCTCGTGGTGAGGCGTGCGGGGACATGACGCCCCGCCGCCGCAATGGGACTCGAAACGTCCGTCGAGTAAATCAGCCGCACGGCACTCGGCAAGGCCCGGTCGAATGGGATCGGCCGAAATCAGGCCCGATCCTTTCCCCCGCCCGCGACCGGGTACGGCCGGGCCCGCAGGCACCCTGCCCGGCACCACCGGAAATCCCGGCGTCCGGGCCGCGTATTCACCCGCAGTCCATTCCCCCTTCGGTGGGAGCACGGCCGCCGGCCGGCCGCCACCTGCCCGAAAAATCATCGGAAACATTCACAAAAGGAGAAAAGTCATGACCATCAGCCGCAAGCGCATCGCCCTCACGCTGGTGAGCACCATCGCCGCCGCCGGCGTCCTGCTGCCCGTCACCGCCTCCTACGCCGCCGAGGCGCCCCTGGCGAAGCCCCGGCCCGCCGCCGTGCAGCCGGTGGCCCCGGGCGAGGCTGGTGCCCTCGCGGGCCGGGTCGACGTGGCGTCCGCGATCCTCGACATCACCCAGAAGATCTACAACATCGTCAACGAGGCCATCGAGCGCGGCCAGAACCGCTCCGGCTACGTGAAGTCCCTCATGGAGGGCGCCTTCTACGAGTCCGGGCAGCGCTACAACGTCATGGTCATCAACAACGCCAACCACCACACCGCCAACCTGCACGGGGTGGTCTACGACGCCAAGGTCAGCGGCATCCACGGCACCTACCGGGTGCTCGTCTTCGAGTCGGGCCAGTTCACCAACCACGGCGACGGCGGCTGGATCAACTGGGCCTTCCGCGGCTGGTTCGACCGCGACGGCGGCTACGTCAACTTCCGCCGCTCCTGGTGACACCGCGCACCGCGCCGCAGCACCCCGCCCCGCAGCACGCAGACCTCCGTACGCCACTCCCTCGGGCCACCGGCCTCGAAAGAACAGGAAACCCCGCCATGCGCCGCAAGACCGCCCTCGCCACGCTCGCCCTGACCGCCCTCGCCCTGACCGGGGCCGCGCTCCCGGCCCAGGCGGCCGAACGCCCCGCCGCCACCGCCTCCGTACAGGCCCCCGCCTCGTCCCCGTCCGCGGCGGCGGAGCGGGTGGCCCCCGCGGCGGCGGCCGGCAAGAGCGTCTCCGTCAAGGTGTCCATGGACCAGCTCGGTCGGGGCGCCGCCATCGCCGAGGCCCTGCGCTCCATCAGCACCGACGACCGCGGCGCCTTCGTCCAGGAAGCCATGAACAAGGCCTTCGACGCGGCCGGCGGCAGGCACAACGTCATGCTGTTCAACCTGAGCCAGAACTACGACGACCGCTTCAACGGCACCCGGGTCTACGCCAACGTCCAGTGGGGCAACATCCACTACGGCCTGTGGATCTTCGAGTCCGGGGAGTTCACCAACCAGGGCGACGGCGGCTGGATCAACTGGGGCTTCCGCGGCTGGTTCGAGCGCAACGGCGGCCACGTGAAGTTCAACCGCTCCTGGTAACCCACCCGCCCGCGGCCCACCTGGGGACCACCGGAACGACCCGGGGACCACCCGGAACCACCCGGAACGACCCAGTCCCAACCCGCGAACGCCAACCGGTGGCCCCCTCCGGTCCTCCACGGACCCGAGGGGGCCGCCGGGCGTGCGCGGTCAGCCCTGACCGGCGATGTTGACCATCCAGGTGATGCCGAACCTGTCGGTGCACATGCCGAACACGTCGCCCCACATCTGCTTCTCCAGCGGGACGGAGACGGTGCCGCCGTCCGCGAGCTTCTCCCAGTAGCCGCGCAGCTCGTCCGCGTCGTCGCCGCTCAGGCTCACCGCCATGTTGTTCCCCGGCTCGTGCGGCATGCCCGGCGGCGTGTCGGCGCCCATCAGGGTGAACCCGGCGGGGGTCTCCAGCATGCCGTGCATGATCTTGTCGTCGTATCCGGGCGGCCCCCCGGAGCCGTACTCGCCGTATCCGTGCAGGCTCAGGTTCCCGCCCAGGACGCTCCGGTAGAACTCCATGGCCTCCCGGGCATCGCCGGAGAAGCTGATGTACGGATTGAGTCGCGACGCCAACGGACGCTCCTTCTCGGGACGAGCACCAAGTACCGGCAGCGTACGGGCGTCCCGGGCTAAATCGGACGGGACACGCGCCCGCCTGTCGCCCGGAACCGCCGCTGCCTGGTGGAATGCCTTACTCGACGGCCGACGGCGACGGGGGTGACGGGGCAGGGTGTCCGAGCAGGGCGGGCTGGAGACGCGTCTGCGCGCCGCGGAAGCGGCCCTCGACCGGATCGGAACGACCTCCGACGAACGGCAGACCTGCCGGGAGCTGGCCCACTTCCTGATCCGCACGCTGTGCGACGCGGCGGCCGTGGACCTGGCCGGCCCCGGAACGGAACCCGCGCGCGTGGCGCTGGCCGGAGCGACCGCCCTCCTCGAACCCGCCCCGGACGTCGCCTCCGCCGTACGGGCGCTTGACCGTGGCCACCCCCTCCGGGCGTGGACCGCGGGAGCCCCGGACACCCCCGTGCACCTGGTCGTGGTCCCGCTGATCACCCGCGACGAGGTGTACGGCACGCTCCTCGCCGCGCGCAGGCACGTACCGTTCGGCGACCAGGACCTGGCGACGCTGCACTTCGCGGCGCGGCTGGCGAGCGTCCACATCGGGTACGCCCGCCGGCTGTCGGCGATGGAACGGTCCACGACCGAACTCCAGCGGGCCCTGGTCTCCGAGCCCGGCCGGCCGCACCCGAACCTGGAGGTCGCCAGCCGCTACCTGCCGCACGGCGGCGGCACCGTGGTGGGCGGCGACTGGTTCGAGACGGTACGGCTGCACTTCGGCCGCACCCTGGTGGTGGTCGGCGACGTCATGGGGCACGGCCTGGACGCCGCCGTCGACATGAACGCCTACCGCGCCGTCCTCCGCGAGATCGCCTCCACCGACCTCGCCCCGCACCGGGTGCTGCGGCAGATGGACGCACTGTCCGCGGAGGACGAGGCCCGCAGACCCGCCACCTGCCTGCTGGTCCGGGTCGACCCGGCCCGCGGCACCGCCGTCTACGCCAGCGCCGGGCACCTGCCGCCCGCGGTCTTCACCCGGGACGGCGGCGAGCTGCTGGACGTACCGGTCGGCCCGCCGCTCGGCACCGGCATGGGCGGCTACGAGGCGCTCGCCCGGCCGATCGACACCGGTCAGGTGCTCCTGCTCTACACCGACGGCCTCGTCGAGCGCCGCGGCGAGGACATCAACGCCTCGTTGGACCGCCTGATCTCACTGCGCGTCAGGGTGGACGCGCCGCTCGGGGACGTGGTGGACGCGGTCTGCGACGGACTGGACGCGCAGCACGCCGAGGACGACGTGGCCGTACTCGCCGCCCGCCTGCGGCACCGCCCACCGCGCCACCCCCACGACGCCGCAGACCATCCCGCTTGAGGCAGCGCTGCACGCCGGGGTCCCCGACGACGAGCCGGCCGACACCCGCCGTTCACCGCCGACCCCACTGCACTTCGGGGGTGCTGGTTCCAGCGTGGCCAACTCGGCCCTGAACTCACGCTCCCCGCCTTCGAGCGTCGGGTCCTGATCCGACGGCGGCGCCGGGCCGTCCGGTGGTGGTCGGTTCGGGGTGTGGGGGCGGCCTTGATTAGGCTCGCTCTGGCGCCCCTGTGATCGTGTACGACCGAGGAGGTCCTCATGTCCCCCGCCGGCGAAGACCAGCAGCTGCTGGACCCGGTCAGCGTGCTCAACGCGAAGACGACGCTCGTGCAGCTCCTGGCCCGTGCGGGGGTGCGCACCGGGGACGCGGAGGAGCTGATCGGGCTCGTCGAGGCCGGTGCGCTGGCGGTGGCGCACGCGCAGGTCGCGGGGAGCGGGACGCCCGCCCCCCGGGAGGACGGCGCGGACTACGCGTCCGGATGGCGCGACGGTGCGAGCGCCGTCCGCGACGAGCTCGGCGAGCTCGCGGAACGCACGCTGCGGGACGCGTTCGGTGCGGGGGCGGCGGAGGGTGCGCCCGGTGACGTCCGTCCCGTGGGGAGGATGGAGCTGGAGCGGGCGCAGGTGGCCGTGCTGCCCCTCTACCTCGCCGTCAGCCAGGTCTCGGACCTCGACCCGGAGGTGTCGAAGCCGGTGCTCACCGCCGTCCTGGGCACGATGGGCGCGCGGGAGCGGGCCGCGTACGCGGGGCGGCTGACGCGGTTCGCCTCGTCCCACCGCGACCGTCTGGAGCGGCTGTACGGGGGGCACGGGCCGGGCAGCCCGATCGCGGTCCACGGGCGCTACACGCTGCTCCACTCCCCCACGAGTGTGGCCGTGCTGGAGCGTCTGATCACCACGCCGGCGGAGCTGCGGGAGGAGTGGGACGCCGCCGAGCTGCCTCCGATGTGGCTGGACGGCCTGCTGAACGCGTGGGCCGCGTCGGCCTGACGGGACCGCCGGCCGGCCTGCCGCGCGGCTCGAAGGGGCTGCGGCGGGGCGGGCGTCAGCTGTCCCGGAGCCCGGCCAGTTCGGCGTCGATGGCGCCGCGCAGCAGGTCGCGCGCATGGTCGATGCGGGTGCCGCCGCTGAGCCACCGCATGCTCAGTCCTTCGAGCAGGGCGGTCAGCCGCTCGGCGGCGGCGGCGAGCGACGGGGCCGGTGCGGTCGGCTCCACCTGGCCGAGCAGCGCGGCCACTTCCTGCACCCACACCCCGGTGGCCCTGGCCAAGTCCTCGCGCAGGACCTCGTCGAAGACGGCGCTCGCCCGGAGTTCACCCCACGCCGCGCTGTTCTCGCGTACCTCCACCGTGTCCTGGAGTTCCAGCAGCAGGGATTCCTCCAGTTCCTCGCGGGGCGAGAGCGGAGGGTCGGACGGGTCGCGGTCGGTGGTGTACCGCTCGGCGCGGTCGTTGATGAACTCCAGGGTCTGACGGAGGACGCCGGTGCGGTCCTTGAAGTGGTAGTAGATCAGGGCGGTGGAGACACCGGCCTCGGCGGCGAGTTCCTCGACGCGCAGTCCGCGGACGCCGCGCCGGGCGATCACCCGGGCGGCCGCTTCGAGGATCCGTGTGCTGCGCGACGCCATGGCCCGCACCTTACCGGGACGCCCCGGGCCGCGGGTAAGCGGCCCGTCACGGCGCGCGCTGGTCAGGAGCGTGCGCTCGGGTCCCGTACCCGTTAGGACCCGTGACCGCCGCAGCCGGCGCCGTGGCCTGCGCGGTCACGACCGGCGCCGTCAGATCCGCCCGGGCTCGAACGCCGGCGAGGCTGGAACGGCCCGACGAGGGCGCCACCCCCGCAGCCGGGCCCCGGTGCGGCCGCCCAGGCCCGAGCGCCCCGCACCCCGCGCCTCGAACGCCGGCGAGGCTGGACGTGCCGGCCGTGCGGTGGGTCCGGTCGGTCGGCGGGGTCGGCGGTCGGCAAGGGGGCGGGGCGGGGACATGAGGTGTGCCACACCCGGGCTTCGGCTCTTCCCCGTCGAACACGCACTCTGGTAGACGTGGCGGAACCAGTCCGTTTCCGCCGAAAGCACCCGCCATGAACCAGGGCCCCGATTCCGATCAGCTGATCTTCACCATCGATCTGACCGTCGAGGAGGCGCGTCGGCGGGCCGAGGTGATGGCGGCCCTCGGTTCCGAGTGGGATCCGGTGGCGGTGCTGCGGGACGAGGACGCCGCGTACGCGTTGCTCTACTCGGGTCTGGACGCCGAGCAGCAGCGGATCCACGCCGCGCTGGTGGAGGCGGGCGTGCTGCCCGGACGGGAGCAGGGCGATGCGGCTTCCCATTGATCCCCACGCCGACCGGGCCCGCCGGGCCTGGGTGGCGTGCCCGGGGTGCGACGACGCGCGGGGCTGCGAGCCCTGCGGGCAGGGCCGCAACTGTGCCGCGCACTGGCGTTACCTGATCTCCAGCAACGGGCACCGGGTGCATCTGCAGTGCCCGAACTGCGCCCATGCCTGGACCCTGGACACCTCCACCTCCACGCCCCGCGGCCGCCGTCCCGGGCGCTGAGGTTCAGCAGATCCGCGGCAGCTGTTCGCCGAGCGGCATGTCCACGACGCGGGTGCCGCCGAGGCCGGTGCGGGCGACGACCATGCCGGGGTGGGCCTCCACGGCTTCGCCGATCACGGTGGCTTCGCCGCCGAGCGGGTGGGCGCGCATCGCGGCGAGGACGGCGTCGGCCTCGCCGCGGGGTACGAAGGCGACGAGCTTGCCCTCGTTGGCCACGTACATCGGGTCCAGGCCGAGCACCGCGCAGGCGTTGGCGACGGGTTCGGGTACGGGGACGGCCCGTTCCCGGATGACGACGCCGGTGCCGGAGGCGGCCGCGATCTCGTTGAGCGAGGCGGCCAGGCCGCCGCGGGTGGGGTCCCGCAGGACGTGCAGGTCGGGTGTGACGGCGAGCATGGTCTCGACCAGTCCGCCGAGGGCGGCGCAGTCGCTCTCGATCTCGACCCCGAACTCCAGGCCCTCCCGGACGCTCATGATCGCCACTCCGTGCAGACCGATGGCGCCGCTGACGATCACGACGTCGCCGGGGACGACGCGCTGGGGGCGCAGGTCCACGCCGTCGGGGATCAGTCCGATTCCGGAGGTGTTGACGTAGATGCCGTCTCCGTGGCCGGCTTCCACGACCTTGGTGTCGCCGGTGGCGACCTGGACGCCGGCCGTCCGGGCGGCCGCACCGAGGGCGTTGGCGACGCGGGCGACGACGTCGGTCTCCACGCCCTCCTCCAGGATGAAGCCGCAGGCGAGGTAGGCCGCCCGGGCACCGCTCATGGCGAGGTCGTTGACGGTTCCGTTGACGGCGAGGTCGCCGATGCTGCCGCCGGGGAAGAACAGGGGCCGCACCACGTAGGAGTCGGTGGAGAACGCCAGCCGGGCGCCGCCGAGTTCGAGGGCTGCGGCGTCGGTGGTGGTGGAGAGCGCCGGCCCGCCGAACGCGGGCGCGAAGACCTGTTCGACGAGTTCGGCCGACATGGCGCCGCCGCCGCCGTGGCCCATCACGACCCGGGACCGGTCCGCCGACGGGGCCGGGCAGGTCCAGTTGAGGAGGTCGGGTGCCTGCTCCGGCACGCCGGCGCGAGTGGTCTCAGACAACGGAACCGGCCTCCGTGACGCGGGAGTTGGAAGTGGGCACGGGTGGGGTCGGCAGCGGTCGCGGTGCGGTGCCCCGGTCGAGCCGCCGGTAGAGGTAGTAGGCGGCGCAGGCGCCCTCGCTGGAGACCATGGTGGCGCCCAGCGGCGAGCGGGGCGTGCAGACCGTGCCGAACGCCTCGCACTCGTGGGGCTTCAGCAGGCCCTGGAGCACCTCGCCGCTGCGGCACGCGGCCGGTTCGCGGGTGTCGATGCCCTCGACGGAGAAGCGGACCTCGGCGTCGAAGTCGCGGTACCGCTCCGACAGCCGCCAGCCGCTGTCCGGGATGACGCCGATGCCCCGCCACGCCCGGTCGGTGACCTCGAAGACGTCGTCGAGCATGGCGCGGGCGGCCGGGTTGCCCTCCGGGCGGACGGCCCGGGCGTACGCGTTCTCGACGGCGTGTTCGCCGCGCTCCAGCTGGCGCACGGTCCGCCGTACGCCTTCGAGGATGTCGAGGGGTTCGAAGCCGGTGACCACGATCGGGACCCGGTACTTCGCGGCGAGTTCGGGGTACTCCTCGGTGCCCATCACGCTGCACACGTGGCCGGCAGCGAGGAAGGCCTGTACGCGGCACTCCGGGGACCGCATGATGGCCTCGATCGCCGGGGGCACCCGGACGTGGGAGACGAGCAGGCTGAAGTTGCGGATGCCCAGCCGGCGCGCCTGGTGGACGGTCATGGCGTTGGGCGGTGCCGTGGTCTCGAAGCCGATGCCGAAGAACACCACTTCGCGGTCCGGGTTCTGTTCGGCGATCCGCAGCGCGTCGAGGGGCGAGTAGACGACGCGGACGTCGCCGCCCGTCCCGCGGACCTGGAACAGGTCGCGGCCGGTGCCGGGCACCCGCAGCATGTCGCCGAAGGAGCAGAACACCACCCCGGGGCGGGAGGCGATCTCCAAGGCCTTGTCGATGACCTCCAGCGGTGTCACGCACACCGGGCAGCCCGGCCCGTGGATCAACTCGATCTCCTCGGGCAGGAGTTGGTCGATGCCGTGGCGGATGATGCTGTGCGTCTGGCCGCCGCAGACCTCCATCAGCGCCCAGGGGCGGGTCACCGTCGCGCGGATGTCGTCGAGCAGCCGTCGGGCCAGCCCGGGGTCCTGGAACTCGTCGATGTACTTCACCGGTGCACCTCCCCGGCGGCGCCGTCGTGCGCCGGCCGTTCGCTTCCCGCCGCTTCGGCGGCCGACTCCCACGGGTCGCCGAACTCCTCCTGGAGCATGCCGAGGGTCTCGAACAGCTCCAGCGTCCGCCGCGCCGACTCCTCGTCCAGTCGCTGCAGGGCGAACCCGACGTGGACGATGGCGTACTCGCCGACCTTCAGGTCCGGCAGGTACTCCAGGCAGACCTCCTTGACCACGCCGCCGAAGTCGACGGTGGCCATCCGGGTTCCCTCCCGGTCCTCGACGTCCAACACCCTTCCGGGTACCGCCAGGCACATGTGCTTCTCCTCACTGTCGCTGTCCCGGTCCCGCGCCGGGGGCCGCCCCGGCGGCGGCACGGGCGGCCACGACGAGCTGGCCGAGCGCCAGCCCCCCGTCGTTCGGCGGGATCCGGCGGTGGCGCAGCACCCGGAAGCCGTCCTGCCGCAGGGCGTGGGCGCACGCCGAAGAGAGCACCGTGTTGGCGAACACTCCCCCGGTCAACGCGACGGTATCCACGCCGAGTCGGGTGCGGGCGGCGGCGCAGGCGGCGTGCACCAGGCCGGCCACGGCGTGGTGGAACCGGGCGGCGACCACGGCCTCGGGGACGCCCGCGCGCACGTCCTCGGCGACGGCCGTCAGCAGCGGCGCCGGGTCGGCGGCGATCGGGTCCCCGGCCCGCGGCGCGTCCAGCCGGAAGGCGTAGCGCGGGTCGGCGCCGGTCCCGGGTGCGCGGAGCGCGGCGGCCTCCAGCTCGATCGCGGCCTGCGCCTCGTAGCCGGAGTGGTGGCAGATGCCGGCGAGGGAGGCGACCGCGTCGAAGAGCCGGCCCATGCTGGACGTCGGCACGCAGTTCACTCCCCGCTCCAACTGGCGGCGCAGGAGCGGGAGTTCCGCCGGAGGACAGGCGCGTACGCAGGGCAGTTCCGGGTCGGGTGCGAGGTCGGCCGCGTACAGGTGGGCCAGGGCCATGCGGTAGGGGTGCCGTACGGCGGCGTCGCCGCCGGGCAGCGGTACGTAGGCCAGGTGCGCGAACCGCGTGAACCGGGCGTAGTCCGCGAGGAGGAACTCCCCGCCCCACACCGCCCCGTCGAGGCCGTACCCGGTGCCGTCGAAGGCGACGCCGAGCACGGGACGGGTGCCGTCGAGGCCGTTCTCGGCCATGGCGGCGGCGACGTGCGCGTGGTGGTGCTGCACGGGGACGACCGGCCGGCCGGCGGCATGGCGGTGGGCCCAGCCGGTGGACCGGTAGCCGGGGTGGCGATCGGCGGCCAGCAGGCCGGGGCGGACGCCGGTGACGGACTCCAGCTGCCGCTCGGCGGAGGCGAGGGCCTGCTGGGTGGCGAGGTCGTCCATGTCGCCGACGTGGGCGGACAGCCAGGCCCTGCGGCCGTCGCCGAGGCAGAAGGCGTTCTTGAGGTCGCCGCCCACGGCGAGGGCCGGGACGACGTCGACGGGCAGGTCGACCGGCAGGGGGGCGTAGCCGCGGGAGCGGCGCAGCACCAGCGGCTCGCCGTCGCAGATCCGGACGACGGAGTCGTCGCAGGGCACGTGGATGGGGCGGTCGTGCAGCAGCCAGGCGTCGGCGAGGCCGGCGAGCCGCGTCAGGGCCTCCGTGTCGTCGGTGACGATCGGCTCGCCCGAGAGGTTGCCACTGGTCATGACCAGCAGGCGGGGCCCGTCGCGGTCGGGGGCGCCGAGCCCGAGGAGCAGGTGGTGCACGGGGGTGTACGGGAGCATGACGCCGAGGTCGGGGCTGCCGGGCGCGACCGCCGGGGCGGGGGCGGTGCCGGGGCGCGGGCGGGCGTCCTGGCGGCGGCGCAGCAGGACGACGGGGCGGACGGGGCCGGTGAGGAGGGCGCGTTCCGCGGGGCCGAGGTGGACGAGGGCTTCGATGTCGGCGGTGTCGGCCGCCATCACCGCGAACGGTTTGTCGCCGCGCGCCTTGCGGCGGCGCAGTGCGGCCACGGCGGCGGCGTTGGTGGCGTCACAGGCCAGGTGGTAGCCGCCCAGGCCCTTGACGGCCAGGATCGCGCCGGCGGCGAGCATCCGCCGCGCCTCGGCCACCGGATCCGGCCCGGGCTCGGGCGCCGGCCGGCGGCCGCCCGGGTGCGTCCCGTGGCCGGACGCCGGGTCCGACCCGCGGCCGGGCGCCGGGTCCGGCCCGGGGCCGTGGACCGACTGAGGTACGGAAGACGGCCGTTGGCGGCGGGAGGCCGGTGCGGTGACCAGGCGGAGCCGGGGGCCGCAGCCGGGGCAGGCGACCGGCTGGGCGTGGAAGCGCCGGTCCGCCGGGTCCTCGTACTCCCGGGCGCAGTCCGGGCACATGGGGAAGCCGGCCATGGTGGTGTGGGCTCGGTCGTAGGGCAGGCCGGTGACGATGGTGAACCGGGGGCCGCAGTGGGTGCAGGTGATGAAGGGGTGCAGGTGGCGGCGGTCGGCGGGGTCGGCGAGTTCGGCGAGGCAGTCCTCGCAGGTGGCCGTGTCGGGCGGTACGAGGGTGCGGGCGGTGCCGCCCCGCCGGGAGGGCACGATGGTGAACCCGCTGCCGCCGGCGGCGGCGACCTCGGCCGTCTCCACGGACTCCACCCGGGCCAGCGGCGGCGCTTCGGGCGCGATCCGGGCGCAGAAGGCCGCCACGTCCGCCGGCTCCCCCTCGACCTCGGCGACCACGCCGTCGGGGGTGTTCGTCACGTGGCCGGACAGCCGCAGCCCGGTGGCGAGGGCGTACAGGTAGGGCCGGAACCCGACGCCCTGGACGACCCCGCGTACGACCACCCGGCTGCGCCGCGCGGCCGGGGCGGGCGCGGGACCTGGCCGCGCGGTGGTCACGCGCCGGCCCGGGCCATCACCGGGGTGTGGACCCCGTTCCCCCCGGCGGCGGCCAGGGCCCGGTCCAGGAGCACGCCGGTGCCGCGGCCGTCGCGTACGGAGGTGAGGGCGACTTCGACGCCGGGGTTGACCTGCTCCACGTTGCGGCGGAAGGCCGCCTCGTCGAAGTCGGCGGCCGCGGCCAGGTCGGTCTTGGTGACGACCACCAGGTGGGCCAGCCCGAACGCGGTGGGGTACTTGAGGGGCTTGTCCTCGCCCTCGGTGACCGAGGCGAGGACGACGCGGAGGGTTTCCCCGAGGTCGTAGCCGGCCGGGCAGACGAGGTTGCCGACGTTCTCGACGAACAGCAGCCGGGTGTCCTCGGGCAGCCAGTCGTGCAGGTGCCGGGCGACCATGTCCGCCTCCAGGTGGCAGAGGCCGTCGGTGAGGACCTGCTTGACGGGGACGCCGGCGCGGGCGAGGCGTTCGGCGTCGCGTTCGGTGGCCAGGTCGGCGGTGAGCGCGGCCGCGCTGACGCCCCGTTCGACGGACAGCCGCAACTCGGCTTCCAGCAGGGCGGTCTTGCCGCTGCCGGGGCTGGAGAGCAGGTTGACCACGGTGGTGCCGCGGGCGGTGAGTTCGGTGCGCAGGACGCCCGCCGCGGCTTCGTTCCTGGCGAGGACCGCCCGCTGGAGGTCGACTACTCGGCACATGTTCGGCTCTCCTCGGTGATCGGTCGGGGCAGCGGTTCGGGTACGGGACGGGCCGTCCCGGCAGCGGCAGCGGCATCCGCATCGGCAGAGGCAGCGGGTGAGGCGGCGACGGCAGCCGTACCGGCGTCCGGAGCGGCAGCGCCGGCACCCTCGTCGGCACCCCCGCCCCCGCCCTCGTCCGCCCCCGCCCCCGCCTCCGCCCACCTGACCTCGCGGATCCGCAGTTCGCGGCCGGACACCAGCTCCACGGCCGCCCCGCCGCAGCCCGGGCAGAGCAGCCGCGGCGGCATGCCGACCGCCCAGACCTCGGCGCACGGCTCGCAGCGCGCGGAGCCCGGGACGGTACGGGTGATCAGTTCGGCGCCCTCGGCGACGGTGCCGGCGCAGGCGAGCCCGAAGCAGAAGTCGAGCGCGTCGGCGACCACGCCGGCCAGCTCGCCGACGTCCAGCCGGATGGTGGTGACGCCGGCGGCCCCGCGGGCCCGGGCCGCCGTCTCGACCTGCTCGACGACGGCCAGCGCCACGGACATCTCGTGCATCGCTCGCTCTCCGTCCCGGCCCGGTCCTCCTGTTACGGGCGCCATTACAGGACGGGCGGGCGGTGCGGCGTCGCCCGGCGCGCCGGTCCCGGCGCGCGGTGTCGTCCGTTCGGTGCAGCCGGAAGCAGCCGGAGGGTCACATCCTGCTGATGCGCAGGTAGCGCCGGACGTCCGGCAGCACGCCCTTGGCCAGGGCGACCACGGCCAGCGCCGCGGTGACGGCGGCCGCGGCGGTGCCGATGCCGTTCCTGTGCTTGGCGGACTTCTTGTGGTGCTTCATACGACGGCCTCCTCGGCGACCAGTTCACGGACCATGCGGACGGCCTCGGGAACCGCGGCCCCGACCCGCGGGCTGAGGCCGATGCCCTCGTCGAGGCAGGCGGGTTCGCAGCCGACGACGAGGATCCGGCTCGGTGGTTTCGCGCCGGTTCCGGCGCACAGGGTGTCCAGCAGGGCGAGGACGGTGTCGGGGCCCATCCGGTGACCGTCCAGCGGTACGTGGGTCCTGCCGCCGGTACGCCCGTCGGGCTCGGTGACGTCCAGCAGGTACAGGGTGCCCGGTTCGCCGCCGCGCGCGGTGACGTCGACGAGGACGAGGGTGTCGAAGCCGTCGAGCAGCCGGTAGGCGAGGTCGACGCCGCGGATCCCGGTGTCGACGGCCTCGACGCCGTCGGGGAGCGGTTCGCGCAGCAGGCGGCGTACGGTCTCGACGCCGAAGCCGTCGTCGCCGAGGAGGATGTTGCCGACGCCGGCCACCAGGGTGCGGGCGGTGCCGGGCGGGGGGTGGTTCACGTCTCCTCCGGTGCTTCGACCTCGTCGGGCTGGAAGTAGAGGAACCGGCCCTGTTCGCGGCGGATGTCCGCGCCCGGGTCGTCCTCCAGGGTGACGGCGATGTGGACGCCCCCGTCGACGTCGTGCAGCACGGCCTCGACCAGGGCGGTGCGGCCGGCCACGAACAGGTCCTGGGCGTCCGTGCGGTGCAGCCGGGGGCGCAGGACCACCCTGCTGCCGGCGCGTACGGGGTGCCCGCCGACCAGGACGTGGTCGCGGGCGGGGTCCACGGTGGTGTCGCCGCCGGGGTCCCACCAGGGGGTGTCCGGCGCGAGGACGTCGCCGGTCGCCGGCCGGTCCGGTCCGGTGGCCTCCCGCAGGCCGCGGACCGCTCCGTGCAGGCGTTCCAGGATCTCGGGCGGCATGGTGTCGGCGAGGTCGATGACGGCCGCGGCGCGCGGGTCGGTCCCCCGGGCCTCGCGCTTCTCCTCGTCGGTGAGGGCGGCGGTGCGCAGGGCGAGGATCTCGTCGATCTCGGTGGCGTCGTAGAGGGCGCCGGGGCTCTCGGGGGCGATGGCCGGGTGGTCCTCCAGGATGATCGGCGAGGAGAGCACCAGGTCGGAGCGGCCGGGTTCGCCGGCCAGGACGGGCCAGGTGCGGAGGTTGTCGCAGCCGGCGACGGCTCCCCTGGCCCATTCCGGGGGGTCGGTCATGGAGAGGAAGGAGCCGCTGTCGAGGCGGAGCAGCGTGTGCGTGGCGACCAGCGAGTACGGGAGTGCCGCGTGCCGGTCGGCGGCGGGGCCCGGGATGAAGGGCGTGGTGTTCTCCACGGTGACCGTCAGGCGGGCGACGCGGTAGGGGCCGTCGAGTTCGGTCGCGGTGATCCGCACGGTGCCGGTGATCTCCTCGCGGCGGCGCAGGAGCCGGCCGCGGACGCGTCCGTCGGGGCCGGTGACGTGTTCGACGTCCTCGGCGGCGGGGCGGGTGAACGGCAGTGCGGTGCCGTCGCCTTGGAGTTCGGTGACGGGGACGGTGAGGGTGACGGTTTCCTCGACGCCCTCGTCCCAGGCGACCAGGAAGCGGTCGTCCAGGCGGAGTTCGGCGGCCGGGGTGAAGGTGCCGTCCTCGTGGCGTTCCTCGACGGTCCGCCGCTGGACCCTCAGGAAGCGGACTTCCAGGGCGAGTTCGGCGCCGGTCCTGGGTTCCATAAGGCATTCGGTGCGCTGGAGGTGGTGTTCCTCGGTGCGGGCGCTCCAGGCCGGCGGGACGAGGACGCCGAACTGCCAGCGGAACCTGTTCTTCGCGGCCGACGCCCGGTAGGGGTAGAGGACGTAGCCCTCGAAGAGGACGGCGTCGGCGACCTGCCGGGCGGCGGCGAACCGTGCCTCGGTGGCGGGGGCGAAGGCGGCGGGGGTGAGGGTCATCGGGTGTCCTCCGCGGCCGTCGCGAGGAGGGACTCGACGGTGGCCTGCCAGGAGGGCAGGGCCCGTCGTGACCGGTAGGCGAGGAGGGCGTCCATGGTGTCGTCGGGGAGCCGGATCCAGCCGCAGCCGGGGAAGTGCTGGTCGATCATCTCCTGCCAGACCTTCACGGGCATCCGGTGGGCGACTTCCTTGTCCCAGGGCACGGGTTCGACGTGGAAGCCGCCGGGGCCGGTGAAGGCGGTGCCGGAGAACAGCAGGAGCAGGGGGACCTCTCCGCCGGTGAGGGCCCGGAAGTAGCGGGAGGCGGCGATGTCGGTGTCGTAGGTGCAGGGCACGGTGAGGTCGGTCTCGATCTCGCCGGTGAAGCCGGGGACGATCGTGGAGACGTGGGCGAACTGCACCGGGTTGAGGGTGTTGCCCCAGCGGGAGCGTTCGCCGAACAGGTCGGTGAGGGCGGCGGCTTCGGCGTCGTCGTATCCGCGCCGGGCTGGTTCGACGCGGATCTGGCAGCGGAGCGCGAGGGCGTGGACGCGGGTGCCGGGCGTGGCGGTGATCCGCAGCCGGAACACCAGGGTCGGTCCGGCGGCGTAGGGGTCGGCCCGTACGCCGGTGCAGGCGAAGGAGAACTCGGTCACGGCCGGCTCCCCCGGGGCTCGCGGGCGGTGTCGCGTACGCGGGCGAAGACGGAGTCGAGGTCGGCGCGGGCCTCGGCACCGCCGTCGAAGCCCTGCCAGTGCAGTCGCATGCGGCCCACCAGTTCGTAGCAGAGGTCGATCGGGACGAGGAAGCACTCGGTGTGTCCCCCGTGCCGGCGCAGCAGCAGCGCCTCCACGTCGGGTTCGAGGTGGGCGGCGAGCCGGGTGGCGTCGAGGACGGTCCGCCAGGACTCCTCGTCGAGTTCGCTCTCGGTGGCGCCGGCGGGGCTCGGGTAGAGGGCGACCGGCCGGTCGAGGGCGGAGTTGTGGAAGAGGAACGCGACGGAGACGGGGATCCGCAGCGCCTCCCACACCCGGTCGTCGACGTGGTGGTGGGGGTCGCTGAGGTAGCGGGCGGGGACGGTGCGGAAGCGTCCGGGACCCGTGCCGGAGTGGTCCATCAGCTGGGAGCAGGGCACGCAGGCGCAGACCAGGGCGCGTCTGCCGGTGTCGGCCAGGTGCGGGTGGCTCTCGCCGGCGAGGTGGGCCCCGCACAGTTCGCAGCGTTCCTCGCGGGGCGGCCGGGGCGCGGTGAACCGGTACAGCCCGGCGGGCCGGCGGGTCGTACGGCCGGGGCCGCCGGGCAGAGCGCCTGGAACACCGCCCGGCAGACCGCCCGGCAGGCTGCCGGGCGGGCGGACGGGGTGCCCGGTGTGGCCGGTCACTGGGTGCCGGCCGGGGCGAGGCCGCCGGCGCCTGCGCGCGGCGGGGCGTTGCCGATCTGGAGCAGCGGCGGCTCCGGCGCGCCGGCCGGCTCCAGTTCGACGGAGGTGACCTCGGGGGCGAAGCAGGACAGGGCGTCGGCCGCGGCCTGCCGGACGGATTCGCGGGTGCTGGAGCAGCCGCAGCCGGAGGAGCCGGCCGGCTGGAGCCGCAGCCGCAGCACCCCGGTGTCGGGGTCGAAGCCGGCGTTCGACGCGGGCTGCGACAGTCCGGCCAGGGCGCGGTCGATGCGGTCGGGCAGCGCCTCGGGGTGCAGCCCGTGCAGGTTGAGCAGGCTGGCGACGAGTTCGTCGCCGAGCAGCGCGGCCGTGGGGCCGGCGGAGCGTCCGAGGAGGTCGAGGATGCGGGCGAGCCCGCTGCCGTAGAACTCCATCAGCACCCGTACGACTTCCTCGGCCGCCTCGCACGCCTCGGTGTCGCCGGTCCGGGCCAGGCGGTCGAGGACGTCCTCGACGCGCCGGCCCGCCTGCTCGGCGGTGGTGGCGGGGCTCATCCGCCCAGTCCGCTCAGGCCGGTGGGCACGTGCATCGCCTTCACCGTCCGGCCGTTGCCCGTGTACATGTGGACGCCGCAGGGCAGGCAGGGGTCGAAGCTGCGCACGGCCCGCATGATGTCGATGCCCTTGAAGTTCTCCGGGGAGTTCTCCTCGAAGATCGGGGTGTTCTGCACGGCGTCCTCGTAGGGTCCGGGGGTGCCGTAGCTGTCGCGGACGCTGGCGTTCCAGGGGGTCGGCGGGTAGGGGTGGTAGTTGGCGATCTTCCCGTCGCGGATGACCATGTGGTGGGAGAGCACGCCGCGCACCGCCTCGGTGAAGCCGCAGCCGATGGACTCGTCCGGCACCTCGAACTTCTCCCAGGTCTGGGTGCGTCCGGCGCGGACCTCGGCCAGTCCCTGTTCGGCGCAGTGCAGCGCGATGCCGGCCGCGTAGGCCTGGAAGTAGGTGCGGGCGCGGTTGCGTTCCAGCGCGTTGCTCCAGCGCGGGATCTTCCACTCGAAGGTGGTCTCCGGCTTGGTCATGGTGCGCGGCAGGTTGATGACGACGCTGTGCCCGGTGGCCTTGACGTAGCCGACGTCGACGAGGCCGGACAGCGCGGTGGACCACAGGCGGGCGATGGGGCCGCCGCCGGTGTCCAGGGCGAGGTGGTCCTTGCCGTCGAACCAGCGCGGGGACATGACCCAGCTGTACTTGTCGTCAAAGTCGCGTTTCTGCGGGGCCGGGATGGTGTGCTGGTTCCACGGGTGGCGGGGGTCGACCGGGTTGCCGAGCGGGTCGTGGGTGACGAACTGCTCCTGGCCCTGCCAGTCCTCGTAGTAGGAGCTGCCGAGCAGGATGCGGATGCCGAGGTTGATCCGGGTGAGGTCGTTGGTGACCAGCTTGCCGTCGACGACGATGCCGGGGGTGACGAACATCCTCCGGCCCCAGTCGGTCATGTTGGCGTAGGTGAAGTCGCAGTACTCGGGGTCGTTGAGGGCGCCCCAGCAGCCGAGCAGGACGCGGCGTCGGCCGACCTCCTCGTAGCCGGGCAGGGCCTCGTAGAAGAAGTCGAAGAGGTCGTCGTGGAGCGGGACGACGCGCTTCATGAACTCGACGTAGCGCATCAGCCGGCTCATGTAGTCGGTGAAGAGCTGCACCGAGGCGACGGTGCCGACGCCTCCGGGGTAGAGGGTGGAGGGGTGCACGTGGCGGCCCTCCATCAGGCAGAACATCTCCCGGGTGTAGCGGCTGACCTGGAGGGCCTCGCGGTAGAACTCGCCTTCGAGGGGGTTGAGGGAGCGCATGATGTCGGCGATGGTGCGGTAGCCGTGGTCCTCGGCGTGCGGGGCCGGGGTGCGCTCGGCGAGTTCGAGGACTCCGGGGTTGGTCTCGCGGACCATCTTCTCGCAGTAGTCGACGCCGACCAGGTTCTCCTGGAAGATGTTGTGGTCGAACATGTACTCGGCGGCCTCGCCGAGGTTGATCACCCACTCGCCGAGGTGGGGCGGCTTCACGCCGTAGGCCATGTTCTGGGCGTAGACCGAGCAGGTGGCGTGGTTGTCGCCGCAGATGCCGCAGATGCGGCTGGTGATGAAGTGGGCGTCGCGCGGGTCCTTGCCGCGCATGAAGACGCTGTAGCCGCGGAAGACCGAGGACGTGCTGTAGCACTCGGCCACGCGCTTCTGCTTGAAGTCGATCTTGGTGTGGATGCCGAGACTGCCCACGATCCGTGTGATGGGGTCCCAGGCCATCTCCACCAGGCCGCTTCCGTCGCCCTTCGTCTTCGCCTGAGATGCCATGGTCTGTGCGGTGCCCTTCGTCAGCTGGTCGACTTCGCGAACGGTGCGGTGGGTGGGGTGGTTGGGGTGGATGGGGTGGCTGGAGTCGGTGCGGTGGGTGGGGTGGACGGTGCCGGTGGGACCGGCGGGGTCCGCGCGGGCGCGGCCCGTGTCACCACGGCGGCCGGTAGCCGGTGGTGATCCGCTCGCCGGTGTGCCGCCACTTCGGCTCCTTGTCCACGGTCTTGGCGGTGATGGTGCGGAGCCGGCGCACGAGGGAGCCGTACACGCCGCTGGCCGTGCTGGAGACCCGCCCGCCGGGCGGTTCGTCCATGAACGGCATGAACTTGTCCGGGAAGCCGGGCATCGTGCAGGCGATGCAGATGCCGCCCACGTTCGGACAGCCGCCGATGCCGTTCATCCAGCCGCGCTTGGGGACGTTGCACTTGACGACCGGACCCCAGCAGCCCAGCTTCACCAGGCACTTCGGCGAGTCGTAGGAGTCGGCGAACTGGCCCTGCTCGTAGTAGCCGGCGCGGTCGCAGCCCTCGTGGACGGTGGCTCCGAACAGCCAGGTCGGGCGGAGCTTGTCGTCCAGCGGGATCATCGGCGCGGAACCGACCGCCTGGTACAGCAGGTACGTCAGGGTCTCGGCGAAGTTGTCCGGCTGGATGGGGCAGCCGGGCACGCAGACGATCGGGATGCCGGCGTGGGACTTCCAGTCCCAGCCGAGGTAGTCCGGGACGCCCATGGCGCCGGTCGGGTTGCCGGCCATGGCGTGGATGCCGCCGTACGTGGCGCAGGTGCCGATCGCGACCACGGCGAGCGCCTTGGGTGCCAGCCGGTCGATCCACTCGCTGGTGGTGATGGGCTGACCGGTCTCCGGGTTGTCGCCGAAGCCGCACCAGTAGCCCTCGCGCTTGATGGCCTCGTTGGGGATCGATCCTTCGATCACCAGCACGAACGGGTCGATCTCGCCCCGCTCACCCTTGAAGAACCACTCGATGAAGGTGTCCGCCCCGTCCACGGGACCGCACTCGAAGTCGATCAGCGGCCAGTGGACGGCGATCTTCGGCAGCCCGGGCAGCGCGGACAGCGCGATCTCCTCGATGCTGGGCTGCATGGCGGCGGTCAGCGCGACCGAGTCGCCGTCGCAGCTGAGACCCGCGTTGATCCAGAGGATGTGGATCGGCTTCTCGTCGGTGCCGGCGGCGGCGCCCGGTTCCTCGACCGGGGCGGGGGCGGTTGCGTTCATGGGGGCGCCTCCTGGGGACGGTGAGGCGGAGGCCGTCGTTGGGACCTCCGTACGTGCTAACGGTCGGCCTGTCCGGCCGGCAGCGCACCCGGGCCGTCCGGGCAGCCGGCGGGCTGTTCCGCCTTGCGGGCGAACGCCCGGCGCAGCGCGTGGTAGGGCGCGCCGGGGTCCTCGAAGATCCGCCGCATGCGCGAGAGCTCCTGCTCGCGGTGGGCGGCGAGGGGGCTGACGGCCTCCCGGCGCTCGTGCTCGGCCTTCTTCGCGGCGACCCGGGACGGCAGACCCGGGTGTGACGCCAGACGTACGGCCAGTCGGGTGACCTCGCCGGCGAACGCGCCGGGCCCGCACTCGACGACCCGGTCGACCAGCCCGGCGCCGAGGGCGGCGGCCGCGGACACCGGCCGGGCGTCCCCGGTGAGCCGGGCAGCCATGGCCTCGCCCACCTTCCGCGGGAGGGTGTGCGTCCAGTACTCCGACCCGTACAGGCCCATCCGCCGGTAGTGCGGGTTGAGCACGGAGCCGGAGCGGCACCAGACCTCGTCGGCGGCCAGGGCGAGCATCGCCCCGCCGGCGGCCGCGTTGCCGCCGACCGCGCTGACGACCAGCCGGTCGGTGGTGGTGAGGACCGCCTCCACCAGGTCGTCCATGGCGTTGATGTTGGCCCAGGACTCGGCGGCCGGGTCCGCCGCGGCCTCGATGACGCCCAGGTGGATGCCGTTCGAGAAGAAATCGCGCTGTCCTCCGAGGACGAGGACGGCGGTGGGGCGCCGGCAGGCGCTGCGGTAGGCGGCCAGCAGGCGCCGGCAGTGGCCGGTGCTCATCGCCCCGCCGGGGAAGGCGAAGGAGAGCACGCCGACGGGACCGTGCTCCCGGTAGCGGATGTCGGACCAGGTACGGTGCCCTTCCCGCGGCGGCCGGGCCGGGGCGGGCAGCTCGGGCAGCCGGGGCAGCCGCCCGGCGAGCGCCAGGGCGGCGGGGAGCTTGCAGGCGCGCGGTTCGCCGGCGCCGGTGCGGGCGCGGATCTCGGGGATCCACACCGCGCCGTCCACCGTGGCGCGGCAGACGGCGCCCGCGCGGGTGGCGAGCAGTTCGCCGGGGCGGCCGCGCAGGCCGTCCTCCGGGTGCCCGCCGTGCAGGAACCACTCGGCGCCGAGCAGTTCGTCGCGGACGCCGGGCTGCGAGTCGGCGGCGCGCAGGGCGCGCAGCACGGTCCCGGTGTCGTCCGCGTCCCAGGAGATTCTGCGGTGCTCCTGCCGGAAGGCGGGCCGGGCCCGGACGCGGCCGGTCTGCGGGCTGGGGACGGCCCCGGCGGCGACCCGTTCCACCGCGAGGTGGACGGCGGTCAGGGCCGCGTCGGACAGTTCGTTGCGGTACAGGTCGCTCTTGCCTACCCCTTCCGGTACGCGGAAGCGGGCGGTGGCCCAGACGTCCCCGGCGTCCATCTCCTCGTCGGCCTGGAGGACGGTGACGCCCCACTCGGTGGCGCCTTCGTGGACGGCCCAGTCCAGGGAGGACGGGCCCCGGTCGCCCACCGGCCCGGGGTGCACGATCAGGCAGCGGTGGCGGCTCCACACGTCGCGGGGGACGACGGTCTTCAGCATCGGGGCGAGGACCAGGTCGGGCGCGTGGCGCGCGACGGCGTCGCGCACCGCGTCCCCGTCGGGGGTGACCTCGACGGGGACACCGTGTCCGCGGTCCTGGAGCTCCACCCGGACGCGCTGGGTGAGGCTGTTGTAGCTGCTGGCGATGAGCAGAATGCGCATGGCGGCCCTTCCGGGGATGCTGTGGACGCCGTCACCCTCGGGCCGGCGGCCGGCGGTCCACGCGTCCCGCCCGGCGATCGTCGGGCACCCTCCGGCCGGTACGCGGGTGACGCCTCCCCCACTCACTCGTTCGAGGCGGGTTTCCCACCACTTGGCGGGCGGCCCGGGCGTCCGCCGGGGGCGCGGGCGGCGCGCGGGTGGGAGAATCGGAGTACCCGGGTGCGCAGCAGGACGGAAGGCGCGGACCCGCAACGGACAGGCAGGTCGGCTCATGGCCGAGAAACCGAAGTCCTCCCGGCACGTGCGCGGCGACGGCACCGGGCGCGGCAAGGGGACCGAACACCACCACGGGTGGGCACCCGACGTGAACGAGACCCGGCAGCAGGACAACCCCAGTGCCGAGCGCTCCTTCCACGCCGAGCAGGCGCCGCCTCCCGGCAAGGGCCGCAAGGTCTCCCGGCAGGAGCGGAGCGGCGTTCCCGGCGACACCGTGCGCAGCGACAACCGGCGCGGCGAGCAGCAGGACCGCGGCACGGAGGAGGGCATGCGCGACACCGGCGCCAAGGGCCGCTCCCGGCGCCCGAGCGGCACGAGGGACGCCTCGGCGTTCACCGGTGTGAACCCCGACGACTCCTCCGACAAGGGCCGCCGCCCGGGCTGACCCGACCGGGGCTGACCCGGCCCGGGCCGCTCAGCGGTCCGCGCGCGGGGACTCCACGGCGCGCGCGGGACAGGCGGAAGGTGGCGTGCCCGAGGGCCACCGCCTGGAAGAAGCCCGCGAACATCCCGTGCATGCCGCTGAGCACCGCCGTGTCGTACACGGCCGACAGGTCCGGGGCGCCGCCGACGAAGGTGCCCTCCCCCAGCAGGTCGAGTACGGCGCGGTGGGCGCGGTAGGCGGCCTCGTCACCGCTGTAGAGGACGAACGCGTCGGGCGTGCCCACGGTCGGCGGTCGTCGGCGACTACGCACGGGCGGCCCGGTTGCACGCGCAAGGCCTGGAGCTGGCCGAGGAGTTCGGGTGGTGGACGGAGGCCGCGAAGCGGCTGTGCGCGCTGGGCCGGCTGGCCCTCCTGACCGGGGACCACGGCGGCGCCCGGGAACGGCACGAGCGCGCGTGGAAGCCGGCGCGGGGGCAGAACCACGGCGCCGGTGAGGCCGACGCCCGGATCGGCCTGGGCATGATCGCCCGGCGCACGGGGGACCTGCCGGAGGCGGAGGCCCACATGGACGCCGTTCTGGCCTGGTTCCGCGCCACCGGGTACGGGCCGGGTGCGGCCCTGGCCCTGGCCTTGGCCGAGCTCGGCTTCACGGCCGTGGCCCTCGCGGTGGAGGGGCTGGCCCGTGCGGCGGCTGCGGGCGGGGCGCCGGAGCGGGCGGCGGAACTGCTGGGCGCCGCGGACGCGGCGCGCGTCTCGGTCGGCGCCCCGCTGCCGGAGGCGGAGCGGCACGACGTGGGCCGCATCCGGTCGGCCTGCCGGGCACTGCTCGGCGCGGCGGCGGCCGACGCGGCGTTCGCCCCGGGGCACGGCCGCCGGCTGGGAGCGGACCGTGACGGAGTCGTCCCGGCGCCCCGTCGCGTGACCCCCGCGCCCGGGAGCGCGGGCCGGCTCGACCGGCGGGCGGCGACCCGGGGTGGGCGGCGTGGTGCGGCGTGGCGCGGTCGGTCGGCGGGCGAGGGGCCGGGGCCGGTGTCAGGCTGGGGGCGTAGCCGATCCCTGAAAGGCCGTCGCCATGATCACCACCGATTTCGTCCCCGGTTCCCCCTGCTGGCTGGACCTCGGCGCCCCCGACGTCCGGGCCGCCGCCGACTTCTACGGTGCCGTGCTCGGGTGGGAGTACGAGTCCATGGGCGAGGGGGAGGACATGGAGGGCGGGATGTTCCGCAAGGACGGCAAGATCGTCGCCGGGCTGGGCAAGCTCACCGAGGAGGGTGCCCGCTCGGCCTGGATGATCTACTACACCGTCGCCGACGCCGACGCCACCACCCGGGCGGTGGAGAGCGCCGGCGGCACGGTGCGGGTGCCGCCCCGGGACCTCGACGAGTGGGGCCGGATGGCCCAGTACAGCGACCCGCTGGGCGGCCAGTTCGCCGTCTGGCAGCCCGGCACCAACGCGGGCGTCGAGCTGGTGGACGAGCCGGGCTCACTGTCCTGGACCGAGCTGTACACCACGGACGCCCGTGCGGCGCAGGAGTTCTACGGCGGCGTGCTGGGCTGGCGGTTCAGCGACATGCCGCTGCCGGGCGGCGGGGGCACGTACACCCTGATCACGCCGGCCGGGCAGCCCGAGGAGCGCATGCACGGCGGCCTGATGGAGATGGCCGCGACGGACCTCGCCCTCGCGGGCGGGAAGCCGTACTGGCACCCCGTCTTCAACGTCACCGACTGCGATGCGGCCGTCGCCCTCGTCACCGGGAACGGGGGCCGCGTGCAGATGGGCCCCGAGGACGCCGAGGGCGTCGGCCGGCTGGCCGTCTGCGTGGACCCGGCGGGCGCGGACTTCGTGGTGATGACCCCCGCCGAGCCCGTCCCGCAGGGCTGACGGACCGCGCGTCCGCCGTCAGGCGCAGGGGGAGGCGGCGATCCGTCGCGGCGGGCGCGCAGCACGTCGAGCTGCCCCAAGTGGGGTACAGCAGAGCGCCGTTGTGGTGCGCCGGGGCACCGCCACCCGCAAGGGGCGCGCCCTGACCTGCCGTTCCGTGGACACGGGGTTGACCGATCCGCCCGCGGCGACGTAGCTTCTGGCCAACCGGCTCGTGAGCTCATGGAAGGAGGCGAAGTCGGATGTCGATCATCTCCGACGTGCACCGCCTCGCTCACCAGATCGCCTGGGCTCCGGGTCGTGTAGCACACGGCTGCTGAACAGCCCCCTTTCCGGCGTGCCCCGTTGCGGCCCCGGAACTTCTGCGTTTCTGTCACTGCCTGCGGCACGCCCTCGCGTGCCGATGTGCGCTCGCGCCCTCCGGGCCCTCCCGGGCCCCTGGGGCTCCTCGAAGCTGCGCCACGAAAACAGAAAGCTCCTGAAATGGCGACTAGGACGATCAAATCGACCGCGCGGATCACGGTCAACGGGAAGGACTCGCCGATCGCGCCGGCCGCGCCGCACACCACGGTGCTGGACTTCCTGCGCGAGCGCGGCCTCACCGGGACCAAGGAGGGCTGCGCCGAAGGCGAATGCGGCGCCTGTTCGGTCCTCGTGGCGCGCCCCGGGGTGAACAAACCCACCGACTGGGTGGCGGTCAACGCCTGCCTGGTGCCCGTGGCGGCCCTCGACGGTCAGGAGATCGTCACCTCCGAAGGCCTCGCCACCCCCGGCGCACCCGGCACACCGCCCACCCTGCACCCCGTACAGGAGGAGATGGCCGTCCGCGGCGGCTCCCAGTGCGGCTACTGCACACCGGGCTTCGTGTGCAGCATGGCCGCCGAGTACTACCGGCCCGACCGCTGCGCGCACCCCGGCACTGACACCGGCACGGACACCGGCCCGGACGCCGGAGCGGGCGCCGGCCCGGGCACCGGGACCGGCGCCGGCGCGGCCCACGGCGGCGACTCCGAGCACGGCCCCAACGGCTTCGACCTGCACGCCCTCAGCGGGAACCTGTGCCGCTGCACCGGCTACCGCCCGATCCGCGACGCCGCGTTCGCCGTCGGCGCCCCCGCCGGGGACGACCCCCTCGCGCAGCGCCGCGAGCAGTCCCCGCCCGCACCCGTCGCCACCGAGTACACCGGCGACGACGACCGCACCTTCCTGCGGCCGGCCACCCTCGCCGACGCGCTGCGGCTGCTGCGCGAGCGGCCCGACGCCGTGGTCGTCGCCGGAAGCACCGACTGGGGCGTCGAGGTCAACATCCGCTCCCGCCGCGCGGATTGCGTGATCGCCGTCGATCGCCTGCCCGAACTGCGGGAGCTCCGCTCCGGACCCGGCTTCGTCGAGATCGGGGCGGCCCTGACGCTGACCGAGACCGAGCGCCGCCTCGACGGGCAAGTCCCGCTGCTGGCAGAGCTGTTCCCCCAGTTCGCCTCCCGCCTCATCCGCAACAGCGCGACCCTCGGCGGCAACCTGGGTACCGGCTCCCCCATCGGCGACAGCCCGCCGGTCCTGCTCGCGCTGGAGGCGTCGGTGGTGCTCGCCGACGCCGACGGCGAGCGCGAGGTACCCCTGTCCGACTACTTCACCGGCTACCGGCAGAGCGTGCGCCGCCCCGGCGAGCTGATCCGCGCCGTGCGGGTCCCGCTGCCGCTGTCGCCCGTCACGGCCTTCCACAAGATCGCCAAGCGGCGGTTCGACGACATCTCCAGCGTGGCCGTCGCCTTCGCCCTCGACATCGAGGACGGGACCGTCCGCAAGGCGCGCATCGGCCTGGGCGGCGTGGCCGCGACCCCGATCCGCGCCCTCGCCACCGAGGCCGCCCTGGAGGGCAAGCCCTGGACGGCCCCGACCGTGGAGGCCGCGGCGCAGGTGCTGCGGGCCCAGGGCACGCCGATGGACGACCACCGCGCCAGCGCCGGATACCGCTCCGCGATGCTCGGCCAGAGCCTGCTGAAGCTGTACGCACAGACCACCGAGGCGGTGTCGTCATGAGTCATCTGTCCGAACGTCCCGAGAAGCCCGTCGTCGGCGTCCCGATGCCGCACGAGAGCGCGGGCCTGCACGTCACCGGCACCGCGCTCTACACCGACGACCTGGTCCACCGCACCAAGGACGTGCTGCACGCCTACCCCGTCCAGGTCATGAAGGCCCGCGGCAGGATCACCGCGCTGCGCACGAAGCCCGCGCTCGCCGTGCCCGGTGTGGTCCGCGTGCTGACCGGTGCCGACGTGCCCGGCGTCAACGACGCCGGGATGAAGCACGACGAACCGCTGTTCCCCGACGAGGTCATGTTCCACGGCCACGCCGTCGCCTGGGTGCTCGGCGAGACCCTGGAGGCGGCCCGTCTCGGCGCGGCCGCCGTCGAGGTGGAACTGGAGGAACTGCCCTCCCTCGTCACGCTGGAGGAGGCCATCGCGGCGGAGAGCTTCCACGGGGCCCGGCCCGTGATGCTCACCGGCGACGTCGACGCCGGTTTCGCCGACTCCGCGCACGTGTTCACGGGCGAGTTCCGGTTCTCCGACCAGGAGCACTTCTACCTGGAGACGCACGCGGCACTGGCCCACATCGACGAGTCCGAGCAGGTGTTCGTCCAGAGCAGCACCCAGCACCCGTCGGAGACGCAGGAGATCGTCGCGCACGTACTCGGGCTGCACAGCCACGAGGTCACCGTGCAGTGCCTGCGGATGGGCGGCGGTTTCGGCGGCAAGGAGATGCAGCCGCACGGGTTCGCCGCCGTCGCCGCGCTCGGCGCCAAGCTCACCGGCCGGCCGGTCCGGCTGCGGCTCAACCGCACCCAGGACCTGACCATGTCCGGCAAGCGGCACGGCTTCCACGCCACATGGAAGATCGGCTTCGACGACGCGGGCCACATCCAGGCCCTGGACGCCACCCTCACCGCGGACGGTGGCTGGAGCCTGGACCTGTCCGAGCCCGTGGTGGCCCGGGCGCTGTGCCACATCGACAACACCTACTGGATCCCCAACGCGCGCGTCGCCGGGCGCATCGCCCGGACCAACAAGGTGTCCAACACCGCCTTCCGCGGCTTCGGCGGCCCCCAGGGCATGCTGGTGATCGAGGACATCATGGGCCGCTGCGCGCCGCTCCTCGGCCTGGACCCGATGGAACTGCGGGAGCGCAACTTCTACCGCCAGGGGCATTCCACGCCGTACGGGCAGCCGGTCGCCCACCCCGAACGGATCTCCACCGTCTGGCGGCAGGTCAAGGAGGACGCCGGCGTCGCCGACCGCAGGCGCGAGATCGCGGCCTTCAACGCCGCGCACCCGCACACGAAGCGGGCGCTCGCGGTCACCGGCATCAAGTTCGGCATCTCCTTCAACCTCACCGCCTTCAACCAGGGCGGCGCGCTGGTGCTGATCTACAAGGACGGCTCGGTCCTGATCAACCACGGCGGCACCGAGATGGGGCAGGGCCTGCACACCAAGATGCTGCAGGTCGCCGCGACCACGCTCGGCATCCCGCTGCACAAGGTGCGGCTGGCCCCGACGCGTACCGACAAGGTGCCGAACACATCGGCCACCGCCGCCAGTGCCGGCGCGGACCTCAACGGCGCGGCGGTGAAGAACGCCTGTGAGCAGCTGCGCGGGCGGCTGCTGCAGGTGGCGGCCTCCCAGCTGGGCGCGAACCCCTCCGACGTGCGCATCGTCGAGGGCGTGGCCCGCGTGCTGGGCAGCGACGAGGAGCTGGCCTGGGACGACCTGGTGCGCACCGCGTACTTCCAGCGGGTGCAGCTGTCGGCGGCCGGTTTCTACCGCACCGAAGGGCTGCACTGGGACGCGAAGGCCTTCCAGGGCTCGCCGTTCAAGTACTTCTCGTACGGCGCGGCCGCGGCGGAGGTGGAGGTCGACGGCTTCACCGGCGCGTACCGCATCCGGCGGGTGGACATCGTGCACGACGTCGGCGACAGCCTGTCGCCGCTGATCGACGTCGGTCAGGTCGAGGGCGGGTTCGTGCAGGGCGCGGGCTGGCTCACGCTGGAGGACATGCGCTGGGACACCGGCGAGGGGCCCAACCGCGGCCGGCTGCTGACGCAGGCGGCGAGCACCTACAAGCTGCCGAGCTTCTCGGAGATGCCCGAGGAGTTCAACGTCCGGCTGCTGGAGAACGCCACCGAGGAGGGCGCGGTCTACGGGTCCAAGGCGGTCGGCGAGCCCCCGCTGATGCTCGCGTTCTCGGTACGGGAGGCCCTGCGGCAGGCCGCGGCGGCGTTCGGGCCGGCCGGGGTCAGCGTGGAGCTCGCGTCCCCCGCGACCCCGGAGGCGGTGTACTGGGCGATCGACGCGGCCCGCGGAGCCGGCGGGCCCGGCGGCAGCGGGCTCGCCGGTGCCGGGGCCACCGCCGACGCCGGCGCCGGTGCCGGCGGCACGAGCACGCTGAGCAATGCCTGAGATGACGTGGGTGGCCGCGGTCGCACGGTTGCGGGCACGCCGGGAACCCGGCGTACTCGTGACCGTCGCGACCGTGCGCGGCCACGCTCCGCGCCGGGCCGGGGCCAAGCTCGTCGTGGGCCGGACCGGGACCTGGGGTTCGATCGGCGGCGGCAACATCGAGGCGGTCGCCATCGACCGGGCCCGGGAACTGGCCGGCACGCCCGGCGCGGAGCCGGAGCTCATGGAGTTCGCCCTCAACGACAAGGTGACCGGCCGGCACGGTGTGCAGTGCTGCGGCGGGGCCGTCAGCGTCCTGCTCGAACCACTGCCGGTGGTCGAGGCGGTGGCGGTCTTCGGCGTCGGCCACGTCGGCCTGGAACTGGCCCGCATCCTGGCCCGCCAGGACCTCGACCTGCACCTGGTCGACACCCGTCCCGACATGCTGACGGACGCGCGGCTGGCAGTGCTGGCGGACGCGGTGGCGCAGGTCCACGTGCACCACACGCCGCTGCTCCCGGAGGAGGTGCTCGCGGAACTGCCGCCGGGCAGCCACGTCCTGATCATGACGCACGACCACGCCGAGGACGCGGCGCTCTGCGACGCCGCGCTGCGCACGGCGGGGCTCGGTTCGATCGGCCTGATCGGCTCGGACGCCAAATGGGCGCGGTTCCGCAAACGGCTGTCCACGGAGGGCGGCCACGACGACGCCGCCATCGACCGGATCAAGACGCCCATCGGCCTGGACGACATCACCGGCAAGGAACCGGCCACGATCGCGGTGAGCGTGGCCGCGGACCTCCTCCGCACCTTCGAACGGTCCCCGATCCGCCCCTAGGCCCGCCTCGGCCCCGAGGGCGGGGGCGGGGCGGTCGATCGATCGATCGCTCAGTCGAGGCAGAACTCGTTGCCCTCGACGTCCCGCATCACGATGCACGCGTCGTGGCCGTCGTAGAGGAGCCGCACGCGCGCCGCGCCGAGCGGGACCAGCCGTGCGCACTCGGCTTCGAGCGCGGCGAGGCGCTCCTCCCCCACGAGCCCGGTCCCGACCCGCACGTCGAGGTGCACGCGGTTCTTGGCGGTCTTGCCCTCGGGGACCCGCTGGAAGAACAGGCGCGGGCCCGCGCCCGCGGGGTCGACGCAGGCGGACCACGAACCCCGGTCCTCGGCGGCCTGCGGTACGACGTACCCCAACACCTCGCACCAGAACCGGGCGAGACGCTCGGGTTCGGCACAGTCGAAGGTCACCTGGAACTGTTCGATGGACGCCACCGGCGCACGCTACCAAGGGCTTTCGGGCACCGTCACGCCAATTCCACTGCTCCACTGCGTAGTTGCGCGACGCCACCACCGCCCGCCGGAGCCCCGTGTGCCCCGGCGGGGGCACCGGACGGGTGCGGTGAGCGGTCAGGCGGGGGTGAGTCGCGCCGCGCCGAAGGAGACGTCGAACCGGTCGCACCAGATGGTCACGCTCGTGTAGTCCGCGAGCCGCACCCCCGCCGGGATCGGGTAGTTCTGGTCGCCCTTGTTGCCCTTGAGCTTGCCGAGGCTGACGTGCTTGCCGTCGTCGAACACCCGCCAGCCCGCCACGCCTTCCTTCACCGGCGCGTCGGTCAGCCAGACCCGCAGGTCCGGCCCGTTGCTGGTGTCCAGGCCCTCCAGACGGAGCGTGCGCGACCCGTCGGGGAGCTCGACGATCCGCGCCGTGCCGGTGGTGGTGTGCTCGTGGCTGATCAACCCGCCCTGGGCGACGGTGCGCGGACCGGCCGCACCGGCCGCACCGCCCGCACCGGCGGTGGGGGCGGCGGCCGGCGCGCTCGGGAGCGACTCGCTGACCCTCTCGTCCGTCCACAGCTTCCACGGCTGGAACCAGTACACCCCCGCCGCCGCCAGCACCACCGCCACCACGACCGCGCCGAGCACCAGTGGCGTCCGCCGCTTCCCGTTCCGTGCCACTTCGTCGACCTTCCGTCCGCACTCGTCTGCCGTTCAGGTCGATTGAACCCCGGGCACGCCCCGACGGCCACCACCGGCCGGTGACGATTCCCTTACGTGCTCAGAGCCGGCGCAGCTTCGTCGTGAAGACCTGGTCGGCCACCTCGTCCCCGAGGACCAGCCCGTCCTCCGCGTCCCACGGGAAGTGCACGCCGAGCCAGATCCGTTCAGCAGCGGCTTCTACTCGGGGTCCAGACCGCCCTCGCGGACCGCGGAGACCGGCCGCCACAGGTCGATCGGCGTCAGGAACTTCACGTCCCGCACCGCGATCCCGGCGTCCGCCATGGCCGCGGAGACCAGCGCGAAGAGGCGGGCGTTCTCGTAGGTGGTGAGCCGGCGCTGGGTGGCGACCTCGCGGGTGGCCTGGAGCAGCTGACCCGCCGGTGGCGGCCAGTGCCGCCGCCACGGCCAGCACACGCAGGTGGCGCTGGGAGCGGCGCCGGACGGTTCGGGTGCTCGTGGACATGCTTCGACTCCCCGTGATCGCGCGTATGGCTGATCACCACCACACGGTGGCGGCGAGATCATCGCGCCTTGGACCAGACCGCCGGGTCCCTCGGGGCGGAATGGCCGACCCCGCCCGGGTGGTTGACCGGAACTCCGGGGGGTGGTGCGGCGCCCCTGCCCGGGCGCGTGCGGCGCCCCGGCCCGGCGCGTGCGCCCGGCGCGGCCACCGCACGGGTCATGGGATCCGACTGCGCGGGCCGGCGCGAGGGGCAATCGGGAGGCGAAACCCATGTGGCGCCGGTCGGCGGGGAATTGGCGGGCCGTCCGGGGGCAGAAGGGAACGCACAGCGGATCGGCCCGAGAACGGAAGCGAGTGTGATGTCGTGTCCTTCCCCTCCCACCCCCGGACCCCGGACGGACCCACGCCGGCCCAGCCGGGCGGAGCCGCGCAGCAGGGCAACGGAATGGCGGTCGCGGCGCTGGTCCTCGGCATCGCGGCGCTCCTGCTGTTCTGGACCGTCTTCGGCGGCCTCGTACTGGGCCTGCTGGCCGTGGTCCTCGGCGTCATCGGCGCCCGGAGGGCGCGGGCGGGCCACGCGGCGCGCGGCACGATGGCGGTCACGGGCGCGGTACTCGGAGCGCTGGGGCTGATCGCCTCCGCGGTGATCCTCGTCATCGGCGCGTCGGTCATCGGCTCGGAGGAGTACAAGGACTTCGACGAGTGCCTGCGGCACGCCCCGACGCAGAGCGAACGCGAAGCCTGCGCGAGGGAGTTCGACAAGGACATCAGCGACTGACCGGCCGGCGCCGCCGGCTCGCGGCTGGTGGTCTTCCGGTCGAAAGCCGGTCGGCCCCGGCCGCCGGCCTTCTGAGCGCCATCGCCCCTGGGTACGGTCGCCCTCCACCTGTCGGTCTCCGACCCGGAACAGTGGGGGGAACGTGCCCAGATCACGATCACACAAGAAGTCGCGTACCGGATGGTGCGCGGCGGCGGCAGCCGCCATCGTGCTCCTGCCCGTCACCGCGCCCCAGGCCTTCGCGGAGCGGCCGTCCGCCGGCCCGCCGGGCGGGCGGGCCTCCTCCGTGCCGGCGTCCTGGCTGCGCTCGCTGACCCCCGAGCAGCGGACGGCGTGGCTGGCGCAGAAGGAGGGGGACGCGAGGACGGCGCCGCTCGACGACGTCGCCGGGGCGGCGCAGGAAGTCGGCAGGAACCAGCTCCAGGACGTGTTCTCCGGCGTCGAGCTGTCCCGGGACCGCACCGGCGTGGATCTGTACCTGACCGACACGTCCCGCGCCGGGGAGTTCACAGCGGCCATGCTCAAGGTCGGGAAGGACCTGAAGCTGAAGTCCCTGACGATACGTCAGGGCAGGAACACGCGTGTCGAAGCCCTCGCGGAAGCCCGGCGGCTGCTCGAGGCGGAGGACCTGCCGTTCAAGGTGTACGGGGCGTCCTGGACCACGGACGGGGGCGCGGTCAAGATCGACGTGGACCGGCCCGCGACCGTCGAGGCCTACCAGCGGGACAGCCGCGCCGGGCAACCGGGTCACCCCGCGCTGTCGGTGAAGTTCGAGGTACTGGCCGGACAGGGGCAGCCGGTGACCGCGGCGACCCGGGAGAACGACCGGGCGCCCTTCTACGGTGCCGCCGCGATCGGATGGGCCACCCCGGATCGGGCGAACTGCACCACCGGCATCCCGGTCGTCGACCGGAACGGGCAGCGCTGGATCACCACGGCCGCCCACTGCGTCGGGAGCGGGCCCCTGTACACGCACGGCGGCAACCTGATCGGCAGCGCGTGGTTCAACCGCAGCTACGACGTGGCGTTCATCAACGCCGGCAGTGCCCGGTACACCTGGGACGGCCTGGACCCGAACGGGTACACGCGCTACCTGGCGGGCTGGAGTTACGCCTCCAACAACCAGGAGGTGTGCCACCTCGGCTACAACTCCATGGTCGCCGACGACCGGATCCCCTGCCGGCACAAGGTCGTCGACAGCGAGTACCTCTACCGCCTGAACGGCTTCCCGGAGACGATCAAGGGGGTGAAGGCCGTCTCGCAGATCCACCCGGTGTCCGTCGTGGGGGGTGACAGCGGCGCGCCGGTCGTCGCGTTCGGCAGCGGCGAGAACCGCATCGTCAAGGGGTTCGTGAGCGGCTACACCGCCACGAACACCCTCGTCTTCGTCGACTTCCAGGACATCAACCGGGCGTTCAGCGTGAACCTGCCCTAGGCCGGTCCCGCCGGGGGAGGGTCAGGCGGGGGTCCTGGGTCCCGCGGCGCGGCGGAGCCGGTTGGCGATCGCCAGTCCCAGGCCCTCCTCCGGCGGCAGGGACGCGACGACCAGGTCGCAGCCCCGCTGGTCGAGCCGGCGCAGGTACCCGTACAGCCCGCGCGCGTACGCGGCCATCGACTGCGGGACCGGTACCACGGCGTGCGCCTTCACCGGGGCGTCCGCGAGCGAAGGGGGAAGGAGGACGCCCACCCGGTGGCCGCGTTCCTGCGCGAGCTCGGCGTCGGCGATCACCTGTCCGGGTTCCACCAGGACGACCCGCGCGCGCGGCGCGTAGTGCGACGGATGCTGTCCCGGCACCCGGACGCCGGACGCCGAGGGCACCTCCGGCGGGTACCCGAGGACCGCTTCGAGGTTCTCCCGGGTCACCCCGCCGGGCCGCAGCACGGCGGGCACGTCGCCGGTGACGTCGACGATGGTCGACTCGACGCCGACCTGGCAGGGGCCGCCGTCCAGCACGAAGTCCACGGCGTCGCCGAGCTCCGCGAGGACGTCGTCCGCCGTGGTGGGGCTGACGGAGCCGAAGCGGTTGGCGGACGGGGCGGTGATCCCGCCGCCGAAGGAGGAGAGCAGCTCCAGGGCGAGGGGGTGGTCGGGCACGCGCACGGCCACCGTCTCCAGCCCGCCGGTCGCTTCGAGGGGCACCCGCGGCGCGCGCCGCAGGACCAGCGTGAGCGGCCCCGGCCAGAAGTGCCGGGCCAGCAGCCGCGCCGTCGCGGGCACCTCCGCCACCCAGTCGTCCAGCTGCTCGGCGCCGCCGATGTGCACGATCAGGGGGTGGGTGGGCGGGCGGCCCTTCACCTCGAAGATCCGGGACACGGCGGCGGGGTCCTCGGCGTTCGCGCCGAGTCCGTACACGGTCTCCGTGGGCAACGCCACCAGCCCGCCGGCCCGCAGCACGCCCGCCGCCTTCTCGATGTCAGTGTTCCTCGCCGTCACCCCCGCATCTTCCCACCTCCGCAGGGGCGCGTGCGTCCGGGTCCGCCCGGTCCGGGTGACCGACGCCGGTACGGTGGCGGGTCCGGGCGCGCCGGCGGTGGCGTGGCGGTCGGTCCGCTCATCGCCGGATCGGCTCGTACCGATGCTCCGCCGGCCCGTGCACGGGCTCCAGCACGGCGGCGAACTCCAGGTCGACGGCCTTGACGGCGAGGCCGAGGACCGCGTCGGCCGCGTGGAGGACCGCCCGGCGCACCTCACGGGCGCGCCCCGGCAGCGGTCGGTCGAGCGTCGCCGCGATCGTGAGGGTGACGACGTGGACCGCCGTACGGCCTTCCCGGGCGGGGGTGAAGCGGCAGCTGGCGGCGCGGATGCCGGGGACGCTGTCGGCGGCCCGGCGCAGCACCTTCGCGGCGGTGGTCTCGGCGATGCGCAGCTCCTGTGCCTGGTCGTCGAGCAGCAGCATCGCGCCGAGCCGCACCTCGGCCCGGACGGCGTCGACGATCCGGTGGACCAGGCCCCGGCTGTCCGGCCGGCCCTGGGCGCGCAGGGCCCGGGTGGCCCGGTCCAGGGCCTCCAGCCCCTCGACGGCCGCACGGCAGTGCGGGCAGGCGGCGGTGTGCGGGTCGGCCGTGCCGGCCGGGTCACGGGCCTGCTCCCAGGCGTGGCCGAGGGTGCGCCCGCAGGGCAGCCGCTCGGTGGCGGCGAGCGGTTCCGCGCCGGAGCGCGGGAGGGAACCGGTGGTGGACGGGTCGTCTAGCGCCATGGCCGCATCGCCTCCATCAGAGCGCGCCGTGCGCGGACGAGCCTGCCCCGCACGGTCGGCTCGCTGCCGCCCACCACCCGGGCGATCTCGTCGTAGTGCAGGCCGTGCAGTTCCCTCAGCACCCAGCAGGCCCGCAGGTCGGGCTGGAGGGCCAGGAGCGCGCGTGCCAGGGCGGCCGCCGCGGCGTCCGACTCGGCCACCCGGGGCGGTGAGCTCCGCGCGTCGACGGCGGCGGGTTCGGGGATGCCGTCCAGGGGCAGCGGGGGCGGCCGGCGGCGCAGGGTGTTGAGGCAGCGGTTCGTGACGATGCGGTACATCCAGGTGCCGAACGAGGCTCCGTGCCGGAACTCCGGCAGCCGCCGCCAGGCGCTGATGAAGGCCTCCTGGACGGCGTCCTCGGCGTCCGCCCGGTTGCCGAGGAGGTGCTGGGCCAGGGCGAGCAGGCGGCCGCTGTGCCGGCGCACCAGGACGGCGAAGGCGTCCTCGTCGCCCTCGGAGGCGCGGACGGTCAGGACGCCGTCGTCCGGCTCGGCTGCGGGCTCGGCGGGCTCGGCGAGACCGTCCGGCCCGTCGGGGGCGGGCGACCGTGGGAGGGACCGGAGGGGCAGGTTCGTGCCGCGGGAGGGCGGGGGCCTGGACCGGCCGCGCATCCGCCGCTCGCCTTCTGCCGGAACCGGTCGGCGCGGCTGCGTACGCACTCTTCGATGGTAGGTGAAGGGCGCCGGCGCGAACGGATGGAGGGGAACGGATGAGGAAAACCGCCGCGGTGTGTCCAAAGCAGTGGGCACCGCACCGGCGCCCGCGGACGGATACCTCCGGGAGGTCCTCATGTCGGACACCATCAACCCGACGGGGCAGGGGAGCGTGCCGGGCCCCGAGGGGGGCGGCAGCCACGCACTGAAGGGCGACACGGGCGCCGGGACGGCGCCCGAGACGCGGGGCCGGACGACCATCTCCGACAGCGTGGTCGAGAAGATCGCCGGGATGGCCGCCCGCGAGGTGCCGGGGATCCACAAGCTCGGCACCGGCATGGCCCGCACGCTCGGGGCGGTGGCGGAACGGGTCCCGGGCAGCCGCCCCAGCGTTTCGCGCGGGGTGAAGGTCGAGGTGGGCGAGCGTCAGGCCGCCATCGACCTCGACGTGGTCGTGGAGTACGGCGTCTCGATCGTGGACATCGCGGCCGACGCCCGGACCGGCGTCATCTCGGCCGTGGAGCGCATGACCGGACTGGAGGTCGTCGAAGTGAACGTCGCCGTCGACGACGTCCACCTCCCCGACGAGGAGGACGAGGAGGACGACGGCGGCGGCGAGGGCCGTGTGCGGTGACCCGCTGCCCGCCCACCGGAAGGTGTCCGGACGGGCGGACGTGACGACAGACGGACGTGAGGACGGGTGAGTGAAATGAGCGCAGCAACCGCAGGCCTGCTCGCCGGCATGGCCCTCGGCTTCGCCGCTTTCTTCGGTGGCTTCTGGGCGTTCCTGCTGGTGACGTTCTTGGGCCTGGTGGGCTTGGTGGTCGGCCGCGTGCTGCAGGGTGACCTGAGGATGTCCGACTTCACAGGTCCCCGGGACCGGCGGTGACCTCGCCACGTGCCGCGGCCCCTCCGGCCGCGCCGGCTGCCGTGCCGGCGGCCGAACGCGGTGCCACGGTGATCCCCGAGAAGGTGGTGGCGCGCATCGCGCGCCGGGCCGCGCAGGAGGCCCTCGCCCACTACGCCGCGACCGCACCGGCGCGCAGCGCGCCCCTGGCCCGTCCGCGGGCCGAGGCCGCGGTCACGGATGGCACGGCCCGACTGGGCCTGACCCTGGAACTGCCGTACCCGGCCGACCTCGCCCGTACCTGCCGCGCGGTGCAGGAGCACGTCAGCGAACGCGTGGGCGAGCTGACCGGGATGCGCATCACCGAGGTGACCCTCGTCATCGAGCACCTGGTCCTGGCCGGCGGGCCGGAGCACCGTCGTGTGCGGTGAGCCCGGCGGCCCCGGACCGGGAAGGAGCGCGGGATGAACCGGGAACAGGACCCGGAACAGGACCGGGAACAGGACCGGGAACAGGCCCCCCGGGCCGGGACGGGGCCCGCCGTCGGAACCGGCGAGGTCACGCCCGTCACCGCGGGGCTGCTGACGAAGCCGCCGGCCGCCGGCGCTCACTCCCCCGGCGCGCGGTCGGACCGTCCGCACCGCACGCACCGGCCGTGGTCCGCACGCCGGATCCCGGCCGCGCTGACGGCCCTGGTGATCGGGGCCGGAGCCGCGGCGCTGCTGGTCGACGTCGCGAACGTCCGCGCCGGCCGGTCCGCCGCCGCCTGGCGCACGCGCCTCGCCGGCGAACTGGCGTCGCGCCCGCTAGACGACCACTGGATACGGATCGGCGCCGGCGTACTCGCCCTCCTCGGCCTCTGGCTGATCTTCCTGGCGGTCACCCCGGGCCTCCGGCGCCACCTGCCGCTGCGCACCCCCGGCCCAGGGCTGCGGGCGGTCCTGGACCGGCGGGCGGCGGAGAACCTGCTGCGGGACGCCGCCCTGCGCGTCCCCGGCGTCAGCGGCGTGCGGGTCCGGCTGGGCCGGCACCGCCTGCGCGCCCGCGCGGACGTGCGCTTCCGTGACCCGCCCCAGGTCAGGTCGGATCTCCTGACCGCTCTGAACGAGGAACTCGGCCGGCTCGCCCTCGCCCGGCCACGCTCGCTCGCCGTACGCGTCCGACCGCTCCGGAAGTGACACCATGAGCAGAAAATCCGCCGTCAACCGGTCCCTGCTGGCCCTGACGGGACTGGTGGCGCTCGGTACGGGCCTGCTGGTCCTCGCGGGCGGCTTCGACGTGTACCGGCGCTGGCGCCTGGCGCCCGGCGCCGGGATGCCGTGGGACGCGCCCCGCGACGTCCTCCTCGGCACCGCCGACCGGACCCGCTGGTCCGGGGAATGGTGGTGGTGGCCCGCCGTCATCGCCGTCCTGGCCCTGATCGTCCTGCTCGCCCTCTGGTGGCTGCTGGCACAGCTGCGCCGCACGCACCCGGGCCGCGTACCCGTCGGGAGTCCCCCGGACGTGGACGGCGCGGTCCTCCGCGAAGGCGCCCTGGGCGAGGCGCTGGAGTCCGACGCGGGACGACAGCGCGGCGTCCAGGGGGCGAAGGCCCGGATGGACGGCTCCTCCCGGCACCCGGAGGCCCACCTGGACCTCACCCTCGCCCCCGGCGGCGCTCCCGGCCCCGTCCTCCAGGACCTGTCCGAGGGCCCCCTGCAACGCCTCCGCGACTCCACCGGCCACCCCGACCTCCCCGCGACGGCCCGCCTACGGGTCGCCTCGCACAAACCCCAACGCGCCGAATAGCTGTACAGCTGCCGCGCCAGGAGGCGACGCTGGACGCCGGCGCCGACGGCGCCCCGCACGTCCACCAGCGCGCGAAATGCCGCGGAACGCCGATCGGAGCACCCATGGCCCCGGCCCTGCTGACCGCCACCGTCATCATCGCGGCCTGGATCGTCAGGACCGCCGCCGGCGAACTCCGGCGCCCCGGCTCGGCCAGGGCCGAGTGGGACGCCCTCCGGGACCCCCGCGCCGTGCAGGCGGGCGTCCTGACGGCCGGCCTCCTGGGCCTCCTCGGCTGGCTGCACGCCCGCGCCGAAGGCCTCGTGTGGGCCCTGCTCACCGCCACCCTGGTCACCTACGCCGTGTCGAGGGTCCGCTCGTCGTAGCGGCTAGGGCACGGTGAAGAGGACCTTGTCCTCGTCCGCGGCGGGATTCGCCCGCTTGAGCCTGACCCTGATGCTGGCTCCGAGCTGGAGCTCCAGGCCATTGGTCGATTCGACCTTGGCCAGCACGGCGGGGTCGGCCAGGAACACCCTGCCGTCGCGCGGCCTGCCCCGCTCGGCGTCGGTGTCGATGACCGCTGCGTCGAACACCTCGCCCACGCGGTCCTTGAGCACCGCGGCCTCGACCAGGTCCACGGTCTGCCGGTCCGCCAGGGCGCTCTTGCCGCGTGCCGCGTCGCACGGGAGGCAGTGCAGGGCCTCCAGCACCCAGTTCGGCGGGGCCTTGTCCGCGCACGCCGCCACGCACAGCTCACCGGTGTACCGGTCGACCAGGCGCCGCAGCGGAGCCGTGCAGTGGGTGTAGGGGGCCGCGATCGCCGCGTGCATCGTGTTCGCCGGCTTCTGGTTGTCGCGGAAGACGGTGTACTCCGCCCTGAGCATCGTGCCCGTGGCCTCGCTGAGGAAGGCCATGTGCCGCTGGTTCGCGGGGTCGAGCCCGCGGACCAGCGTGGCGTACGAGACGCCGGGCCGCCAGACGATGCCCAGGGCCTTCGCGATGTCGTGCAGGCGCTTGACCACGTTCTGGTCGGCCTGCTCCCTCTGGGTCCGCAGGATGCCGGTACCGGTGTCGAGCATGATCTGCGCCGCGGACATCCCCGTCATGAGGGAGATCTGCTCGTTCCAGCCCTCGATCGGCAGCGCCGCCGCGTACCGCAGCCGGAACGATCCGTCCTCGTCGAGGGTGACCTCCTGGTCCGGCAGGTTCACCGAGATGCCGCCGCGCGCGATCTCGACGGCCTCCCGCAGCCGGCCGATCTCGCGCAGGAGGGCGAGGGACTCCCGCGCCGTGCCGTTGTCGATGTCCTTCTGGGCGCTCGCGTAGTCGAACCGGGCCTTGCTGCGGATCATGGCCCGGCTCACGGACGAGGCGGTCAGGTTGCCGTGGGCGTCGAGGTCGTGCTTCCACAGCAGGGCGGGGCGGTCCTTGCCCGGCAGCAGGCTGGCCGCGCCCTCGGAGAGGACGGGCGGGTGCAGGGGCACCTTGAGGTCGGGGAAGTACAGCGTCTCGATCCGGTCGTGCGCCTCGACGTCCAGCGGGCTGCCCGACCTGACGAAGGTCGCCACGTCCGCGATGGCGTAGTACACGCGGTAGCCGCCACCGGACCGCCGTTCCAGGTGCATGGCCTGGTCGAGGTCCTGCGAGGTCGGTGGGTCGATCGTGAAGAACGGCAGGTCGGTCTCGTCCTTGTCGGGCATGCGCGCGTCGGCCACGGCCTTGTCGGCCGCTTTGAGTACGCGCTTGGGGAAGCTCAGGGGCACCTTCAGCTCCGCGCGGAGTTCCTCCAGGGCGGTGCGCAGGGCGGCCTGGGCCTGGGCGGACATGTGCATCGGGCGGCGTCGCATGCCCCGAGCGTAGGGCGGCGGTCACGGACCGGCACGGTGAACGGGTCCGGGCGGCGGAGCGGCCCCCCCTGGTCGACGCGCGGGCCTGCCCGCTCCGGCCGGGCCACCGCCCGGGTCATTGCCCCTGCTGCCCGGAGTCGTCACCCGAGCCGCTGCCCGAGCCGCTGCCCGAGCCGTTGCCCGAGCCGTTGCCGCTGTCGGTACCCGTGCCGTCGCCCGGGCCCTGGCCGGTGTCGGCGCCCGGAACCTTGTCGGTCCCGTTACCGGGAACCTTGTCCGTACCGGAACCCGGCGCCTGTTCGGGCTCCTTGGCGGGGTCCTTCTCCGGCTCCTTCGCCGGCTTCTCGGGCTCCTTGGCGGGTTCCTCGGCCGGGTCCTTCTCAGGCTCCTTCGCCGGCTTCTCGGGCTCCTTGACCAGGTCCTTGTCCGGCTCCTGGACCGGGCCCTTGTCCGGCTCCTTCGCCGGCTTCTCCGGCTCCTTGACCAGGTCCCTGTCCGGCTCCTTGACCGGCTTCTCGGGCTCCTGCGCCGGGTCCTTGTCCGGCTCCTTCACCGGGTCCTTCTCGGGCTCCTTCACCGGCTTCTCGGGCTCCTTCACGGGGTCCTTGTCCGGTTCCTTCACCGGCTTCTCCGGCTCCTTGTCCGGCTCCTTGACGGGGTCCTTCTCGGGCTCCTTCACGGGCTTCTCAGGCTCCTGCGCCGGGTCCTTGTCCGGCTCCTTCACCGGCTTCTCAGGCTCCTGCGCCGGGTCCTTGTCCGGCTCCTTCACCGGCTTCTCAGGCTCCTGCGCCGGGTCCTTGTCCGGCTCCTTCACCGGCTTCTCAGGCTCCTGCGCCGGGTCCTTGTCCGGCTCCTTCACCGGCTT
>NZ_JBIBBM010000014.1:0-86174 GCF_042900645.1 Streptomyces sp. NPDC012888 | reverse complement strand
TCTCAGGCTCCTGCGCCGGGTCCTTGTCCGGCTCCTTCACCGGATCCCTCCCCTTGTCGGGCTCCTTGTTCTCGTCCGGATGTCCTTCCCCAGGTCCGGGCTCCGCCGGCGGCAGGGCCGGGGGTGCGTCGGGCTCGTGGCCCTTCGGGGGAGGGATCTCCTGGTCGTGCTTGCCCTGGGCATCTCCCCTCGGGCGCTCGTACCAGTCCTTGCGGTCGTGGTCGTACATCGTGACGGCCTTCACCGGCTTCTCGGCGGGTTTGACCACGACGAGGTCGGAGGACTGGAACGACGACCACTCCTTGCCGCTGTACGTCTGCTTCCCCTTGACCGCGACGGGCGGCGTCAGGGGGTTGCCGCAGGCGCAGCGGACGCGTGGGACGCCGCGGTCGTCGACCAGGACGGCGGTGCCGACCTGCAGGACTGCCTGGTAGCTGGTCGGGGCGGCGTTCTTGTACCCGTGGTTGGTGACCCGGGTGTCCCAGGCGAGCCGCACGGGTGTGAGTGACCGCAGGTAGGAGGGGATCTCGGGCTGGCCGATCTTCAGGGGCGCGGCGAAGGCCTCCGCCTTGTCCTCGTGCTCCGTGAGGTACTTGATCTGCTTCTCCACGTCGCAGCTCGCGACGTTCCGGGTGCCGCCGTACAGCCCCGGGTGCGCACCGTTGACCTGGAGGGTGCGGGCGCCGCTCGTGCCGCCCTTCGACGTGCCGGATGCGGCCGGGGACGTGACCTCGGGCGGATCGGACTCCGTCGCCGTCGAGGGGGTGAAGGGGTCCGGGCCGGCCGCCGCGGTGGATTCGAGGAACACCTCGCCGCCGGCTGCCTCGTTGCCGCCCATGACGGTGAAGGCGAGGACCACTGCGGTGGCCATGGCCACCGCGGTGCCGGCGCTCAGTACGGTTTTGCGCGACCGCCATCCGTGGGCGCGCCCCGCACGGCGCGGGCCAGGCCCGCCAGGCCCGACCGGCCCGCCCGGCCCGCCCGGCTCGCCCGGGCCGCCGCCGCCCGGCGGAGGGCCGGGAGGTTCCGGCGGTGGGGGCGGCGGGGGAAGCCCCGGGGCCGTCGGGGGACCCGCTGAGGGGGGCAGTGACGGCGGTCCGGACTGCTCGTGCGTCGACCCGCCGGACAGCGGACCGGGGGGAGGGCCGGTGGGGCGTTCGGCCGGAGGAGGTACGGAACTCACGACGCTCGCCCCCCGCGGTAGGACATCGGGAATCTGGTGGCTGTGCGCATCTGCTCGCTCCTTGAAGCCATTATCGCCTCCATGGGCGGAAGGCGTGGATCTTGTGGATTCCGCTCCCGCGCACACACGCGAGTGCAGGTCTCGAGTAAGCCCGTAGGCCTCGGGTCACGGCATGTCGCGAGTTCTCGGGACTTGACAGCCGAGTTGCCAGAACAGCCGGTTCCCGAGGCACTCCGTCAGGTACGGAACGCCGTCGGTGTACCCGGAGCCGTGCGCGTCGCCGAGCATGCGCGCGGCGAGGCCGCGGTGGGCCGACTTCCACCGCTGGTGCGCGGCCTCCAGCCGGCCGAGCGCCGCGTCGAGGCGGTCCCGCTCGGTCGGGCCCACGGCTCCGTCGCCGCGGAGGTCGAGGCAGGCCCGGGTCACGGTGTCGTGGCCGGGGTCTTCGGCCTCGGCCCGTACGGCTGGCACGTTCAGGAAGGCCGCCGAGTGCAGCCTCGGCACGCGCGGAACACCGCAGAGGCTCTCGAACCGCTTGTACTGCTCGGACTGGATGGCGCTCGCGCCCAGGGTGTACTGCCGGAAGGCGGAGAACTGCTCCGACCGCATCGTGGCGACCATCCGGAACAGGACCGCGGCGCGTCCGAGTGTTGCGGCCGCACGGTCCGTTCGCTCCACGGCCCCTTCGGTGTCCCCACGGCGCAGTGCCGCGATGACCGCCTTCATGTCCGCCGCGGCCTCGGCGAAGAGCATTTCGTGGGCCTGGAGGGCGCGGATGAAGAAGTACTCGTCGTGCACGACGTGGACGGGCTGGACGGTGAGGTGGAACCACTGCCAGGCAGCCGTCGCGGGTGGCCGCGGCAGGTGGTCGACGAGGTCTTCGAGACGGGGCTGGGGGGTCTGCGTCATGCGTGACGGCAGCTCGCCCCCGGTGTCCGGCCGGCCGAGGCCCTGCGACACGAACCGCAGGGCGTGGCGCAACCGCGTACCCAGCGTCGCCGGGCCGGGCCTGCCCCGGGCCGGCCCCTCGCGGGACCCGCCTGCCGCGGTGATCTCGAAGCGGACGACGTCCGAGACGAGCAGGGTGGCCATCCGGTCCGCGCTCACGGCGGTGTGCCGGGGATCCATGAGCAGCTCCAGGACCGGTAGCGCCAGGTAGCTGCGATTACGGAACCGGCCCTCGTGCTTGTCGAGCATGCAGTCGAGGAAGGCGTCGAGGAACGGGCGGTCGGCGGCGTGCCGTTGCCGTACTCCGCTCAGCCGGACCAGCATGCGCTCGGGCAGGAAGTGCTTTCCCCTCGCCCGCGTGTAGTCGGTGACGGACCGGGCGAGGGAGATGCCGTCGGATTCCGCCGGTATCCGGTCGGCCACCGTCCAGCGCTTGATCTCCCTGAGGGCCGGCGTGCGCGAGCCGCACGCCCCGCGCGGCGCGCACGCGCATCCGGGAGTCCTCGTCCCGGGACATCGGGTCCTGGTGCCGGTGGTCGTCGGGGTATCGATGTCGGTGTTGGTGTCGGTGTCGGTATCGGTGGTGGTGGTGCGGGAGTTCATCGGCGGTCTTCTCTTCCCTGTCGTCGTGGTTCCGGCCTCACGCAGTCCGCGTGAGGCGCCGGTTTCCACTAGGCACGACCGGAAGAGCGCGGGTCACGTCTCGGGAGTTCGTGGCTTGACAGCTGCGGGATCAGGAGCCGCTGCCGCGGAAGGCCGTGGCACGCACGGTGGTGCCGCAGAGGGCGAAGTCCCCGCCATCCTCGGGGGCCAGCTGGAGTCCGCCACCTCCGACGCCCAGGACGAGTGAGGGCGCGACGGTCGGCTCGGCGCCGGACGCGCAGTAGCCGTCGGCCTCGCCGAGCACCGGGGTGAAGGTGAGCTGCGTCGAGGCCCGGCCGCCGACCTCCAGCTGCACGGGGCGGGCCTGGCCCTGCCGGACCACCTTCAGGGGCGTGTTGCGGTCCGGCGAGCCCTGACCGGCGAGGGCCACCGTGGGGAAGCCCCGCAGGACGCAAGCCCCGGGCCCGTCGTTGATCACGGTGATCCGTACGCCGTCGCCGCCGGTCCGCTGCGCGCTGTCCGCGATGAGCTGTTCGCTCGCACAGGGCGGGGCGGGGGCCTGCCGGGTCGTCTCCTGCGCCGCGGTGCCCGGCCCGGCGACCAGCAGCAGGCCGCAGGTCACGGCTCCCGCCACGACCGGCCACCGTGACCGGGTCCGGGCCGTGCCGCCTCGCGCTCTGCCCTTCATGGGGGTCTCCTCACGGTCACGGGACGCCCCCTCTCCCCCGCCCGTGCGCCTGGGCCGTCCCTGCACCGCGCCCCCGCCGGCCGCGTCCTCCTCCCAGCCTGGCACCGCACCGGGCCGCCTGCACCCGTGGGTCCGCGGACGCCCCGCGGGCGCCCTGCGGGCGCCCCGTGTACGCCCCCGCGACCGGCCCGGACCGGCTCCCCGGCCGCTGTCAAGTAACGAACAGCAGGGACTACGGCCCCGTCCCCGCCCCCGGCACGGTGGAAATCGCCCGTACTGCAGCAGAGCAGAGCGGCAACCCCGAACCCAGGAGCGGAGGCATCATGGCCCGTCGTGCAGGCGGCTTCGTGACCCGTCGTCCCCGACTCGTCCTTCTCGCGGCGCTCGTGTTCCTCGTGCTGTCCGCGGTGTTCGGCGCGGATGCGACCGGCCGGCTGAAGACGCAGGGATACGACGATCCACGGTCCGAGTCCAGCCGTGCCGCCCGCGTGGCGGCGGAGCACCTCGGGGCGTCGCCCAACCTGGTCGTGGTCGCGCAGGCCCGCGGCGGTTCCGTGGACGCCCCGACGGCCCGGAGCGCCGGCGAGGAGCTGACCCGGCGCCTGGCCGCCGAGCCGCACGTCAGCGCCGTGAACTCCTACTGGACCGGGGGCGCGGCCGAGCTGCGCGGCCGGGACGGACGCGCGGCCATGGTGGTCGCGCACGTGGACGGCGAGGGTGAGCGGCTCGGCGAGCGGGTGCGGGAGCTGCGCGAGGAGCTGACCGGCCCGGCCGCTTCCCCGTCGGCGCTGACGGTGCACGTGGGAGGGCCGGCCCTGGTCGACGCCGAGCTCCAGGAGATCTCGGAGTCCGACCTGCTGCGGGCCGAGTCCGTCGTCCTGCCGGGAACCCTGGTCCTGCTGGTCCTGGTGTTCGGCAGCGTGGTGGCCGCAGCCCTGCCGCTGCTGATCGGGGTTCTGGCCGTCGCCGGGACCCTGCTCGTCCTGAGCGCGCTGGGCGCCGTCACCGACGTGTCCGTGTTCGCGCTGAACCTCACGACGGCACTCGGACTGGGGCTCGGCATCGACTACGGCCTGCTGGTCGTCTCTCGCTTCCGTGAGGAGCTCACCGCCGGACACGGACCGCGTGACGCCGCCCTGCGGACCGTGCGCACCGCCGGCCACACGATCGTCTTCAGTGCCGCGACGGTGTCCGCGGCGCTCGCGACGCTGCTGGTGTTCCCCCCGTACTTCCTGCGTTCCTTCGCCTACGCGGGCATCGCCGTGGTGGTGATCGCGGCGGTCAGCGCCGTGACCGTGCTGCCGGCGCTGCTCGCGCTGCTGGGCGAGCGGGTGAACGCCTGGGCCGTGCCGTGGCGCCGCCGGGCCCGCACCGGGCCGGAGTCCCGCCTGTGGCGGGGGCTGGCGCGGATCGTGGTGCGCCGCCCGCTGCTCGCGGCGCTGCCGGTGATCGGTCTGCTGGTCGTGCTCGCCGCGCCGTTCACACAGGCCGGCTTCGCGACCCCCGACGACCGGGCGCTGCCGGTGAGCGCGTCCGGCCGGCAGACCGGGGACCTGGTGCGCAGCTCGTTCGACGTGCAGGGTTCCGGCGCGCTGACCGTCGTCCTCACGGGCGGCGCGTCCCCGTCGGAGCAACAGGAGTACGCCCGCCGGCTGTCGGCGCTCCCGGAGGTCGCCCAGGTCACCGGAGCCTCCGGCGGCTTCCGGTACGGCGAGCGGGCCGGGGACCACGGCGCCGGCACCGGAGGCTCCGCGGCCGCGGCCGACATGACCGTGGCCGGGGCCGACGTGTCCGTGGCCGGGGCCGACGTGACCGCGGCCGGGGCCGCCGCCGGCGGGCCGGCCCGGCTGTCCGTGGTGCCGCAGGCCGACCCCCGGTCGCGCGCCGCACAGGAGCTGGTCCGCGAGATCCGGGCGACTCCCGCCCCGGCCGGGACGGACGTCCTGGTCGGCGGGCCGAGCGCGGTGCTGGTCGACGCCAAGGACACGGTGGGCGACCGGATCCCGCTGGCACTGGGCCTGATCACCGCCACCACCTTCGTGCTGCTGCTCGGTTTCACGCGCAGCCTGCTGCTGCCGCTGAAGGCGATCGCGCTGAACGCCCTGAGCCTGGCCGCGGTCCTCGGGGCCATGGTGTGGGTCTTCCAGACGGGCCATCTGAGCGGCCTGCTCGGCTTCACGCCCGGCCCGCTGAGCACGACCATGCCGGTGCTGCTGTTCTGCATCGTCTTCGGGCTCTCGGTGGACTACGAGGTCTTCGTCCTCGCCCGCATCAAGGAGGCGTACGACGCCGGGCAGGACAACGCCGCCTCGATCGTCTCGGGCATCGCCCGCACGGGCGGCATCGTCACCACCGCCGGTGCCCTGCTCGCGTTCACCCTGCTGAGCTTCGGCACCTCGCGGGTGTCCCTCCTCCAGTTCTTCGGGATCGGGGCGGGCCTCGGTGTCCTCCTCGACGCGACGCTCGTCCGGGGCGTGCTCGTACCGGCGCTCATGCGGCTGGCGGGCGGCCTCAACTGGTGGGCGCCGTGGCCGCTGCGGCGCAGACCGCCGGGCCCGGCATCACGTCCGCCGCCGCCCGCGACCCCCGCCGCCACCCGCACCCCCACGCCCACCCACACCCCCACCCCCGCAGCCGCGCGCCGCTGACCACGGCGACGCGCCGCCACTCCCCCGCGGCCCCGGCTGCTGTCCGCCCGGCGCACAGCGACCCACCGGGGCACTCCGACCCGCAAGACAAGGAATACACCTCATGACCGACATCGCCATCACCGGACTCGGCTGCCGCTTCCCCGGCGCCCCCGACGTCCACGCGTACTGGAAGCTCCTGCTGAGCGGGGAGCGGCAGTTCTCCACCGTCCCGGGCGAACGCTGGGACCACGCGCCCTTCCACGAACCGGGCAACAGGTCCGCCCCCAACGCCGCGTACACCGACCGGGGCGCCTTCCTGGAGGACGTGGACCGCTTCGACGCCCTGCACTACGGGGTACCGCCGGCCCGGGCCCGGTCCATGGACCCGCAGCACCGGCTGATGCTGGACGTGGCCCGCGAGGCCCTCGACGACGCGGGCCTGGGCCGCGGTGACTTCGACCGGGAGAACACCGGGGTGTTCTTCGGGATGTCGGCGTCCGACTACAAGGACCTCATGACGGCTCCCCTCCGGGCCCTCGGCATCGCCGGGGCCACGGACGCCGGCGGGGAGCGGGAGCGGGCCGCACGGCTCGGCACCGTCCACGCCTTCACGCTGCCCGGCAGCCTGCTCAACATGGCGGCCGGCACCGTCAGCCGGCAGTTCGACCTCGGCGGTCCCAGCTTCGTCGTCGACGCCGCGTGCTCCGGCTCGCTGGTCGCCCTCGACCAGGCGATCGTCCGGCTGCGGCAGGGCAGTTGCCGGATCGCCGTCGTCGGCGGTGTCCACCTCAACCTCACTCCCGACAGCCTGGTCGGCTTCTCCCGGCTCCGCGCGCTGTCCGCCTCCGGGGTGTGCCGCCCGTTCGACGAGCGTGCCGACGGGTTCGTCCTCGGCGAAGGGGCCGGTGTCGTCGTCATCCGGCCGCTCGCCGACGCGCTCGCCGCCGGGGACCGCGTCTACGCGGTGATCAAGGGCATCGGCTCGGCCAACGACGGGGCTTCCCCCGGGCCGCTGGTCCCCACCCCCGAGGGACAGCTGCGCGCCATGCGCCGGGCCTACGACGACGCCGGTGTCCCGCCCTCCTCCGTGGGCTTCCTGGAGGCCCACGGCACCGGTACCGCCGCCGGCGACCGTGCCGAGGTCGAGGCGCTGCGCCGGCTGCGCACCGAGTACCCCGACGACGACCCCGCCCTGTGCTACCTCGCCTCCGGCAAGGCCCTCATCGGGCACTCCCTCTCGGCGGCCGGCATCGCGGGGCTCATCAAGACGGCCCTGGTCGTCCACCACCGGACGATCGTGCCGCAGCCGGACACCACCCCTGATCCGGAGCTGCGCATCTGGGCCGCCGGTCTGCGCATCGCCGGTACGGCGCGGCCGTGGCCGGGCGCGGGCGCCCCGCGGCGGGCCGCCGTCAGCTCGTTCGGCTTCGGCGGCACGAACGTCCACGTGGTCCTGGAGGAGCAGCCCGCACCGGTCCCCGTCCGCACCCCGGCGGGTACCGGACCGGCCGGACCAGCCGGACACCCCGGAGACCCCGGACGCGCCGGACGCGCCGCGCCCCAGCTCCTCCTGCTCTCGGCCGGCAGCCGTGAGCTGCTGGACCGTCACATCGGCGACGTGCTGGAGCTGGTGGACGCCGCGCCCGACACGCCGATCACGGCACTGGCCCACACGCTGGGCGCGCGTGCGCCGCTGGCCACCCGGCTCGCGATCGTCGCCGCCGACACGGAGGAGTTCGCCCGGCGGCTGCGCCGCGCCCGCCGGCAGCTGGAGGACGGTGCCGGCGGCGACCTCGGCGAGGGCGCCTTCGCCGCCGACGCCCCGCTGCCGCCCGCGCAGCGCCGCATCGCCTTCGTCTTCCCCGGCCAGGGCAGTCAGCGGCCCGGCATGACGCGGGACCTCTACGACAGGTCCCCCGGCTTCCGGGCGACCGTCGACCGGCTGGGCTCCGTGGTCCGCCGGGAGACCGGCTTCGACCCCACCGGCCTGCTGTACGGCAAGGCCGCGCCCACCGGCGGGACCGCCGAGGAGCTGCGGCGGCGGCTCGCCGCCACCGACGTGTGCCAGCCGCTGCTCGGCTCCGTCCAGCTGGCCGTCACCCGGCTCCTCGGCGACTGCGGCATCACCCCTGACCTCACCCTCGGCCACAGCGTCGGAGAGTTCGCCGCGGCCGCGGCCGCGGGAGCGCTCACCGACGAGGAGACCGTCCGGCTGCTGGCGCACCGCGGCGCGGCCCTGGGGCAGGCCGAGGCCCAGACCCCGGGCGGGATGCTCGCCGTACAGGCCGACAAGGACACCTGCCGACGGCTCGTCGACGGCATCGACGACGTGTGGCTCGCCTGCTTCAACGAGCCGCGGCAGGTCGTCGTCAGCGGTACCCGGCGAGGACTCGACGCCATGCGGCGGGCCTGTGCCGACGCCAGGATCGTCACGGTCGGGCTGGAGGTGTCGGACGCCTTCCACTCGCCGCGACTGGCCCGCGCCGAGGAGGCCGTACGCGCCGGGCTCGACGACCGCCGCATCACTCGCCCCGTCCTGCCGTTCGTCTCGTCCGTGGACGCGGCGGTGTGCACCGATCCCGGCCGGCTGCGCGGGCTGTGGGCCCGGCACGCGTCGGCGCCGGTCCGCTTCGACGAAGCCGTCCGCACCGCGTACGAGCAGGGGGCCCGCGTGTTCCTCCAGGTCACCGGCGGCAGCTCGCTGCTGTCCGCGGTCCGCCGCAACCTCGCCGGCCACGGCGACGTGCTCGTCGTCCCGGCCACGGGGACGCCGCCGGACAGCGGCCGGGACTTCGTCCTGGCCCTGGCCCGGCTGGCGGTCCTGGGCGCCCCGGTCGACCCGCGCGCCCTGGTCCCCGAGGAGGACCGCCGCCTGCTGGACCTGCCGCCGGCGCGGCTCGCCGCCCGGTCCCACTGGCTGCCGGGCCGGCGCCCCGCGCCCGAAGCCCCCGACGCCCCCGCCACCTCCCTCCCGACCCGGCCCGTACCGGCCCCTCAGACCCCGATGGAGCACACCGTGACCCCGCCGAACCACCAGAGCCCGGACCCGCACGACCCGATGAGCGAACTGCTCCGGCTGGCGCAGCGGCAGGTGACGCTGCTGTCCCGTCTCGGCGAGGCGCTGCCGGCGCAGGACGCGCCGTCCGACCGGTCCGCCGGTCAGCGGACCGCCGCAGCGGCCCCGGCCCCGCCCGCGGCGCCCGCACCGGTTCCGGCCGGGCCGGAGGCCGCCGCCCGGCCGGTGTCCGCCGCCCCGGAAGGGGAGGAGCGCGCGGACGGAGAGGAGCGCGCCGACGGGGGCGCCGACGAGGTCACCGGTTCCGTGCTCGCGCAGGTGGCGCGGATCAGCGCGTTCCCGGTGAGCCATCTGCGCGGGGACCAGCTGCTGGTCGACGACCTCGGCTTCGACTCGCTGATGCTGACCGACCTGTTCACCTCCCTGGCGCGGCTGTGGCCGCGGTGGACGTTCGACGAGCGGGCCGCCGAACGGCCGACCGTCGCGAGCATCGCCGCGATGATCGCGAACGCTTCAGGGGAGGCCGGACCGGCGGCCGTCCCCCTGCAGGCGCCCGCCGACCCGCCCGGGCCCGCCCTGCCCGCAGACCCGCCGGCAGACCCGCCCGCGCACGCCCTGCCCGCAGACCCGCCCGCCGGCGCGCCGCTGCCGGAGGAGCACACCCGGATCGAGTGCTTCCCGGAGGTCACCGGGCACGGCGAGCGCCTGGCCCTGCTCTCCCGGCTGGGCCTGCCCAACCCGTACTTCCTCGTCCACGAGCGCGGCATGACGGACACCACGGTCGTCGACGGCCGCGAACTCCTCTCCTTCTCCAGCTACAACTACCTGGGCCTGGCGACCGACCCCCGGGTGAACGAGGCCGCCAAGGAGGCGATCGAACGCTGCGGCACGTCGGCTTCCGCCAGCCGGCTCCTGTCCGGCAGCCGCCCGCTCCACCTGGAACTCGAAGCGGAACTCGCCGGGCTGCTCGGATCCGAGGACGCGATCACCCTGGCCAACGGCCACGCCACCAACGTCACCGTGATCGGGCACCTCGTCGGGCCGGGCGACCTGGTGGTCCACGACTCCCTCGCCCACGACAGCATCCTGCAGGGCTGCAAGCTGTCCGGAGCGACGCGGCGGCCGTTCCCCCACAACGACGCGGCCGCCCTGGACGCCGTCCTGACGCAGATCCGCCACCAGTACCGGCGGGTCCTCGTGGTCATCGAGGGCGTGTACAGCATGGACGGCGACATCGCCGACCTGCCCGCCCTCATCGAGGTGAAGCGCCGGCACGGCGCGCTGCTGATGATCGACGAGGCGCACAGCGTCGGGACGATCGGAGCGACCGGGCGCGGCATCGGCCAGTACTTCGGTGTCGACCGCTCCGAGGTCGAGCTGTGGTCGGGCACCCTGTCCAAGGCGTTGGCGAGCTGCGGTGGTTACGTGGCCGGGAAGCGCGAGGTCGTCGAGTACCTGCGGTACACGGTGCCGGGCTTCGTCTTCAGCGCCGGCATGACCCCGGCCGACACCGCCGCCTCCCTGGCCGCGCTGCGCACGCTGCGCGCGGAGCCACAGCGCGTGGCGCGTCTGGCGGAGAACGCGGCGCTGTTCGCCCGCCTCGCACGGGATGCGGGCGTCGACATCGGCGACAGCCACGACACGCCGATCGTGCCGTGCATCGTGGGGGACTCGGCGGCAACGCTGCGGCTCGCGGAAGCCCTGTTCCGGCAGGGCGTCAGCGTCAACCCGATCCTCTATCCGGCGGTGCCCGAGGAACTGGCCCGCCTGCGCTTCTTCGTCACCCGTGACCACACGCCCGAGCAGATCCGTCACGCCGTGACCGCGCTGGAGCGCGGGCTGCGGCAGCCGGACGCGGCCCTGGCCGCCTGACCGCCGCCGCCATGGACACCGTCTTCCGGACGATCGCGCCGGGCAGGATCCACTGGTGGGGCGGGGCCGGGCTCCTCGTGGCACGGCGCTCCGACCTCCGCGGGGGGCCGCACCTGTCCGCGGCCGAGCAGTGCGTGGTGCGGGCGCTGCCCGCCTGGCGGCAGGCCGAGTGGCTGGCCGGACGCCTGCTCGCCAAGCGCCTGGTCGGGCTGGCCGCCGGGGCACCGGTGGAGGAGGTGGAGGTCCTGCCGCGCGGGGACGGCAGCCCGCGCGCCCTGGTCGGCGGCCGCCCCGTTCCCGCCGTGCACGTCTCCATCAGCCACACCGCCGGCCACGTCGCCGCGGCCGTGGCTCCGGGGCCGGTCGGCGTGGACCTGTGCGAGACGGCCTCGGCCGCCGTCGTACGCCGAGTCGCCCACCACGCCTTCTCGGCGGCGGAACTCGCGCTCGCCGGTCCGGACCGGGCCGATGGCCTGGCCGGTGCCTGGGCCCTGAAGGAAGCCGCCGTCAAGGCCGACCGGAGCACCGTCTTCGGCGCGGCTCCGCGCCGGATCCGGATCCGGGGCCTGCGGCCGCCGGTGCTCGGCGGAGGGCGCCGGGCGATGGCGTGGCGGGCCGGGGGCGCGGTCCTCGCGCTGGTCCTCGCCCGCCCGGCCGGATGCCCGGCGGGACGGCACTGCATTGGTGCTCCTTGCCCCGCCGGATCATGCTTGTCAGTGGAGCCCCTGCCCGTAGAGGTTGCCGTGGGACACCGGCAGGAACTAGCGAGGGCGTGAACGGCGATGGAGCAACTTCCCACCTCTCCCGGTGAGGGGCCGCAGGACACGAACGCCTCCCCCGGCTCGGCCTACACGGCCACGGCCACCATCAGCGAGCAGGGCCTCGTCACCGAGTGGAGCGAGTACGCCCGCCGGCTGCTGGGCTACCCGCCCGCCGAGGTCGTGGGGCAGCCCGCCGCCCGCCTGCTCGCCGACGACCCCGGGGTCACGGCGGCGCTGGCGGCGCCCGGACAGGAGCGGTGGAGCGGGACCGTGGCGCTGCGCCACCGGGACGGCCGCAGGATGGAACTGGGACTGCTCGCGCACCGCTGGACGTCCACCGGCGGGACCGCCAAGTGGTTCGTGGTGTCCGCCGTGCCCGGAGGACCGGGGACGTCACCCGGTGAGCCGCTGGACGGATGGGTGCTCGACCAGTCCCCCTGTCTCCTGGCGGTCTTCGACGCGGATCTGAGGCTGGTCCGGGCGAACGCCGGCATGGAGCGCGCGCTCTCCCTCACCGAGGCCGAGATGCGCGGGCTGCGGCTGCCGGAGATCGCGCCGGATCCCGCGAGCGACGAGATCGAGCGCAAGATGCGCCTGGTGTGGGAGAACGGTGAGCCGCAGGACGTGGACGCCTTCGTCCGCCCCGCCCACGGGAGCCCGGAGCCCGGCCGGGCGGCCTCGCTGGCCCCCGTTCGGGACACGGACGGGCGACTGCGCGCCGTGTGCCTGACCGCGCACGAGCGGACCGGGGCGGCGGAGGACGATCCGCACCGGGTCCTCCTGCAGGACGCCGCCGGCGCCCTCCCGGGCACCCCCGTGGACGACGTCCACACCGCACAGGAGCTGGCCGACGCCTTCGTCCCCCGACTCGCCGACTTCGCGGTGGTCGACCTGCTGGAGCCGGCCCAGCGCCCCGACGGGCCGCCCGCCGGGCCGCCGGCGGACCCGGTCACCGTGTGCCGCACCGCCGTGCGGTCGATCCTCGACGGGAGCCCCGAGTCCCGGGTCGCCGTCGGCCAGACGACCGCCTATCCGCCGCTGTCGCCCCCCGCGGAGTGCCTCGGCGGGGGTGGCGGCGACATGTACGGCTCGTCCCACACGGCCCTCGCCCGGTGGGTGGCCCAGGACCCCGCGGCGTCCTGGATCGCGGAGTACGGGGTCCACTCGATGATCGTGGTGCCGCTGCGGGCCGGCGGCGTCACCCACGGGGTGGCCCTGTTCAGCCGGCACCGGCACCGGGAGCCGTTCGCGCAGGAGGACCTCCGGCTGGCGCAGGAACTCGCGTCGAGGGTGGCGGCCGGCATCCAGGACCGGCGCCGGCACGCCCCCCGCGAGCACACCACCACCATGACGCTCCAGCGCAGCCTGCTCCCGCAGACGCTGCCCGACCAGGCGGCGCTGGAGATCGCCTCCCGTTACCTGCCGGCCGGTACCGAGGCCGGCGTCGGCGGCGACTGGTTCGACGTGATCCCGCTGTCGGGCGCACGGGTGGCGCTGGTCGTGGGCGACGTCGTCGGCCACGGCATCCGCGCCACGGCCACCATGGGCCGGCTGCGCACGGCGGTGCACACCCTCGCCGACGTCGACCTGCCGCCCGACGAGCTGCTCACCCACCTCGACGACCTCATCATCCACCTGTCCGCCGACGAGACCGGCCCGGACAGTGCCGGGGAGGCGGCCGGCGGCATCGGCACCACCTGCCTCTACGCCGTGTACGACCCGGTGACCCGCCGCTGCACCGTCGCGCGGGCCGGTCATCCGCCACCCGCCGTGGTCTCCCCGGAGGGCTCGGTATACCTGCTCGACGTCCCCGCCGGGCCGCCGCTGGGGCTGGGGGGTCTGCCCTTTGAAACCGCCGAGGTGGAGCTGGCGGAGGGCAGCCTCCTCGCCCTCTACACCGACGGCCTGCTCCAGAGGCGCGACCGCGACGTCGACGACGCCCTGGACAGCATGTTCGCAGCCCTCACGCGTCCCGCGTCCACGCTGGACACGGTGTGCGACCGGGTCCTGGCCGCCATGCTGACCCACCGTCCCGACGACGACGTCGCGCTGCTCGTCGCCCGGACCCGGGCCCTCCACGAGGACAAGGTCTCCGTCTGGGACCTGCCCTCCGATCCCTCAGTGGTCGGCCAGGCCCGCCGGTACACCACCGACCAGCTGACGGCCTGGGGGCTGGATGACGCCTCCTTCGTCACCGAACTCCTGGTGAGCGAGCTGGTCACCAATGCCATCCGGTACGGCCGGCCGCCCATCCAGCTGCGGCTGATCCACGAGGACAGCACGCTGATCTGCGAGGTCTCCGACGCCAACAACACCGCCCCGCACATGCGGCGGGCCCGGATCTTCGACGAGGGAGGCCGCGGGCTGCTGCTGGTCGCCCAGCTCGCCCAGCGCTGGGGCACCCGGCACGCCGCCGTCGGCAAGACCATCTGGGCGGAGCAGTCGCTCGTCGGGTTCTGAGCCGGGGTCCCCTGTGACACGCCTGTGACAGTCGGCGGACGAGGCCGTGAAGTCCCGCGGCCAAGCTTTTGAGCACGGGCATAAAACGGACATTCCGGGATATGTCCCTCTGCTTCCGAGGGAGTGAGCAGCGATGGCCGAACCGATTCGTCGGAGGAAATCCCATGAGCCTCACCCTCACCCCGCCGCACGCCGAAGCCCCCGCAGCCGCCACCACGCTGGCCCCGCGCGAGCAGGAGGCGCTGCGCCACATCGCCGCGGGCTGCACCTACCTGCAGACGGCCCGCCAGATGGGACTCTCCAAGCACACCGTCGACGCCTACCTGCGCCGCATCCGGGCCAAGCTGGGCATCAACACGACGGCGGAGATGACGCGGCTGGCCATCTCGCTGGGACTCTGACGACCCGACCCGCAGGGGAACGGCCCGTACGGTAACGCCGTACGGGCCGTTCCTCGTTCACGTCACGGGCCCGGGCCCCGGAGGACCGGTGAGGCCCAGGCCGGCGGCTCCGGCAGCGGTGCGGCGGGCCCGGCAGCGGTGGCGGCCGGGGCGGCCCCGGCAGCGGTGGCGGCCGGGGACGGCCCATCGGCCCCCGCGCCCGCACCCGCGCCCGCACCCGCACCCGCACCCGCACCCGCACCTTCACCGTTCGCGGCCGCGGCGCGCAGTGCCGCCGCGAACTCCAGGCAGGAGCCGTAACGGTCCTCGGGGACCTTCGCCAGCGCCCTGGCCAGGACCTCGTCCGCGGCCGGCGCGATCCCGGACCGCCGCTCCGTCAAGGGGGGAGGCGGGTCGTACTGGTGCGCCCAGAGCAGTGCGACGTCCTCCTCCCGGACGAACGGGGGGCCGCCGGCGAGGGTCTCGTAGACGACGCAGGCGAGGCTGTACAGATCGCACCTGCCGTCCACCGGCCGGCCCGAGATCTGTTCCGGCGCCATGTAGTCGAGCGTGCCGACGAACTCGCCCGCGGTGGTGAAGCCGCTGAGCGACAGCGATTTCTTCGTCAGGCCGAAGTCCGTGAGGTAGACGTGCTCGGGGTGGTCGCTGTCGGTGCCGGCCGCGATCAGGATGTTGCCGGGCTTGACGTCGCGGTGCACCAGGTCGTGCTCGTGGGCCGCGTCGAGCGCTGACGCCACCTGGGTGGCGATGCGCAGGGCCGTCGCAACCGGGAGCGGGCCCTCCCGGTCCAGCAGGGCCCGCAGGTCCAGGCCGGGGACGTAACGCATGGCGATGTAGAGGACGCCCTCGGTCTCGCCGGCCTCGAAGATCGGCACGATGTGCGGGTGGTCGATCTGCGCGGCGACCCGCGATTCGTGGGTGAAGCGGCGCCGGAAGGTGTCGTCGCGGGCCCGCTCCGGGGCGATCAGCTTCAGCGCGACCGTACGGTCCAGGCGCAGGTCCCTCGCCCGGTAGACGACGGCCATGCCACCGCGGCCGAGCAGCTCCTCGACGCGGTAGCCCGCGATCTGCTTCCCGATCAGGCCGGAGGTCCGGCCCGTGTACATGCCCAGGTTCGATGCCGAGCTCATCAGGCGCCCCCGTCACAGGCCGCTCTTCCACATCCGAGTCTATTCAGTGATCCACCCGGCTGCTCGTTCGCAGCCGCAGGCACCGGCCGGACGTCCGGCCGGTGCCTGCTACCCGCGTACCAGGCGGTTCGCCGGGGGTCAGCCGGCGCCACCGTTGCCGCCGCGGCCGCCCTGGCCGCTGGTCTGGCAGCCGGCGCCGATGCAGGTGCCGCCGTTGCCGCCCCTGCCGCCGTTGCCGCCGTCACCGCCGGCGGGCGCGTTCCCGCCGTTGCCGCCGTTCCCGCCGTTGACGCTGCCGTGGCACTGGCCGACGCAGACCCCGCCGTTGCCGCCGTCCGTACCGTCGCCGCCGGGTCCGCCGTCGACGCCGTTGCCGCCGTTGGCGCTGCCGCTGCACCGCCCGACACAGACACCGCCGTCACCGCCCGCGGTGCCGTTGACGGTGCCCTCGCAGTTCCCCGCGCACACCCTGTCCCCGACGCGGACACTGCCGTTGCCCACCTTGACGTCGCCGAAGTTCCCGCCGCCGACGAACCGGCCCATGCCCGGAGCCTGGCCCCGGCCCTTACCCGGGCGGCTGTCGCCTCCGGTGGGCGCGGAGTCGGGGAACTGGCCGCCGAGCGCCGTGGCCGCCTGGGCCGGGGACGCCGGAGCCGCCGTGGCGGCGGGCGCCATCGCACCGGCGCCGATCAGGGCGCTGGAGACGACGAGGCCGAGACGGAACTTCCAAGAGCGCACACGCATGAGATTCTCCCTTGCCGAAGATCTGTTTTCCGTGACGCGGTTTTCCGGTGTCCGGATTTCCGCGTCGGGTGGGTGTCAATGGGGCGGATCGACGTCCGGTCAATGCACGGGGATGCACGGAGCCCCGGCCTGCATGGGGCCGGGGCTCCCGGGGAAGGGACCGTGTCCCTCGTGCGTCACGGACAGAAGGGGAGGCCCCCGTCCATCAGGGCGAACCAGTTCCCGTCCAGGTAGTGGTCCTTCCACGAGTCGATCTGGCCGAGTGCGATCTCGTACTTTTCGGCGATCTTCTTCTTGGTTTCGTCCGAGTCGTCGGCGGCCAGCACCAGCATCACGATGTGGACCTTGTCCACCATCGAGAGTTCCGACTTCGGCTTGTCGGGCAGGTCGTCGAACCGGAGGCAACCGGAGCGGCCGGGCTTGCCGGGCTCACCCGGCTGGCCGGGCTTGCCGCCCTTGCCGCCTTCTCCGCCCGCCCCGCCCTCTCCACCCTTGCCGACCATGACGCAGGGTTCCGGGTGATCACCGACGACCGAGGAGCTGATGCCGGTCGGAGCGTGCGACTCCGACGCTTGCGCGGCACACGCCGTACCGGTGACGAGAGCCAGGGAGGCCGCCGCCAGGATGAGCGGTCGCTGCCAGGAAATGGTGGACATGGGGGTTCTCCGTGTCGTGATCAAGGAGTGTACGGGGGGTGAGTGGGCGTCAGATGATCCCGGCGTCCAGCGCATTACTTGCAAAGAGGAGTGGGAGTGGGGGTGGGGGGCGGAGGGTGGGGGGTGGGGGGTGGAGGCCCGGAGACCTCCACCCCGTCAGGACCGGTCGTGCGGGTCAGAAGATGCTGCCGCCACCGGCACCACCGGCGCCGCCCTGGCCGCCGAAGATGCCGCCGAAGCCGCCCTTGCCGCCCTTGCCGCCGTCGCCGCCTTCGAAGACACCGAAGCCGCCGCCGCCGCCCTTGCCGCCGTTGCCGCCCTTGACCCAGCCGTCGCCGCCGCCACCGCCGCCGCCGCCGTTCCCGCCGAAGAGGCCGCTGCCGCCCTTGCCGCCGGCACCGCCGTTGCCGCCGATCTTGCCGTCGCCGCCGCCACCGCCGCCGCCACCGCCACCACCGGAGAGGATGCCGTCGCCACCGTTGCCGCCCTTGCCGCCGTCGCCACCGGTGCCCAGGACGCTGCCGCCACCGGAACCGCCGGAGCCACCGCCACCGCCGACCAGGCCGCCGCCACCGTCACCGCCGTCGCCGCCCTTGCCGCCTCCCTCGGGGAAGGCGAAGGCGACCGCCTGGGAGGGCATCGGAGCCGCCGAGGCGGCGGCAGCCGGGAGCAGGACCCCTCCGGTCACCACAGCAGCCGAAGCAACCAGAGTCGCCATACGAAAGCTCCGGCGCTTGGGGCGGACGACATCGTTGGTGTGAATCTTGCGGATCATGACTTTCTCCTGCCATTCAAAAGGGATATGTGAGGTGTCCCGGAATTCCGGGTTGCGGTGACTTCGGGGGGTGGAATTCCTCTTGCGAGGTCTTCCTCCTCTTCCGTGTCGCCTCGTTTCCTTTCCGGTGAGGCCCGCAAAACAAGTAAGCCCCGGACGCCACACCCGGGTCATGTTGCGGAAAGTCGGGACTTGACACACCCCACAGGACCCTCTAAAAGGGCCCCGCGTTCAGCGCGGCACCCCGGGCGGGGTACCCGCACCGCACCGTGGGCGCGGGTCCGGACTGGAGAGGAGGCCCGGCTCAAGGCCGGAGACATGCTCGCGGAGGCCAGGACTTCGCTCGGTGAGGAAGTCCCACCGCCTGCGGCCGTCAAGGTCGACCACGACGACCACGGCCACGAGCACTGATCATGCCCGCGGTACTCGTCCGCTCGCTCGCCACGGGACGGGCCCGGCTGACCGTGCCCTGGCTGCGGGACCGGCCCGGCTTGCGCCGGCCTCGTGGACGACCGGCTGAGCGGTCTGTCCGGCTTCCGCGCCCTGCGCGTCCTTCCCCGCACCGGCAGCGTCGTGATCTGCATGGATCCCGCAGACCTGGACCCGGACGCCCTGGTCGAGGCCCTTGAGGAGGCCCCGCCGCCCTCCGCACCTGCCAAGGCCACCCGCTCAGCCCCGGACTCCTCCACCGGAGAGGTCGCCCGGCTAGTGGTCGGCGGAGCCGTTCTCGCCGTCGTGGCGCTGCGTCGGCTGCTGGGCCGGCCCCGGATCGGCGTCGGCCCCTCCGGTGTCCTCGGCGCGATCACACTCTTCACCGGTCTGCCGTTTTTCCACGGGGCCCTGCGCACCGTGCGTGGCCGAAGTCATCCGGGGACCGACACCCTGGTCACCGCCGCGCCCGTCATTTCCCTGATCCTGAGGGAGAACGTCGTCGCGCTCACCGTCCTGTGGCTGCTCGACATCGGCGAGTTCCTCCAGACCCTCACCCTGCGCCGCACCCGCCGGGCCATCGAGGACCTCCTGACCATCGGCGAGGAGCGGGTGTGGCTGGTCCGCGACGAGGGCGGTCAGGTCGAGGTGGATCTCGAGCAGCTGGAGGAACGCCGCATGCACTGAGCCCTCCTTGTGACCGAGAACCGTGCCGAGGTCGCCGGCGTCGCTCAGCAGACGAGTTCTACGGGGCATCGACTGGCATCGTCGTTCTGGCAGTCGTCCGCGTGGTGGCGGCGGCCAGGTAGGTGATGCGGAGGGCACCAGTGGTGTGTTCGCGGTCGACGAGCACGTCCACTCCGTAGACCGACCTGATCAGCTCCGGGGTGAGCACGGCCTCCGGGGCGCCGGCGGCGGCCACCTGCCCGTGGTCCATCACGACGATGTGGTCGCAGTACCGGGCGGTGAGGTTGAGGTCGTGGAGGGCGACGACGCACGTGACGTCCAGTGACGTCAGCAGGTCCAGGAGTTCCAGCTGGTGGCGGATGTCGAGGTGGTTGGTGGGTTCGTCCAGCAGGATCTCCCGCGGCTCCTGGGCCAGGGCGCGGGCGAGTTGGGCGCGCTGTTTCTCCCCTCCGGACAGGGTGTGCCAGCTGCGGTGCTGCTTGTCGGTGAGGTCGGTGCGTTCCAGTGCCGCGTCGACGATCCGCCGGTCGTGTTCGGTTAGTGCGTCGAAGCGGCCACGGAAGGGGGTGCGGCCCAGTTCCACGACCTGGCGGACGTTGACGTGGTGGTGGGCGGACACGTCCTGTTCCACGACGGCCAGCCGTCTGGCCAGCACCCGGCGGCCGAGGTCGGCCAGGCAGGTGTCGTCGTAACGGACGGTTCCGGTGTCGGGGCGGCGCAGGCCGGCGAGCAGGCGCAGCAGTGTTGATTTGCCTGAGCCGTTGGGGCCGAGGAGGCCGACGGTCTTCCCGTCGTGTGCCGCCATTTCGATGCCGTCGAGCAGCCGATGGCCTTTGACGGACCAGGAGAGGTGGTCGGTGGTGATGCGGCCCATCAGGACTCCAGACGCTTCAGGACCAGCGCGAAGGCGGGCGCGCCGAGAAGGGCGGTGATGACGCCGGCGGGCAGTTCGTGGGGGTTGAACGCCGTCCGTGCGAACGCGTCCACCCAGATGAGGAAGACGGCCCCGGTGATCGCGGACAGGGGAAGCAGGGTGCGGTGCGTCGGGCCGGCCAGGATGCGGACGGCGTGCGGAATGAGCAACCCGATGAAGCCGATCGCGCCCGAGGCCGCCACGGCGGCCGCCGTGATCACCGAGGTCAGCACCATCAGCCAGATGCGGGCCGCGGTGACGTTGATCCCCAGTGCCGCGGCGGAGTCCCACCCGAAGGTGAAGGCGTCCAGGGCCGGCGCGAGGAACTGGATGGCGACCACCCCCGCCAGGATGATCGCGACGGTGACGCTCACCCCCTCCCACCGGGCTCCCCCGAGGGTGCCGAGCAGCCAGTACGTGAAGCCGCGGGTGGAGTTCGCGTCCCCGCTGACCATCAGGATGACCGAGGTGAGCGCGGCGAAGAACTGGGACACGAGCACGCCCGTCAGCACCACCCGTGAAGGACTGGCGACGCGCCCGCCGCCCAGCAGCGCGAGCAGCAGGCCGAACGAGACCAGGCCGCCGACGAATGCGCCGGTCGACAAGGAGATACTTCCGCCGATGCCGAGCAGGAGCACGGCGACCGCACCGGTGGAGGCTCCGGATGAGACTCCCAGCAGATAGGGGTCGGCCAGCGGGTTCCTGGTGACCGCCTGCAGGACTGCGCCCGAGACCGCGAGGGCCATGCCGACGACGGCGGCCAGAAGCACCCGCGGGAAGCGCGACTCCCAGACCAGGGCGTCCAGCAGTCCCGGCAGCGGCGGCGTAGGGGCGAGGCTGTCCAGACCGGCATGCCGGAGGATTGTGGAGACGACGTCCAGGGGCCGGATGTCCGCGCTCCCGAACATCGACGCGGCGACGACCGACACCAGCAGCCCGGCCCCGGCCAGGAAGAAGAGCGCCACCGTCGAGGCGCGCCGCCGGCGCACCGGAACGGTTTCACGGCTGGTACTCGTGGTTCCGGTGGGCGCGGCGGTCGTGTGTGAACTCGTTGTCATCGTGGTGGGCGGTTCACCAGAGCCGGTTCAGGCCGTCGACCAGCGCGGGCACCACGGAGGCGCTGCCGTAGCTGGGATCCATGTGGGAACCGGGGATGGAGATGAACCGGTCGCCCTTCACCGCGGCGAGCTTGCTGGTGAGGGGGTCCTTCTTGAGGAGGTCGATCTTTTCCTTGGCGGTGTCGTTGGGTTCGCCCCGCGTCAGGTCGGCCAGGATGATGACGTCCGGGTTGCGGGCGGCGACCTCGTCCCAGCTCACCTCGGCCCACTTGGTCTTGGCGTCGGCGAAGATGTTCTCCACCCCGACGAGTTGGGAGATGTGTTGCGGCAGGCCACCGGGGCCGGCTGCCCACGGAGTGCCCTCGTAGGTGGAGTAGAACCACATCACCTTCAGCGGCTTGTCCCGCTTCTTGACGGCGCCCAAGGCCTTGTCCACGACGGCCTTCTGCTCGGCCGCCAGTTTCTCGCCGGCAGCGGGCACGCCCATGATCTTGCCCAGCCGGCGGTACTCCTCGTACAGCATGTCGAAGTCCGCGCCCGCGACGCTCTCGTGGAACGAGCAGTCGAACTCGGTCAGGTAGGTCGGCACACCCAGATCGTGCAGCTGCTTGCGGTCCCCGGATTGCTCCGCGGTGAACATGCTCGCGAAGGAGCCGTAGACGAAGTCCGGCTGTGCCTCCAGCAGCTTCTCGTGCTTGATCTCCTGCCCGGGCGCCGAGAGCTGCGGGATCTTCTCGTACTGCTCGGCGATTTCGGCCGGCGTCTTCTCGATCTCGTAGCCCGATCCGGCGATCCGGTCACCCACACCGAGGTGGATGAGGATCTCGGCGGCGGTCTGATTGAGGGTGACGGCCTTCTTGGGCGCGGCCTTGTAGGTCACGTCGGTGCCGCAGTTCTTGAGGGTGAACGGGTAGGCCGTCGCCGCGGGCGTCCCCGTACCCGTAGACCGCTCGCCGGCATCGGCGGCGGTGTCGGCCGTGCAGCCCGTGACCGCGAGCACCGTCAGCACTGCAACAGTTACGGTTATCGTTTTCATTTTCATGGCAGGAAGGTACCAGTTCGTAGGCGGGGGCGAAGGGGCCCGGCAGCTCAGGCGGATCGCCTGGCGTGACCCCGGCAGAAGAGCACTTCAGGGGCCGCGTTTCGCGGCGTACGGCACGTCAGCGAATCGGGTGGCTTCGCCGGGTGCCCAGAGCATCGGTCGGGGCGGGCGTCAGCGCAGCATCGCGGCCAGCCGGCGGGCGACGCGCTCGTCGTACAGGCCGTTGGCGGCCATCCAGTCGTCGTTGAACACGGTGTCCAGGTACTTGTCGCCCCCGTCGCAGACCAGCACGACGATGGTGGTGCCGGGTCCGGAGCTCTGCCCCTGCTCCAGGGCCTTGTAGACCACGCCGCCCGCCGAGCCGCCGATCAGGATGCCGAAGTTCCTGGCCAAGTACCGGCAGGTTTCGAAGGCTTCCGAGTCACTGGCCTTGACCCCCTCGTCGAACAGTTCGTAGTCGACGACGTCGCCGATCTCCGAGCCCTCGGGTGTGCCGGTGCCGGACTGGTGGTAGGTCGCGCCCTTGCCGCCGAAGACGACGGAGCCCACTGGCTCCACGCCGATGATCTTCAGGTCCGGGATGCGTTCGCGCAGGACGCGGCCGGTGCCGCAGAGTGAGCCACCCGTACCGACGGCCCCGTACAGGTAGTCGATGCCGTCGCCCAGGTCGTCGTGCAGTTCGCGGGCGAGGGGCCGGTAGCCGTTGGGATTACCCTGGTTGCGGTGCTGCGCGGTCCAGTAGGCGCCGTGCTCGGCCGCGAGTCGCTCGGCGACGGTGTCCCGTTCGGCGGTGGCGAGGCCTTCCTCGTCCCCGGCGACGTTGAGGATGTCGGCGCCGTAGGCGAGCATGCCGCGCAGCTTGTCCGTGCTGGAGTGGTTGTCCACCACGGCGGTGAACTTGTACCCACGCTCGGCGGCGATGAGCGCCAGGCCGAGTCCGGTGTTGCCGGAGGTGGACTCGACCAGCCACCCGCCCGGGGCGAGCAGTCCCGCCGCCTCCGCCTCGTCCACCATGTTCCTGGCCATCCGGATCTTGGCGGTGCCGGTGGGGTTGAACTGCTCCATCTTCAGCAGGACGGTTGCCGAACCGTCCGGAACCGGCAGTTTCAGCAGCGGCGTCCGCCCGATCAGGTCGGACATCTTGGTTTTGATCACGATGTGCCCTTCGCGTAGATCTCCGTCAGACACCGCACGAAGACGTCGTTGTCCTCGGGGGTGGACAGGGAGGCTCGGATATAGGTCTCGTATCCCGGCTCGCGCCACGGCTTGACGATGATTCCGGCGCGGTGCAGCTCCTGGGCGACCCGGACGGAAGGGCGGCCGGTGTCGATGAAGAGGAAGTTGGTGGCGGACGGGACCACGCGCAGCCCCGCACCCCGCAGCCGGTCGGCGACCCGGGTGATCTCCGCGGCGGTCCGGCGGACCGTGTCGGCCAGGTGCGCATGGTCGCCCAGGGCGGCGACGGCGGCGTCCTGGGCCGGCTGGTTGACGTTGTACGGCGTACGGACCCGGTCCAGCGCCTGGATCAGGGCCGTGTCCGAGGCGATGCCGTACCCGACCCGGACCCCGGCCAGGCCGTAGGCCTTGGAGAAGGTGCGCAGCACGATCCATGGCCGGTTCCGGCCTCGCAGGGCCTCCAGGGCGTCGGGGTACTCCGGGTCGGCGCGGGCGAACTCGCCGTACGCTTCGTCGAGCACCAGCAGGGCCGACTCCGGTGTGGCCTGGACGACCTGCTCCAGCTGGGCGGCGCTGAGCACCGCGCCGGTGGGGTTGCACGGGTTGGCGAGGAAGACGAGCTTCGGGCCGGTGGCAAGTGCGTCGTGCCAGGCAGCCGCGTCGAACCCGAAGTCGGCGGTGACCGGGACCTTCTGGACCCGGGCACCCATGACCCGGGGGAAGATCTCGTGCAGGCTGAACCCGGGCGCCTGCGTGATGACCAGGTCACCGGGATCGAGGACGGCCTGGCACAGCAGCTCCAGGATGTTCTCCGAGCCGTTGCCGAGCACGACGCGCTCGGCCGGCACGTCCAGGCTGTTCCCGATGGCCTCGGCCAGTCGCCTGCCGGTGGGGTCGGGGTAGCGGGAGACACCGCCGTCCAGGCCCCGGCGTACGGCTTCGGCGACCGCCGGCGAGATGCCGAACGGGCTTTCGTTGTTGGAGAGTTTGATGACGTGACCGAATCCGCTGAGGGCGGCCACCTCGTCCGGGCCGGCGCCGGGATCGTAGCGGGGCAAGCCCGCGACCTCCCGGCGTATCAAGGACGCCGAGGCGGCTGGTGCGAGGACGTGGTTCATGACGGCTCCGATTCCGGGGCGGGTGCGCTGGATGACTCCCGGTGCAGCCGGTCGACGCGGCGCAGGAACGCGAGCAGCAGGATGGCGGCTGTGGCGGCGAGGCCGACGGTCTGGCCGATCCAGACGCCCTCGACACCCAGGTCGGCACTCACTCCGAGCAGGTAGCCGGCGGGCAGGCCGATCAGCCAGTACCCGACGAGGGAGATACGGAAGGGGCCGGCGGTGTCGCCGATGCCGCGCAGGATGCCGTTGCCGATGTTCTGCGTGGCGTCGAAGACCTGCATGAGAGCGGCGATCATCAGTCCTGTCACGGTCAGCGCGACGATGTCCGCGTTGCCGGCATGCTCCGCCGAGATGAACCAGGACACGATCGCCTCTGGCATCGCCAGATAGACGACGGCGACCGACAGGGTCGCGATCGCGCCCCAGGCCGTGCCGAGGAGCCCCATCCTGCGTGCCGTCACGTAGTCGTTGGCGCCGTCGGCTTCGCTGATGTGGATCGACGCTGCGTGCGACAGCCCGGCGGAGATCATGAAGACGATGTAGACGATCTGGTTCAGCACCGTCTGCGCGGCCAGGGCCTCCACGCCCAGGGAGCCGATGACCAGGGTGAGCACGCTGAAGAACCCGGCCTCCGACGCGTACGTTCCCGAGATCGGCAGGCCCAGGCGCCAGACGGAGCGGACCGCGTCCCCGTTCCAGTGGCGCGCGCCGGGCGAGGTGAGGTACGGGCGCAGGACGCCGTCACGCAGGATCACCGCGACGAACGCCAGGAAGGACAGCAGGAACACCGTGACGGTGGCGATCGCCACGCCGACGAAGCCGAACGCGGGCAGGCCGAACTCGCCGTGGATGAGCACGTAGTTCAGGCCTATGGTCACGCCGACCGAGGCCAGCGTGATGGCCAGCAGGGGGCCGGGCCGCTTGAGCCCGGTGGTGAAGTGCCGCAGGTTCTGGAACCACAGGCAGGGCAGCATCCCCGGCGCCAGGACGAGCAGGAACTCACCGGCCTTGTCGACCACTGCCGGGTCTTGCCCCAGCAGGACGAGCAGCGGACCGATCAGGAGCAGCGCCGCACAGAACACCACACCACACAAGGTCGCCCAGAAGAACCCGGCGAACAGCAGCGCCCCGATGCGCTCGCGGTCGTCCCGCACCCGCGCCTCGGCCACCAGGTTGCTCACCCCGGTGACCAGGCCCGTGCCGGTGGTGCGCAACTGGTTGAACATGGCGATGGCCAGGCCTGCGGCGGCGATCTCCACCGCGCCGAGCCTGCCCAGCATCACGATGTCCACCGTGGTCAGCGCGACATGGGCGAAGTTGGTCAGGATCAGCGGGAACGCCAGCCTGAGCAGCGTCCGCGAGTTGCCGACCCACCAGCCGACACCGCCCCGTGCGTCGGAGGCAGTGGTGGTGCCGGCCGTCAGGTCGGCTCCGGTCGTTTCGGTTTCGGTATCGCTCACCAGAAGTTGACCTTTTCTCCGCGCCCGCTCGCGCGCGCGAGATCGGCTACGTACCGGCCCAGCGCGGCGTCGGTGACCGCCATGCCGCTGTTGTAGGCGAAGACGACGTCGTCCGGACGGCGGCGGGCGGGTGCCCGGCCGAGCAGGATGTCGGGCAGCTGGGCGTCGACCTGTGGCAGGGAGCCGTCCTCACCGCGCAGGTCGTCGCAGGTGGCGTGCATCTGCGCGGTGTCGGTGGCGATGCGGTAGTCGGCGCCGTGGCACACGTCGGCGTGCACGCCGTACCCGAGGAGTACGGCGACCGAGCCCGGCTTCATCCAGTCCCGCCGCACTTCGTCGGTGACGGACAGGCCCGCGGCGCCGATCACGATGTCCGCCTCGCCGGCGGCCTCCCGGAGGTCCTTGACTATCTCGACCTCGCGGCTCTCGATGCTGTCCTGGACGGCGCGCAGGCCATCGGGGTACGTGCCGAACACCTGCAGCCGCTCCAGCCCGGGCAGGGCCGCGAGCAGCATGGGCAGTGCCGCCTGCGCCTGGACTCCCGTGCCGACGACCAGCGCGGTTCGCGCGTCAGGAGCGGCCGCGCGGGCGAACAGCGCGGTAGTGGCCGAGGAGCGCAGCGGTCCGAGCTGCACCACGTCCATCAGCGCGATGGGGGCCCCGGTGGTGTCGTCGACGAGGAAGACGAACGAGTGGAAGCGGTAGCTGTCGCGGGTGCGGCGCGGGTCGAACTCGTAGACGGCCTTGAAGCAGACGGTGCCGCTGCCGGCGTCCCGGGCCACCATGGAATAGCTCAGGGAGCGGTGGTCGGAATCGTCGATGATCGTCTTGACCGGGTTGTCGGAGCCGCCTTCGCGCAGCGCGCGGTAGGCCTGTTCGACGACGGCGATCACCTGCCGGCGGTCGAGGTCCAGCCCTTCTTGTTGGGACTGCGGCAACAGCCACAACTGCCCAGGTGGGGCGTAGCTCTGTGACATGCGAGGTTTCTCCTTATGTCGGCGGTCGCATCGGATGTGTTCGAGGTCGCATCAGATTCCGTCGAGGCGCCAGCGGGGCGGGGCCTCGCCCTCACCAAGCCGGATCACGGCCTTCATCGGCAGGGCGGCATCGTGGAACGGTGATTCGTTGGAGTCCATCTGGTAGCCGGCGGTGTTGAGGTAGACCAGGTGGTCACCCCGGCGGACGGGCCTGGGGAAACCGATCTTCCGCCAGGTCACCATGTCGCTTTCCAGGCAGGTCGAGCCCGCGACACAGGCCGGGAACAGCTCGTCCGCGGTGGGCTGGGCGGATATCAGCAGCGGGTCGGGGAGGTAGTCGCTGCTGAACCACTGTTCTGAGAGGCTGAAGCTGCTGCCCGCGACGGTGACGATGGCGTACCCGTCGGTGTCCCGTCGGTCGTCGACCTGCTGCACCCCGTACAAGGTGAATCCGGCCTGGTCCAGCAGAGCCCGGCCGGGCTCGACAACGAACCGGACGCCGTGGCGGCCCGCCTTCGCCGCCAGGCCCTCGTCCCCGTCGACCGGGTGAGCCATGATCGCGCGGATGGCCTGGGTCGCGGACTGCCCCCCGTACGGATAGAAGTCCTTGAAGTCCTTGGCCGCGTGGTAGTGGGCCGGCTGATCCTGCGCGAGGAACGCGTCCCAGAGCCGCGGCTCGACATAGCAGACCGGCAACCCGCCACCGATGTTCACCAGGTCCGCGGCGAGCAGACCGCGCTGCCTGGCGTCGAGGCAGTGCTCGATCATCTCGTTCGCCGCCGTCGCGCGTTCCGCCGTGGAGTAGCCGTTCAGGTGGAAGGAGAATCCGCGGAGGCTCATGCTGTCGGCGAGTTCCGCACACAGACCGACAGCGGCCTCTCGTTCAGCGGCGGACATCCCGAAGCGACTTCCCGGCTGTCCGACCGTCCGGGACCGCAGCAGCACGCTCACCTGCCGTCCTGCGAGCCGCGCGGTGGCGGCGAGCCGGCGCAGTTCACTGATCGAGTCCACGGCGACCAGGCAGCCGTGCTGCACGGCGAGAGCGTGCAGCGCGTCGTCCTTTTCCGGGCCCGAGATGCCGATCCGGTGCCCAGGGACCCCACCGGCCAGGGCCTTGACCAGTTCGGGAGCGCCGGCCACGTCGACCCCCAAGCCGAGCGAAGCGGCCGACGCGACGTAGCAGTCGGCCTTGTTCGCTTTCTTGGCGAAAAGGATGTCGGCAGTGACACCCGCATCGGCGAACGCCCGGCGGAGTCTGACGACGTTCTCCTCGAAGATCTCCGGCAGCACGATGTGCAGTGGTGACCCCAGGCCGTGCAGAAGGTCGGCCAGCAGGACGCGGTGATCCGCCAGGAGCGTGGAGACCGTGGGATGCCGGAGTGCGGTGAGCGCGAACGGCCGACCTCCGGCCATGGGGCGCTCCAGCAGCTGTTGTGAGATGAGCACCCCGTACTTCTATACGATTATGACACTCATTTTCAATACGCGGTCTTCGCGGGCCTCGGTGAAGCCGCGGGCGACGGCCAGGCCGAGGCCGACGCCGCCACCGCGGGTGGGGCGTCGCCGTGGCGTTGGAAGGGTTCGTGTTTTCTGTGCTGGAGGTGCCTGAGGTGCTGCGGACCGGACGATCAGTGCTGGTCAGGGTTCGAAGCGGTATCCCATGCCCGGTTCGGTGATCAGGTAGCGGGGGCGTGAGGGGTCCGGCTCCAGCTTGCGCCTGAGCTGGGCCATGTAGACCCGCAGGTAGTTGGTGTTCTCCGAGTACGTCGGCCCCCAGACCTCCAGCAGCAGCCTGCGCTGGCTCACCAGGTGCCCGGGGTGCGTGACGAGGATCTCCAGCAGGTGCCACTCGGTCGGGGTCAGCCGTACGGTGCGCTCGCCGCGCCGGACCTTCTTCGCGGCGAGGTCGACGGTGAAGTCCTCGGTGGTGACCACCGCGGGCCGGTCTGCCCGGGTGGGCGCCGCCTCCCGGCGGGTGGCGGCGCGGAGCCGGGCCAGCAGCTCGTCCATGCTGAACGGCTTCGTCACGTAGTCGTCCGCGCCCGCGTCCAGGGCCCGGACCTTCTCCTCCGAGGTGTGCCGGGCCGACAGGACCAGGATCGGGACTTTGCTCCAGCGCCGCACGCTCTTGATCACGTCGACCCCGTCCATGTCCGGCAGGCCGAGGTCCAGCAGGATCGCGTCGGGCGTGCGCGCGGCGGCGAGCCGGAGTGCGTCGGCGCCGGTGCCTGCTTCCTCGGCCTCGAACTTCCGGGCATGGAGGTTGATCTTGAGTGCGCGGACGAGCTGGGGGTCGTCCTCCACCACGAGCACCCGGGTCATGGGGTGTGCAGCCTTTCCTTCGGTGCGGGCACGGCTGAAGCCGGCGGGACGCGGGGTGGCGTCCCGCCGGTTCAGGATCCGTGTGGTGTGGACCATCAGCGCCCGGTCAGAGCCTTGAGCGCGATGTTGAGCTCGAGGACGTTGACGCGGGGCTCGCCCAGGAAGCCGAGGGTGCGGCCCTTGGTGTGGTCGTCCACGAGCTTCTCGACCTGCCTGACCTCGAGCTTGTTCTGCTCGGCGACGCGGTGGACCTGCAACTTGGCGTAGGCCGGGGAGATGTCCGGATCGAGGCCGGATCCGGAGGAGGTGACGGCGTCGGCCGGCACGTCCTCGGGCTTGACGTGGTGGCTCGCCGTGGAGTTGTCGGCCACGACCGCTTCCTTGGCGGCGACGACCTGGGCGCAGAGGGTGCCTTCCTCGGCGTCCTCCGTGCACGTGCCCCCCACCGCGCCGTTGTCGGCGGACCGGTTGGTGGCACCGGACAGGATCAGCGAGTACCGGGTGTTGACGCTGTTCGTACCAAGGCCGTTGGAGGGGCGGGGCTGGAACCACTTCAGGTCCGGCCGGGTGGCCTCCTCCGCATCGTTCGGGTCCTTCTTCGGCAGGTTGTACGTCTGGCCGATGAGGGAGGATCCGACGACCCGTCCGCTCTTGTCCTTGATCTCGGAGCCGTCGGCCTTGTCGTCGAACAGGGCCTGGGCGATGCCGGTCACGGCGAGCGGGTAGATGATCCCGCAGATCACGGTCAGGACGAGGAGAGCTCGCAGACCCGCGCCGATCAACCTTGCGGTGCTGGATACGGAGTTCATGGCAGATCAGCCGATTCCGGGGATGAGGGAGATGAGGAGGTCGATGAGCTTGATGCCGATGAACGGGGCGACGAGGCCGCCGAGTCCGTAGAGGCCGAGGTTGCGGCGCAGCATCCTGTCGGCGCTGGTCGGCCGGTACTGCACGCCCTTCAGGGCGAGCGGCACCAGGGCGACGATGATCAGCGCGTTGAAGATGACGGCGGACAGGATCGCCGACTCGGGGGAGGCCAAGCCCATGATGTTGAGCTTGTCCAGGCCCGGGTAGACCACGGCGAACATGGCCGGGATGATCGCGAAGTACTTCGCCACGTCGTTGGCGATGGAGAAGGTCGTCAGCGCACCGCGGGTGATCAGCAGCTGCTTGCCGATCTCCACGATCTCGATCAGCTTGGTCGGGTCGGAGTCCAGGTCCACCATGTTCCCGGCCTCCTTGGCGGCCGAGGTGCCGGTGTTCATGGCCACACCGACGTCCGCCTGGGCCAGTGCCGGGGCGTCGTTGGTCCCGTCACCGGTCATCGCGACCAGCTTCCCGCCCGCCTGCTCCCGCTTGATGAGGGCCATCTTGTCTTCGGGGGTGGCCTCGGCGAGGAAGTCGTCGACCCCGGCCTCCTCCGCGATCGCCTTGGCCGTCAGCGGGTTGTCACCCGTGATCATGACCGTCTTGATGCCCATGCGGCGCAGCTCGTCGAACCGCTCCCGCATGCCTTCCTTCACGACGTCCTTGAGGTGGATCACACCCAGGACTCGGGCGCCCTTCTCGTCCTCTACGGCGACGAGCAGCGGTGTACCGCCGGCCTCGGAAATCCGGTCGGTCAGTGTCTGCGCGTCCTCGGAGACGCTGCCGCCCTGCTCCTTCACCCATGCCACGACCGATCCGGTCGCGCCCTTGCGGATCTTCTTGCCGTCGACGTCGACGCCCGACATGCGGGTCTGGGCGGTGAACGCGATCCACTCTGCGTGCGAGAGCTCGCCCTGGTGGCGCTCGCGCAGCCCGTACTTCTCCTTCGCCAGCACGACGACGGAGCGGCCCTCGGGGGTTTCGTCGGCGAGGGAGGAGAGCTGGGCGGCCTCGGCGACCTCGGCCTGGGTGGTGCCCCTGACGGGTAGGAACTCGGCGGCCTGGCGGTTGCCGAGGGTGATGGTGCCGGTCTTGTCGAGCAGCAGCGTCGACACGTCGCCGGCCGCCTCGACGGCGCGGCCCGACATGGCCAGCACATTGCGCTGGACCAGGCGGTCCATGCCGGCGATGCCGATCGCGGACAGCAGCGCGCCGATCGTCGTGGGGATCAGGCAGACCAGAAGCGCGGTGAGCACGATCATCGACTGCTTGGCGCCCGCGTAGATCGCGAACGGCTGCAAGGTGACCACGGCCAGCAGGAAGACGATCGTCAGGGACGCCAGCAGGATGTCGAGGGCGATCTCGTTCGGCGTCTTCTGGCGGGCCGCGCCCTCGACCAGGTTGATCATCCGGTCGATGAACGTCTCGCCCGGCTTCGTCGTGATCTTGACGACGATCCGGTCCGAGAGCACCTTCGTACCGCCGGTGACGGCGCTGCGGTCGCCGCCCGACTCCCGGATGACGGGAGCGGACTCGCCGGTGATGGCCGACTCGTCCACCGAGGCGACGCCCTCGACGACGTCACCGTCGCCGGGGATGACGTCGCCGGCCTCGCAGACCACGAGGTCGCCGATGCGGAGCTCTGTACCCGGTACGGACTCCTCGCCGCCGTCCTGGGCCAGCCGGCGGGCCACCGTGCCGGTCTTCGCCTTCCGCAGGGTGTCCGCCTGCGCCTTGCCCCGGCCCTCGGCCACGGCCTCCGCGAGGTTCGCGAAGATCGTGGTCAGCCACAGCCAGGCGGTGATCGCCCAGCCGAACCAGTCCGTCGGATCCTTGAGCGCCAGCACGGTGGTGACCACCGAGCCGACGAGCACCACGAACATGACCGGCGACTTGATCATGATCCGCGGGTCGAGCTTGCGGATCGCGTCCGGGAAGGACTTCAGCAGCTGCCTGGGGTCGAACAGGCCGCCGCCCACGCGTCCGCCAGCCGGTTCGTGACCGGTGGGCACGTCCTGGTGCGGAGCCCTCGTGGGAGTGACGGTGCTCATGATGCGAGCCCTTCGGCGAGCGGACCCAGCGCCAGGGCCGGGAAGTAGGTCAGTCCGGTGACGATGAGGATCGTGCCGACGAGCAGGCCCGCGTAGAGCGGCTTGTCGGTACGCAGGGTGCCCGCCGTCTCGGGCACCGGCTTCTGCTCGGCGAGCGAGCCGGCCAGCGCCAGCACGAACACCATGGGCAGGAACCTGCCCAACAGCATGGCGATGCCGATCGTGCTGTTGAACCACTGCGTGTCGGCGTTCAGGCCGGCGAAGGCCGAGCCGTTGTTGTTGGCGCCGGAGGTGTAGGCGTAGAGGATCTCCGAGAAGCCGTGCGCGCCGGAGTTCGTCATGGAGTTCGCCGGAGTGTCCAGCGCCATCGCGGCCGCGGTGAAGCCGAGCACCAGGGCGGGGGTGATCAGGATGTAGCAGGCCGCGAACTTGATCTCGCGGGTGCCGATCTTCCTGCCCAGGTACTCGGGGGTGCGGCCGACCATCAGGCCGGCGATGAACACCGCGATGATCGCCATGATCAGCATGCCGTAGAGGCCGGATCCCACACCGCCGGGCGCGATCTCGCCGAGCTGCATGCCCAGCAGCTGGATCCCGCCGCCCAGCCCCGTGTACGAGGAGTGGAAGGAGTTGACCGCACCGGTCGAGGTAAGTGTCGTCGCCACGGAGAAGATCGCCGAGGCTCCGATGCCGAAGCGAGTCTCCTTGCCCTCCATCGCCCCGCCCGCGACCTCGAAGGCCGGACCGTGGTGAGCGAACTCCGTCCACATCATCAGCGCGGTGAATCCGAGCCAGATGGTGGCCGCCGTCGCGAGGATCGCGTAACCCTGGCGCAGGTTCCCGACCATCCGGCCGAAGGTCCGGGTCAGGGAGAACGGGATCACCAGGATCAGGAAGACCTCGAAGAGGTTCGAGAACGGGTTGGGGTTCTCGAAGGGGTGCGCGGAGTTGGCGTTGAAGTAGCCGCCGCCGTTGGTACCCAGCTCCTTGATGACCTCCTGCGAGGCGACCGCGCCACCGTTCCACTGCTGCGTGCCACCCGTGAACTGACCGACCTCGTGGATCCCGGCGAAGTTCTGGATCGCACCGCAGGCGACCAGGATGATCGCGCCGATCACCGCGAGGGGCAGCAGGATCCGGACGGTGCCGCGCACCAGGTCCGCCCAGAAGTTGCCCAGCTCACCCGTACGCACGGGGGTCCCCCCTGCTCGAGCGGAGCCGAGGGCTCGGGGGAGGGCGAAGCCCCGTACCAGCGCCACCGCGACGGCCATGCCGACCGCGGCCGAGACGAAGTTCTGCACCGCCAGGCCGCCGGTCTGCACGACGTGGCCCATGGCCTGCTCGCCGTAGTACGACTGCCAGTTGGTGTTGGCCACGAAGGAGGCCGCGGTGTTGAAGGCCTGGTCCGGGTCGATCGAGGCGAAGCCGAGCGAGCCGGGCAGGCTGCCCTGCAGGCGCTGCAGGGCGTAGAGGAAGAGGACGCTCACAGCAGAGAAGCCCAGGACGCCGCGCAGGTAGGCGGGCCAGCGCATCTCGGTGGCGGGGTCGGCGCCGATGGCCTTGTAGATCCACTTCTCCGGCTTGTAGTGCTTCTCGGAGGAGTAGACCCGCGCCATGTGGTCGCCCAGCGGGCGGTACACGAGAGCGAGGGCGGCGATCAGAGCGAGGAGCTGGAGCACGCCAGCGAGTTGGGCACTCATCTGCTCAGAACCTATCCGGCTTGACGAGGGCGAGGACGAGGTAACCCAGCAGGGCGACGGCGACCGCGAGGCCGACGATGTTCTCGACGGTCACAGCTTCGCCACCCCTCGGGCGATGAGTGCCACCAGCGCGAAGACCGCGACCGTGGTGACGACGAAGGCCAGATCGGCCATCGTGAGCTCCTGGAATGAAGTGATGAGATGGATTCGGCCGTCTGGCCGGAGCCCATCTCACCCCCTCGGCTCCCCCGCGTTAGGCCACCTTGACGAGGTCCATACGGAAGCCCGGGCAGCTTTAACGGAGCTCTGACGCCGAGGCGGCGGTATCCGTCTCCACCGTTCGCCGGCGAGCATTCGGCGGTGCCGACGCCTGGCGTATGGAGGGCGTGAAGAGTGGCCTGGCGTGCGTATGGAGGCCGTCAAGGGTGCTGGTGACCAAACGGGACCTCGGTCGGCGGACGAGCCTGGTGGCCGCGGCCTCGCTGATCCTCGACTACGTGCTCAACGTGGCCGTCTCGGTCACCGCCGGTGTCGCCGCGCTGACCTCGGCCTTCCCCGGGCTGTACGGCGAGCGGGGGTGGATCTGCCTGGGCGTCCTGGCCCTGGTCACCGCCGTGAACCTGCGCGGGGTCGCGGACTCGGCCAAGGCATTCCTGGTGCCGACCGCACTGTCCGTCGGCTCGATACTCGCCATGATCACGGTCGGCCTGTTCCGGGACGCACCGGTCAGCACCGCCTCCGCCGCCGGGCACGCCTCCGCCCTCGGCGAGGGCGCCACCACCGTCGGCGCCCTGCTGCTGCTGAAGGCGTTCGCCGCCGGCTGCTCCGCGCTGACCGGTGTCGAGGCCGTCGCCAACGCCGTGCCCTCCTTCCGCGCCCCTGCCGTCCGCCGCGCCCGACGCACGAGGTGGCCCTCGGTGCCCTGCTCGGCATCATGCTGATCGGCCTGTCGGTGCTGATGAGCCTGCTGGCCCGTGACAACTACCTGCCGCATGTCTTCGCTCTCAAGGCGGACCGCCAGGTGCACCGGCACGGCGTGGTCTGGCTGGCGCTCGTGTCCGCCGCCCTGCTGGTGTTGTCCGGCGGCGACACCAACGCCCTGGTCCCGCTGTTCGCCATCGGTGTGTTCGTCGGCTTCACCATCTGCCAGGTGGGCATGGTCCGGCACTGGCACGCGGAACAGCGGGCGGGATGGCGGGCCAAGGCCGCGCTCAACGGCTTCGGGCGGTGCTGACGGGCGTGTCCGCGGTCGTGGTGACCGCCACCAATGGGCCGCGATCGAGGATCCCTGGAGCGGTCAAGATCACCCCTGCGGACCGGAACGCGCTCGGGCGAGGGCCCGGCCGAACCTTGCCGCCATCTTGACGCGCCAACGGGGACCCCGCCCGCATCGCCCGGTTCCGGCCGACGGGTCGCGGCTGCGGTCCGGCCCCGAAATCACAGCCACTTGTTGCGACGCAGGGCCCGGTAGACGACGGTGCACACAAGGACGATCACAGTCAGCACGCCCGGATAGCCGTAGCGCCAGGTGAGCTCGGGCATGTGGTCGAAGTTCATACCGTACACGCCGACGATCAAGGTCGGGACGGCGATGAGCGCGGCCATGGCGCTGATCTTGCGCATGTCGGCATTCTGCTGGACGCCGAGCTGGGCGATGCTCGCGTTGAGCATGCCCGTGACCAGTTCATCGAACCCGGCGATCATGTCGATGGCACGTTCGTGGTGATCGGCGACGTCACGCAGGTAGGCGGTGACGTCGTCCGGAATCTCGGCCACGCTTCCGGAGCTGAGACGCTGCAGGGGCCCGGTCAACGGCACCACGGCGCGCCTGAACTCCAGCAGTTCGCGCTTGAGCTGGTAGATGCGGCCCGCGTCCACGGGGCGTCCGGGGGAGAAAACCTCGTTCTCCATGGCGTCGATGTCGAACTGGAAGGCATCGGCGACCTCCAGGTAGCGGTCGACGACGTGGTCGGCGACAGCATGCAGGACCGCCGCGGGCCCGTGGCCCAACTGGTTCGGGTCGGACTCCAGCTGCCGACGCACCCCGTCCAGCGGCGGGGCGCTGCCGTGCCGGACGGTGATGGCGAAGCCGGGGCCGGCGAAGACCATGATCTCGCCGGTATCGACGATCTCACTGGTCGCGGTGACCCGCTCGTGGTCGACGTAGACGATGGTCTTCAGGACGAGGAAGAGCGTGTCGCCGTAGCGCTCGAGCTTCGGGCGCTGGTGGGCGTGGACGGCGTCCTCGACGGCGAGGGGGTGCAGGTCGAAAGCGTCCGCGACCTGCTGTATCTGCTCGGCCGTCGGCTCGTACAGGCCGATCCACGCGAACCGCCCGGACCCCGGCTCGATCCGGTCCATGATCTTCTCCAGCCTCACGCGGCCCGGGATCCGCTCGCCACCCTCGTACAGGGCGCAGTCGACCACCGCGGGCGGCAGCGACTGCTGGTACTGCGTGGCCCGTCCCTTGTCCTGCTCCGCCATCGGCTCTCCCTCTCGCTACCGCGAATCGGCCTGTCCCGCGCTGCCGGCCCCTGACCCGCCGGCCGGCGTGCATGCCCGCCTCTATTCGCTCAGGTAGATCCATGCCGTGATGAAGACGATCCAGGCCACCATCACGGCGACGAACAGCGTACGCAGATTCGGTCCCATCGACGGGACCCCCTTTCCCTCGCGGTGGCCGACGGCGGGGTCAGAGCCAGTCGCGGCGTTTGAAGACCACGTACGGACTCAGGCACACGACGCCCATCAGGGCCAGGGCGAAGGGGAAACGCCACACCCAGCCGAGTTCGGCCATGGTCTCGAAGTTCATGCCGTGGATCGTGCCGACCAGGGTCGGGGCGAAGAGGATGGCGGCCCAGGAGGAGATCTTCTTGAAGTCGTCACCCTCACGCCGCTGACCTGCGGAACCGGCAGTGCAGACGATCCGCCTTTCGGGCACTTTCATCGTGCTGCCCGTTTGCACCCCCGATCCTCCGCAGTCGCTCCCCAACGGGGCTTTACCCTCCCCGGATACGGAGGCTGCCCCTGGGGAGAAACGGCCTAGGCGTACAGGGTGACCCGTTCCTTCGTTGCGACGGCGAGTACCGAGGAGTCGTGGGAGAACGCCAGCGAGGCGACGGCCCCGTCATGGGGGACGGGGCCGCCGAGCTGGCCGCCAGTGGCGGCGTCCCACAGGCGCAGGGTCCCGTCGGTGTCACCGGTCGCGAGAGTCCGGCAGTCGGGGGAGAACGCCACCGCCGGAACCGCCCCGGAATGGTCCGCGAGGGGGATGCCGATCGGCTCCCCGGTGGTGGCATCCCACAACCGGACGGTCCCGGCGATGTCACCGGTCGCGAGTAGGCGGCCGTCCGGTGAGAAGGCCAGGGCGAGGGAGCCCGCGCCGATACCGGCGAGCGGAACGTCGATCCATGATCGGCCCACCGTGTCCCACAGCCACGGTGCTCTGCCCGCATCACCGATCGCGAGGTACCGGCCGTCCGGGGAGAAGGCCACGGCATGGAGGGACCTCGTGCGGCGGCCGGAAGGGCCGTTGGCCGGGGCTCCGGTGGCCGTGTCCCACAGCCACACGGTTCCGTCGCGGCCTCCGCCGGCGAGGAGGGTGCCCTTCGGTGAGTACGCCAAGAACGTGATGTCTCCGCCGTGATCGACGAGGGGAGCGCCGATGAGATCGCCGGTGACCGTGTTCCGTAGTCGCACGGTCCCGTCGGCACCGCCGGTGGCGAGGATGACGCCGTCTGGGGAGAACGCCATGGAGAGGACGGCGTTCTCGTGGGTAGGGAGGGGGCCGCGGCGCAGGGTGCGCAGGATGGGGTCCCACAGTTGCACGGCGCCGTCGTCGCTGCCGATCGCGAGGACGTCCGCGGCGAACGCCACCGTGTGGACGTCGGTGTCGTGCAGGAGTCCGCCCAGCTCCAGTGGGTGGCCCGCGTGGAGTCGGCGGTGCAGCATCGCCCGGACGGCGAGGGGCAGCGGTGCGGGCGGCTGCGGGGACGGTGTGCTGTCCGGGGTATCCGGTTTCCGGGGTCGTGCGTGGGAGTCCTCGTACCGGAGCCGTGTGGTCGGCTCTTCCCCGAGCGCCACGGACGCGTCCGTTTCCCCCGGCCGTACGGAGGTGCCCTCTTCCCAGAGTCGTACCTTGGTGTCCTCGCCTCCGGTGACGAGGCGGCGTCCTCCGGGGGAGAACGCCACGGCCCAGACGGGTCCGGTGTGCCCAGTCACGGGATCACCGGTCGGGGTGCGGCCGGTGGCGTCCCAGAACCGGAGCGTGCCGTCCTTGCCCGCCGTGGCGAGCAGAGCGCCATCCGGGGAGAACGCCAGCGCATACACGGATCCGGCGTGGCCAGTGAGCGGTTCGCCGGACCGCGTCCGGGTGGCGACGTCCCAGAAGCGGAGAGTGCCGTCCTTGCCCGCCGTGGCGAGCAGAGTGCCGTCCGGGGAGAACGCCAGAGCGTGCACAGACGCGGTGTGCCCCGCAGGGAGGATGACAGCCTCCGCGCGGGTGGTGAGGTTCCAGAGCCGGACGGCGGTGCCTTCGCCTCCGGTGGCGAGGAGGCGGCCGTCGGGAGAGATCGCGAGGGCCCAGATGGATCCGGCCGGGCCTGTGAGGGCTCGCCGATCTGCGTACCGGTGGCGACGTCCCACAACCGCACGCCGCTGTCGTCGCCCGCGGTGGCGAGAAGACGGCCGTCTGGTGAGAATGACACCGCCCACACGGTGGCCTCGTGACCTTTGAAGGGCACGAGAGCCGGTGGCGGGGCAGCCGTGTCCCACATCAGCACCAGTCCTTCGCGGTTGCCGAAGACGACGCGGTCGCCGTCCGGCGAGAACGCCACCGACAACGCGGCCCCGTCGCTGATGCGTATCTCGCTGATCACCCGTTGCGTGGTGAGGTTCCAGAGCCGCACGGCGCCGTCGCCGCTCGCGGTGACCAGGCGGCCGCCGTCCGGGGAGAACGCCAGGGACACGACGGGTCCGTCGTGTCCGGTGAGGACGTCTCCACGTCTGAAGGAGACCGGACGGGGACCGGACGGCCGAGGCGAGGGCGGCGCCGGGTGGCGGCGAGCCTGCGTACGGAGGGTATTGAGGGACTGCCAGCGGGCGCGCCAAGGGGTGAGTTCCTCGTCGCGCCGTCCGGGCGGCGCGCACTCCTCCCCGTACTCGTCCCAGGACATCACGGCCCGCACCAGCCAGATCAGCTTGTCCAACGAGATGAGACCGCCGGCCGGATCAGGCCTGTGATGACGTGCGCGGTGCGGTGGGCGGGCATCCGCGACCGCGACCGCGACCGCGACCAAGTGCTCCTCTTGGGAGCGGTGGTTGGCTCTCTCCTTTGAGGCGGCCAAAGTACGAATTCCCGGCACTGTGTGGCGCAGGCCCCGTCGACGGCGGCTGGCTGCTCCACTGAGACCGTCAACAAGCAAGGAGACGAACCGAAATGATCGAACGAGTCCGCGCCGTCCTCGTCACCGCCGACGACACGATGCTGGTCATCCGCCGCACCCGGCCCGGCATCCCCGAGTACTGGGTCCTGCCCGGCGGCGGTGTCGAGCCCGGCGACGAGTCCCGGGAGGCCGCCCTCCACCGGGAGATCCACGAGGAGATCGCGGGGAAGGCGGACATCGTCCGCCTTCTCCACACGATGGAGACCGACGACGAACGCCAGCTCTTCTACCTCGCCCGCGTCGCGACCTGGTCCTTCGACGACCGTACCGGCCCCGAGTTCAGTGCTGAAGACCGCGGCGAGTACGCGCTGGAGGAGGTCCCGCTGACCCCGGAAGGGCTCGACGGCATCGACCTCAAGCCCGAAGAGATCGCCCATGTGCTGAGGGGAGCCATCGGCGCCGGAAGCCTCGGGGTCGAGGCGTCGCTCTGAGCCAGCGCGTACGTCGTCCTGCCGCAGGGCCGGCTCTGAGACGAGCCGGTCTGCAGCCTTCCGCAGTCAGCGTGGGGAGCCCGGACGCTTCCTCGGCCGTGGCGGGGCCGCAGGCCGTTGAGCCCGCGGCCCCGCCCCAGCGTCGGGGTCAGGACGGGTCGCCGTACTGGAGGCCGCGTCCGTTGGTGCCGACGTACACGCGGCCGAAGGCGTCGGGGTCGCCCGTGATGACGCCGGTGCCGCCGATGCTGCCCCACTGGTGGGCGTCGTCGTTGACGCGGAGCCAGGTGGCGCCCTTGTCGGTGGAGCGGAAGACGCCGGTGACGTCCTTGACGGTGCCGATCAGGTACAGGGCCTGGTAGGAGGCGCCCGGTGCGGCCTTGCCGAAGCCGATGGCGGAGGCCGACTTCACCGGGGCGAGCCGGGTGAAGGTGCGGCCGCTGTCGGTGGAGTGGAGGAGGCCGTGGGAGCCGCCGGCGATCCACAGGTCGCCTGCTGCTCCGGGGACGGCCTCGAGCCGGCCGTCGGCGGGCAGGTTGGTGGCCCGGGCGCTGAAGGTCGCTCCGCCGTCGGTGCTGGCGTACAGCGTGCCGCCGGCCAGGGAGTAGAACGTCCCGGCCGAGGAGCGGTCGGCGACGACGACGGCGTCGGTGCGCAGGCCGCCCACCTTCGACCAGCTCGCTCCCCTGTCGGTCGAGCGGTACGGGGCCTGGCCGGCCTGCGTCCAGACGATGGCCGAGCCGTCGGCGGAGAGCGCCACCCGGCCGCTGTCGGCGCCGGCCACCGGTTCGGACGCGAAGCCGTTCCAGGTGCGGCCGCCGTCGGTGGAGTAGGCGCCGTCCTGTGCGCCGCCACGGCCGACGCGGACCATGATCGAGGGGTTGGACTGTGCGAAGTCGATGGATGTGCTGTTGGTCATCATCGGGTTCTTCAGTCGCCCGGGGGGCACCTCGGTCAGGGAGTCGTGGTGGAATCCGCCCAGGTCGCCCATGGCCGTGATGACGTGGGCGCCTCCGGGCGGGGCGATCGCGTCCAGCAGGGCGGTCTCCTCCAGCCCACGGGCGCCCACGCTCCAGTGGCTGGTGCCGCCGCTGTCGGAGGCATTGGCGTCCTTGCTGCGCAGGATGCCGCTGCCGGTGCCGTACAGCACGTGCCCTGAGTCGAAGGGATCGATGGCCAGGGCGGTCATCCAGTGCCCGGTGCCGGTACCGACGTAAGGAGCGGCGGAGGCGTCCCGTATCGACTTGTCGGCCAGTGCCTTCCATGTCGTGCCGCCGTCGGTGGTCCGGTAGATCTCGTCCTCCGGCCACCAGCGGCCGAGGGTGGTGACCATCACCGTGGAGGGCTTGCGGGGGTCGACGGCCAGACCGGAGAACCCGTAGTCGCCCTGGGAGGGGGAGATGTTCTTCCAGGTCCCGCCGGCCGGCGTGTGCTTCCACACCGAGCCCCCCGTCACACCGTTGGGTCCGAGGGCGTTGGTGTACGTCAGGTACAGCGAGCCGTCACCGGAGAGCACGCCGTGCTGCGGCATCTGCCCGGTGGGCTGCCCGGGCACGGCCTGCCAGGTGCTGCCGCCGTCGGTGGAGCGGTAGAGGGAGGTGGACCTGTCGGCGACGCCGACGTAGACCGTCTTGCTGCCGGCCGGGCCGTACGTCACGAAGGAGATGCCCGCGCCGCTGCTCGCCCCGTCCTTGACGGGGAACGAGGAGACCTGGCTCCATGTCGTGCCGTGGTCGGTGCTGCGCCACAGGCCGTTCTTGCGCGTGCCCAGCAGGAGGGTGCCGTTGTCCGCGGGGTTGACCGCCAGCCGTTCACCCGCCCCGCGGCCGTCCTCGTTGCCGCCCAGCTTGAAGGGCAGGTCGGTACGCTGGAAGGTGCGTCCGCGGTCCTTGGAGCGGAGGATCGCGCCGTTGCCCGCCCAGTTGTTGGTGTAAGTGCCGGTGGCCAGGTAGAGCCGGTTGGCGTCGACCGGATCGGTGGCCAGCGCGTCGATGCCCAGCAGGTTCCAGTCCTTCTCTCCGAGCCAGTCGGTCAGCGGGATCCACTGCTCGGCCCCGGTGTCCCAGCGGTAGGCACCGCCCATGTCGGTACGCGCGTACAGCAGGCCCTTCTCCCGCGGGTTGAACACGAGCCCGGTGACGTAACCGCCGCCCACCACCTGGGCGTTTCGCCACGTATAGGGTCCGGATCCGGGCGCCTTGGTCTCGGCCGTCCTCACCAGCTTCCACTGCTGGTTGGTGCCGCCGTGGCCGTGGTACTGGATGACTGCCGCACCGTCGGCCGTGGAGCCACCGGAGACGTCCAGGACCTGGCCGCTCCTGCGGGAGGTGAGGACGACGGCGTCGGAACCGCTCACGTCGTCGATCCGCCATTCCTGGGAGGTGGAGGAGCTGTCGGTCTGCTGCTCGGCGGCGGCCGCCTGGGCGGTCGAATCGCCCGCTATGCCCAGCACTTTGCCGCTGTTGCGGTTCACCAGCTCGTAGTAGCCGTGCCCGGTGGGTCGCAGCTTCCACTGCTGGTTGGCGGTGTTCTGGTCGGTCCACTGCTGGATGCGGGTGCCGTCGGCGGTGGAGAAGGCGTTGACGTCCAGCGCCTTGCCGCTGCGTACGGAGACCAGCCGGTAGTAGGCATTGCCGTCGACCGTCGCGGCCTGCGAGTCGTCCTGCACGAACAGGAGGTACGGCACGACGACGGCGGGCGCGCCGAGCAGCAGTCCGGTCCCGGTCCAGCGGCGGCGGTGACGTCCGCGGCGCCCGCTCTTCGTGGGGTTCTTCATGGGGAGTTGTTCTCCTTGCATATCACCGTGGATCGGGCAGGTCAGCGCTGCAGGGTGAGGAGACCCGGCCGGTACGGCAGTCGGTCGTAGGGGCCGCCTACTGAGGGGGACTTGCCCTGGTAGAGGAATCGCAGGTTGCAGGGGTCGATGGTCATGGTCTGGTCCGGGTTGTCGCGGACCAGGTCACCGTGGCTGATGTCGTTGGTCCAGGTGGCACCGCTGTTCGCCTTGCCCGCGAAGGGCTTGCTTTCGCTGCCGGCCTGCGGGGTCCACGAACCGCTCAGGCTGGAGGCCGTGAACGAGCGGAAGTAGCGCGCCTGGTTCGCGCCCTTCGCCTCGACGATCATGAGGTACTGGTTCTGGCCCTGAACCTTGTAGACCTGCGGCGCCTCGAACAGGTTGTCGGGCGTGTCGCTCATGACCGTTGTGTACGAGGAGCCGAAGTTGCCCGGGAAGTTTCCGATCGGCATGCTCGCCCGGTAGATCTTGCCGTTGTCACCGGCGAAGAACAGATACATGTTCCGGTCGTCGGCGATCAGGGTCTGGTCGATCGGGCCGGTGGGGGAATCGGTGCGGGGGATGCTTCCGGTGAACAGCGGCTGCGGCGCGGACCAGCCGTGGGGGTTGGTCGGGTCGCTCGACGTGCGGTAGATGAAGGGCCACGCGCCCCACTGGTACGCCAGCACCCAGATCTTCTTGGGCGCGAAGTAGAACATCGTGGGGGCCACCGCGGCCTGGCTCATCCCGCTCTGGCGGGCCGACGCCATGTCCGACCAGTTCGTGAAGGGCCCGACCATCATCGAGCCGTACGAGGATCCCGAGAAGTGCGACCCGTAGACCAGGTGCTGTCCGTTGTGCGTCACGTGGGTGAAGTCCTTCAGCGAGGCCCACCCGTTCGCCGGCTGCGCCAGCGCACCCGTCGACGTCCACCGGTACGTCGACGGAAGAGCACACGTGCCGCCCGTCGGCGCGGGCGTCGTCGGGGTCGACGTCCCGGACAGGCCCGTCCACTTCTGGTTGCCGCCGGACCAGCAGGAGTGCAGCTGGATCTTGGTGCGGTTGGCGGAGGCCGCGCCGACGGCGTCGAGGCACAGCCCGGACTGGACCCCCGCGATCGTGCCGTCGGTGTTGATGTCCCACTGCTGGCTGACGCCGCCGTTGCAGTCCTCGATGACCACCGCGGTGCCGTTGCTCGTGCGCTTGTCCCTGGCGTCCAGGCACTTCTTGCCGTAGACCTTCAGCTGCTTGCCGGAGGTGTAGGTCCAGCGCTGGTTGGGTCGTCCGTGGCAGTCCCACAGCTGCGCCTGGGTTCCGTTGACAGTGGAGGAACCCTTGATGTCGATGCAGCGACCGGAGGCGACGCCCTTGATCTCGCCGGTGCCGGTCCCGAGGGTGGTACCGGGGGCCGTCTTGAAGGCGTTCACGACAGCGGTGTAGGCGGCCTTGGGGTTGCCGTTGTCGTCGAACAGCAGGGGCTTCTCGCCTCTGCGCCAGGAGTCGCTGTCGCGGATACCCCATACCGTAATGCCGGTACACCGGGCCACGGACAGGCAGGCCTTGACCGTGTTGGCGTAGTGGGTCGGCGACGCCTGGGCGATGTCCAGCTCGGTGATCTGGACGTCGACACCCAGGGCGGCGAAGTTGGACAAGGTGGTCCGGAAGCTGGACGGGGGGCCACCGGTGCCGAAGTGGCTCTGGAAGCCGACGCAGTCGATCGGCACGCCACGCGACCTGAAGTCCTTGACCATGCTGTAGACGCCCTGGGTCTTGGCGTCCGACCAGTTCTCGATGTTGTAGTCGTTGTAGCAGAGCTTGGCGGAGGAGTCGGCCGCCCGGGCGGTGCGGAACGCTTCCTCGATGAAGCCGTTGCCCAGCACGTTCTGGAACACCGAGCTGCGGTGCTGGGTGGAGCCGTCGGCGAAGGCCTCGTTGACCACGTCCCAGGAGTGGATCTTGCCCTTGTAACGGGTCATCAAGGTGGTGATGTGGTTGTTCATCACGCCGCGCAGTGTGTTCGCGTCGCGGATGGAGCTCACCCAGGACGGGAGCTGCGAGTGCCAGACCGCGGTGTGGCCGCGCAGGCGCTGTCCGTGTGCCGAGGCATGGTTGACGATCCGATCGGCGGGGCCGAAGGTGAATGTGCCGCGGGACGGTTCGATGGCGTCCCACTTCATCTCGTTCTCCGGGGTGATCATGTTGAACTCCCGGTCCAGGATGGCGGCGTACCTCGAGTCGCCGAGCCTGCCGGCGGCCACAGCGGTGCCGAAGTACCTGCCCGAGGGCGCCGCCTGCGTGCCCAGGGGTGTTGCGGCCCCCGCAGAGCTGGGGAGGAGCGTCATGACACCGGCCACCAGCGCCGCGGCCGTCAGGCCGATCGTCAATGTCCGGCGACGCCGGCCGCGCCGGTGTGGGATGTGGCGCCGGCCCTGCGTACCGGTCGCGCGGGGGTCGTGGGTATGTCGCGTCATGGGGGAGCCTTCTTCCGGGGATGCGCCGACGGGGAACCGGGGGACCTCCGACGCCGGCACGCATGGTGAGCGGCGGGAGGGCACCCACGAAGTGGAGGCTTCCGAACTCGGGGTCGCGTAACAGAAAAGTGGCGGTGCCCCGACGATCGCCCCGTGATGCATCTCGCAGGCGAAAAGCGTTACGCCGAGCCCTGCGGTGTGGTCGTCCCTGTGGAAGGGGAGACCGTCCTGCCCGGCAGTGGTTCCTGTAGCGGCACGGGTGGCGTCTGCCGTGCTCGACCTTCAGGCCGGTTCGGCGAGGCACCCGTCGACGCAGGAGGTTCGACCCCGGATTCGGCGCGGCACCCGGCTCACTGACGGGTTGTGGACTGCGCAGTGCCGGGACCGGGTGCGGGCTCGCCGGCTGTCACCGCGCGGCTCGCTCCGGAATGCTCGAGGAGCGGTTCTCAGGACCAGGCCTTGCGGACGACGAAGGAGGCCTGGCCGGCGAACGCCGGAGTGCCGTCGGAGCCGTCGAGCCAGATGCCGCCGTCGCGGTGGCGGATGACCGATCCGGGGTAGTTGTGGGAGTGCAGGGTCACCGACCCCGCGACCGCGCCGGGGCGTGGACAGAAGGTGGCGTCCTCGCGGAACAGTTCGCTGCCGTCGTCGGTGCTCAGCCGCAGCCGCAGATAGTGATGCCGCAGATAGCGGCCGTCGGCGGCACGAAAGGTGACGCACCGTGCGTCGGCCAGGCCCCGGACCACCGTGAACGTCACTCGCTGCCGTGTCCGCGCGCTGCTGGACGCGGAGACCCGGCCCAGCGTCGCGAAGTCGCCGGAGTACGTCAGGTACAGGGCGGGTTCGTCCACGGACTCCAGTGATCGTGCGCCCAGCGGAACCGTGCCTGCGACGGCGGACGGACTCGCCGACGGCGATCTGGTCGACATGGGGGTGCTCGACGGGATCGGCGTCGGACTGCCGACCGTGGGAGCGGCGCTGACGCCGGGCGCCCGGTGCGCCGGTTCCGGCCAGGTCGCGTAGGTGGCGGCCCCGGTGATGAGCACCGCGCCGGCGGCGAGGCTCGCCAGCGGATGAGCGGTCACCGCGTGGAGTTTGCCGGTCAGCGCGCCGTGCAGACCGCCTCCCCCCGTCGCCGTGCCGGCGGCGACGGGTGCCGTGGCCAGCCCGGCGGCGCTCGCCGCCGAAGCCGACAGCAGGCCCTTGGCGGTCAGCGCGGCGATGAGTCCGGCGGGGACGGCCAGGGACGCGAGGCTGAGGAGCAGCAGCTCAGCGGGGACCCGGTTCATCGTCGTCGCCGTGCAGACCGGGCAGTCGCGGGTGTGCCGCGCGATCCGCTTCCGCCACACCGATGTACGCAGACCGTCCCAGCCGGCGAGGGTCTCCCCCAGCTGCGGGCAGCGCGGGTGGGCCTCCAGCGCGGCCACGATCGTCCGGCTCAGGTCCAGTTGCTCGCGCATGCGTTGCAGGCGCACTCCAGCGTGGGCGACAGTGAGGCCCGTCGCAGCGGCTATGTCCTCACGGCTCAGCAGTCCGGCGCGCTCCTGCCACCACAGTGAGAGCAGCACCCGGTGGTCCGGGTCGAGCCACCGGCCGGCTTCCGCGATCTGACGGCGCTCGTCCGACACGTGCAGACGCAGGATCGCCGCGTCCTCAGGCTCGGGGCCGGCATCCGGTATGTGGAGTGCCTCGTCGATGACCGCGGTCCGGCCTGCGAAGACGCGTTGCCGCTGCCAATGGGCGTGTATCTGGCGGAGCGTGATCGCCACCAGCCAGGAGCGGAAGCTGTCGGGGGCACGCAGGGCAGGCAGATCGCGCACCACGCGCAACAGCGTTTCCTGGACGACGTCGTCGGCGTCGGCGTGGGCACTCAGCGCCCGTCGGACGATGTTGTAGATCAGCGGCAGGTAGGCGGCGATCAGCTCTTCTCGCGCCCGGTCGTCCCCGGCCTGCGCCGCGACGACCAGCCCCGCGTGGTCCGCATCCATGAGCGCCATTCCCACCCTCCTCATCACGGCGTCAGACCCTAACGTCCGCAAAGGTGTGCGACCAAAGCCTCTGCCCCGGACCGGGGATCGGGCCCCCTGCCGGTGGGGAGAGCCGGTACAGCGGCCTCGCCGCCGCGAGACGGGCGGGACGAGTCGGACGGAGATCCCGGTGCGTGCGATGCGCCGCGGCCCGCCCCGTCGATCGACGGGTCATGCACGGACCGCGGATGTTAACGCTCACAATATCCTCGGATACTTCCCGCCGGGGTCGCCGCACCGCACCTGCGGCCGCGGCCCCGGTGGAGGCCACCTGTGCAGCCGGCACCTCCGCGAACTACCTGCGCCCGTCGGCTACAGGAGCCTCCCACGTCACCCGTCCCCGATCGCCCTGCGCATCAAGAACGGGTAACGGTCGTAAGGGGCCTTGAGTTACAAGTCTGTTAGCGCTCACAATGTCTCGCGTTCGCCGACCACCGCTCATCGGAGGCCGACGCTTCACTCTGCCTCGACCCGTCTCAACCCCTGCTGCGCAGCGCTGCCTTCGCCGGACCCATCTCCCTGAGGGCTCCGCCGGGTACGACGCACGTCCCGAGAGGATCCACGACATGGCCCACAGAGCCCTCCGCATCATCGCCGCCACCGCCCTGGCCGGCAGTGTGCTGACCGCCTGCACCACGGAGCCCGCGCCCACCGGCGGCCCCGGCGGCGCAGGCAAAGGCTCCTCCGACGGCAAGCTGGTGGTCGGGTTCGCCCAGGTGGGAGCCGAGAGCGGGTGGCGCACCGCCAACACCAAGTCCGTACGCGAGGCGGCCGAGAAGGCCGGCGTCACGCTGAAGTTCTCCGACGCGCAGCAGAAGCAGGAGAACCAGATCAAAGCGATCCGCACCTTCATCCAGCAGAAGGTGGACGTCATCGCCTTCTCGCCGGTGGTCGAGTCCGGCTGGGACACCGTCCTGAGGGAGGCCAAGAACGCCGGCATCCCGGTGATCCTCACCGACCGCGCCGTCGACTCGCAGGACACCTCCCTCTACCGGACCTTCCTCGGCTCCGACTTCGTCAAGGAGGGTCAGGAGGCCGGCAAGTGGCTCGTGAAGGAGTACGAGGGAACCTCCGAGCCGGTCAACGTCGTCGAGCTCCAGGGCACCACCGGCTCCGCCCCCGCCAACGACCGCAAGGCGGGCTTCGCAGACGCGATCAAGGGCGATCCCAAGTTCAAGGTCGTCGACTCCCAGACCGGCGACTTCGCCCGGGCCAAGGGCAAGGAGGTCATGCAGGCCTTCCTCAAGTCCCACAAGGACATCGACGTCCTGTACGCCCACAACGACGACATGGCTCTGGGCGCCATCCAGGCCATCGAGGAGGCGGGCAAGAAGCCGGGCACCGACATCAAGGTGATCTCCGTCGACGGCATCAAGGACGCCTTCGTCGCCATGCAGGAGAAGAAGATCAACGTGGTGGTCGAGTGCAACCCGCTCCTCGGCGACCAGCTCATGGAACTCGTCAAGAAGGTGGCGGCGGGCGAGAGCGTCCCGCCACGGGTCGAGGTCAAGGAGGGCGTCTTCACCCAGGACCAGGCCGCGGCAGCCCTGCCCGGCCGCCAGTACTGACCTCCCGCCCGCACCGAACCGGGGGCGGCCCTCGCGCCGCCCCCTCCCTCAGGAGAGGAGGGCGGATGGCAGCCCCACCCACCCCCCGCACGCCCACCCGCACCGGACTGCCGGTCCTGGAAGCCCACGGCATCCGCAAGTCCTTCCCCGGCGTCCTCGCCCTCGACGGCGTGGACCTGCGCCTCTTCCCCGGCGAGGTACACGCGCTGATGGGCGAGAACGGCGCCGGCAAGTCGACCCTCATCAAGGTACTCACCGGGGTCCACGCACCCGACGCGGGAACTGTCTCCGTCGACAGCAGCCCCCAGCGGTTCACCGAACCACTGGAAGCACAGCACGCCGGAATCAGCACGGTCTACCAGGAGGTGAACCTGTGCCCCAACCTCTCGGTCGCCGAGAACATCCTCATCGGCCGTGAACCCCGGCGCCTGGGACTGATCCACTGGTCGGCCCTCCACGCACGCGCGGCACGACTCATCACCGAACTGGAACTCGACCTCGACGTCCGTCTGCCGCTGAGCGCGCAGTCCCTCGCCGTCCGGCAACTGGTCGCGATCGTAAGAGCCGTTGACGTCAAGGCCAAAGTCCTCGTCCTCGACGAGCCCACCTCCAGCCTCGACCGGGACGAGGTCGCCCAGCTGTTCGCCCTGGTGCGCCGACTGCGCGACCGGGGCGTCGCGATCCTCTTCGTCACCCACTTCCTCGACCAGGTCTTCGACCTGTGCGACCGGGTGACCGTCCTGCGGAACGGCCGCCTCGGAGGCGAGTACCGGATCGACGAACTGACCCCCGTCACCCTCGTCCACCGCATGGTCGGCAGCGACATCCGCACCCTCGACGAACTCGCGGAGACCTCCCGCACCGGCAGCACCGCCCCCGTTCCTGCGGAAACCCCCTTCCTCAGCGCCCGCGGACTCGCCCGGTCCGGTGCCGTCCAGCCCTACGACCTGGACATCCACCGCGGCGAGGTCATCGGCCTGGCCGGACTCCTCGGATCCGGACGGACCGAGGCGGCCAGGCTGCTCTTCGGAGCCGACCACGCCGACGTAGGAGAGCTGCGGATCGACGGCGAACGTGCCGACCTACGGTCCCCACGGGCGGCGATCGCCCGCAGGATCGCCTTCTGTTCGGAGAACCGCAAGGAAGAGGGCCTGATCGCCGAGCTCACGGTCCGCGAGAACATCGTGCTCGCCCTCCAGGCCGCCCGCGGCTGGACCAAGCCCCTCTCGCGCGCCCGACAGGACGAGATCGCCGCACGGTGGACCGAGGTTCTCGACATCCGTCCGGCCGACCCCGAGGCGCAGGTCCGCAATCTCAGCGGAGGCAACCAGCAGAAGGTCCTGCTCGCCCGGTGGCTGCTCACCGACCCCGAGCTGCTGATCCTGGACGAACCCACCCGGGGCATCGACATCGGCGCCAAGACGGAGATCCAGAAGCTGGTCACCCGCCTGGCCGCGGAAGGCACTGCGGTCGTCTTCATCTCCGCCGAAATCGAGGAAGTGCTGCGGTTGAGCCACCGCGTGGGTGTCCTGCGCGACCACCGACTCGTCGCCACCCTCCTCAACGACCCGGCCCTCACGCCCGACCGGATCCTGGGCACCATCGCCACCGGAGCCGTCTCATGACACCATCTGACGACACCCGCGCCGGGGGGCGTCCGGCCCGCGCGCCTGTCGCCCGGCAGCTCACCGGTCACCGCCTGTTCTGGCCCGCCGCCGTCCTGGCCGTCCTGCTGCTGGGGAACGTCGCGTTCACCCATGACTTCCTCGCCGTCCGCGTCCAGAACGGACACCTGTACGGCAACCTGATCGACGTCCTCCAGTTCGGCGCCCCTCTGATCCTGGTGTCGCTCGGCATGACGCTGGTCATCGCCACCCGCGGCATCGACCTCTCGGTCGGCTCGACGGTCGCCATCGCCGGCGCCCTCGCGTGCGAGCACATCGCCGACGCGAAGAACCCCGGAAGTCTGCCCACCGTCATGTCGGCGATCACGGTGGCGGTCGGCGTGGCCGCGGCCATCGGACTGCTGAACGGCTTCCTCGTCGCCCGGCTGGGCGTACAGCCCATCGTCGCCACGCTCGTCCTCATGGTCGCCGGGCGCGGCGTGGCCCAGCTGATCACCGACGGCCAGATCGTCAGCGTGTCCAGCAGCACCTACAAGATGATCGGCGGCGGCTACTGGCTCACCCTCCCCTTCGCCGTCCTGCTGGCCGCGGCCGTCGTCGCCGTCACCTCCCTCGTCGTCCGGCGGACCGCGCTCGGCATGCTCATCGAATCGGTGGGCGGCAATCCGGTGGCGAGCCGACTCGTGGGCGTCAGGGCGGCCGGCCTTCTGGTCATGGTCTACGTCGCCAGCGCCGTGTGCGCCGCGGTGGCCGGCCTGATGATCAGCTCCAACGTGTCCAGCGCCGACGGCAACAACGCTGGCCTGTGGATCGAGCTGGACGCGATCCTCGCCGTGGTCATCGGCGGCACCGCCCTCACCGGCGGCCGCTTCTCCCTCGGTGGGACGGTCCTGGGAGCGCTGATCATCCAGACCCTCTCGACCACGATCTACACCCTCGGCGTGCCGCCGGAGACCACCCTCGTCTTCAAGGCCCTGGTCGTCATCGCCGTGTGTCTCGTCCAGTCGCCCGCGTTCCGCACGCGACTCTCACGCCGTCGCCGCCCCTCCGCCTCGGTCCCCGCGGTCGGGGACGCAGGAGTCCGCCAGCAGGAGGTCCGCCCGTGAGCACCGCACCCAGCTCCCTCACCAGGCCGCTCCAGCGGTTCTCGGTACGGAATTCCGCCCGCCTGCCGCTCATGGTCACGGCCGCTCTGCTGATCGCCATGTTCTCGATCGGCTCCGTGCAGTACGAGGGCTTCTTCTCCGGGCAGGTCCTGCTCAACGTCCTGATCGACAACGGCTTCCTGCTCGTCGTGGCGATCGGCATGACGTTCGTCGTCCTCAGTGGCGGAATCGACCTCTCAGTCGGCTCGATGGTGGCCCTGTCGACCATGCTGACGGCCTGGCTCGTCGAACAGAACGGCGCGCCGCTCGCCCTGGCGGTGCCGCTGGTCCTGCTGGTGGGAGCAGGAAGCGGCGCACTGATGGGCTGGGTGATCCACACCTTCGAGATCCAGCCCTTCATCGTCACCCTCGCGGGCATGTTCCTCGCCCGGGGCCTCTGCTACACGATCAGCACTGAGTCCATCTCCCTCACCGACCCGACGACCACGCGGATCGCCCAGACACGGGTGCTCCTGCCCGGGGGACTGTTCGTCTCACCCGCCGTGGTCATCGCCCTGGTCATGCTGGCGCTCGCCTTCGTCGTCCTCCACCACACCCGCTTCGGCCGAACCGTCTACGCCATCGGCGGCAACGAGTCCTCGGCCCGTCTCATGGGCCTGCCCACGAGACGCACCAAGATCGCGGTGTACGCCGTGAGCGGCCTGTGTTCCGCCCTCGGCGGCCTGCTGCTCACGTTCTACATGCTGTCCGGCTACGCCCTGCACGCCGTCGGCATGGAACTCGACGCCATCGCGGCCGTGGTCATCGGAGGGACGCTGCTGACCGGGGGCTCCGGTTTCGTCCTCGGCACCGCCCTGGGCGTGACGGTCCTCGGCCTGATCCAGACCGTCATCAGCTTCCAGGGCACGCTCAGCTCATGGTGGACGCGCATCGTCATCGGCGGCCTGCTGTTCGTCTTCATCCTCCTCCAACGGCTCTTCGGCGGATCCCGCCCGGCGCCTTAGCACGTCTTGTGGGTCGGCCTGGATCAGGCCACGACGCCCGAGGCAGGGCACCACGAGGCACGAGCAGACCACTGACCACCGTTCACCACGACGGCGGCCGGGAAGGGGGGCCTTCAGCCCCTTCCGGCAGGGTGGCCAGGGCGTGGTCCCCTGGTCGAGCAAGATTGTTAGCGTTCACAATGGTGTGGTGCGCAAGGCGCTAAGGTTCTCTCGCATCGATGTACAGCCGTGATCAGGAAGAAGGGAGGCGAACGTGGCGCATCCCGCGGAAGACGTCCGCCCGCCGACGATGGCCGACGTCGCGCGCGAGGCGGGGGTCTCCCACCAGACCGTCTCCCGGGTGCTGAGCGGCCACCCCAACGTACGCGCGGCCACCCGGGAACAGGTCGCCCGGGCCATCGAGCGACTGGGATACCGCCGCAACTCCGCCGCGCGCGCCCTGGTGACCCGCAGGACGAGGACGCTGGGCGTCATCGCCGTCAACACCGCCCTGTACGGACCCGCAAGCACCCTGACCGGCCTGCAGGAGGCGGCCCGGGAGCAGGGCTACCTCGTCTCCACCGTCAGCCTGCGCACCGGCGAGGGGCAGGGCCTCAAGGGCGCCATCGACCACCTCGCGTCCTGGGGGGTGGAGGGTGTGGTGGCCATCACCCCCCAGCGCTCACACGTGCGGGCGCTCGCCGAACTGGACGCGCCCTTCCCCGTGGTCACCGTGGAGGGCGGCCATCAGCTCGACCTGCCCGGCGTCTCCCTGGACCAGGAACTCGGGGCCCGCATGGTCACGGAGCACCTGCTCGCCGCCGGGCACAGCACCGTCTGGCACGTGGCGGGTCCCGACGACTGGCTGGAGAGCGAGGCCCGCACCGCCGGATGGCGCGCGGTCCTGCAGGAGAACGGCATCAGACCTCCGCGCGTACTGACGGGCGACTGGAGCCCGCTGTCCGGCTACCGGGCGGGGCAGGAACTCGCCGGGCTCGCCCTGGCCCGCCGGGGCGCGACACCGGTCACCGCCGTCTTCGTCGCCAACGACCAGATGGCCCTCGGCGTCCTGCGGGCCCTGCGCGAGGCGGGGATCCGCACTCCCGGACAGGTGGCCGTCGCCGGCTTCGACGACATCCCCGAAGCCGAGTACTTCCCTCCGCCCCTGACCACGGTCCGCCAGGACTTCGCAACCATCGGGCGCCGGAGCATCGGACTCCTCGTCGACCACATCGAGGGGCGCGCCCGGAAGGCCGAGCACCTCCTCGTGGAACCGCAGCTCATCATGCGCGCGAGCACGCGCCCCGCAGGCGAAGACTGACGCACTGGGCGGCTCTCGCCACCGCCTTCCGACCGCCGACGGCGGGCCTCCTGCCGGCCGTTCGGCCTCCGGCTGCGCGCGGCCGCCGATCCGCCGGCGCCGGCACCGCACCGGACCGGACCGGACGCTCCGGGCTACCGACACAGCCCTCCGGCCGCGGCAGTGGGTGCGCGCGCACATCAGCGGCCCCATTCCTTGCCCGATGCTCGACAGAACCGTCCCCAGCTCTTGTCCAACCGAATTGTGAGCGCTAACAATCGGAGGGCTTCTCCGACCGCCGCCCATGACGAGAGAGACCGCATCGTGACCACAGACGCGCTTTCCGGCCCCGCAGTCCGTCATCACCCCGAGGCCTGCACCATCGGTGTCGACTTCGGCACCCTCTCCGGGCGCGCCGTCGTGGTCAGGGTCCGGGACGGCGCCGAACTCGGTTCGTCGGTCCACGAGTACCGTCACGCCGTCATCGAGGACCGCCTTCCCTCCACCGGCGTCCCCCTGCCCCCCGACTGGGCCGTGCAGCACCCGGAGGACTGGCGCGACGTCCTGCGTACCGCCGTTCCGGCGGCGGTCGCCGACGCCGGCATCGACCCGGGCCGGGTCATCGGCATCGCCACCGACTTCACCGCCTGCACGGTCCTGCCGACCGCCCCGGACGGCACCCCGCTCGCCCTGATCCCCGAGTGGGCCGACCGCCCGCACGCCTGGCCCAAACTGTGGAAGCACCACGCCGCCCAGGAGCAGGCCGACCGCATCAACGCCCTCGCTCACGCCCGCGGCGAGAAGTGGATCTCACGGTACGGCGGCAAGATCTCCTCCGAGTGGCAATACGCAAAGGCCCTGCAGGTCCTGGAGGAGGACCCGGCCGTCTTCGCCGCCTGCGCCCGCTGGATCGAGGCGGCCGACTGGATCGTCTGGCAGCTGACCGGCACCGAGTCCCGCAACACCTGCACCGCCGGCTACAAGGGCATCCACCAGGACGGCTCCTACCCCTCGTCCGACTTCCTGGCCGGGCTGCACCCGGACTTCGCCGACTTCGCCGCCACGCGCCTGGAGCACCCGCTGTCACCCCTGGGCTCCCGGGCCGGCGCACTGAGCGGGCGGGCCGCGCACTGGACCGGCCTCCCCGAGGGCATCACCGTCGCCGCCGGCAACGTCGACGCCCACGTGGCCGCGTCTGCGGCCGGCGCCGTCGAGAACGGGCGGATGCTCGCCATCATGGGCACCTCCACCTGTCACGTCCTCAACTCCGCCGTCCTCGCCGAGGTTCCCGGCATCTGCGGGGTCGTCGACGGCGGCGTGGTCCAGGGCGCCTACGGCTACGAGGCCGGCCAGAGCGCGGTTGGTGACATCTTCGCCTGGTGGCTCCGGCAGGGCGTCCCGGACCACTACCGTGCCGAGGCGGCGTCGTCCGGCGAGGACCTCCACCAGCTCCTGACCCGCAAGGCCGCGGCCGGCCCGGTCGGCGCGCACGGTCTGGTCGCCCTGGACTGGATGAACGGCAACCGGTCCCCCCTGGTCGACCACCACCTCTCCGGAGTCATCGCCGGCCTCACCCTCGACACCCGGCCCGAAGACGTCTACCGGGCCCTGCTCGAGTCCACGGCCTACGGCACCCGGATCATCGTCGAGAACTTCGAGGGCGCCGGGATCCCCGTCGAGGAGTTCATCGTCACCGGCGGCCTGAAGAAGAACGCACTCCTGATGCAGATCCACGCCGACGTGCTGCGCCGCCCCGTCTCCCTCGGCACCTCCGACCAGGGGCCGGCGCTCGGCTCGGCCATCCACGCCGCCGTCGCCGCGGGCGCCTACCCCGACGTCCGCTCCGCCGCCTCCGTCATGGGAAGCGTCCAGCACCACGCGTACGTCCCCGACCCCGCACGGGCGGACGCCTACGACGCGCTGTTCAGCGAATACCGCGCCCTGCACGACCACTTCGGCACCGGCGCGGACCTCCTCCTGCACCGCCTGCGCCGGATCCGCAACACCGCACGCCTCGCCACTGCCCGCTGACCGGGTCACGATCCGCCCCGGCCTCCACCGGCCCGCCCTCTCCGCCCGAGCACCTCCGAGGAGCACACCCGACATGACGTCCCCCGCCCAGCCCGACCCCGAGATCTGGTTCCTCACCGGCAGCCAGTCCCTCTACGGCGACGACACCCTCGCCCAGGTCGCCGACCAGTCCCGCGCCATCTGCGACACCCTCGCCGCCGCGCCCCAGACGACCGTCCGCCTCGTATGGAAGCCCGTCCTCACCGACGCGGCCGCCATCCGCACGGTCTGCCTGGAGGCCAACGCCGACGACCGCTGCATAGGCCTGATCACCTGGATGCACACCTTCTCTCCGGCGAAGATGTGGATCGCCGGCCTCGACGCCCTGAGCAAGCCCCTGCTGCACCTGCACACCCAGGCCAACCGCCGACTGCCCTGGTCCACCATCGACATGGACTTCATGAACCTGAACCAGGCCGCCCACGGCGACCGTGAGTTCGGCTTCGTCCAGACCCGCCTCGGCGTACCGCGCAAGACCGTGGCCGGTCACGTCTCCGCCCCCGACGTCGTCGACCGCATCGCCGGATGGGCCCGCGCCGCCGTCGGCCGCTCCGAACTGACCACCCTCAAACTCGCCCGCTTCGGCGACAACATGCGCGACGTCGCCGTCACCGAAGGCGACAAGGTCGAGGCGCAAATCCGGTTCGGGGTCTCGGTCAACACCTACGGCGTCAACGACCTCGTCGAGGCGGTGGACGCTGCCCCCGAAGACACCGTGGCCGCCCTCGTCAAGGAGTACGAGGACCTCTACGCCCTCGCACCCGAGTTGCGGCCGGGCGGCGAGCGCCACGCCTCCCTGCGCTACGCCGCCCGTATCGAAGCCGGTCTGCGCGCCTTCCTCACGGAGGGCGGGTTCCGCGCCTTCACCACCAACTTCCAGGACCTGGGCGGCCTGCGCCAGCTCCCGGGGCTCGCCGTGCAGCGCCTGATGGCCGACGGCTACGGTTTCGGCGGCGAAGGCGACTGGAAGACCGCCACCCTGCTGCGCACCCTGAAGACGATGGCCCACGGCCTGCCCGGCGGCACCTCCTTCATGGAGGACTACACCTACGACCTGACGACCGGCCAGGAGCTCGTCCTCGGCGCCCACATGCTCGAAGTGTGCCCCTCCCTCACGACGGCCACGCCCACCTGCGAGATCCACCCCCTCGGCATCGGCGGACGCGAAGACCCGGTCCGTCTCGTCTTCGACGCCGACCCCGGTCCGGCCGTCGTCGTCGGTCTCGCGGACATGGGCGACCGGTTCCGCCTCGTCGCCAACCACGTCGACGTCGTCGCCCCGCCCGAGCCGCTGCCCCAGCTCCCCGTCGCACGAGCCGTCTGGCACCCCCGCCCCGACCTGCGCACTTCCACCGAAGCCTGGCTGACGGCCGGAGCACCGCACCACACCGTCCTGTCCACCGCTCTCGGCGGCGAGGAGCTCGAAGACCTGGCCGAGATGCTCCGTACCGAACTCGCCGTCATCGACGAAGACACCACCATCGGGCGCTTCACGCGCGAGCTGCGCTGGAACCGGGCGTACCACCGTCTGGCCCAGAGCCTGTGAGCAATCACGCCGCCGCACCCGCCCCGCAGGGCGCCGCGCACACCCCCACCCGCACCAGGACGGAGCCCACCGTGAGCACCGCCGTTTCCAGGGAACTGCGCCGAGAGGTACTGGACGCCAACCTCCGCATCCCCCGCGCCGGCCTGGCCACCCTCACCTGGGGCAACGTGAGCGGGGTGGACCGACAGGCCGGTGTCTTCGTCATCAAGCCCTCGGGGGTGGCCTACGACGTACTGACCGAGGAGGACCTGGTCGTCGTCTCCCTGTCCGACGGAAGCGTCGTCGAAGGCCACCTCCGACCGTCCACGGACACGGAGACGCACCGCAGCCTCTACCTCGCCTTCCCCTCCATCGGAGGCGTGACCCACACGCACTCCACCCACGCCGTCGCCTTCGCCCAGGCGCGGCGCCCGATACCGGTGCTCGGCACCACCCACGCGGACACCTTCAACGGTCCCGTCCCCGTCACCGCGCCCCTCACCCGCCGGCAGTGCGCCACGGACTACGAGTACAACACCGGCCAGGTCATCGTGGACCTGCTGGGCCGTGACGACACCCGGGCCAAGGAAGTCCCCGGTGCCCTCGTCGCCCACCACGGCCCCTTCACCTGGGGCACCGACGCCACCGCCTCCCTGGAGCACGCCGTCATCTGCGAGGCGGTGGCCGAGATGGCCCTCCACACCATCGCCCTGGGCACGGTCGAGCCCCCGCAGCACGTCCTGGACCGCCACTTCACGCGCAAGCACGGCCCGAACGCCTACTACGGCAATCCCCCCTCAGCCTGACCACACCGTCCCCGGCGCGGCGGCTCCGCGGTCCAGCGGAGCCGCTCCACCCCCACCCACCGAAGGAGATCCTTTGATGTGGACTCGCCATCGGCCACCGGCCGGCTCGACGCGCCTGGTCGCCGTCCTCGTGCCGTTCCTGCTCGTGGCAGCCCTCCTCGGCGCCCAGCCCGCCAGTGCCGCGACCGTCGACACCAACGCCTGGTACGTGCTGGTCAACCGCAACAGCGGCAGGGCACTGGACGTCCACAACATGTCGACCGGCGACGGCGCCCGCATCACCCAGTGGACCAGGAACGACCAGAACCAGCAGCAGTGGCAGTTCGTCGACTCCGGCGGCGGCTACTACCGCATCAGGTCCCGCCATTCCGGCAAGGTGCTGGACGTCCGGAACGGGTCCACCGCCAACGGCGGCCCCGTCGTCCAGTGGACCGACCTGAACGGCACCAACCAGCAGTGGAGGCCGGCCGACGGCCCGGACGGCCACGTGAGGCTCGTCGCGCGCCACAGCAACAAGGCCCTGGAAGTGCAGGGGGGCTCCACGGCCGACGGCGCGAACATCGTCCAGTACGACGACTGGGGCGGCGCCAACCAGCAGTGGAGGCTGGTCAAGGTCGGCGGCGCCCCCGGCGCGTGTGCCCTCCCGTCGACGTACCGCTGGACGTCGACGGGCGCGCTGGCGCAGCCCAAGGCCGGGTGGGCCTCGCTCAAGGACTTCACCGTCGCCCCCTACAACGGCAAGCAGCTCGTCTACGCTACGACGCACGGCGCGGCGGGAACCGGGGCGGGTTGGGGTTCGATGAACTTCACGCCGTTCACCGACTGGTCGGAGATGGCCTCGGCCCGCCAGAACACGATGGCGACGTCCGTCGTCGCGCCCACGCTGTTCCACTTCGCGCCGAAGAACGTCTGGGTGCTCGCCTACCAGTGGGGCAGGACCGCCTTCTCCTACCGGACGTCGACCGACCCCGCCAACCCCAACGGCTGGTCGGCGGAGCAGGAGCTCTTCTCGGGAAGCATCGCCGGCTCCGGGACCGGTCCCATCGACCAGACGCTCATCGGTGACGGGACGCACATGTACCTGTTCTTCGCCGGCGACAACGGCAGGATCTACCGGGCCGGCATGCCGATCGGGAACTTCCCGGGCAGTTTCGGCACGGCCTCGACCGTGGTGTTGAGCGACACGACGGACAACCTCTTCGAGGCCCCGCAGGTCTACAGACTCCAGGGCCAGGACCGCTACCTCATGATCGTCGAGGCGATCGGCTCGCAGGGCAGGTACTTCCGCTCGTTCACGGCGAACAGCCTGGACGGCTCGTGGACGCCCCAGGCCACGACCGAGAGCAGCCCCTTCGCCGGGAAGGCCAACAGCGGAGCCACCTGGACCAACGACATCAGCCATGGCGAACTGATCCGCACCAGCCCCGACCAGACCATGACGGTCGACCCCTGCGACCTGCGGTTCCTCTACCAGGGACGCGATCCCGGCTCCGGCGGCGACTACGGGCAGTGGCCCTACCGACCCGGTCTGCTGACGCTGCGGCGCTGACGACGCGACACCGCGCCGGCTCCGGTGCGGAGCCGACGTGGCCGACTCGGTGCATGACCGAGTCCGCCGCGGCCCGCGAGCCTCCCGCACGGCTGGAGACCCCTCGCGGCACGACAAGAGACCGTGGGCAGCATTCGTGGACACATCAGCGGACTCGACCCCGTGGCTTCAGATGCGCCGGAGGGAGTTCCGGTGCCGGAAGCGGAGCGCCTTCGTAGCCCTTCACCTCACCGAAGCGTGTCCCGTTCATCCAGTCCTCGCGGGCCTGGGCGATCTCCTCGTGGGAGCGGCCGATCCAGTTCCAGAACATGACGATCTCCTCCTCGAACGGTTCGCCGCCGAGGAGCATCAGGCCCGCGTCCGAGGCGGCGCGGAGCGGGAGTTCGGTGCGGCCGCAGCCCAGGTAGAGCATCGAGCCGGGGAGGACCGGGACGCCGTCGACGTGGGCTTCGCCGGACATGGAGAGGACCGCGTACTCGAAGTCCGGGTCGAGGGGGAGGCGGGCTTCCGCGCCGGCGGCGAGGGCGAGGTCGGCGCCGACGAGCGGGGTGTAGGCGGTGCCCGGGGAGGTCGCCGTGTCCAGGGTGCCCAGGATGACGGTGGCGTCCAGGCCGGGTGCCGTGACCCGCGGGAGTTCCGCGTGGTGCTGGAAGTGCGGCTCGACGTGGCGGTGGGCGTCGGGGAGGGCCACCCACAGCTGGGCGCCGTGCAGGTGGCGGGCGTGCGGGCGGGGGCTCTCCTCGGAGTGGCTGATGCCCCGGCCGGAGGTCATCAGGCCCAGCTCGCGGGGGCGGACGGTCTGGAGGCTGCCGACGCTGTCGCGGTGCAGGACCTCGCCCTCGTGGAGCCAGCTGACCGTCTGCAGACCCGTGTGGGGGTGCGGGGGGACCTGCATGCCGGGCTCGTCGGCGATGTCGTCGGGGCCGTAGTGGTCCACGAAGCACCAGGCGCCGACCATGCGCCGGCCCAGGTTGGGCAGGAGCCGCCTGACCTCGGTGGACTCGCCGAGCTTGACCGTCCGCGGGCTGAGGAGTTCGCGTACCGGTTCGGCGACGACGAAGCCGCGGCCGCCGCAGGTGGCGAGGGCGGGCTGACGATCGAGATTGCTCATGCGCCCAACGTAACCCGCCGGAGGGGGGCGGTTCAGTGGAATGTTCAAGCGTGTGGGCGTGTTGCAGCCGTCCGACAGGGACGAGGAAGGGGCGCCATGAACGGGCCTGGGACGTACTTCGAGCACGGGACGGCCGCCGAGCGCTGGGAGCGGGCCCAGCTGTTCTTCGAGGCGAAGGACTACACGACGGCCGCAAGGATCCTGGAGCCCCTCGCCGCGGAGGCCCCCGAGCTGCTGGCGCCGCGGCTGCTGCTGGCCCGGGCCTGCTACCACTCGGCGCAGCTGGGCCGGGCCGAGGGCGTGCTGCGCGGGATCCTGGAGCGCTGGCCGGTGGAGGACTACGCGCAGCTGATGCTGGGCCGGACCCTCCAGCGGCAGGGGCGGGCCGCCGAGGCGGTGCCGTACCTGCGGATCGCCGCGGCACTGGGCGGGGAGTTCCCGGAGCACTGACCGGGCGGGGCGGGCGGCACCGCGGGGCGGGTGGTCTCGGATAGCCTGGGGGCACGATGAACCGTCTGACCACGCCTTTCGGCTCCTACGAGCTGACCCGCCACCCCGAGGACCCCCGCGACCGGCTCCGCGCCTGGGACGCCGCTGACGAGTACCTGCTCCGGCACCTGACCACCGGGACCGGGGAGTGGGGGCCGGTCGACCTGTCCGGCACCGTGGCCGTGCTCGGGGACCGGTGGGGCGCGCTGGTGACGGCGCTGGCCGCGCACCGGCCCACGCAGATCAGCGACTCCTGGCTGGGCCGGGAGGCGACCTCGGCGAACCTGGCCCGGGCCGGGGTCGCGGACGGTTCGGTGCGGCTGCTGACCACCCGGGACGCGCCGCCGGAGCGGATCGACGTGCTGCTGGTGCGGGTGCCCAAGAGCCTGGCGCTGCTGGAGGAGCAGCTGTACCGGCTGGCGCCGCGGCTGCACGCCGGGTCGGTGGTCGTGGGCGCCGGGATGGTCAAGGAGATCCACACCTCGACCCTGAACCTCTTCGAGAAGTTCGTCGGTCCGACGCGGACCTCGCTGGCCGAGCGCAAGGCCCGGCTGGTCTTCAGCACGCCGGACCCGGCCAGGACCGGAGCCGGGGCCGCGGCAGGGTCCGGGGCCGCGGCAGGGTCCGGGGCCGCGGCAGGGTCCGGGGCCGCGTCCCGGAGCGGTCCGTGGCCGCTGACGTACACCGCGGACGCGGACGCCGGTGCCGCGGCCGGCCTGACGGTGGTCAGCCACGCCGGCGTGTTCTGCGCCGACCGCCTCGACATCGGGACCCGGCTCCTCCTGGGCCACCTGCCGGCCGGGCCCGGTGACGCCTTCGGCCGGATCGCCGACCTCGGCTGCGGCAACGGCATCGTCGGTACGGCGGCCGCGCTCGCGCACCCGTGGGCGGAGGTGCTGTTCACCGACGAGTCGTACCAGGCGGTGGCGTCGGCGGAGGCCACCTACCGGGCCAACGCGGGCGACCGGCCGGGCGGCGCCGAGTTCCTGGTCGGCGACGGACTGGCCGGGGTCCCGGCCGGGTCGCTGGACCTCGTACTGAACAACCCGCCGTTCCACTCGCACCAGGCGATGACGGACTCGACGGCGCTGCGGATGTTCGCGCAGGCGCGGCGGGCGCTGCGGCCGGGCGGGGAGCTGCGGGTGGTCGGCAACCGGCACCTGGGGTACCACGCGCGGCTGCGGCGGCTGTTCGGGAACTGCGAACTGGTGGCGAGCGACCCGAAGTTCGTGGTGCTGAAGGCCGTGAAGGAGCAGTCCGGCGGACGGTCCGGCGGATCTTCGCGCACTCGCCGGTAACCCCGGGGGCGGCGTCTAGGCTCGGCGCCGTGAGCAGCGAGGACACGGGGGGCGGGGCGGCGGCGCGCTACCGCCGGGAGGAAGTGGCCCGGGCGGCGGGCGTGAAGGTGCGCAACCTGCGCTACTACCAGGAGCGCGGGCTGTTGCCCCCGCCGCGGCGGGAGGGCCGGATCGCCTGGTACTCGGAGGACCACCTGGTCCGGCTGCGCCTGATCGACGACCTGCTGGGCCGTGGCTACACGGTGAAGGGGATCTCGGAGCTGCTGGCCGCCTGGGAGCAGGGCGGCGGTATCACCCAACTTCTGGGCCTGGAGCGGGAGATGACCCGTGACTGGGTGCAGGAGGAGCCGGTGACGATGGGGCTGCGCGAACTGCGGGAGCTGTTCGGCCCGGCGGCGACCGCGGAGGACACCCGGCGTGCCGCCCGGCTGGGTTACGTACGCGTGGACGGGGAGCGGGTGACGTTCCCGAGCCGGCGGTTGCTCGATGCCACGGTGACGCTGGTGCGGGCGGGGGTGCCGCTGGCGGAGATCCTGGACGCGGGCGAGTTCGTGCAGGGGCAGGCGGCGGCGCTGGCGGACCGGTTCGTGGGTCTGTTCCGGCGGCACGTGATCGGTTCCGGGGGCTTGGAGCGGCTTCCGGCCACGCGGTTGGAGCACATCACGGCGGCGGTGGGGGCGCTGCGTCCGGTGGCGGGCGAGGTGGTGGCGGCGGAGTTCGCACGGGCCATGGCCAGGCGGGTGGAGGCGGAGGCGGCCGCGCTGCTGCCGAGGGGGCCGGCCCCGCGTCCGGGGCGGGTGGGACGGGCGGGGCGCACGGGGCCTACGGACCGGTAGGACCGGGCGGTAGGAGTTGGCCTGAAGGCGGTGTTCGCACAACCTTGCCAACCACCATTGGCACTCTTACATTCGACCGCACACCCATACCGGTCAGTAACGATCAAAGGGGGCAGCCATGGAGCATGCCGCGTTAGGTGAGGCCGGCGACGGCCGGGTGAAGTGGCGGCGGTTCGCCGTCCTGACCGTACCCGCCGTCGCGGTCACCGCGGGCCTGGGCATCGCCCTGGCCCAGGGCGCGCTCGCCGCGTCGTTCGCCGTGTCCGGCCAGCAGTTCAAGGTCTCCGCGCAGAGCCTGACGGGCGAGGGTTTCGCCCAGTACGGCAGCGTGGACGTCAACGCCCGCGAGGAACTGATCCCGGTGGCGGTCACCGCCATCCGGGACGCCAAGCTCCACAGCCTCTGCCAGTCGGTGGTCACCACCCTCCCGGTGATCGGCGACATCTCCCTCAACCTCACCGCGGGCAAGAAGCAGCCCGTCGAGGCGAAGAACCTGTTCGTCGACGCCACCCAGCTCTCCGGCAACGCGGTCTTCACCAACATCGAGATCGGCCGTGACGCCTCCACCCTGGACAAGGGCCCCGCCGACGCCCAGGGCATGCAGGACCTCTTCGGCCAGCAGGCCGACACCGTCGCCATCACCGACCTGAAGCAGACCGCGTGGGCGACGAACGCCGGAACCTTCAAGCTCACCGGCCTCAGCATGGACATCAGCAAGGGCAAGAAGGAATGCTTCTGAGATTCCGCCGGTGGCGGCGCAGCCGGCCGTTCTGGGGCGGCCTCGCCGCCGTCCTCGCGGGAGCCGAGATCTGCGTGCTCCCGCTCGCCCCGATGAAGGTCATGCTCACCCAGGGCGTCGCGGGCATCCCGTCCGTCCTGATGGGCCTGGTCATGATCGTGCTCGGGCTGTCCGTCTGGTTCGCCCCGCACTACCGGTCCCTCGCCGGGGTGCTCACCACCCTGATCGCCACCGCCGCCCTGGTGCTGTCCAACCTCGGCGGGTTCCTCGTCGGCACCCTGCTCGGCATCCTCGGCGGCGGGCTGATGTTCGCCTGGCAGCCGCGCCCGGCAGGCCCCCGGGCCGAGGCCGGTACCCCCGACGGCTCCGCCGGAGCCGCCGCCCCGTCCCACGCACCCGCCGGTCCCCCCACCCCCGGCGGCTCCCGCTCGACCGACCCCGACACCCCCACCGTGCACCCCGATCCCCAAGGAGCACCGCCATGAGCCGAACCACCCGCGTCCCGCTCACCGTGGGCCTGGCCGCCTCTGCCGCGGCCGTGGCCGCCCTGGCCCTCGGTTCCGCCCCCGCCACCGCCGCCGCGCCCGCCGGTTCCTTACCGACGGCCGCCGGCTCCACCACCGTCACCCCCGCCGGCCACGGCTTCAAGGCCACCCTCAGCGGCAAGGCCACCCTCAAGGCCGGCTCCGTCACCGTGACCTGCACCGTCTCCGTGGCCAGCGGCACCGTCCCGGCGGCCCCCGCCAACCACAACCCGGCCGGCCCGGTCTCCTCCCCCATCTCCGCGCCCACCTACAGCTCCTGCACGTCGAGCATGCCCGGCGTCACCCCCACCGTGACGACCAGCGGCGCCTGGACCGTCACCATGCAGCACGGCGCGCCCAGCACCGCCACGCTGACCGTCCCCGCCGGCGGGCTGGTGGTCAAGACGACCGGCCTGGCCAGCTGCACCGTCGTCACCGCGCCGACCGCGCCCGCGCCCGTCGGCGGAACCTGGACCAACGGCGCCCCGCCCACCCTGGGGTTCACCAACGCCTCCGTACCGGTGAAGGTGACCGGTGGGTTCGGCTGTCCGACCAGCGCCACCGCGTCCGTCTTCAACGCCGTCTACACGGTGGCGAACACGACCAGCCCCGCCCAGCACATCACCGTCTCCCCCTGACGGACCCCAGCCGGGCGGGCCCGGTCACGGCAGGTACACGATGCTGGGCGCGCCCGTCGTCGGATGGGTCCCGATCCGGGTCCTCACGCCGTACACCTCGCCCAGCAGGCCCTCCGTCAGCACCTCGGCGGGGGTCCCGGCGGCCGCCACCCGCCCGTCCGCCAGCACGTACAGCCGGTCGCAGAACGAAGCGGCCAGGTTGAGGTCGTGCAGCACCAGCAGGGCGGTGGCGGCCAGCCCGCGCACCAGGCCCAGCAGCTCCAACTGGTAACGCACGTCCAGGTGGTTGGTGGGCTCGTCCAGCACCAGCAGGCCCGGCTCCTGCACCAGCGCACGGGCCAGCAGGGCCCGCTGGCGCTCGCCGCCAGACAGTTCCTCGTACCGCCGTCCGCCGAGGTCCTGCGCACCGACCGTGCGCAGGGCCTCGGTCACGTGCCGCGCGTCCGCGGGGCCGTCCTGTTCCCAGAACCGTTTGTGCGGGCTGCGGCCCATGGCGACCACCTCGCGCACGGTCAGCCCGAGCACTCCGGTGGCGTCCTGCGGGACCACGGCCATCCGCCGGGCCCGCGCCCTGACCCCGAGGCCGGCCGCGTCGGCGCCGTCGACCAGGATCCGGCCGCCGCCGGGCCTCAGGGCCCCGTACACGCAGCGCAGCAGCGTGGTCTTGCCGCTGCCGTTGGGGCCGACCACACCCACGGTCTCACCGGGCCGGGCCGTGAGGTCCACGGAGTCCAGCAGCACCCTCCCGGCCGTCCCGTAGGTCAGGCCCTCCACGGCCAGGGCGACGGGCACCGGCCCCCGCTCCGGCTCCGGCTCCGGCTCCGGCCGTACGTCCGGCACGGTCACGGCGGTCATCCCAGCACCCCCTCGGCCCGCGAGGACCGTCGCAGCAGCCACAGGAAGACGGGCCCCCCGACCAGAGCGGTGACGACCCCGACCGGGATCTCCTCCGGCGCGGCGGCCGTACGGGCGACCAGGTCGGCCAGCGTCAGGAACACCGCCCCGGCCAGTGCGACCACCGGCAGCAGCGCCCGGTGACCGGCGCCCACCCACATCCGGGCGGCGTGCGGCACCATCAGCCCGACGAAGCCGATCGCCCCGCTGTACGCCACCAGCACTCCGATCACGAGCGAGGTGAGCACGAACACGGCGGCCCGGAACCGGCCGGTGTCCAGGCCGAGGGTGCGGGCCCCCTCGTCGCCGGCCAGCAGCAGGTCCAGCGGCCGGGCCAGGGCCAGCAGCAGACCGGTACCGACGGCCAGGGCGGCGGTGGGGAGCGCCAGTTCGTCCCAGCGGGCCCCGCCGAGGCCGCCGAGGGTCCAGAACAGCACCGAGCGGACCTCGTCGGCGGTGGCGGCGAGCACCAGGACCAGGCTGGTGAACGCGGACAGGACGTACTGCACGGCCACTCCGGCCAGTACCAGCCGGCCGGTGGTCATCGTGCCGCCGCGCCGCGCCATCGCGTACACGGCGATCAGCGCGACGAGGGCGCCGCCGAAGGCCGCGAGCGGCATGCCGAGTCCGGCCGCCGCCCCGGCGCCGAGTACGACGGCCAGCACCGCGCCGGCGGAGGCCCCGGAGGACGCGCCGAGCAGGAACGGGTCGGCGAGCCGGTTGCGCACCAGGGCCTGGAGCACGGTCCCGGTGACGGCCAGTCCGGCGCCGACGACCGCGCCGAGCACCACCCGCGGCAGGCGGACGTCCCACACGATGGTGGCGAAGGCGCCGCCGGGCCGGTCCGGTCCGGCCAGCAGGATGTCCAGCACCCGGCCCGGCGCGATCCGTACCGGGCCGAGCGCGAGCCCGGCGACCGCGGCCGCGAGCAGGGCCGCGACCAGCAGCGGGACGGCCAGCGCCGTGCGCAGACCGGCCCGGGAGCGCTCCGCCGGCAGGGGGAGGGTGCCGGGCACGGCCCGGCCCGGGCTCACCGCGTGCCCGGGTGGAGCTGGCCGGCCAGGGACTCGACGGCGTCGGCGACCCGTACGCCGAGCACGGCCGAGGACAGCGGCAGCACCACGAACCGCTTGTTCTTGACGGCCGGCACCTCGGCGAGGGCCGGGTCGTTCAGCAGCCGCTGCTTCTTCGCCTCGACGCTGGTCTTCCCGTAGTCGTAGATGAGGACGACCTCGGGCTTGCGCTCGACGACCTTCTCCCAGGAGACGTCGCCGAAGGTGTCCTTGAGGTCGGCGAACACGTTGGTGCCGCCGGCCCGGTCGAGGATCTCGTTGCCGATGCCGTAGCCGCCGGAGGTGAAGGCGGAGCCCTCTCCCGAGTCGTACACGAAGACGGACGGCTTGGGCCGCGTCCCGACCCTGGCGGCGACCGCGTCGATGCGGCGGCGCTGGTCCTCCAGGAGCTTCTGCCCGCGCTCGGGGACGCCGAAGGTCCGGGCGACCTCGGTGATCTCGGTGTTCAACTGCTCGATGCCGACGGGGCCCTTGGTGCAGTACTCGACGCTGAGCCGGGTGTGGATCCCGCTCTTCTCCAGGCCGTCGCGGTCGCGGCCGGCGCCCTTGTCGAAGGCCGAGGAGTAGCCGCCGTACACGAAGTCGGGGTCGGCGGAGAGCAGCACCTCCTTGGACGGGTACTCCTTGGCCAGCACCTTGATCCGCTCGTAGGCGGGCTTGTAGGCGGGGAGCACGGAGTCGTCGAGGTAGGCGGTGCCGGCCATCCGGTCCTGGAGGCCGAGGGCCAGCAGGATCTCGGTGGCGTGCTGGTTCAGGGTGACGGCCCGCTCGGGCGGGGCCTCGAAGGTGGTGCTGACCCCGCAGTTGGCGACGGTGTACGGGAACCCGGGCGCGGCCTTGCCGGGCGGGACGTCGCGGGGGCCGTCGTCGGCGCAGCCGGCCAGCGGTATCAGGAGGGTGAGCGGGAGCAGGGCGCGCAGGGCGGCCGAGCGGGACAACGACATGGCGAAGCCGGGCCTCTCCGGGGGATCCTCGTCCCCTGGTCGATGTGAGGGGGCGGTGCGTCAGTGTCTGACTCCCGGCTCCCCGCGAGGGGGAGCCGGTCACAGTGGCGGGACCGCACCGGAATCGCACCGGTTTCCTGTCCTGCACCGCCCGGGGTGACGCGCCAAGTCTGCCAGACGGCGCGGCCGCTGACGGTGTGCCCGCCCGACGGGCCTCGCGCGACGGCCGGCTCCCCTGCCCGTACGCCCTCAGAAGTTGCCGTAGTTGACCTGCCAGGTCGGCAGGCCCATGCGGCGCCACAGGGCCACCACGCGGTCGCGGTCGTCGAGCGAGACGCGCACCGCGTAGCGGTGCCGCACGTGGGCGTCGAACAGTTCCGCCTTGACGATGTCGTCGCTGCGGCCGTCGTCGGACGCCCGCATCCACAGCTCGTCGTACGGCACTTCGTGGCGGGCCAGCCAGGCCTCGGTGATGTCCCGGTGGTCCTCGCTGCGGCCGGACAGGAGGACGATCCGGTCGTTCTCGGCGGCCCGGAAGGCCCGCAGGGCCTGTCGCACCGACACGTTGAGGAGGTCCTCGTCGCAGCGGGTGAAGTCGTACGGGCCGCGGTCGCCGCGCAGTGCGAGCGTCCCGTCGATGTCGCACATCACCGCGGACGGCAGGGCCGGGTCGGCCGTGTACGGGGTGCCCGCCGGGGAGTCGGCCAGCCATTGGGCGGTGAGGCGCCAGCCGCCGCGGCGCGCCTTGACGTGCTTGTCGGCGAGGATGCGGATGATCTCCTCGCCGACGGGCCGCTCACGGGCGGCGTCCCGGCGTACGCACTCCTCCACCGGTACGTCGGTGAAGTCGTGCACCGCGAACTCCGCGCCGAGCCCGGTGACGGCCGCCTTCAGGCGTTTGGGCACGTGCGGGGTGAGGTGGGTGTTGTCGACGACCACGTCGAAACCGCCCTCGACCGCCGACCGGACCGCCGCGTCCTGGATCTCCAGGACCGTCCGCTCGTGCGCGTGCGAGCGGCCGCGTTCGGGCGCCGGCACGTCCAGCATGGCGCGGAGGTCGTCCAGGTTGACGCGGCGCATCCGGCCCCCGGCCTCCGCCTGCAGCCGGCGGGCGGCCGTGGTCTTCCCGGAGGCGGGCAGACCCGTCATGACGTGAACCACGGGCACGGTCTCAGTTCTCCTCGTCGGTGGTGAAGGGGTCCGCCGCTTCCGGCCGGACGGCCCGCCAGACCAGCAGGTCCGTCGGGCGGCCGTCGAGCCGGAGGAACAGGGCGGCCCGGATGCCCGGGTCCACGGGCAGGGTCTTGACGGCGCGGGCGAACGCGCCCCGGTCGCCGGCCAGATGACAGACGCCGGCGTAGGCCTCGTCGATGGCGCGCTCGCGTGCCGCCGCCTCGTCCTCCAGGCGCCGGATCACGCCGCGCACCCAGGCGTCGAACTCGTCCGGCACCTGCTCCAGCAGGGCGTCCAGCGGGCGGCCGCCGCCGGCGGCACCGGCTCCGCCGAGCTCCGCGACCGAGCAGCCCAGGCCCTGGGCCAGGCGTTTGACGGACGTTCCGGCGAACCGCTGGACGCCGTGGCTGCGCCAGATGTCCCGCTCCGTCACGCCCGTCAGGACCTTGTGCAGCCGCACGTACTCGGCGATCTTCGCCTTGGCGCGGACGCCCGACGCGAAGCGCAGCACCCACCCCTCGGCGTCGGTGCCGGTCGCGGGCTCCCCGCCGGGCAGGGTGCTGGTCTCGGTCAGCTTGAGCAGCTCGTCCAGGGCCATCGCCGGCCACACCCGGACCACGGAGCCGACCGGTTCCCAGCCGGCGGCGGCCTCGGCCAGCGGCACCTCGGTGCCGTCTGTGCGGAACGCGGCGAGCAGCACCAGGTCGCGGCGGTCGCCGTAGTCGACCACGATGCGGTTCTCGGGGTACAGGACCTCGGCGAGGTAGGTCACGCCGGGCTCCAGCGCCGAGGTGTCCTTGCCGTCGAGGCGTTTCTGCGCCCAGGTGGCCTGGGTGCTGGTGAAGGAACCCCTGGACGCCACCCGCCAGCGGCCGGCGTAGTGGAAGACCACGCCGAGGCTGCCGTCGACCTTGTCGTACACCTCGAACGGCTCGTCGGGCAGGGCCGGGGCGTAGGCGTGGCCGGTCGCGTGCTCGCCGACGTTGAAGAACTTGGGCAGCGGCAGGGCCACGATCTCGCCGGTGACGTCGTCGGCGACCAGGCCGCGGCAACGCGTGGTGACCCGGTTCCACACCCGTTCGTACTGGCAGGTGCGGGTGTAGGAGTAGAGCGAGAGCGGCAGCTCCGGGTGCGCCTTGCGGACGACGTGTCCGGCGTCGATGGCCTCCGCCAGTTCCTGGGCGGGCAGCAGGTCGTGCAGAGTCAGGGTCTCCTGGCTCATGGGTTCCTCCTGGTGGGTGAGCGTTCATCTTCTCCTGCCGGAGGGGGTGCCGACACCGAATTACCTGGCAGGCGGCCTGCGGCGGCGTGCTGGGGCCCGCTCCGGTTGCGGATCCGGCCCGGTGGGGGTTCGTTCGAAGTAGGCGTGGATTGGGGGTGGAGGACGATGTTCTTCACCGATCGCACGGACGCGGGCCGGCGTCTCGCCGAGGCGCTGCGGCATCTGGAAGCGGAGGATCCGGTGATCCTGGGGCTGCCCCGGGGCGGGGTCCCCGTGGCGTTCGAGGTGGCGCGTGCGCTGGGCGCCCCGCTCGACGTGGTCGTGGTCCGCAAGCTCGGGGTGCCGTACCACCGGGAGCTGGGCTTCGGCGCCATCGGCGAGGGCGGGGTCCGGATCATCAGCGAGGACATCGTGCGCCGCAGCCGGGCCGGGGAGCGGGAGCTGGCGGAGGTCGAGCGGGCCGAGGAGGAGAACCTGCGGCGGCAGGCGGGCCGGTTCCGTGCGGGCCGGCCCCGGGTGCCGGTGGCGGGCCGCACGGTCGTGGTGGTCGACGACGGCATCGCGACGGGTTCGACGGCCGCCGCCGCCTGCGAGGTGGTACGGGCGCAGGGCGCGGCCAGGGTGGTGCTGGCGGCGCCGGTGGCCCCGCCGGACGCGGTCGCGTGGCTGCGCACGGAGGCCGACGAGGTGGTGTGCCTGTACGCGCCGCCCGCGTTCCGGGCCGTCGGCGAGTGGTACCGGGACTTCTCCCAGACCCCGGACGAGGAGGTCGTGGCGCTGCTGGGCCGCGCCGGTACGGGGAGCGGCGCGGGGGCCGGCGGCGGTGGCGGCGGAGCCGGCGGTGACGGCGGGGCGGGGGGGTCCGGCGGGGCGGGCGGGTCCGGCGGGGCGGGTGGGTCCGGTACGGGTGGCTTCGGTACGGGCCCGGTGGAGGTGACGGCCGGCGGGGCCGTGCTGGCCGGTGACCTCGTCCTCCCGGAGGGCGCCGGGGCGGTGGTCCTGTTCGCGCACGGCTCCGGCAGCAGCCGCCACAGCCCCCGCAACCGCGCGGTGGCGGCCGGGCTGAACGCGGCGGGGCTCGGGACGCTGCTGCTGGACCTGCTGACCCCGGCCGAGGAGTCCGTCCGGGCGAACGTGTTCGCGGTCGAGACCCTCGGGGACCGGCTGTTGGAGGCCACCCGCTGGCTGTGCGGCCTGGTCTCCCTCCCGGTCGGCTACTTCGGCGCCAGCACGGGCGCCGCGGCCGCGCTGCGGGCCGCCGCGGCGGACGCCCGGGACACCGCCGGGCCGCGGGTCGGCGCGGTGGTCTCGCGCGGAGGGCGGCCGGACCTGGCGGGGCCGGCGCTGGGCGGCGTACGGGCGCCCACCCTGCTCGTGGTGGGCGGCCGGGACACCACCGTGCTGGAGCTGAACCGGCAGGCCCAGGAGGAGCTGCGCTGCGAGAACCGGCTGGAGGTCGTGCCGGGCGCCACCCACCTGTTCGAGGAGGCCGGTGCGCTGGACGAGGTCACCGACCTGGCCCGCGCCTGGTTCGTACGCCACCTCACCCGGCCGGCAGCGGACACCGGCGGGGCCGGGGCCGGGGAGCCGGGCGGACGCGGCGGCGGGGAGGTCTAGGCCGGGGCGAAGGGGCCGCCCTCGCCGAACACGAGCCGGGCGAAGCGTTCCCCGATGAGCCGGTGCGTCGCGGCGTCGGGGTGGAGGTCGTCCGGCAGCGGCAGTTCCGCGTGGTCGGCGGCGCCGTACAGTTCGAGGCCGTCGAGGTGGTGCAGGTGGGGGTCGGTCGCGGCGCGCTGCCGGACGATGCGGGACAGTTCGGCCCGGATCACGCGGAGGGTCAGCTTGCCCGCGGCGGTCTCCGCCGGGTCCCCGGTCGCCGCGAACCGCAGCCGGCCCTCGGCCATGGTGGTGGTGTCGATGGCGGTGGGTCCCGGGGTGTCCTCGTGGATGGGGCAGTGGATCGGCGAGACGACCAGGAGCGGGGTGTCGGGGTGCCCTTCGCGGATCGTGTCGAGGAAGCCGTGGACGGCCGGCCCGAACGCGCGCAGCCGCATCAGGTCGGCGTTGACGAGGTTGATGCCCAGCTTGACGCTGATCAGGTCGGCCGGGGTGTCGCGCAGGGCCCGGGCGGTGAACGGGTCGAGCAGGGCGCTGCCGCTGAAGCCCAGGTTGACCAGGTCGGCTCCGCCGAGGGCCGCCGCCACCGCGGGCCAGGTCCCGGTGGGAGCCGTCGCGTTGGAGCCGTGGCTGATCGAACTGCCGTGGTGCAGCCAGACCTTGCGTCCGGCGCGGGGTGCGGGTTCGACGGGCGCGTCGGTGCGCAGGGCGACCAGCACCGTGGTCTCGTCGTGCGGCAGCCATATCTCGACGTCCTTCTCCACGCCCTCGCCGCCGGGCAGTTCGGCGAAACGCAGGGTGCCCACCGGGCCGGGGCGGGTCCGGGTGGTCCCGGAGGCCAGGTCGACGGTGACGACGTCACCGTCGGTGACGCCGGCGCGTCCCGCGGGCCGCCCGTCAACGAGGAGTTCGTACACGCCGTCGGGCCGCGGCGGGGCTCCGGGGTAGACGCGCTTGGTGGCCACGACGTCCAGTTCGACGGCGGTGGCGCGGGTGCGGAAGACGAGCCGTACGCCGGAGGGCTGGGACTCCGCCATGGCCAGCTGCGCGTCGGGGACCTGCTGCCGGGCGCGGGCGGTCAGCCGGTGGGGCAGTACGCCGCGTCCGGTGTGTTCCAGGTCGAGGGCACCGCGCAGCAACTCGGCGGTGATGGGGGTGGTGGTCCAGTCGTGCGCGGTGGGCATGGTCTCGGATCTCCGGTGCGGCGGATACGGATGCGGGGACGGGGGCGTGGGCGGGTGGGGCGGACACGGGTACGGGGGCGGGGCGGGTGCGTACGGGTACCACGGGTACGGCTCCGGTCTTGTGAACGGCGGCCGGTCGCGGCGCGGCGGGGTCAGGCCCCGTCCTCGCCGGTCGGCCAGCCGCGCAGCAGCACGTCGAGGGCGCCGAGGATCGCCGTCCAGCTCTCCTCGGGGTCCGGGGAGCTGTGGCTGAAGCCGCCGGCCCCCTCCAGTTCGACGTAGCCGCTGAACACGCTGCCCAGCAGCCGTACCGCGTGGGTCTGGTGCGGCTCGGCCAGGTGGTAGCCGCGCAGGATCGCGCGGCTCATCCGGGCGTGCCGGACGCCCGCGCTGGTGGCGGCCGTCTCGGGGTCGAGCCGGTACCGGGTGGCGGCGAACCGGCCGGGGTGCTCGTGCGCGTAGTCGCGGTAGGCGTTGGCGAAGGCGCTGAGGGCGTCCGCGCCCGCCCGGCCGGCCACGGCGGCGGAGACCCGGTCGGCGAGCTCCTCCAGGGCGAGCAGGGCGATGCGGGTCCTGAGGTCGTGGGCGTTCCTCACGTGCGAGTACAGGCTGGCGGTCCGGACGCCGGACCGGCGGGCGAGCTCCGCGGGAGTGACCTGCTCGAAGCCGAGCTCGTCGGCGAGTTCAGCCCCGGCCCGGACCACCTTCTCCGTGGTCAGCCCGGCCCGTTCCGCCCCTGCCATCCGACGCCTCCGCCGTTTCCCGTCGACCACTCTTCCTAACAGCGAGACTATTTCACCTAATGACATTAGGCAAACGCCTAAACACCTAAACGTCTACGCGCTGTCGTCCCGATGGTTCTCCAGCAGCCGCAGCCAGACCTCGCTGATCGTCGGGAACGAGGGGACCGCGTGCCAGAGCCGCTCCACCGGCACCTCCCCCGCCACCGCCACGGTCGCCGCGTGCAGCAGCTCCGCCGCGCCCGGGCCGACGAAGGTGGCCCCCAGCAGCACCCCGCGGTCCAGGTCGACCAGCATCCGGGCGCGCCCGCGGTACCCGTCCGCGTACAGGCCCGCGCCGGAGACCTTCCCCAGGTCGTGGTCGACCGCGCGGACCCGGTGGCCCGCCCGCTCGGCCTCCGCCAGGGTCGGGCCGACCGCCGCCGCCTCGGGGTCGGTGAACACCACCTGGGGCACGGCCGCGGTGTCGGCCGTGGCGCTGTACGGGCCCCAGCGCGCGGTGCCGGTGCCGGGTCCGGCGGGTCCGGCGGGTCCGGCGCCCGCCCGGGCGGCGATCGCGGCGCCCGCGATCCGGGCCTGGTACTTGCCCTGGTGGGTCAGCAGCACGCGGTGGTTGACGTCGCCGACCGCGTACAGCCAGTCGTGCGCGGTGGAGCGGAGGCTGTCGTCCACCTCGATCCAGCCGCCCGGTTCCAGTCCGACCGTCTCCAGGCCGATGTCCTCGGTGCGCGGCGACCGCCCGGTGGCCACCAGCAGCTCGTCACCCTCCAGGGTCTCGCCGCCCGCAAGGACCACGGTCACCGGCCCGGTCGGGCCGTCCCGTACGACGGCCTCGACGGCCACGCCGGTCCGCACCACCGCGCCCGCCTCCGCCAGGGCCTCGGCCACCAGCTCCCCGGCGAACGGCTCCATCCGCGGCAGCAGCCGCTCGCCGCGCACCAGCACGGTGACGCGCGCGCCGAGGGCCTGCCAGGCCGTGGCCATCTCGGCGGCGACCACCGAGCCGCCGACGATCAGCAGCCGGCCGGGGACCTCGCGGGCGGAGGTGGCCTCCCGGCTGGTCCACGGGCGGGCGCCGGCCAGCCCGGGCACGTCCGGTACGGCGGCCCGGCTGCCCGTGGCGACGACCACGGCCTGCCGCGCGGCGAGCACGTGGTCACCGCCCTCCGGCGGGGTGACGGCCACCCGGCGGGGGCCCCGGAGCCGGCCGTGGCCCCGGTACAGGTGCGCGCCGATCGACTCGAGCCAGTCGACCTGGCCGTCGTCCCGCCAGTCGCCCGTCCAGTAGTCCCGGTGGGCGAACACGGCCTCCCGGTCCAGCGGCCCGGCCACCACCGCGGCCAGGCCGGGCACCCGGCGGGCGTCGGCGCGGGCGAGGGCGGGGCGCAGCAGCGCCTTGCTGGGGACGCAGGCCCAGTACGAGCACTCCCCGCCCACGAGTTCGCTCTCGACCACGGCCGTGCTCAGCCCGGCGGCCCTGGTCCGGTCGGCGACGTTCTCGCCGGCCGGGCCCGCGCCGAGCACCACGACGTCGTACTCCACGGCTTCCGTCATGCCGCCAGTCTCACCGCCGGGCCGCGGCACGGCACGGTCCGGCGCCGCGGCGGCGCGTCGCCGCCGCGGCTGGCGGGGGCGGGGCGGGGCGCGGCGGGAACCGCGGCAGCCGGACGGGGGCGGTGGCCGGGACGGGAGGGGCGGCGGCGGCCGGACGGGAGGGGCGGCGGCCGGACGGGGGGTGGCTCCGCCCCTACTCCCCCTGCCCCTCCTGCGCGATCTTCTGCTTGATCTCCGCCATGTCCAGGGCCCGCGCCTGCGCGATGACGTCCTCCAGCATGGCCGCGGGCAGGGCGCCGGGCTGGGCGAAGACCGCGACCTGGTCGCGGACGATCATCAGGGTCGGGATGGAGCGGATCTCGAAGGCGGCCGCGAGCTCGGGCTGCGCCTCGGTGTCCACCTTGCCGAAGACCAGGTCCTGGTTGGCCTCCGAGGCCTTCTCGTAGACCGGGGCGAACTGGCGGCACGGCCCGCACCATTCCGCCCAGAAGTCGATCAGGACGAACCCGTTCTCGCGGATCGTGCTGTCGAAGTTCTCCTTGGTGAGCTCCACCGTTGCCACTGTCCCGGACCTCCATGGATGGGTGCGTGCGTCACGCTGCGTCACGCGCGTCGTGCGGCGCACGCGTCTGCTCGCGGAAACGACCGGCCGGCGCGCTTCATTCCCCGCCGGGCGGGCGAGCGGAGGTCAGAACGGGTAGGCGGCAGGGGTGCGGCGGGCCGTCGTCCAGCGCAGTTCGGTGAACGCGTCGAGGTTGGCCTCGCCGCCGAACCTGGCTCCGGTGCCGGAGGCGCCCACACCACCGAACGGGGCCACCGCCTCGTCGTTCACCGTCTGGTCGTTGACGTGGACGATGCCGGTGGGGATGCGGTCGGCGAGCTCGAGTCCGCGGGCCGTGTCGGCGGTGAGGATGCCCAGCGAGAGGCCGTACGGGCCGGCCGCGGCGAGGGCCACCGCCTCGTCCTCGGTGACGAACGACCGGACCGGCGCGACCGGTCCGAACACCTCCTCGGCGTAGGCGGGGGTGTCGTCGACCACGCCGGCGAGGACCGTCGGCCGGTAGAAGAGGTCGCGGTGGGTGCCGCCGGCCATGAGCTTGGCGCCCCGTTCGGCGCTCGCCTCCACCAGGCCGTGGATGCGGTCCAGTTGGCCCCGGTCGATGACGGGCCCGAGGTGCACCTGCTCCGTGTACGGGTCGCCGACGGCCAGCGACTCGGCCTTGGCGGCGAGCCGTTCGACGTACTCGTCGTAGAGGGAGGCGTGCACGAGGTGGCGGCCGGCGGTCATGCATATCTGGCCCTGGTGGAAGAAGGAACCCCAGGCGGCCTGGTTGACGGCGGCCTCGACGTCGGCGTCGGCCAGTACCAGGTAGGCGGAGTTGCCGCCGAGTTCGAGGTGGGCGCGCTTGAGGTGACGACCCGCCAGCTCGGCGACCTGCCGGCCGGTGGCCGTGGCGCCGGTGAACGACACCACCCGAACCCGGGGGTCGGACACCACCGCCGAGCCGGTACCGGCGCCGCCGGGCAGTACGTGCAGCAGCCCGGCGGGCAGGCCGGCGGCGGCGAACACGGCGGCCAGGGCCAGGCCGCCGCAGACGGCGGTACGCCGGTCCGGCTTCAGCAGGACGGAGTTACCGAGGGCGAGGGCGGGCGCGACGGAGCGGATGGAGAGGATCAGCGGGGCGTTGAACGGGGCGATCACCCCGACGACGCCGGCCGGGACCCGGCGCGTCCAGGACAGCCGGGGCGCCTCGCCGGCCAGCACCTGCCCGGCCGGGCGGGAGGCCAGCGCGGCCGCCTCGTAGCACTCCTGGGCGGCGACGCGCAGCTCGAACTCGGCCTTGCCGGGGACCGCCCCCGACTCGCGCACCAGCCAGTCGCGCAGCTCGGCGGCGTGCACGGCGAACAGGTCCCCGGCGCGCCGCAGCACCGCCGCCCGCTCGGTGTACGCGGCCCCGGCCCACTCCCGCTGCGCGGCCTCCGCCCGCACGGCGGCCTCGGCGACGTCCGCGGGCCCGGCGAGGGTCACGGTGGCGAGGGTCCGCCCGGTCGCGGGCTCGACCACGGGGGCGGTGCCGGCGGTGAGCGTCGGTCCGTCCTGCCAGAGGGCGGGATCGAGAAGCGGCATGGCGGGCCTTCCGTTCCGGGCGTGGCGGGGGCGGGGGCGGGCCCATCGTAGCCACGGCCGCGGCGCCAACACCGGCTGCTTATCGGGCAGTTGCCCGCCGCCGCTGTCCGAAACCGATCACCGCGCCGGGGGCGGCGGGGGCCCTGCCGCGCCGGGGGCGGCCGTGGCTGGTCCGCGCCGGTTCCCCGCGCCCTTGTCAGCCTGCGGGCCGGCTGTGGCCGGTCGCGCAGTTCCCCGCGCCCCTGGCGGGGCCTCAGCCACCCGGGGCTGTGAACCCCTGGGCGCCTATCGACTTCGCCCGCGTTCAGCCTGCGGGCCGGCTGTGGCTGGGCGCGCAGTTCCCCGCGCCCCTGACGGGGGCGCGTCGCAGCCTCGGCGGCGTTTGCGGCGCCGGGGGGATGCGGGCGGAGCCCCCAGGGCGCGGGGTCAGGGCCGCAGGCACCGGTTGCGGCCCCGGTCGGCCAGGAACGCGTTCGGCCGCGGGCCGGCTGTGGCCGGGCACGCAGTTCCCCGCGCCCCTGACGGGGGCGCGTCGCAGCCTCGGCGGCGCTTGAGGCGCCGGCGGGACGGGGGCGGAGCCCCCAGAGCCGGGAGGCGGGGCCCAGGGGCCCCCGGGTCGGGTGGGGTGGCTAGCGGTCCAGGACCAGGGCGATGCCCTGGCCCACGCCGATGCAGAGCGCAGCGACCCCCGTGCCGGAGCCCGCCGCCGCCAGCTGGTGCGCCACCGACCCCGCCAGCCGCGCCCCCGATGCGCCCAGCGGATGCCCGATGGCGATCGCGCCGCCGCGCGGGTTGACCACCGCCGGGTCCAGCTCCGGCCACGCCGCCAGACACCCGAGTGCCTGCGCGGCGAACGCCTCGTTCAGCTCGAACGCCGCGAGGTCCCCGAAGCCCCGCCCCGCCTTGTCCAGCGCACGCGTCACCGCCTCCACCGGCCCCAGTCCGAACAGCTGCGGCTCGATCCCGGTCACGGCGGACGCCCTGATCCGGGCCAGCGGCTCCCGCCCCGTCTCCGCCAGCCCCGCCTCGTCGGTCAGCAGCAGCGCGGCCGCCCCGTCGTTCAGCGGGGAGGCGTTGCCGGCCGTGACCGTACCCGTGCCGTCCGTCCGGAACGCCGGCTTCAGGCGGGCCATCGCCTCCGGGGTCGAGCCCTCCCGGATGCACTCGTCCCGCACCAGCTCGGCCACTCCCGGGTACTGCACGACCTCGCCGTCGTACAGCCCGCCCGCCCACGCCTCCGCGGCCTTCCGGTGGCTTTCCAACGCGTACGCGTCCTGCGCCTCGCGCGTGATGCCGAACTTGTCGGCGACGAGCTCGGCGCCCTCGCCCAGCGAGACCGTCCAGTCGGCCGGCATCCGGGGGTTGGTCATGCGCCAGCCCAGCGTGGTCGACCACATCTGCTGGTGTCCGGCCGGGAAGGCCCGTTCCGGCTTCTGCACCACCCACGGCGCACGGGACATCGACTCCACGCCGCCGGCGATGGCGACCGAGGCGTCCCCGAGGGCGATGGCCCGGGCCGCCTGGACCACCGCCTCCAGGCCGGAGCCGCACAGGCGGTTCACCGTGACACCGGGCACCGTCACCGGCAGGCCGGCGAGCAGCACGGCCATCCGGGCCACGTCGCGGTTGTCCTCACCCGCGCCGTTGGCGTCGCCGAAGACGACGTCGTCGATCCGGGCGGGGTCGAGGTCGGGCGTACGGTCCACCAGCGCCCTGACCACGTGCGCGGCCAGGTCGTCCGGCCGGACCCCGGCCAGCGCACCGCCGAACTTGCCGATCGGGGTACGGACGGCGTCGACGACGTACACGTCGCGGATGGACGGCATGGCTCACTCGCTCCTGAGTCGGGTTCGCGCCGTGCGGGGCGCGCGTCCGCAGTCTCCGCCGGGTGATCAGGGCCTGTCAACGGTGGCCCGCGGACCCCGGCCCGGCCGGCTGGGGACGGTTCCGGGTCAGGTGGTGGAGGCGCAGCGCCAGCTGGATCTCCAGGGCTCTGGCGGGGGCGCTCCAGTCCTGGCCGAGCAGGCGCCCGATGCGGTCGAGGCGCTGGACCACCGTGTTGACGTGGACGTGCAGGGCCTCGCTGGTCCTGGTGGGGCTGGCGCTCTGCGCGAAGTACGCCTCCAGCGTGTGGGCGAGTCCGGTGCCGCGGGAGGCGTCGTAGTCGAGGAGCGGGCCGAGCGTGGCGCGTACGTAGGCGTTGACGTCGGCCCGGTCGCCCAGGATCAGGCCGATGAAGCCGAGCCCGGGGAGGGCGGCTCCCTGCCCGGTGTGGCCGAGGGCCCGCAGGGCGGAGAGGCAGCGGTGGGCTTCGGTGTGCGCGGCGGAGAGCGCGGCGGGTCCGACGGCGGGGCCGGCCGCGCCCACGGTCACGGTGTCGCGGAGGGCCTTGCCGAGCGCGGTGGCGAGGGTCTGGGCCGTACGGCCGGGGTCGTCGGCGGGTGCCACGATCACCACGTGGTCCTGGTGGAGTCCGGCCAGGCCTCCGCCCGTTGCCTGGACGCTGCGGGCGGCGGCCTCCAGGAGCCGGTGGCGCGGGGCCGTCTCGCCGTGGGTGACGAAGACGGCGTGCGGCCGGCTCAGGTTGATGTCCAGTCGTCGTGCCCGCGCGGACAGCGTGCTCGGGTCACTGGCGAGGGAGAGGAGGTCGGTGAGCAGCTCTCCCCGTACCCGGTCCTCGGCCTCGGCCACGGACCTGCGGAGGAGGAGCAGGAGCGCGGCGACGACGCCGGCGCGTTCGAAGAGGAGCCGGTCGGCGTCAGGGAGTTCGGTGTGGCCGGTGAGGGTGATGCTGCCGAGGAGCTCGGGGCCGGCGAGCACCGCGGTGACGCAGCTGCCGTCGTGGAGCACGGCGCGGCCGCTGGTGCGGGAGGCGGTGACGGCCGCGGCGGGCGGTGGCAGGGGGGCCGTGTGGGCGCGGGCCAGTTCCGCGCCGTAGGCGTCGTGGATCAGGATGCCGCCGTCCAGGATCTCGGCGAGGGCGTGCGCGACGTCCTGGGCGTCGCCGCCCCGCAGGACGAGGTCGGTGAGCTGGTCGTGCGCCTGTTCGGCGCGGCGGGCCGCCTCGCCGTTGACGCGGATGATCTCGGACGCGGCGTTGAGGTCGGCGAGGGCGGCCCGGGTCTCCTCCAGCAGCCGGGCGTTGTCGATGGCGATGGCGGCGTGGTCTGCCAGGGAGGAGAGCAGGGTCACCTCGTCGGGGGTGAAGTCGCGGGGCGTGCGGTCTGCGGCGTACAGGACCCCGATGATCTTCGAGGCGACGCGCAGGGGGACGCCGAGGATGGCGCGCAGCCCCTCCTCGCCCACCGCGCTGTCGATGGCGGCGGTGTGCTGGAAGCGGGTGTCGGACCGGTAGTCGCCGGTGACGTACGGGCGGGCGGTCTGGGCGACGAGGCCGCCCAGCCCTTCGCCCATGCCGAGCCGCACCTGCTGGAAGGCGGCGGCCACGGACCCGTCGGTGACCCGCATGTAGGTGTCGCCGGCGGTCTCGTCGTTCAGGGAGAGGTACGTGACGTCGGTGCCGAGCAGGAGTTTCGCCCGGCGCACGATGGCCCGGAGGACCGCGTCGAGGTCGCGGAGCGCGGCGAGGTCGCTCGCGGTCTCGAAGAGCGCGGCCAGTTCGGCTTCGCGGCGGCGGTGCTGACTGAGGGTCCGCCGGATGCGCAGGGCGACTTCGGTGGCCTCCCCGATGTCGGCCAACTCCTCCGGCCCGGCGCCGCGCCGCCGCGCGGAGGCCGCGGGCCCGGCGAAGGCTTCGTCGGGCGCTTGCCGGGCCAGCAGGTCCAGCAGTTCACGGGCGGCGGAGCGGTGTTCGCGCTGGTTGCCTGAGCTGCCTGGCTTCACGGTGGGGAGCATACGGCGAAGCGCTACCGCGGGGAACGGCGGACGGAACGGCCCCGCCCGGGGCGGCGCCGGGCCCACGCCGGGCCGGCCCGGGCGGCAGCCCCGGCCCCGGCGGCGCTCGGGCGCACGGCGGGCCGGGCAGGTGCGGGGGCCGCCCTTCCGCCGCGGGCGGGGCCAGCGGCCCCGGACGCGCACCGAGGCGGCGGACCAGCCGGCCGCGGGGCCGGGAGACGGTCCGGGGCCCGGGGCCCGGGGCAGGCACGAGGCCCGCGCCCGGGCTGACCCGAGGGCCGGAGGCGAGAGCCGGAGGACCCGGCGACCCGGCGACCCGGAGGACCCGGCGACCCGGAGGACCCGGAGGACCCAGAGGGTCGGGACCCGGAGGGCCGGGGCGGGCCGGGGGTGGGGCCGGTCTCGGGGTCAGCCGGTGCGGGGTGTCGGGGTTCGGGGTTGCGCCGATCGGGCCGGGTCGGGGGCGGGGCGGGTGTCCTGGGCGAGGTCGCGGCCCCGGGTTTCCCGGGCCGCCCACACGGTCAGCGCGGTGACCACGGCCGCGGCGGCGAGGTAGAGGGACACCGGCACGGACGAGCCGTAGCCGTCGAGGAGGGCGACCGCGATGATCGGGGCCAGCGCGCCGCCGATGATGGAGGCGAGCTGGGAGCCCATGGAGGCCCCGGAGTAGCGGACCCTGGTGTCGAACATCTCGGAGATGAAGGCGGCCTGCGGCCCGTACATCGCACCGTGCAGCAACAGACCGACGGTGACGGCGAGGGTGATGGCCCAGAACGACCGGGTGTCCAGCAGCGCGAAGAAGGCGAAGGCCCATACGGCCATCCCCACGGCGCCGACCAGCGTCACGGGTCGGCGGCCCAAGCGGTCGGACAGGGCGCCCCAGGCGGGGATGGTGACGAAGTGGACGGCGGAGCCGATCAGTACGGCGTTCAGCGCGTCGCTCTTGGGCAGCCCGAGGTGGGTGGTGACGTAGACCAGCAGGAACGCGGTGAGGATGTAGTACGAGACGTTCTCGCCGAGCCGGGTGCCGATCGCTGTGAGGACCTGGCGCCAGCCGGTGCGGAGCACCTCCACCACCGGCGGCTTCTCCTTGAGGCCGGCCTCGGCCTCCGCCGCCGCCTTGCGCCGCGCCTCCAGGAAGACCGGGGACTCGGAGACGGAGATGCGGATCCACAGGCCGATGACGACCAGCACGCCGGAGAGAAGGAAGGGGATCCGCCAGCCCCAGGCGAGGAAGGCCTCCTCGGACTGCACCGCGGCGAGGAGCGCCAGCACGCCGGTGGCCAGGAGGTTACCGCCGGGTGCGCCGGCCTGGGGCCAGGAGGCCCAGAAGCCGCGGCGGTCGTCGCCGCCGTGCTCGGAGACCAGCAGGACCGCTCCGCCCCACTCGCCGCCGAGGGCGAAGCCCTGGATCAGGCGCAGCAGGGTCAGCAGGACCGGCGCGCCGGCGCCGATGGACGCGTGGGTGGGCAGCAGGCCCATCGCGAACGTCGCGCCGCCCATCATCAGCAGGCTGAGGACGAGCAGCTTCTTCCGGCCGATCTTGTCGCCGTAGTGCCCGAAGACGACTCCGCCGAGCGGCCGGGCGGCGAAGCCGACGGCGTAGGTGAGGAAGGCCAGCAGGGTGCCGACCAGGGGGTCGCTGGCGGGGAAGAACAGCTGGTTGAAGACCAGGGCGGCGGCCGAGCCGTAGAGGAAGAAGTCGTACCACTCGATGGTGGTGCCGACGAGGCTGGCCGAGACGATGCGGCCGATGCCGCCTCTCGCGGGCTGTGCGGTGCTGGCAGGGCTCATGACAGTGCTCACCTGTTCGTTGCTGGCGGAATCGGGAGTCGTGGGACTGCGGTGTCCGCCGCCGGCGGTGCGGGCGGTGTGGGCGGTGTGGGCGGTGTGGGCGGTGTGGGGTGGTGCGGGCGTACGGGCGGTGCGGTGGCGCGGGCGGTGGCGCGGGCGGCGCGCCGACCGGGGGCGGCGGCGCGCCGACCGGGCCCGGCGGTGCGTCGACCGGGCCCGGCGGTGCGGTGCTGAGCGGGTCAGTGCGCGCCCCAGCCCCCGTCGAGGGGGATCGAGGCTCCGGTCAGGTAGCCGGTGTGCGGGCCGCAGAGCCACACGGCCAGCTCGGCGACCTCCTCGGGCTCGATCAGCCGTTTGATGACGGATCGTTTCAGCAGGACGTCGGTCAGGACGTTCCCCGGAGCGATGCCGTGCGCTTCCGCCTGGGAGGCGATCTGGCGCTCGACCAACGGGGTCCGCACGTAACCGGGGTTGATGCAGTTGCTCGTCACCCCGTGGGGCGCGCCTTCCAGCGCGGCCACCTTGCTCAGCCCCTCCAGCCCGTGCTTGGCGGCCACGTACGCGGACTTGAACGCGCTCGCCCGCAGACCGTGGACGCTGGAGATGTTGACCACGCGGCCCCAGCCCCGGGCGTACATGTGCGGCAGGCACCGCCGGAGCAGCAGGAAGGGGGCGGTGACCATCACCTTCTGGATCAGTTCGAAGCGGTCAGGCGGGAACTCCTCGATGGCGGCGACGTGTTGCAGGCCCGCGCTGTTGACCAGGATGTCGACCTCGCCGGGGAGGTCTCCGACCGCCCCGGCGTCGGCGAGGTCCACACCGTGCGCGTGCCCGCCGACGGACTCGGCGACCTCCCCGGCGGCCTCCGCGTCGAGGTCGACGACGTGCACCAGCGCGCCCGCCCCGGCCAGTGCCCGCACACAGGCCCGCCCGATACCGCTGCCACCGCCGGTCACCATGGCGGTGCGGCCGGACAGGTCGCCTGTGCCGCCCCGGCGGGCGGGAGACCCGGGGAGCGCCCGGAACTGGCTCGGTTGGCTCGTCATGCCAGGAGACGCTAGAGACACCCGCCCGGACATCCCATGGCCGCGCACACCACACTCAGACGCCCGATCATGTGGTCCCCCACCATGAGTGGCACAGCCGGCCGAGCGCTACCGTCGCAGCCAGTCAGCGAACCGATGAGCCGTCCCCCGCCCCCTGGAGGGTCCGTGCACCTGTCTCTCGGAAGGCTCGGCGGCCCGGCCGCCGCACTGCTGCTCACCGTCGGCGCGATCACTGCCGCTCCCCCCGCCGAAGCCGCCGTCGCGGCCCCCGCCCCACCGGTCGCCGGCGCGCTCACCCCGTACCGCGTCGAGGGCGTGTACAGCGCGGGCATCTCCTCGGGCGGCTACATGGCCACACAGCTGCACGTGGCCTATTCCCACACCTTCGACGGATCGGCCGCGTTCGCCTCCGGCCCCAACTACTGCGCCCAGAACGACCTCGGCAGGGCACTCAACGCCTGCATGGAGGTCTACCAGGACCTCCAGCTCGACAAGCTGGTACAGACGACCCGCAACTGGTCGGCACAGGGCCTCATCGACGACACCACCGGCCTGGACGGCGATCCGGTCTACCTCTTCAGCGGGTCCGGGGACTCGACCGTGGAACGCCCCGTCGTGACCGCCCTCAGCGCCTACTACGGCAGCTTCGGCGCGAACGTCCGCTACAACAGGAGCACCGGCGCGGGCCACGCCTGGATCAGTCCGCTCGGGACCCCTTCCTGCGGCGTGACCGCCAGCCCCTACGTCAACGACTGCGGCTTCGACGCCGAAGGCGAGTTCCTCGGGCACCTCCTCGGCCCGGTCGCCGCCCCCGCGGCCGCGCCCGGCGGCAGCCTGATCCGGTTCGACCAGAACCCGTACGCCCCCGGCGGCGCCGCCGCGCCGATCTCCATGGGCGACGACGGCTTCGTCTACGTCCCCAGGAGCTGCGCGAACGGCGCGACCTGCAAGGTCGTCGTCACCCTGCACGGCTGCAAGCAGGCCTACTCGTACCAGGACTTCGGCACCCGGTTCATCGACCGCGCCTACCTCAACGAGTACGCCGACACCAACGACCTCATCGTCCTCTACCCCCAGGCCGCCCCGACCACCACGCTGGAGAACCCCAACGGCTGCTGGAACTGGTGGGGTTACCTGGGCGATCCGGGCTACGCCCGGCACGGGGGCAAGCAGATCGAGACCATCATGCGCATGGTCCGGGCCCTCGGCGGCGACGGCCCCACCACCCCGCCGCCCACCGGCCGCCTCACGCTGCCGAGCACCGACGCCGAGGACGGCTACGTCAAGGCGGCCGCCGACGGCTCCGGCCCGACCGTCGGCACCCTGGAGAACAGCCACGGCCTGGCCCTGGGGCGCGGCGCCGACGGCCTCTTCAACCGCACCGTCCTGTCCTTCGACACCAGCGCCGTCCCCGCCGGCAAGACCGTCACCCGCGCCTACGTGACACTGACCCGGAGCAGCGGCTCGGGCGACCCCTGGTCCAGCCCGCCCGGCAACCAGCTCCTGGTGGACGTCCACAACGGCTGCCTGGGCGGCTGCGCGACGGAGCCGACGGACTGGGGCGCGCCCCCGACCGCCCCCGGCGCCGCGAGGGTAGCCGCCTTCGGCTCGGGCAGCGCGTCGTCCACCGACCTGTCCCCGGCCGGCCTGTCGGCGATCGACACGTCGGGAAGGACTCAGATCCGCCTCCGCTTCGAACGCGACCAGACGGCCACGGCCTACCTGTTCGCGAACAGGGACAGCCAGGCGACCTTGACGGTGGAGTACGAGTAGGCGGGCGGGGGTGGGGGTGGCTGGGCCTGCTGGGGCGGGGGCACGGATTGCGGGTGGGGGCGGGGATGAGTGGGCCTGCTGGGGCGGGGGCGTTGGATCCGTCGGGGTGGTTGCCCGTCCGTCCCATCGTCCTTCCGGGGCGTGCGGCGGCGTCAAGGGCGCTCCTTCGTCGCGTCGCTGCGCGATGGCCTGCG
>NZ_JBIBBM010000013.1:0-229668 GCF_042900645.1 Streptomyces sp. NPDC012888 | reverse complement strand
GACGAAGGAGCGCCCTTGACAGGGCGGACGGCCACGGAAGGACGATGGGACGGACGGGCAACCACCCCGACGCACCCAACGCCACCGCCCGAGTGGGCCCACCCACCCCACCCCCGCCCCGCGTTCACGCTCCGGTCCGGTGGGCCCACCCACCCCCACCCCCGCCCGGCATCCCCACCCCGCCCGAGCACGCCCAGCGCCCCCACCCCCGCCCGCCATCGCCCCCGCCCCGCCTCCCCCCTCCCCCACCCCCGCCCGCGTAACGTGGGCGTCGTGACGACTGGTTTTGCGGGGCGGGGCGGTGGGCGCGGGGGCTTCGAGGGGCCGGGGCGCGGCGGGTGGGATGCGACCGTGGAGGCCGACCCGTACGGGGTGGGGCCGGTGCGCACCGAGTACTCCCCCGCTCACGACGGGGATCCCGATCCCGGGGAGATCGTCTGGACGTGGGTGCCGTTCGAGGAGAACGACGGGCGGGGCAAGGACCGGCCCGTGCTCGTGGTGGCCCGGGAGGCCGGTCGGCCGACGCTGCTGGCGGTGCAGTTGTCGAGCAAGCGGCACGACCACGACCGGGAGTGGGTGGCGATCGGGACGGGTCCGTGGGACCGGGACCGGCGGGAGTCGTGGGTGGACGTGGACCGGGTGCTGCGGGTGTACGAGACCGGGATGCGACGGGAGGCCTGTGCGCTGGACCGGGGACGGTTCCAGCTGGTCGTGGACCGGTTGCGGGAGCGTTACGGCTGGGAGTGAGCGTCCTCGCCCAGGGTGCGGGCGAAGGCGTCCCTGACGCGTCCGTCGCGGTCCAGGATGCCGAAGACGACGCGCTCGAAGGTTCCGGCGAACCGCCCCGGGCGGGTGAGCAGGCCGCGGAAGGCCTCGGCCACCTGGGCCGGGTCGTTCTGGAAGACGCCGCAGCCCCAGGCGCCGAGGACGAGCTGTGGGTAGCGGTGGAGGGCGGCGACCTCCAGGACGCGTTCGGCGCGGCGGGTGAGGGCGGCGGGGATCTCGTGGGCGCGGCCGGGTTCCTGGCGGCGGATGACGCCGGCGTTGGGGGCCGGGCAGGTCAGGAAACCGGCCTTGAAGGGGGTTTCCAGGAGTTCGCCGTGGTCGTCGCGGAAGACGGGGACCGCCGGTGAGTGGATCACCCGGTCGGAGTAGAAGGCGGTTCGCTGCTCGCGGTGGGCGGTGTAGTACCCGGGGGCGCGGAGGAGGGTCTCGTAGAGGGCGGAGGCCCGGCAGAGGGCTTCCTCCTGGGCTTTGGCGCCGCGGACGTATCCGCCGCCGGGGTTACGGGCCGAGGCGAAGTTGAGTACGGCGACGGGGCCGTGGGCGGCGAGCCGGCGGGCGGCGGCGGTGCTGCTCTCGCCGGTGACCTCGATGACGGTGGGGCGGGGGCTCGTCCCGCCGTTGCCACCCTCGCCTGGAATGACCGATTCAGGCCCGTATATCCTGGTTCCGGCCGTGGCCTCCGCCACGGCGACGGCGAGGGAGACCTCCCGTCCCGACCGTGTCCGGTAACCGCCGGACGCCACGATCTCCATGTTCTCCTGCGCTATCGCGCGCAACCTGCCGCTCATCCTGCGATTGTCGGGATCCGTGCGCGGTGGCGGCAACGGAGTTTTCACGCCGTCGGCACGGTCGCAGTGATTCGCGGCCCGAGACCGACGGGTAGGCACGGGTGATGCCACGGTGTTCGACGGGAGACAAGGATCCGGTCATGCGTGAGGACTCGCCCGCCCAGGACTCGCCCGCCCACGAAGCACCCCCCGACCCCGCGCCGGACGCCCCGGCCGCCGACACCCCGGCCGCCGACGCCCCCGCGCCTCCTCCGGCCTCCGGCTCGCTGACAGAGGACGCGGCCGAGGCGATGGCGCGGGGCATCTGTTTCAAGACGGGACCGCCCCGACTGATCGGCGCCGAGCTCGAATGGCTCGTGCTGGACGGTGATCCGGGGCGGGACGGCCGGCCCGTCGGCGAGGAACGGCTCGCCGAGGCGCTGGAGGCCGCCCGGGCGCTGCCGTTGCGGTCCGTGTTCACCGTTGAGCCGGGGGGCCAGCTGGAGCTCAGCTCGGCCCCGGCGGATTCGCTGACCGGGTGCGTCGACGGGCTCCGGGCCGATCTGGACGCCGTACGGGCTGTGCTGCGCGAGCGGGGCCTGGTGCTGCACGGACGCGGGCTGGATCCGCGGCGCCCGCTGCGGCGGCTGCTGCACGAGCCGCGGTACGAGGCGATGGAGTGCTACCTGGACCGGGCCGGGCCGGGTGGGCGGACGATGATGCGCGGGTCCGCCTCGGTGCAGGTGTGCGTGGACGCCGGTCACGAGGAGCCGGGGCCGCTCGGGTACGGGCGGCGGTGGCGGCTGGCGCACCTGCTGGGTGCGGTCCTCGTGGCCGTGTTCGCCAACTCGCCCGTACAGAAGGGGCCTTACGCGGGCTGGCGGTGTGCTCGGCAGGGTGTGTGGGGGGATCTCGACCCCAGGCGCACGCTCGCTCCGGCGCTGGAGTGGGAGCCGCGCGCCGCGTGGGCCGGGCACGCCCTGGACACCGAGGTGATGTGCGTGCGGGCGGCGGACGGCGAGGCGTCCTGGGCGGTGCCGCGGGGGCTGACGTTCCGGGGCTGGCTGCGGGGCGGCGGGCCGCGGCCGGCGACGGCCGCGGATCTGGAGTACCACATGACCACGCTGTTCCCGCCGGTGCGGCCCCGGGGCCATCTGGAGCTGCGGATGATCGACGCGCAGCCGGGCGAGGACGGCTGGGTGGTGCCGCTGGCCGTGGTCCACGCCCTCTTCGACGACGTCGAGGCCACCGAGACGGCGTACCGGGCGGTGAAGGGGCTGGCGGACGTGTACGGGCCGGACCCGGCTCCGCGCAGTCCGCTGTGGCGGGCGGCCGCACGTCACGGGCTGGCCGGGCCGGAGCTGCGGTCGGCGGCCGAGGCCTGTTTCCGGGCGGCGGGCGAGGCCCTGCCGCGGCTCGGCGCTTCGCGGCAGGTGCAGGAGGCCGTGGCCGCGTTCGGTGACCGGTACGTGCTGAGGGGGCGGTGCCCCGCCGACGACATGCCCCTTCCCGGGAAGGATCCGCTGACGTGACCACCCAGAACCGCCCCACCCAGAACCGCCCCACCGAGAACCGCCCCACCGTTCCGGGCGGGACCGGTCCGTCGCCGCGCGAGCGGGCGTCGGCGGCGCTGACGGCGGCGCGGGCGAGGACCGCCGGACTGACCGACGCCGTCACCGACGCCGATCTGACGGCGCAGCACTCCCCCCTGATGTCGCCGCTGGTCTGGGACCTCGCCCACATCGGCAACCAGGAGGAGTTGTGGCTGCTGCGCCGTGTCGGCGGGCGGGAGGCCATGCACCCGGAGATCGATCCGCTGTACGACGCGTTCGCGCATCCCAGAGCCGAGCGGCCCTCGCTCCCCCTGCTGGGGCCGGCCCAGGCGCGCCGGTACGCGGCCGAGGTCCGGGGCCGGGTGTTCGACCTGCTGGACCGGGTTCCGCTGGAGGGCAGCGCGCTGCTCGACGACGGTTTCGCGTTCGGGATGATCGCCCAGCACGAACAGCAGCACGACGAGACGATGCTGATCACGCATCAGCTGCGGCAGGGGCCGCCGGTGCTCGGCGCACCGGATCCCGGGGCGCCGTACGACCCGCCCCCGGCCGTCTCCGAAGTGCTGGTGGCGGCGGGTGAGTTCATCATGGGGACCTCCACCGAGCCATGGGCGCTGGACAACGAGCGGCCCGCGCACGTCCGCGAGACGGGGGCGTTCTTCGTGGACACGACGCCCGTGACGAACGCGGCGTTCCTGGCGTTCGTGGAGGACGGCGGCTACCGGGAGCCCCGCTGGTGGGCGCCGGAGGGCTGGGAGCAGGTCCGCCGGCACGGTATCGGTGCTCCGTTGTTCTGGCGGCGGGAGGCCGGGCAGTGGCTGCGCCGCCGGTTCGGGGTGGTGGAGCCGGTGCCGGCGGAGGAGCCGGTGATGCACGTCAGCTGGTACGAGGCGGACGCCTGGGCGCGCTGGGCCGGGCGGCGGCTGCCGACGGAGGCGGAGTGGGAGAAGGCGGCCCGGTTCGACCCGGCGTCGGGGCGGTCGAGGCGGTACCCGTGGGGTGACGCGGATCCGACACCGGAGCGTGCGAACCTGGGCCAGCGCCACCTGCGGCCGGCCCGGGCGGGCAGCTATCCGGCGGGGGCGTCACCCGCCGGCGCGAGGCAGCTGATCGGCGACGTGTGGGAGTGGACGGCGAGCGATTTCCTGCCCTATCCGGGGTTCCGGGCGTTCCCCTACCGGGAGTACTCGGAGGTGTTCTTCGGGCCGGGGCACAAGGTGCTGCGGGGCGGGTCGTTCGCGGTGGATCCGGTGGCGTGCCGGGGGACGTTCCGCAACTGGGACCTGCCGGTGCGCCGGCAGATCTTCGCCGGGTTCCGGACCGTCCGGGACGCTGCCTGATGTGCCGTCATATCGCTTACCTGGGGCCCGAGGTGGCCCTCGGGCGGGTTCTGGTGGATCCGGTGTGGTCTCTGGTGCGGCAGTCGTACGCGCCGCGCCGGCAGCGGCACGGCACGGTCAACGCGGACGGCTTCGGGATCGGCTGGTACGCGGAGGGCGATCCGGTTCCGGCGCGGTACCGGCGTCCCGGCCCGATCTGGGGGGATCCGGGGCTGGCCGACATCACCCGGGTGGTGCGCAGCCGGGCGCTGCTGGCGGCCGTACGGGACGCGACGGTGGTGACCGGCGAAGGGGAGGCGGCCGCGGCTCCGTTCACGGACGGGCCGTGGCTGTTCAGCCACAACGGGGCGGTGCGGGACTGGCCGGACGCGGTGGCGGCGCTGGCCGTGGAGGAGTTGCCGCCGCGGGCGCTGCTGGGGCTGGCGGCGCGTACGGACTCGGCGCTGGTGTGGGCGCTGGTGCTGCGGCGGCTGCGGGCGGGCGACGGGCTGGGGACGGCGCTGGCCGAGCCGGTGCGGGAGGTGGCCGCGGCCGCGCCGGGTTCCCGGCTGAACCTGCTGCTCACCGACGGGGTGGGGATCGCCGCCACCGCGTGGGGGGATTCGTTGTGGTACCTGGCCGACGGGGAGGGGCACCGCACGGTGGTGGCGTCCGAGCCGTACGACGACGACCCGCGCTGGGTCGAGGTGCCGGACCGGACCCTGCTGACCGTTTCCCGTTCCGGGGTGGCCTGCACCCCGCTGAAGGAGATCCTGCCGTGAACGACTTCCAGCTGACCCGGACCCTGGACGAGCACGCCGCCGGGGCGGCACTGCGCGCGGACGTGCTGCACGGGCTGACCCGGATGCCGAAGGTGCTGCCGCCCAAGTGGTTCTACGACGCGCGGGGCAGCGAGCTGTTCGAGGAGATCACCCGGCTGCCGGAGTACTACCCGACGCGTGCCGAGCGGGAGATCCTGCTGGAACGGGCGCGGGAGATCGCGGCGGCCAGTGGTGCCCGGACGCTGGTGGAGCTGGGGTCGGGGTCCTCGGAGAAGACGCGGCACCTGATCGAGGCGCTGCCCGCGCTGGAGGTGTACGTGCCGGTGGACGTCAGCGAGAGCGCGCTGGCGGGGGCGGCGCGGACGCTGCTGGCAGGGCACCCGGGGCTGCGCGTGCACGGGTTGCTGGCGGATTTCACGGCGCCGCTGCGGCTGCCGGACACTCCGGGGCCGCGGCTGGTGGTGTTCCTGGGCGGGACGATCGGGAACCTGCTGCCGGCTCAGCGGGCGGAGTTCCTGCGGGCGGTGCGGGCGATGCTGTCGCCGGGGGACGCGCTGTTGCTGGGTACCGACCTGGTGAAGGAGGAGTCGGTGCTGGTGGCGGCGTACGACGACGCGCGTGGCGTGACGGCGGAGTTCAACCGGAACGTGCTGGCGGTGATCGACCGGGAGCTGGACGCGGACTTCCGGGCGGCCGACTTCGAGCACGTGGCGCTGTGGAACCGGGAGGAGGAGTGGATCGAGATGCGGCTGCGGGCCCGGACGGAGCTGACGGTGAAGATCCGGGCCCTGGACCTGGTGGTGCCGTTCGGGGCGGGTGAGGAGATCCTCACGGAGGTCTCGGCGAAGTTCCGTCAGGAAGGTGTGCGGGAGGAACTGGCGGCGGCCGGGCTGGACCTGGTGCACTGGTGGACCGATGCGGAGGGGCGGTTCGCGCTGTCGCTGTCGGTGGCGGACGGGCCGCGTGCGGCGGACGGCTGACCGGTGTCCGCGGGCCCGCCAATGACGGCCGCGCGGGCGGCGTGGGCCAGCGCGCGCCGGTCGGGGTGCCGGCCGGGCGGGATGCGGGGCAGCAGGGTGAGTTCGGCGTGGACGCCGCGGGCGCGGGCGATCCGCCAGAGCGAGGAGGTCAGGGGGTCGTCGCCGACGAAGGCGGGAGCGGTGGCCGGGGAGCCGTCGGGCAGCCGGTAGGCGATGCGTACGGGCTGGACGGGGACCCGGGCGTCGAGGGCGGCCTGGAAGGCGGCCCGGCGGAAGGCGCCCTGGGCGCGGCCGCACCAGGTGCTGCCCTCGGGGAACACGGTCACCCGGTCGCCGCCGAGGAGGGCGGCGGTGAGGGTGCCGACGGTCCCGGGCAGGGCGCGTATCCGGTCGCGTTCGATGAACAGGGTGCCCGCCCGGGCGGCCAGGCGGCCGAGGACGGGCCAGCGGCCGATCTCGGCCTTGGCGAGCATCCGGCTGGGCAGGGCGGTCGCGACCAGGGGGACGTCGATCCAGGAGATGTGGTTGGCGACGACCAGCCGGCCGCCTTCGGGGCCGGGGCTGCCGTGCACGGTGGTCCGGATCCCGAAGGCGCGGACGAGCGCGGCGCACCAGGCGCGGACGACTGCGCGTCGCGGCGCGTCCGGCAGCAGCCTGGTGGGGGGTGCGCCGAGGATCCCGAGCAGCACCAGGACGAGGACCGCGGCCAGCCGCAGCACGGCGCGCGGGACTCCCGCGGCCCGTCCGGTGTGGGTGGCGCAGGCCGCGGGGGTGCAGGGCGCGGTGGGCAGCCAGGTGCTCATGCGACCGGGGCGAGCGAGAGGAAGTGCTTGAGGTAGCGGGGGTTGGTGCGGCGCAGCGACAGCAGGACGTACAGGTCGGCGCAGCCGAAACCGGCGTCCAGGGCGGGCTCTCCGCAGACCCAGGCGCCGAGCCGCAGGTAGCCGCGGAGCAGCGGGGGCAGTTCGGTGCGGCCGGTGACGGCGGTCCCCTGGGGTTTCCACGGGAGGTGGGGGGTGACGCGGTACTCGGCGGGGGCGAGGTTGCGGGCGAGGACGGTCTCGCGGGTGGCGGCGGCGAGGGCGCCGCCGTCAGCGAGCGGTATCGAGCAGCAGCCGGCGAGCCAGTTGTGGCCGGAGCGCTCCATGTAGCGGGCGAGGCCGGCCCAGATGAGGGCGATGACGGCGCCGTTGCGGTGGTCGGGGTGGACGCAGGAGCGGCCGACCTCGACGAGGTCGGGACGGATGGGGGCGAGGGCGGAGAGGTCGAACTCGCCTTCGGAGTAGAGGCGGCCGGCGACGGCGGCGCGTTCGGGCGGCAGCAGCCGGTAGGTGCCGACGACCTGTTCGGTGTGCTCCTCGACGACGAGGAGGTGGTCGCAGTAGGCGTCGAAGGGGTCGGCGTCCAGGCCGGGCTCGGGGCCGTCGAGGCGGGCGCCCATCTCGCCGGCGAAGACCTGGTGGCGGAGCCGCTGGGCGGCCCGTACCTCGCGCTCGTCGCGGGCGAGGCGGACGGCGTAGCGGGGGGCGGTGGGGGCGAGCGGCTGGACGGGCGAGAGGGGGGCGATGGTCATGGCGGCTCCTGGTCCGGACGCGGGCGGCCAGGCCGGAGGTGTGTGGCCTGGCTCTCCCTACTTCTTCCGTGACCGGCTGGACTCGACATGACCGGTCGGCGGCCCCCGGATGTGCGGTCGCTGAATGCCGGGGATCGCCGGTGAAGCCGCGGGGCCTCCGGTGGCGGCCGGGCCGTGGGTGACGCCGCGGGGTGGGTGACGGCGCCGGGCCGTGGGTGACGCCGCGGGGCCGCCGGTGGCGGCCGGGCCGTGGCTCCGCGGGCGGTCAGCGGTCGGAGCTGAGCACCTGGCTGATCCGGTCCGAGGCCGTCTTCGCGGCCCGCCTGGGGTCCTGGCCGTTCAGGACGGCCGTCATGTAGGGCTTGATCGGGTTCTCGGCCTCGACGTCGGCCCACCGGGCGGACTTGGGGGTGGCCCGGCCCTGGGCGGCACCGAGGGTCATGGCGGTGGCGCCGTCGTTGCCCTGGACGACGTGGGCGAGGGTCGTCTTGTTGGGCACGTAGCTCATCGTCCGGGCGAGTTCGGTCTGCCACTTCTCGCTGACGAGGGCGCTGATGACCTCGATCGCGGCGCGCCTGTTGCCGGTCTTCTGCGGGATGATCAGGTCGGAGCCGCCGGTGAGGACGGCGCCCGGCCTGTCGGCGGTCTTGCCGGGGATGGCGAAGTATCCGAGCTTGCCCTTGAGGGCGGGGTTGTGCTGCTCGATCTGGGCGACCTGGCCGGGCGGGCCGATGATCTGGGCGACCTGGCCGCGGGCGAAGACCTCGGCCTGCGGGGGCGTCTCCTCGTCGGCGTCCTCCGGGCCCTCGCCGAGGGCGTGGAGCTGCTTGTAGAAGGCCATTCCGGCCAGGGCCTGGTCGGTGTCGAGGGTGCCGCTCCAGGCGCCGCCGCCCTCGACGGCGAGGTCGCCGCCCTCGTCCCAGATGAAGCCGGCGAGTACGTACCAGTTCTGGCCGGCGAGGTAGATGCCCTGCTGGGCGCCCTTGTCGAGTCTCTGGGTGGCGGCGAGCCACTCCTGGCGGGTCTTCGGGGCGTCCTTGACGCCGGCCGCCTCGAAGAGGTCCTTGCGGTAGATGACCACCCGGTTGGCGGCGTACCAGGGGATGCCGTACTGGGCGCCGTTGACGCTGCCGGGGTCGGAGAGGCCCTTCAGCCAGTCCTTGCCGCCCCAGTCGCGCAGGCCTTCGAGGGTGAGTTCGGACAGGCCGCCGGTCTCGATGTACTGGGCGACCTGGGTGTTGCCGACCTCGATGACGTCGGCGGTCTCGGTGGAGGTGCCCTTGAGGACGCCGTTGACGCGCTCGCCGATGCCGGTCCACTCCTGGACCTTCACCTCCAGGTCCAGGCCGGGGTGTTCCCGTTCGAAGGTCTCGGTGAAGCGGGTGATGAACCCTTCCGAGGCGCTGCCCTTCATCAGCCACAGGGTGACCTTCTCGGGGTCGCCTCCGTCGGAGCCGGGCAGGGTGCCGCAGGCCGTCAGGGCGACGGCCGCGGCCAGAGCGGCGCACACGGCGGGGAAGCGGATCTTCACGGAAGGCCACCTTCTGGTGTCGAACTCGAGATGGCTTGAAATTGGCATAGACCAAGTGCCGGATCAAGAGGCTTCGGCCAGGGATTCTCTTCGCAAATCTCGCGTAACCGACTGCACTGGGGCACGGTGGAACAAGGCACCAAGCCACCACGTTCCGCACCGCCGGGAGAGCCCATGTCGAACCACACCTACCGCGTGACCGAGATCGTCGGCACCTCCCACGAGGGCCTCGACCAGGCGATCCGCAACGGCATCGCCCGGGCCGGCCAGACCCTGCGCAACCTCGACTGGTTCGAGGTCACCCAGATGCGCGGGCACATCGAGGACGGCCGGATCGCGCACTACCAGGTGGGGCTGAAGGTCGGCTTCCGGCTCGACGGCGAGGACTGAGGCCCCGCCGCCCGGGCTCCGGCGTCAGGCCCGGTTCTCGCGCCCGGCCCGGGCGCCCGGCCCTCGCGCCCCGGCATTCCCCGCCCGGCCGTCAGGTCCGGCCCTCGCCCTCCTGCGCGCGGTGCAGCTCCGGTGCCTCCTGCGCCCAGTCGGCGCGCACCACCGTGAACCCGGCCGCGCGTGCCGCCTCGCAGACCAGCTCGTCGTCGTCGACCAGCATCCGTACCCGGCGGCCGCGGGAGATCCTGCCCAGTACCTCCAGCTTGGTGACCCGGGCGGGCCGGCGGTCGGCGTTGCCGCGCATCCAGACGCGGCCCTCGGGCAGACCGTGGCGTTCCAGCCACTCCAGCGTGTCGGCCCGGCACCGTTCCGGACGGCCGGTCAGGTACACCACCTCGCAGTCGTCGGCGCTCCGGAGGACCAGCTCGATCCCCCGGGACAGCGGCGGGTCCGCCGGCGCGGCCTTGAAGAAGCCGTTCCAGTCCCGCGGCCGCCGCTCCAGGAAGTGCTGCCGGTGGGCGGTGTCGGCGAGGGTGTTGTCCAGGTCGAAGACGGCCAGCGGCCGGCGTGCGGGAGTTCGGGCGTCGCTCATACGGGTCAGCCTAGGCGCCGTCCGGCTGCGGGGAATCCCGGCAGCCGGACGGCGTTGACATGCGTATGAACCCGATGATCCGGAAGCTGTCGGTCCTCGACCGGTCCCGCGTGCGCCGCGGGCAGGGCGGTGCGCGGGCGCTCCGCGACACGGTGGCGCTGGCCCGCCGCGCCGAGGAGCTGGGTTACCACCGCTTCTGGGTGTCCGAGCACCACGGCGTGCCCGGTGTCGCCGGTTCCGCTCCGACGGTGCTGGCGGCCGCGGTCGCCTCGGCGACCGGCCGGATCCGGGTCGGCACCGGTGGTGTCATGCTGCCCAACCACCAGCCGCTGGTGGTGGCCGAGCAGTTCGCGGTGCTGGAGTCGCTCTTCCCCGGCCGGATCGACATGGGGCTGGGCCGGTCCGTCGGCTTCACCGGCGGCGTACGGCGGGCCCTGGGCCGGGACGCCGCCGACGCCGATGCCTTCGAGGAGCGGCTGCACGAGCTGCTCGGCTGGATCGACGGCACCCAGGAGACCCACCCCGGGGTCCGCGCGCACCCGGACGGGGCGCTGCGCGTCCCGGCGTTCGTCCTGGCCACCGGCGAGGGCGCGGGCATCGCGGGGCGGGCGGGGCTGCCGCTGGTGGTGGGCGACCTCCGCGACCCGGCCCGGGTGGTGGAGGTCATCGAGCGCTACCGGGCGGCGTTCCGGCCGACGGCGTGGGGCGAACGGCCGTACGTGATCGCCTCCGGCACGGTGGCCGTGGCGGCCACGGAGGAGGCCGCCCGGCTGCTGCTGGTGCCGGAGGCCTGGTCGGCGGCGTACGCACGCACGCATGGCAGCTTCCCGCCGCTGGCGCCCGCCGAAGAGGTCGCCGAGGCAGCGCGGACCACCATGAGCGCGAAGGAGCGCGAGCGGTTCGAGCGGGCGCTGGAGGGCCATGTCCACGGCACGGAGGACCAGGTGGCGGCGGAACTGGACCGGGTCGCGGCCGCCACCGGCGCGGACGAGCTGCTCGTCACCACCTCCACCTTCGACCGGGAGGCGCTGCTGGACTCCCTTGCCCGGCTGGCGGCGGTACGCGACCGGGCGACCGCGACCGCGGCGGCGGTGGGCGCGGCGGGGGCGGGCGCGGCGGGGGTGGGCGGGGGGCCGGGGGCGGGGGTGGCCGGCCCCCGTCCGGCCCGGGGGCGGACCGGCGCCTAAACTGGGGCGAATGCACCAGCCGACTGCCGATCCGTCCATTCGCGTCCGGGGCGCCCGGGAGCACAACCTGCGCGGGGTGGACGTGGACGTCCCCCGGGACGCGCTCACCGTGTTCACCGGGGTGTCCGGCTCCGGGAAGTCCTCGCTCGCCTTCGGAACCGTCTACGCCGAGGCCCAGCGGCGGTACTTCGAGTCGGTCGCACCGTACGCGCGACGGCTGATCCACCAGATCGGCGCGCCCGCGGTGGACTCGATCACCGGTCTGCCGCCGGCGGTGTCGCTGGAGCAGCGGCGCTCCGCGCCGGGGGCGCGGTCGTCGGTCGGGACGGTGACCCTGCTGTCGAACTCCCTGCGGATGCTGTTCTCGCGGGCGGGCAGCTATCCGGCGGGGGCGGAGCGGCTGGACTCGGACGCGTTCTCGCCGAACACGGCGGCCGGGGCGTGCCCGTCCTGCCACGGGATCGGACGGATCCACCGGACGAGCGAGGAACTGCTCGTGCCCGACCCGGGCCTGTCGATCCGTCAGGGCGCGATCGCGGCCTGGCCGGGTGCGTGGCAGGGCAAGAACCTGCGGGACGTGCTGGAAGCGCTCGGGCACGATGTGGACCGGCCGTGGCGGGAGTTGGACCCGGCGGAGCGGGAGTGGATCCTGTTCACCGAGGAGCAGCCGGTGGTGACGGTGCACCCGGTGCGGGACGCGGACCGCATCCAACGCCCTTACCAGGGCACGTACATGAGCGCCCACCGGTGGGTGATGAAGACGTTCGCGGACAGCAGGAGCGCGACGCTGCGGGCGCGTGCCGAGCGGTTCCTCACCGACGCGCCGTGCCCGGCCTGCGGTGGGAGCCGGCTGCGTTCCGAGGCGCTGGCGGTGACGTTCGCGGGGCGGACCATCGCCGAGCTGGCCGCGCTGCCGCTGACCGCGCTGGACCGGGTCCTGGCCGGAGCGGGCGAGGCGGCCGGGGCCGGCGGGGCGGGGCGGGTGCTCACGGCGGACCTGCGGTCCCGGATCGCCCCGGTGGTGGAGCTGGGGCTGGGTTACCTGAGCCTGGACCGGACCGCGCCGACGCTGTCGGCGGGCGAGCTGCAGCGGCTCCGGCTGGCGACCCAGCTGCGGTCGGGGCTGTTCGGGGTGGTGTACGTGCTGGACGAGCCGTCGGCGGGGCTGCACCCGGCGGACACCGAGGCGCTGCTCGGCGTGCTGGACCGGCTGAAGGAGGCCGGGAACACGGTGTTCGTGGTGGAGCACGACCTGGACGTGGTGCGGCACGCGGACTGGCTGGTGGAGCTGGGCCCGCTGGCCGGGGAACGCGGCGGGCGGGTGCTGCACAGCGGGCCGCCGGCCGCGCTGGCCGGCGTGGCGGAGTCGGCGACGGCCCGCTTCCTCTTCGGTGGCGGTGGCGGTGGGGACGTCCGGGAGCCGCGTGCGGTGCGGGCCGGCTCCGGGGCCTCGGTGCGGCTGTCCGGGGTGAACCGGAACAACCTGCGGGAGCTTTCGGTGGAGTTCCCCCTGGGGGTGTTCACGGCGGTCACCGGGGTCTCCGGTTCGGGGAAGTCCACGCTGGTGGGGAGCGCGCTGGCGGAGGAGGTGGCCGGGCGGATCGCGGCCGGGGAGGACTTCGCGGTGCGCCGGCTGGTGGAGGTGGACCAGAAGCCGATCGGTCGGACGCCGCGGTCGAACCTGGCGACGTACACGGGGTTGTTCGACGTGGTGCGGCGGTTGTTCGCGGACACCGAGGGGGCCCGGGAGCGGGGCTGGAAGGCGGGCCGGTTCTCGTTCAACGTGCCGGGCGGGCGCTGCGAGGCCTGCCAGGGCGAGGGGTTCGTCTCGGTGGAGCTGCTGTTCCTGCCGAGTACGTACGCGCCGTGCCCGGAGTGTGCGGGGGCCCGGTACCGGGAGGAGACCCTGCGGGTGCGGTACGGCGGGCTGGACATCGCGGAGGTGCTGGGGCTGACGGTGGAGGCGGCCACCGGGTTCTTCGCGGACGTGCCGGCGGCGGCGCGCAGCCTGGGGGCGCTGCGGGAGATCGGGCTGGGTTACCTGCGGCTCGGGCAGCCGGCGACGGAGCTGTCGGGCGGCGAGGCGCAGCGGATCAAGCTGGCGTCGGAGCTCCAGCGGGTTCGCCGGGACCACACGCTCTACCTGCTGGACGAGCCGACGACGGGGCTGCACCCGGCGGACGTGGAGCTGTTGCTGCGCCAGTTGCACGGGCTGGTGGACGCGGGGCATTCGGTGGTGGTCGTGGAGCACGACATGTCGGTGGTGGCGGGCGCCGACTGGGTGATCGACCTGGGCCCGGCGGGTGGTGCGGCGGGTGGCCGGGTGGTGGCGGCGGGCCCGCCGGCCGCGGTGGCCGCGGCGCCGGACAGCCGTACGGCGCCGTACCTGGCGCGGGCGGTGGCGGCCGGCGCGGCTCGGGCCTGAGCCTCCTCGTACGGCGGGCCCGGGCGGCGGGGCTCCGGGGAGCTTCGGCGGGGCTTCGCCCACGCTTCGGCCACGCTTCGGCGGGGCTTCGGCACAGCTTCGACGGCGCGGCGGGGGTCAGGCGTCGCCGGGCAGCAGGTGCTGGCCCATCTCGCGGAAGGACCAGACGGCCCGTCGGCGGGTCAGGATCCACACCAGGTCGTAGCGGTCGGGCCAGCCGGCCGGCACGGAGGTGACGCCGGCGGCGCCCAGGGCCCGGACGAGGCGGGGGAAGCCGGTGTGCTCCCAGCAGATCAGGACCGGGGTGCGGGCGGCCAGCGCGGCCCGGGCCAGCGCGGCCTCGCGGCCGGGCGGGATCTCGGCGCGGATCGGCAGGCCCAGTTCCTCGGCCAGCGGGGCCAGGGTCTGGCGGGAGCGGGCGAGCGGCCCGGCCGGGGCGAAGAGGGTGGCGGGGGCGGGCAGGGCGGCCCGGCGGGCCGGCGGGAAGAGCCCGGGCAGGGCCTCGGCGCGGCGGCGGCCGCGGCCGGCGAGGGAGCCGGGGTCGTCGTTCCCCTCGTCGTCCTCGCCGACGTCGCCCGCGTACGGCTTCTCCGCGTGCCGGATCAGCATGATCAGGGCGTCGGCGGGGCGCTCCGGCCCGGGTGCCGGTCCGGGGTCCGGTTCCTCGGCGGAGCAGCCCGTCAGGCCCGCCGCCCCGGCCGCCAGTGGCCCGAGGGCCGCCGCCAGCACGGTTCTGCGTGTCTGTGCCATGGGCGACACTGTCGCCGATGGGCGGTGGCCGGGCCGGGCGCGGCGCGGGGGCCGGGTTGCCGGTCAGCCGATCGGCGCAGGCGTCAGCCCTGCTTGCGGAGCGCGCGCAGCCACTCGCGGTTCATGGCGGCGATCGAGGGCAAGGGGATGCCCTTCGGGCAGGCGGTGGCGCACTCGCCGGTGAGGGTGCAGCCGCCGAAGCCCTCGTCGTCCATGGTGGCGACCATGTTCAGGACGCGGGTCTCGCGTTCCGGGGAGCCCTGGGGCAGCACGTTGAGGTGGTTGACCTTGGCGGAGGTGAACAGCATGGCCGAGCCGTTGGGGCAGGCCGCGACGCAGGCGCCGCAGCCGATGCACTCGGCGTGTTCGAACGCGTGGTCGGCGTCGGCCTTGGGCACGGCGGTGGCGTGCGCCTCCGGCGCGGAGCCGGTGGGCGCGGTGATGTAGCCGCCGGCCTGGATGATCCGGTCGAAGGAGCCGCGGTCCACGACGAGGTCCTTGACCACGGGGAAGGCGGCGGCCCGCCAGGGTTCGACGTCGATGGTGTCGCCGTCGGCGAAGGACCGCATGTGGAGCTGGCAGGTGGTGGTGCGTTCGGGGCCGTGCGCGTCGCCGTTGATGACGAGGCTGCACGCGCCGCAGATGCCCTCGCGGCAGTCGTGGTCGAAGGCGACGGGCTCCTCGCCGCGCAGGATGAGGTCCTCGTTGAGGGTGTCGAGCATCTCCAGGAAGGACATGTCGGGCGAGATCCCGTCGACCTGGTAGGTGACCATGGCACCGGGGGCGTCGCCGTTCTTCTGGCGCCAGACGCGCAGGTTGAGCCTCATGCGTAGCTCCGCTGGGTGGGGTGGACGTACTCGAAGACGAGGTCTTCCTTGTGCAGCACGGGGGCGCTGCCGGTGCCGGTGAACTGCCAGGCGGCGGCGTAGGCGAAGGAGTCGTCCCGGCGGGCGGCCTCGCCGTCGGGGGTCTGGGACTCCTCGCGGAAGTGGCCGCCGCAGGACTCCTCGCGGTGCAGTGCGTCGAGGCACATCAGCTCGGCGAGTTCCAGGTAGTCGACGACGCGGTTGGCCTTCTCCAGCGACTGGTTGAACTCCTCGCCGCTGCCGGGGACCTTGATCCGCTTCCAGAACTCCTCGCGGATCTCGGGGATGCGGGCGAGGGCCTTGCGAAGGCCGGCGTCGGTGCGGGCCATGCCGCAGTACTCCCACATGAGTTCGCCGATCTCGCGGTGGAAGGAGTCCGGGGTGCGGTCGCCGTCGACGGCGAGGAGCCGTTCGATGCGGTCGCGGGTCTCGCGTACGGCGGCGACGGCCTCGGGGTGGGTGGCGTCGACGGTGTCGTGGCGGGGGTTGCGGGCGAGGAAGTCGTTGATGGTGGAGGGCAGGACGAAGTAGCCGTCGGCGAGGCCCTGCATGAGGGCGGAGGCGCCGAGGCGGTTGGCGCCGTGGTCGGAGAAGTTGGCCTCGCCGATGGCGAACAGGCCGGGGACGGTGGTCTGGAGGTCGTAGTCGACCCACAGTCCGCCCATCGTGTAGTGCACGGCGGGGTAGATCCGCATCGGGACCTCGTAGGGGTTCTCCGCGGTGATCCGCTCGTACATGTCGAAGAGGTTGCCGTACTTCTCGGCGACCTCGTCCCGGCCCATGCGGCGGATGGCGTCGGCGAAGTCGAGGTAGACGCCCTGTCCGCCGGGGCCGACGCCACGGCCCTCGTCGCAGACGTTCTTGGCGGCGCGGGAGGCGATGTCGCGGGGCACGAGGTTGCCGAAGGAGGGGTAGATGCGCTCCAGGTAGTAGTCGCGCTCGTCCTCGGGGATCTCGGCGGCGGGGCGGGTGTCGCCCTTGGCCTTGGGGACCCAGATCCGGCCGTCGTTGCGGAGCGACTCGCTCATCAGGGTCAGCTTGGACTGGTGGTCGCCGGTGCGAGGGATGCAGGTGGGGTGGATCTGGGTGAAGCAGGGGTTGCCGAAGTACGCGCCGCGCCGGTGTGCCCGCCAGACGGCGGTCGCGTTGGAGTTCATGGCGTTGGTGGACAGGTAGAAGACGTTGCCGTAGCCGCCGGAGGCGAGGACGACGGCGTCCGCGAAGTGGGTGCTGATCTCACCGGTGATCAGGTCGCGGGCGACGATGCCGCGGGCGCGGCCGTCGACGGTGATCAGGTCGAGCATCTCGGTGCGGGCGTGCATCTCGACGTTGCCGGCGGCGATCTGCCGCGACAGCGCCTGGTAGGCGCCGAGGAGGAGCTGCTGGCCCGTCTGGCCGCGGGCGTAGAAGGTGCGGGAGACCTGGACGCCGCCGAAGGAGCGGGTGTCGAGGAGGCCGCCGTACTCGCGGGCGAAGGGGACGCCCTGGGCCACGCACTGGTCGATGATCTCGACGGATATCTGGGCGAGGCGGTGGACGTTGGACTCGCGGGCGCGGAAGTCGCCGCCCTTGACGGTGTCGTAGAAGAGGCGGTGGACGGAGTCACCGTCGTTGCGGTAGTTCTTCGCGGCGTTGATGCCGCCCTGGGCGGCGATGGAGTGGGCGCGGCGCGGGGAGTCGCTGTAGCAGAACTGGACCACGTGGTAGCCCTGCTCGGCGAGGGTCGCGCCGGCGGCACCGCCCGCCAGGCCGGTGCCGACGACGATCACGGTGTGCTTGCGCCGGTTGGCCGGGTTGACCAGCTTCGCCTCGAAGCGGCGGCGGTCCCAGCGGTCGGCGATGGGGCCCTGGGGGGCCTTGCTGTCGGCGATGGGCTCGCCGGTGGTGTAGTTCACGTAGGTGCTGGTCATGGTCAGCTCACCACTCCGGTCATGACGGCGACGGGGACGGAGACGAAGCCCGCGAACAGGACCAGCGCGAGGGCGTTGGCGATGGCCTTGAGGGCCTTGTCGCGGCGGGCGTTGCCGGCTCCGAGGGTCTGGGCGGCGCTCCAGAAGCCGTGCCGGACGTGCAGGCCGATGGCGGCCATGGCGACGATGTAGATGGTGTTGCCGTACCAGGTGGAGAACGTGGAGAGGACGTTCTCGTAGGGGTGGCCGGCCCAGGCGCGCTCGTTCACGGTGAGGGTGGTGAGGTCGAGGACGTGCCAGACGACGAAGAGGCCGACGATCACGCCACCCCAGCGCATGGTGCGGGTCGCGTAGCTCGCGCGGCGCCGCTTGTGGGCGTACTTCACCGGGCGGGCCTTGATGTCGCGGCGGCTGAGCTGGTACGCGGACACGGCGTGCGCGACGACGGCGGCGAGCAGGACCACCCGGACGATCCACAGGGCCCACTCGTGGTGCAGGAAGGGCGAGCCGAGGGTGCGCAGCCAGTGCGCGTAGCCGTTGAACTCCTCCGCCCCGAAGAAGATCTTGAGGTTGCCGAGCATGTGCACGACCAGGTAGCCGAGCATGATGAGCCCGGAGACCGCCATCACGGCCTTCTTGCCGAGGGTGGAGTTCCAGAGTGAGGGCGGCGTTCGCGTTGCCAGAGCCATGACGTCGACGGTAGGGACCTGGGCCCTGAAAGGTCCAAGACATGATGCCGGTCATCTTGATAGGAAGGATCTATGCAATTCCAGCAGCTCGTCTACTTCGTGGCCGTCGCCGAGACCCGGCACTTCACCCGGGCCGCCGAGCGGGTCCACGTGGCACAGCCTTCCCTGTCCCAGCAGATCAAGGCACTGGAGCGGGAGCTGGGCGCGGAGCTGTTCAGCCGTGCCCGGGGGAACATCGCGCTCACCGACGCGGGTGAGGCGCTGCTTCCGCTGGCCCGGCGGATCCTCGCGGACGCCGAGACGGCGCGGCTGGAGGTGCAGGAGCTGGCGCAGCTCCAGCGGGGCCGGGTGCGGCTGGGGGCCACGCCGAGCCTGTGCACGGGCCTGCTGCCCGAGGTGCTGCGCGCGTTCCACACCGCGCATCCGGGGATCCAGCTGCTGATCGAGGAGAGCGGTTCGCACGACCTGGTGCGCGAGCTGGCCCGGGGTGCGCTGGACCTGGCGCTGATCGCCCTGCCGCTGCCGCCGGCCGCGCCGGCCCTCACCACGGTCGAGCTGCTGACGGAGGACCTGGTGGTGGTGTCGTCGCGGGACGTGCCGGCGCCGGGGGGCGGGGGGCCGCTCGACATCGCCGCGCTCCGGGAGGAGCCGATGGTGATGTTCCGGCACGGCTACGACCTGCGCGAGCTGACGGTGGCCGCCTGCCGGGCCGAGGGCTTCGAGCCGGTGTTCACGGTGGAGGGCGGGGAGATGGACGCGGTGCTGGGCTTCGTCCGGGCGGGCCTGGGACTGGCGGTGGTCCCGGCGATGGTCGCCGAGCACGCCGGGCCCGGCGTACGGGTGACCCGGCTGGCCGGGTCACCGCTGCGGCGCACCATCGCGCTCGCGCACCGTACGGACGTCGCGCCGCCACGCGCGGCGCGCGAGCTGAGGCGGATGCTGCTGGCCGGCTCAGGAAGCGGGTGAGGGGGCGGGCGTCGACGGCGCGGGGCTCTTCGCCGTCACCGGCGGCAGGTCGTAGACGTGGTCCGGGGTGACGACCTCGGTGATGGCCTGCCCGAAGACGGTGCTGGGCTCCTCCTGGTCGGGGCCGTACGGGATGTCGGTGTTGAGCAGCACCACGAGGGTGGCCTGTTCCTCGGGCAGGTACATGGTGAGGGACTGGTAGCCCGGCAGCGAGCCGTTGTGGCCGATCCAGCCCTGGACGTCGAAGATGCCGAGGCCGTAGCCCGCGCCGGGGATGGCGGTGGGCGGGGTGATGAGCCGCTGCCGCTGCATCTCGGGGGTGATCATGCGCTCGCCGCTGGGGAAGACGCCGGTGGCCACGGTCTTCGCCCAGGTCCGCAGGTCCCGCAGGTCGGAGATCATCGCACCGGCGGCCCAGCCCCAGGAGGGGTTCCAGTCGGTGGAGATCTCGGTCTTCCCGGAGGCGGTCTGCTGGGTGTAGCCCTGGGCGTGCGGGGTGGGGAAGTCGGCGTTCGAGGGGAAGTCCGTACGGTCCATCCCGGCGGGCCCGAGGACGTGTTCGCGGAAGTAGTCGCCGAGCGGCTGCCCCGAGACCTGCTCGACCACCAGCCCGAGCAGGATCAGGTTGGTGTTGGAGTAGTTGAACTCGGCACCCGGCTCGAAGATGACGGGCTTCGGCGCCTTGAAGGCGTAGTCCAGCAACTCCCGCGGCGTGAACGGGCGGTCGGGGTCCTCGGTGAGCGCCTTGTAGAAGGCGGGGGTCACGGTGTAGCTGAGCAGACCGCTCCGCATGCCGGCGAGCTGCCGCAGGGTGACCCGGTCACCGTTGGGGACGCCGTCGACGTACTTGCCGATCGGGTCGTCCAGACCGACCTTGCCCTGGCCGGCGAGCTGGAGCAGGGCGGACACCGTGAAGGTCTTGGTCTCGCTGCCGATCCGCGAGTAGAAGTCGGTGCGCATCGGCGCGCCCGTGGCCTTGTCGGCCACGCCGAAGGCCCTGGTGTATTCGCCCTTGCCGGGGGCCGAGAGTCCCACGACCACGCCCGGGACCCCGGTCTTGCGCAGCACCTCCCGCACGGCGGCGTCCAGTCGGCGGGCCACCTCCTGGTCGAGCACGGGGAAGTCCCCGGAGGGGGTGGGGGTGGGTGCGGCGACCACGGCCGCGGTCAGGTGCGGCTGCGCGTACCCGACGCCGCCGCCCAGTGGAACGGCCAGCAGTCCGGCGGCGACCACGGTCACGCACGCCCTGCGCCCTGCCCTGCGTCGGCTCTTTCGCGAACAGCTCACGGCAGCCTCCCGCCATAAGGGGACGAAAGCCCTCGTATCAGGCTAGGCGCGGCCGTGCACCCCCGCACGGCGGACCAGCGGGACGGGCACGGAGGTGGGCCTGGGCCGGGCGCGGCCGGCGCTGGGGCGGAAGCGGACGGTCCGCAGCGGGTTCCGTACACGCGTGCGGTGGGATTGGATGGGGCGGTCTCGTCCCCGTCCCCCCCACGAGATTGGTCGCCACCATGCTCACGGTCGCGCAGCGCGCTTCGGTCCTGACCGCCGCCGTCGTCCTCGCCGGTGCCGGACTCACCGGATGCCAGGACTCCGGCTCCGACGCCTCCCGCGGCCCGGGCGGGCTGCGGTCCGGCGGGCAGAGCACGGCACCGGCCTCCGCCGCGTCACCGGAGCCCCCCGCCGCCCCCAGTGCCGCGCCCCAGCCGGACGACCTGCCCGAGGGGATGCCGCTGCCCCAGGGCACGCTGGCCTCGGTCGACGGGACCGCCGGCGCGTACCGGCTGGTCTACACCGTTGCCGACCCGGCGGCCGCGGTCGCGGCGTACGGCGCGGCCCTGGAGGCGGGCGGGTACACCGTGGACCCGCACGAAGGAGGCGTGGTGGCCAGCAAGGACGCCCTCCAGGTGGTCGTCACGACCACGCCGACCACCCTGGAGGTCGCCTTCGCGGCCGAGTGAACGGCCCGGCCGCCTCAGGGCGCCGCGTCGGAGAGGGACAGGGCGTGGATGCGGTCCGGGGAGCCCGGGCGGGCGTAGTACCAGCCCTGGGCCGTGTCGCAGCCGAGGTCGCGGAGCTGGGTGGCCTGCGCCCTGGTCTCCACCCCCTCCACGGTCACGGCCAGTTCCAGGCTGTGGGCGAGGGCGACGATCCCCTCGACGATCTTCACGTCCACCGGGTCGGCCGGCTGCTGCTGCATGCCCTGGGTGAAGGAGCGGTCCAGCTTCAGGACGCTCACCGGGAGGCGGCGCAGGTTCGCCAGGTTCGAGTAGCCGGTGCCGAAGTCGTCGAGTGCGATGTCCACGCCCAGGGCGGCCAGCCGGCGCAGCGGTTCGAGGAGTTCGTCGTCGGCGCCGATCAGGGCCGATTCGGTGACCTCCAGGCAGAGGGCTCCGGGCTCCAGGCCCGACTTCTCCAGGACCGCCACCGTGTCGGCGACCAGGCCGGGGTGGTGGAGCTGGGTCGGCGAGAGGTTGACGTTGATCCGCAGCGGACCGCCGTGCTCGCGCTGCCAGGTGCGGGCCTGGCGCACGGCCTCCTCGAGCACCCAGCGGCCCAGCGGCACGATCAGCCCGGTGCGTTCGGCGAGCGGGATGAACCGGTCGGGGCCCAGCACCCCGTACTGCGGGTGGGACCAGCGGACCAGGGCCTCCGCACCGTGCACGCTGCCGTCGTGGAGGTGCACCAGCGGCTGGTACTCGATGAAGAACTCGCCGCGTTCGAGGGCGGCGGGCAGGGCGGTGGTCAGGCCGTGCCGGGTGATGGCGCGGGCGTCGGCCTCGGCGTCGGCGAACTCGAAGCGGTTGCCGCCGGCCGCCTTGGCCCGGTACATGGTGATGTCGGCGCTGCGCAGCACCTCCGCGGGGGTGCGCTCCCCCGCCGCGCCCTCCACGATGCCGATGCTGCCGCGGACGGACAGCTCCCGGCCCTCCAGCCGGATCGGCACGGACAGCGCGGACAGGATCCGCACGGCCAGCTCCGAGGCCTTGCGCTCGGTGTCCGGGCCGGTGGTCAGGGCGACGAACTCGTCCCCGCCGAGCCGGGCGACCACCTCGCCGGCCCCGGTGGCGCAGCTCTGCAGCCGGTCGGCGACCTCCACCAGCAGCCGGTCGCCGGCCGAGTGCCCGAGGCTGTCGTTGACCGCCTTGAACCCGTCGAGGTCCAAGTAGCACAGACCGAAACGGTTGCCGGAGCCCGCGCTCAGGGCCTTCTCCAGCCGTTCGAAGAACAGGGTCCGGTTGGGCAGGCCGGTGAGGGCGTCGTGGGTGGCCTCGTAGCGGAGCCGCAGGTTGAGCAGCCGCCGCTCGGTGGTGTCCTCCATCAGCGCGAGCTGGTACTGCGGGCGGCCCTCGGCGTCGCGCAGCAGCGAGACCGTCAGGTTGGTCCACAGCACTGTGCCGTCGTGCCGGTAGTAGGGCTTCTCTATGCGGTAGTGGTCGCGCTCTCCCCGGACCAGCTCGCCGTACATCTTCCAGACGCTGGGGGCGTCGTCGGGGTGGCCCCACTCACTGACGTTGCGGCTGCGGACGTGGCCCTCCAGGCCGCCGAACATCCGCAGCAGGGTGTCGTTGACCTCCAGCACGTTGCCGTCCAGGTCGGCGATGCCGATGCCGATGGCGGCCCCCTCGAAGACCGCCCGGAAGCGTGCCTCGCTGGCGTGCAGGGCCTGCTGGGCGTCCGTACGGGCGGTCAGCGCGGACCGGGCGATGGCCTCCTGCTCGCACAGGGTGCGCTCGCGCAGGGCCCGGGCGAACCCGGCCGCGATGCCGTGCTGGAGCCGGGCGCAGCGGGCGCGGAACTCCTCGGCCTCCTCCGCGTTCGGGCCCTGCGGGCCGCAGTACAGGAGCAGGTAGGACTCGACGACGCCGAGGGTGCCGGCGAGCGCCTCGGGGTCGGTGCAGTGGACGGCGACGAGTTCGGAGCCGATCCGCTGGCCGACGGCCGGGTCGAAGGGGCGGGCGTACAGGGCGCGGGCCAGGGTACGGGCGAGCGGCAGCAGGTGCTGCTCGAACTCCGGCCGGGTCAGGGAGGTGGCCGTGACCGGGAAGATGGCCCGGCTCCAGATGGTGGCGAAGCGCCCCACCCGGTCCTCGCTGACCCCGGACGGCAGGCGGTCGGGGTCCCCCTCCCGCTGCCGGCCGGCCGGAGCCTCCGGGGCTTCGGGGGCCTCCGGCTGCTCGGAGCCCGTGTGGTCCACCGGTTCGCGCCGGGCCCCCGCCCGGCGGTCCGGGCGGGGGCCGGTGGGCCGGTCCGCGGCCTGCGCCGGAAGTCTCACGCCTTGCGCCCCACGCCGCCGTAGCCGGAGAACGCGTACGGGTCCTCCTCCGGGTCGCCCTCGACGGGGCCGTCCGGCCGCCAGTCGGGCATCGGCACGAGCCCGGGCTCGACGAGTTCGAAGCCGTCGAAGAACCTGCGGATCTGCTCGGCGCCGCGCATGACGAGGGGGTTGCGGATGTCCCGGTAGACGCCGACGGCCCCGCCGGCGACCTCCTCGGAGACCGGGATGCCCTCGTAGGAGGCGTGGGTGAGCACCAGCAGGCTGCCCGGCGCGAGTGCGTCGCGGAGCTCGGCGACCGCGCTGTACGGGTCGTCCTGGTCCTCCAGGAAGTGCAGGACCGCGACCAGCAGCAGGGCCACCGGCCGGTCCAGGTCGAGGAGGCCGGCGACCTCGGGCCCGCCCAGGATGTCCGCGGGCTTGCGGAGGTCGGCGGCGGTGATCGCGGTGCGCGGGTCGCCCTCCAGGACGGCCCGGCTGTGCGCGACGGCCACCGGGTCGTGGTCGACGTAGACCACGCGGGCCTCGGGGGTGGCGGCCTGGGCGATCTCGTGGACGTTGCCGAAGGTCGGGATCCCGGAGCCGATGTCCAGGAACTGGGTGATCCCCTCGGCCACGGCGTGCCGGACGGCGCGGCGCATGAACGCCCGGTTGGCCTGCATGATCTTCGGGAGGCCCGGGATGAATTCCATGGCCCGGCGGGCGGCCTGCCTGTCGACCTCGAAATTGTGCGAGCCGCCGAGGTAGTAGTCGTAGATGCGCGACACGCTCGGCACCGATATGTCGATGCCTGGCGGGGCCCAGGCGGGGCGCTCCATCGGGTCTCCAAGCTGGTCCGGGTGGGGTATCAGACGGTTGTCCGAGCCGAATGTACTGATCATTGCCCAACAGGGCGAGCAAAAGCGGAAATTGGCGGTCCGTTCTTCCTCACACGGTGAAGCCCGGCCGGGTGAGCCGGATCGCCCCGCCCACCTGTATGACCGAAACCGACAAATACCTTTTGGGAATGCACATCATGTGATCGGATCAGTTTCAAACGCTGGCTCAAACCTCTACGGTCTCCAGATCGCCCGTTCAGGCGAACCGGAACGGACGGGAGCGTGTGCCGCGGCCCGCGCGCCCATGCTCCCCGGGTGAAGAGAGCCTCTGCCAGGCACCTGCTGGCGGTCCCGGTCCTGTTGTGGGCGGCCCTGTCCACCGCACCCGCCGTGGCCGATAGCTGCGCCTACGCGACGATCGACGCCCGGGGCGGCACGACGGCCGGCGTGCTGGTCGCGACCGCCGGAAACGGGGGGCGCGGCGGTGGCCCCGGCCGCGGCCATGGTGGCGGACATCACGGTGGGCACAAGTGCGGGCCCGGCCACCACCGGGGCCACGGCGGCCACCACTGCCCGCCGCCGCCACCGCCCTGTCCCCCGCCGAAGCCGACGCCTCCGCCGAAGCCGACGCCCCCGCCGAAGCCGACGCCCCCGCCGAAACCCACACCCCCGCCCACTCCGGCGCCGACGCCGAAGCCGACGCCGAAGCCCACGCCGCCTCCGCCGCCGAAGCCCGTGCCGAAGCCCCCGCCGCCCAAGCCGGCGCCGCCCGCGCCCGCGCCGCCCGCGGCGGCCCCGGTCCCCCGGGCGCCCGCGCCTCCTTTGCCCCCGCCCCGTCCGGCGCCGCCGCGCCCGAAGGCGACTCCGCCCCCGCCGCCGGTGGCCTCCCCGCCGCCCGCGCCGGTCGCGGTGGCCAGGCCGGCGTACCGCGCGCAGACCCGCAAACCGGCCCGGCACCAGATCTCCCCGGTCACCTTCACCCTGCTGGCCACCGCGCCCGCGGTGCTCGCGCTCGCCGCGCTGCGCCCGCGCTAGCCGCGCGGGGCCCGAGCCCGAACCCCTTGGAGTCCAGTTGTCGGAATGGCTCGTCCTGACCCTCGCGATGGCCGCGGCCTGCGCCGTGGTGCTCTCCATCGCCTTCCTCCACCACCGCCGGATCGGCGAGGACGACGACCCCAACGAGACCCCCGACGTCATCGAGTACATGACGATGATGATCGGCGTGATCTACGCGATCGTGCTGGGCCTGGCCATCGCGGGGGTCTGGGAGGCCCGCGGGTCCGCCCAGGAGACGGTCCGCCAGGAAGCCCAGGCCATGCACGAGGTGCGGGTCCGCTCGGAGGTCTACCCGGCCCAGGTACGGGCCCGGATCCGCGCGGACGTCGACGCGTACGTGACGTACGTGGTGAACGAGGAGTGGCCGGTGATGGCCGACCGCGGCGAGGTCACCGACAAGGGCGGCGAGCTGCTGGAACGCGTCCGCCGCGACGTCACCGACTACCAGCCGCAGACCGACCACGAGGGGCAGGCCTACCAGCCGCTGGTCGACCAGGTCGCCATCGCGGACGACGCCCGCGGCGCCCGGGCGCTGAGCGCGGGCGCCACCATGCCGGGGGTGGTGTGGTTCGGGCTGATCGCCGGCGCCCTGGTCACCGTGGGGATGGTCTTCGCCCTCCAGATCCGGCGCTCGTTCCGGGAGTTGCTGCTGGCCGGACTGTTCAGCGCGCTGATCGCCTTCCTGCTCTTCCTGATCTGGGACTTCGACGCCCCGTTCAGCCGGGGGATCGCCGCGACCGCCGAACCGTTCTTCCAGCAGTTCCCGCACCTCTCGCTGGACGGCTGACCGGCGCCCAAACCGGGGACGGCCCACCCGTCCCCGGTTCGGCGGACGCCGATGCCCCATTCGCCCGATCCTGATCGCGGCTCCGGGCCCCCGCGCCTAGCGTGGCGGACATCGAGGTGCACGCCCCTCCACGGGCGGAAACGGTTCCGCTGTTGCCCCTCGGAGATCCGGAGGTTCAACCATGGGTGAGATACGCACCTCGGCGGCCGGATCCGCGGCCGCCCGCCCCACCGCGGCCCCTTCCCCCACCAGGGCCCCCCGCGCCACCGCGGCCCGCGCGGCCGCTGCCGCCGCCCTGCTGGCCGGCACGTTCGCCCTCGGCGGCCCGGCCGCGACCGCCACGGAGGGACCGGCCGTCGCCCGCGTCACCTCGTTCGGCTTCTCCCTCACCCCCTCGACGGTGGAACCCGGCGGCAGCGTCGTCCTCTCCGTCACCGGCTGCGACGCCGCCTTCGCCACCGCCTCCTCCGGGGTCTTCGACTCCGTGAGCATTCCGCGCGGCCAGACCGCCCGGGTGAGCGTCGACCGGGACGCGCGCCGCGGAGCGCAGTACTCCGTCACCTTCACCTGCGCCGGCGAGAACGGCTCGGCGGACCTGACCATCGCCGGCGGTACGAGAACGCCCACCGCCCGGTCCACCGCCGTGGCGCGGCCCACTCCCACCCCCAGCCTGCTGCCGCTCCCCCAGACCACGCTGCCGCCCCGCGCCCGCCCCGAGGCGCCCGCCACGACCGCCACCGCGGCCGTGCCCCGGACCACCGCCACCGCGGCCGTGCCCCGTGCCACTCCCTCGGCCAGTCTCGGGGTGCGCGGCGGGCTCGGCGGCAGTGTCGCCGGGCTGGACGCGGCCGAGGTCGCAGCCGGTGCCGCCCTCGTACTGGCCGCCATGGCCGGCACGGTGTACGCCGCCCGCCGCCGCTCCGCGGCCGGCCGGGGGGACGGGCCCTGACCCGGCCGGACCGTGGACCCGGCCGGACCGTGCCCGCCGTGACCGCCCGTCGCCCCCTGTCGTGGCCGGGACAGGGGGCGACGGGTTTCCACGGGCCGCGAGCCGTGACCGGGGAGGTCCGTCCGGTCAGGCCCGGCCGCGGGCCGGGCGGCGACGGCGCATCAGGTGGATGCCCGCGCCGAGGGCGGCGGTGCCGACGAGGCCCGCCCCGATGACGGTCTCGGTGGCCGACGGGCCGAAGGAGCCGCCGATACCGCCCTGGGCGCCCCGGCCGAGGAGCACCTGGAAACGGTGGGTGGCCACCAGGTTGCTGTCGTTGCACCGGACCTGGAGCGTGTGGGTGCCGGGCGAGGCGTGGTTGAAGATGCGGACGGTGGCGAAGCCGACCGTGCCGGCCGAGAGGTTGGACGGGGAGAAGTTCCCCGGCGAGGAGACCGTCCCGCCGTGGCCGCAGCCGGTCGCGCTCACCTGCATCGTGGAGCCCTGGTGCACGGAGAACGGGTTGACCGAGACGTTGCCCGGCCCGTTGCCCCCGATGCCCGTCCCCGGCGGGTCCGCGTGTGCGAATGGGGCGCTGAGCGCGATGGCCGCGAAGGCCGCCGCCGTCATGGTGAGAGCGCGAAAGGCACGCATGGTGGAACCTCCAGCGGGAAGCGCCCCGGAGCGGTCGCCCGGGATGATCGACGAGAACGCCTCCCAGCAAGAACACTCGGGTCGGGCCGCAACCGGCGCATGTCCGCCTTTGGGCCGCCCGGTTGAGCGACACGCCGTGTGACGGCCCGCCGATCTGACGGAGCCGCAGGTCACAGCCAGTCAGCTTCTTGTATGACGAATACCTGGATGGGCGCACCCCTTCCGGTCGCCGCCCCGGGGTGCCACCCGTTCGCCCTCCAGCGATCGCCGTCCCGCGCGGACGGCCCTAGCGTGCGTGGTGAAGGTCGGACGCGGGCCGGGACCCCCGCGTCGGGAAGGGAACAATGATCATCGAGGACGAGCCGCCACCTCGCAGGCGCTCTCCCTGGGGCGTGATCGCCCTGGTCTTGCTCAGCGGCCTCGCCATGATGCGCAACGGATCGGACGTCGAGGGCGGGCCGCCGCAGCCCGCCGCCGCCGCGGCGGTGTCCGTGCGCCCGGACCAGATGCCCGCCGACCCCCCGCAGGCGCAGCCGGACATGGAGGTGCTGGGCCACTCGTCGGTCCAGCGCATCCGGATCCCGTCGATCGGCGTGGACGCGCCGGTGATGACGGTCGGGCTGGACAACGAGGGCTGGATCGACGCCCCTCCGGCGCAGGACCCGAACCTGGCCGGCTGGTACGTCAACGGCATCTCGCCCGGCCAGCAGGGCTCTTCGGTCATCGTCGGTCACGTCGACAACGCGCAGGGCCCGGCGGTCTTCTACGGCCTGGGGTCGGTCCGCAAGGGCAGCCGCGTCGAGGTGGAGCGGTACGACGGGCGCACCGCGGTGTTCGAGGTGTACGGCGTGGAGGTGTTCGCCAAGGACGCCTTCCCCGGCGCCCGGGTGTACGGCGACACCGGTCACGCCGAGCTGCGGGTGATCACCTGCGGCGGGGCGTACTCCAAGGCGCGCGGCTACGACGGCAACGTGGTGGTCTTCGCGCGCATGATCGCCACGCGCTGAGCGCCCGCCGGGCCGCCGGCCGCGCCGGGCTCCGCGCGCACGCCGCCCCGGGAACCGGACTCCACGGTCCGGCGCCCGGGGCGGTCGTGCGTGCGGGGCGGTCGTGCGTGCGGGGCGGCCGCGCGCGGCACGGGCCCGCGGCCGCCCGTCAGCGCGGCGGGAACGAAGGCAGCGCCATCTCGTACCCCTGGGCGAGGAGTTGCGGGAGGTAGGTGCGCAGGGCGGTGACGCTCTGCGAGCGGTTGCCGCCCGCGTCGTGGGAGAGCACGATCACTCCGGGTCCGGCCCCGCCGAGCACCCGGGAGACGATGGTGGCGGTGCCCGGCTCCTTCCAGTCCAGGGTGTCCACGGTCCAGGCGAGCGGCTCCATGCCGAGCTCGGCGCCGATCTCGAACGCGGCCCGGTTCCAGGCCCCGAACGGGGCGCGGAACCACAGCGGTGGTTCTCCGGTGATCGTGTGGACGATGTCGCTGGTGCGGCTGATCTCGGCGGCGAGGGCGGGCCTGGAGAGCCGGGGGATCAGCGGGTGGGTCCAGGTGTGGTTGCCGATGACGTGGCCTTCGGCGGCCATCCGGCGCACCAGGTCGCGGTGTTCGGTGACCATCTCCCCGCAGACGAAGAACATGGCCCGGGTGCGGTACTGGGCGAGGGTGTCCAGGATGCCGGGGGTGTAGCGGGGGTCCGGCCCGTCGTCGAAGGTGAGCACCATGCTGCGGCCGGTGGCGGTGGGGCCGGGGGGCATCTCCAGGATGGGCCGGGTGCGTACGGGGGGCCGGGAGGGCCGGTAGCGCGGCGGGGCCCCGCCGAGGCTGGGGTCGAGCCGGTACGAGCGGGCGGGCGGCCCCAGGGCCCGTACGCCGGGGGCTCCGCCGGCCCCGGCCCCGGGGCCCGCTCCGGGCCCGTATCCGGGGCCCGCCGCCCCTCCCGGGCCGGGCGCGGGGCCGGCCGCGGCCGTCCCCCCGGCGGTGGTGCCGCCCGGGGTGCCCGCCCGTTCCCCGCCGATCAGTCCGGCGGCGGTCGCGACCCCCAGGAACACGGCGGTCCGCAGTACGAACCGCCTCCCCGCAGACAGCTCATCATTTTTCATTAGTACTACGTATCAACGAGATCGCCGCGGATGTCGAGAGGCGCGGACGTGCCCACCACCTCCTCATCCGATCGGCCCAGACCCGCCCGCCGGGGGCGGGCCCCCGGCACCGCGACCGCGGCGGACGGCACCATGGGGACATGAACGGGAACTTCCGCACCCAGGTCCTCGACATCACCACCGGCACCGGCGAGCGCGTGCACGACCTGACCGCCGCCTGCGCGGCCTTCCTCGACACGGCCGCCGCAGGCGGCGACGGCCTGCTGAACGTGTTCGTCCCGCACGCCACCGCTGGCGTGGCGGTGATCGAGACGGGTTCCGGCAGCGACGACGACCTGCTGGCCGCCCTGACGGAGCTGCTGCCCGCCGACGACCGCTGGCGGCACCGGCACGGCAGCCCCGGCCACGGCCGGGACCACGTCCTGCCCGCGCTGGTCGCCCCGCACGCCACGCTGCCGGTGATCGGCGGTGAACTGGCCCTCGGGACCTGGCAGTCGGTGTGCCTGGTGGACACCAACAAGGACAACCCGCGGCGCCAGGTGCGCCTGTCCTTCCTGGGCTGAGGCCGCCGGCCGGAAAGCGGTCGCCGGCTCGCCGGGCGGCCCTCAGCCCCGGCGCACCAGCGGGAACGGCAGCGTCTCGCGGATCGTGAGCCCGGTCAGGAACATGACCAGGCGGTCCACGCCGATGCCGAGCCCGCCGGTGGGCGGCATGGCGTACTCCAGGGCGTCCAGGAAGTCCTCGTCGAGCTCCATGGCCTCCGGGTCGCCGCCCGCCGCGAGCAGGGACTGGGCGGTCAGCCGGCGGCGCTGCTCGACGGGGTCGGTCAGCTCCGAGTACGCCGTGCCCAGTTCGGTGCCGAACGCGACCAGGTCCCAGCGCTCGGCGAGCCTGGGGTCCCGGCGGTGCTGGCGGGTCAGCGGGGAGACGTCCGTGGGGAAGTCCTTGTAGAAGGTGGGCAGCTGGGTCCGCTCCTCCACCAGCCGCTCGTACATCTCCAGCACCACGTCGCCACGGGTGTCCTCCGGGGTGTGCGGGACGCCGGCCCGGTCGCACAGCCGGCGCAGCACGCGCTCGTCCGTGTCGGCGTCCACCTCCTCGCCGAGGGCCTCGCTGACCGCGCCGTACAGCGTCTTCACCGGCCAGGGCCCGGAGATGTCGTGCTCCACCAGCCTGCCGTCCGGCCCCGCCTTGCGGGCCACCGGCGAGCCGAACGCGGCGGTGGCGGCACCCTGGATCAGCTCTCGGGTGAGGTCGAGCATCACGTCGTAGTCGGCGTACGCCTGGTAGGCCTCCAGCATCGTGAACTCGGGGTTGTGCTTGTAGGAGACGCCCTCGTTGCGGAAGGTCCGGCCCATCTCGAAGACCTTCTCCATGCCTCCCACGCACAGCCGCTTCAGGTACAGCTCGGGCGCGATCCGCAGGTACAGGTCCAGGTGGTAGGCGTTGATGTGGGTGCGGAAGGGCCGCGCGTTGGCGCCGCCGTGGATCTGCTGGAGCATCGGGGTCTCGACCTCCAGGTAGCCGCGGTCCAGCAGCCCCTGCCGCAGCGCCTGCACGGCCGTGGAGCGGGCCCGGACCACCTCACGGGCCTCCGGGCCTGAGACCAGGTCGAGGTAGCGGCGGCGCACCCTGGCCTCGGGGTCGGCGAGGCCCTTGCGCTTGTCCGGCAGCGGGCGCAGGCACTTGCCGGTGAGCTGCCAGGAGGACACCACCACCGACAGTTCGCCGCCCTTGGAGGTCCCGATCTCCCCGGTCGCCACCACGTGGTCGCCGATGTCGACCTGGGAGGTGAAGGAGTCCAGCGCGGCGGGCCCGGACTCGTCCCGGGCGAACAGCAGCTGGACGTCCCCCGACCAGTCGCGCAGCACGGCGAACACCACACCGCCCAGGTCGCGCACCACCATCACCCGGCCGGCCACGGTGACCCGCTCCCCGGTGCGCGTGCCGCCCGGACGCCCGGGGATCGCCGCGCGCAGCTCAGCCACCGTGTGCGTGCGCCGCGGGACCACCACGGGGTAGGGGTCGGTGCCGGCCGCGACGAGGCGGTCGAGCTTGGCGTGCCGCACCCGGACCTGCTCGGGCAGCCGCTGCGCGGGAGGCCCGGCGACGCCCTCCTCCCCCAGGCCGAGCGCGTCGATGGAGGGCAGGTCGGCCGTGGTGGCGGGGGCCGTCACCCCCTTGGCGTGCCCGTTGCCCCACCGCCTGCGCAGGCTCGGGACGGAGACGAAGCCCTCGGCGATGCCGGAGGCCAGGGAGACCCGGGCGAGCGAGCCCGCGTCCTGGTAGCAGAGGAACCGCGGATACCACTCCGGCCCGTACTTGACGTTGGACCGGTACAGGGCCTCCAGCTGCCACCAACGGGAGAAGAACAGCAGCAGCCTGCGCCACAGCTTGAGCACCGGGCCGGCGCCGATCCGGCCGCCCTCCTCGAACGCGGAGCGGAACACGGCGAAGTTGAGGGAGACGCGCCGCACCCCGAGCCGGGGGGCGGCCGCGCAGAGTTCGGCCACCATGAACTCCATCACCCCGTTGGGGGCCGCGCGGTCGCGGCGCATCAGGTCCAGGGAGATCCCGTCCCGGCCCCAGGGCACGAAGGACAGCAGGGCGATCAGCTCGCCCTCCGCGTCGAGGGCCTCGACCAGCAGGCAGTCCCCGTCGGCGGGGTCGCCCAGCCGGTCCAGGGCCATGGAGAAGCCGCGTTCGGTCTCGGTGTCCCGCCAGCGGTCCGCCCGGTCGACGATCCGCCCCATCTCCTCGTCGGTGAGGGCCGAGTGGCGGCGGATCCGCGTGGTGGCGCCGGTGCGCCTGACCCGGTGGACGGCCTGCCGGGTGACCCGCATGTCCCGCCCGTCGAGGTCGAACCGGGCCACGTGCAGGATCGCCTCGTCGCCGAGCTGCAGGGCGCTCAGCCCGGAGCGTGCGTACGCGGTGGCGCCGTCCTCAGACGCGCCCATGACGGCCGGCTGCCAGCCGTGCCGGCGGGCCACGGCCAGCCACGCCTCGATCGCGGGGGTCCAGGCACCGGGGTCGCCGACCGGGTCACCGCTGGCCAGGCAGACGCCCGTCTCGACCCGGTAGGTGACGGCGGCCTTGCCGCTCGGCGCGAACACCACCGCCTTGTCGCGCCGGGTCGCGAAGTAGCCCAGCGAGTCGTTGCGCCCGTACGCGCCGAGCAGGGCGCGGATGCGGGGTTCCTCGTCGCCGTGCAGGGCGGCCGTCATCCGCTGCGAGCGGAACAGGACGGCGGCGGCGTTGAGCAGGGCCAGGGCGCCGAACAGGCCCAGCAGGAAGTAGAGCCAGCGGGGCGGCCGCCCGTCGAACTGGCGGGCCGAGAACAGTCCGCCGAACACCTGCGCGGCCGCCCAGTCCAGCCACTGGCCGCGCGGCAGGGTGCCCGGGAACAGCGCGACCAGCGCCCAGCCGACGAGGACGGCGGCGAGCAGCCCGAGGCCGAGCACGAGCAGCGCCCGCCAGACGGCGCCGGGCCGGGAGGCGGCGTAGAACTCCTTGCGGGCGAGGACGAGCAGGGTGACGGCGGCGACGCCCACGAGCCCGGAGGGCACGGACTCGACCAGCGGATAGCCGCCGTCGAGGAGGATCAGCAGGTCGGCGAGGATCAGCAGGGCCAGATAGGTGACGACGATCCACCAGGCGATCTTCTTGCGGGTGCCGAGGGCGGCGGCGAGCAGGAAGAGGAACACGGCGTAGGCGAGGTTGGCGCTGACCGGGACGAGGGCGAGGTCGAGGACGCGCACGGCCGGGCGGAGCAGCCGCCGCAGGGTGGGCGAGAGCGCCAGCAGCGCGCACAGCACGCCCAGCGCGCCGAAGAACGCCCCGAACCCGTCGGGGACGCGGCCCAGGAAGGGGCTCCCGGTGCCGTGCGTCTCCTGCTGCGGTGGTACGGGCGGTGCGCTGGCGCTCATGTCTCGCACTGTAGGGAGCGGCGCTGTGCTCCGCCCGTCGAGCCGGTCCGGGGCCGGAGGGGCGCGGCCGGGGTGCCGGCCCGGGGTGCGGGCCCGGGTGTGGCCGACGGTGTCCGGGTCGGTCAGCGGCCCATGGTCAGGCCGTCCTTGGCGGCTCCGCGGGACAGCACCGCCTCGGTGATGGACTCCTGGGCGGACTCGTGGTCGGCCCGGCCGGGGTCCGCGGCGAGCGCGGCCGGCAGGTTGACCACCCGCCCGGCGCGGAGGTCCCAGCGCTGTGGGATGAACTCGGCCCTGGTGACCCGCCACCGCTGTCCCGGGCTCCCGGGCGGTTCGAAGCGGAACCGGGCGATGGAACTGTGGTTGCCGCGCGCGTCGAAGGCACCGGAGTGGTTGAACATGGTGCCGGCGACCTGGTCGCCCATGCCGTAGACGATCCAGGTGCCGTTGACCTTCTCGGAGGCCTGCGGGACGTGTGCGTGGGTGCCCAGGATCAGGTCGACGTCCGGCCGGCCCCCGGTGTCCGAGGCGGTCAGCGCCCGTCCGAGGGTGATCTGCCCTTCGTCCGGCTCGGTCTGCCATTCGGTGCCCCAGTGCAGGCTGACCAGTACGACGTCGGCGCCGGCCCGGCGGGCCGCGCGGGCGTCCGCGACGATCCGGTCCCGCTCCGTCAGGTTCACCGCCCAGGGCATGCCCTCCGGCATGGGGTGACCGTTGGTGCCGTAGGTGTAGGCCAGATGGGCGACCTTCGCGGTGCCGGCGCGGTAGGTCGCCGGCGTGGCCGCCTCCTTGGCGGTGCGGGCCGATCCCGCGTGTCCCAGGCCGACCGCGTCGAACCGGTCCAGGGTGCGGCGCAGACCGGCCGCGCCGTCGTCCAGGGTGTGGTTGGAGGCGGTCGAGCAGCCGTCGTAGCCGGTGTCCTTGACCCCGTCGGCGACCTGGGGCGGTGAGACGAAGGCCGGGTAGCCGGAGAAGGGGCCGTCCTCCTCGCCGAAGACGGTCTCCATGTGGCACAGCGCGAGGTCGGCCGCCGAGACGACGGGCGCGACCCCGGCGAACATCGGCCGGAAGTCGTAGCCGGCGCCGGGGGCGTCGGCGGCGGCCCGGTCGATGACCGAGGTGTGCGGGAGCACGTCTCCGGTGGCGACCAGGGTGAAGCCGGCTTCCCGGGCCGGTGCGGGCGCGGGCGCGTCGCCACTGCCGGGCCCCGGTTCGCCGAGGCGGCCGGTGGCGGTGCCGGGCGCGGAGCAACCGGCGGCGGCCGCGAGGAGGACGGCGGCGCAGAGCAGGCCGGCGCCACGGGTGCGGAGGCGGGCGGTGCCGCGGGGGGTGCGCCGCGGGTGCTGCGTGCGTGTGCTCATCGCCCGACTCCCGTTCATATGACTTTCGTATTGTCTGAATTCACTGGGTGAGACGCTCCTCGTCAAGCACCGCCACGGCGAGGGGGCCCGCACCCACCCGTTCGCCGCGCCGTTCGACCGTTCGTCGCGGAGCAGCGCCGTCCAACCGATCACCCGGGTGGTTGGGCGCAATGGCGCCGCCCGGTGCTTCACGGAGGTCTCCCCGCAGGTCAGGGTGAATTCATCGAGCCGTACGGACCCGGAAGGAGCCATCCCGGTGACCCTCTCCCCCACCCTCCAGCACACGGACGCCGAGGCATTGGCCGAACTCCAGCGCGAACACGGCCGGGCCCTGTTCGGTTTCCTGCTCGGCCTCACCCACGGCGACGCGCAGCGGGCCGAGGACCTCGTCCAGGAGACGCTGGTGCGGGCCTGGCAGCACCCGGAAGCCCTGGAGAGCGCCCACGCCTCCATACGGCCCTGGCTGTTCACCGTCGGCCGCCGACTGGCCATCGACGCCCGCCGGGCCCGGCTCTCACGCCCGCAGGAAGTGGCCCAGGAGGAGCTGGACCAGGCTCCCGTCGCGGCCGACCCGGTCGGCTGCGCGGTCACCGCCATCGACGTGCGGCGGGCGGTGGGCAGCCTCGGACCGGAGCACCGGGAGGTGCTCGTCCAGGTCTACTTCCGCGACCGTTCCGTGGCCGAGGCCGCCCGCGAGCTCGGCATCCCGGCCGGGACCGTCAAGTCGCGCACCCACTACGCCCTGCGGGCCCTCAGGCGCGACCTCTGCGGGTACGGGTACGGGCTCGGCGCCTGACCGCAGGAACGGCGCGAATCGTCCTCGAAATGTCCTGAAGGTGTCGAGACTGCATCGAAATCGGCCCCAGACCGTTCAAGTTGAGTAAACGAGCCCCGTTTGGAGAGCCGCGGACGGAAGGCTCGTCGGGAACGGCGGACGGTTTCGAACGGGAGAAGGTGGGACGGTGCGGCCCGAGGGTTCTAACGGCACCAGTGGCGGCGGGCTCGCGGTGCCCATGGCCTGGCTCTACGCGGAGTACATCGCGGACGAACTGCTCCGCAGCGGCCGGCTGATCCCGGTCGGCACCCTGGAGTTCCGCGCGGGCCGCGACACCCTCGCCCTCACCATCTACCTCTCCGACGCCGCGGGCGAGCTGTCCGGCATCCGCGTGGTCTCCCAGCTGGACGAATGGCTCTCCCTCACCGCCTACGGACACCCCTGGCGGGACTGGGTCCACACCCGGTTCCTCCAGCTCGGCGAGGAGCTCCGCGAGCGCGGCCGGGAGGACGACCCCGACCTCGAACTCGCCCGGGCCGCCTGGAACTGGCTGGACCGCACCGAGCTGTTCGCCACCGACCTCGACCCGGCCCACCCCCTGCCCGCCGACCCCACGACCCCGGTTCCCCTGGACGAGAACGCCCGCGTCTGGACCCCGGCCTGGCAGCTCGGCCTCCCCCTCGGCCACCTGGCCATGCACCTCTTCTAGCACGAGGTTCACTGCACGTCCGGCCACCTTTCCGGCTACTGGCCCGGTAGCGGCGCGTTCCAAGGCGAGCTGGCCGACTCGGCCACCCGTGAAGGCGGTCGGCCTGGCCTCAGCGCCGTGCGTAGTCGGGATCTGCGTCCTTCCCGCGGCGTGCCCGCGCTTGTCGATTTTCTCGAACTGCGGCCTCCGCCGCGTGTCGTAGGGGGTCGAACCACATGCCGCCATGGCCAAGGCCGTGTGGCGGTGCCAGGCCGGGACCGCACACGCACGTGGGTCCCGGACGATACGTCCGGGACCCACCTGTCAGGCCGCTACTGTCCTGCTGCCTCGACCGGCCACCCGGGCGGCAATCATGATCAGAAGCAGCGGTGCGGCGATGATGGTCAGCGGCCACAACTCCACCATGATGGCGGCCGCGAGCAGAAGGGCCTGGAGAGCAGCCGCCGCCTGGGCCCGGCGGCCCGGCTGAACTCTCTTGAGAATCGAGCGAATCAGGCCGATCACATGCACGGTGCTCGCGATGACGAAGACAAGGCCCCCGAGCACGGCCACGGCCAGGTAGCCGGCTCCCATGCCGGTTCCGGGATCCTCCGCCTCGTAGGCGTGCGGACCGAGGCCAGCGATCATCAGCGGAGCGAAAATAAAGCATAGTCCGGCAACCAGAACCGCTTGGAGAAGGACCAGAGCCGACTCCGTTATCAGCAGCCACCTACGGGATCGGCTCATAACTCTCCTTCACGAGTTGCGGGGATTCTAGTACCACAGGTGTTGAAGGGCGCCACCGGGGACCAGATCGATCTTGCACCAGGTGTTGAAGCTCTTGGTCGCCTCAGGGCCAGTCAGTCCTTGATCCCGTGCATGCTGTCCGAAGAACCTGCCAAGAGCGTTGTTGTGATAGTCCATGGCATGGTGGCGATTGGCGAGTTCGTCGGACATATTCGGCGGCTTAGGGCCCATTTCATGGCGATCGGCGAACCCCTTCGCCGTCTTCGACCCCATCTGCCACGCCATATAGGCGTTCCAAGAGCAGTGGCGATAAGCGTCAACCTTTCCGCCATTGGAGTTGCTACCGGGCCATATTCCGCCCGGCTGCTTCTCTCGGTCCGATACCTCCCGCGCGTTCAAAGCCGCCATAGAGGCGTTCTCGCATATGTTCCACCGACTGGGCCAGGCACAGAACTCCCATTCGGCATCGTTCATGCGCCCATTGTAAACGAAGGACGTGGGGGCTCCGCTCTCTACCCAGTCAGGCTGGATGGCGATTTTTGCCAGTTGTTCGTGCGTTACCGTCTGCTTTTCCCCTGCGGGCACTATCTCGCCAGAGATGAATTTCTCGGTGGCAGCATCCTGCGCCTGTTCGCCGACCTTCTCCGAGAGGGCGAGCTTGCCGCCGAATATGGTGACGGACTTGGTGGTGGCGCTGTGGTCCTCGGCTGACCAATTGGTTGCAAAGTTGATGGTCTCTGGCGGGTTCAACAACAGAGGCATGCCGACCGTGGCGGCGAAGGCACCTCCGCTCATCGCGTCGTAGAACCCCTTGGACGTGGCGACTCCCACACGCACCGGCTGAGGGGTGAACTTCTCCGCAGTGAGCGCGGCGGTCTCGAAGGCATCCTGTCCCACCAGGGCCCCGTGGGTGCTCGCGTATGACTCGCGTGCCGGACCGCCGACCGTCGTCTTGGTCACGCCGGCCGGAAGTGCGTCGAGCCAGGCCTTCACCGCGGGGCTGATGGTCTTGTCGGTGCTGTAGACAAAAGCTCCGCCGGTGACCGCGGCGGCCGTCGAGGCAGTGACGGCGTCGTACCAACTGGTGTGGGTGGCGATGGTGACGTGCTTCGGAGACGGCACGTTCTTTGCGATGCTCAGGGCGGTCGCTGAGGCGTCCGCCCCCGAGAACCGGACAACCTGATACCCCAACCCCTTGAGACTTTGTTCGGTGGCGGCGCTCACGGCGATTGTTCCGCCGACGATGTAGATCGTCTTCCCGGCGGGCAGAATTCTTTTTATTTCTGTGGCGACGCGCACATCCAACGCCCCGGTGCCGGTCAGCAACAGCGGCGCCTTCTTGGCCTTCGCCAGAGGTATGGCAGCGATGCCGTCGTAATAGGCATCGACTCGGGCTATCACCACGGACTGGGCGGCAAACCCAGAGCTCTCCGAGACACCCTTCCAGTGGGCGCGTGAAGTTTCGATAGACGTCCCCACCGCATCCGATCCCTGGAGGCGTTGCAAAGCCGCCTCGGAACCCGAAGTTGCGGCGTCCTGCATCTGCTTGCCGGGAATCGGATCCAATACGGGAGTGGCAGTCGCAACAGAGGCTGCCACCAGTTGCCCTGCGAGCAATCCGCCAATGACTATACCCCTGGCGAATGCTTTTGTTCCGCCGTTCAAAGCAACCCCCAAAAAACCCATGAAAAGGCAGGGCCTCCCCTCCCCCGGCGCAACAATACCCCACGGTAAGGACTCTCTCGAGCGCCAGATAAGCTATTCAATTATTCCGGTATATCCAGATTCTTTCATTTGGTAGCGGTTTGCGAAGCAGAAGGCATTTAAGCCGGCTGGCGGGCGGTGACGCCTTGGCACTCGGCCCGGTGGCGGCATCGGTGGCGGCCGTGCTGCGTTTCTTCTCTCGAGACCATGCGCCACCAGTTGCCTCACCCGGAATCGCTCCGGACCGACGGCGAAGGGCGCCTGCACTCACGGAGGCCGGCGAGGCCCCAGGGCGCGGCTGCGCGAGCTCGCCTCCGGCGTAGCCGGTCGTGGTCCACCGCGGCATCGGCGACGAGGAGTACGTGACCGCGCTCAAGGTCCTGCGCAGGATGGAGGCCAACGTCGAGGCCGACGCGACGGGCTCGCGCTGACCGGTCAGGAGGCGTCCTTCGGATCGGCGATCAGCCCGCTGAAGTCGGACTCGTTGCGCTCCGCCCGGCGCACGTAGCAGCGGGCGATCCCCCACATCACCGGGTACGCCCCCACCGCGAGGGCCGCCCACGGCAGCGGCCCCGACCGGATCCCCGGCAGCACGAACAGCAGCGGCAGGGTGCCGACCAGAAGGGCCAGCGCGGCCAGCGCCCCCAGAGCGGCCCGCAGCTGGCTGCGCATCAGGGCGCGGACGTAGGTGGTACCGAGGCTGGTCTGCTCGCAGATCTCCGAACGGGCCGGAGGGTGCACCGACGGCACCGCCGGCCGCCGCCGGGCCCCGCGCGGCACCCCCGTGACGACCTCCCGGCGCGGAACGGGTCGCTGATCCTCGGACTCCGACATGGCGAGGGAGTCTATGCGCGCGCGGGCTACTTGAGGAGCCGGGACAGCCGCCGGTCGGCCAGCGGCTTGCCGCCGGTCTGGCAGGTGGGGCAGTACTGGAGGGCGGAGTCGGCGAAGGACACCTCGCGGACCGTGTCCCCGCACACCGGACAGGGCTCGCCGGTCCGCCCGTGCACCCTCAGCCCGGTCTTCTTCTCCGCCTTCAGCAGGCCCGCGGCGAGCCCCCGTGAACGTTCCACGGCGTCCCGCAGGGTCTCCCGGGCGGCGGTGTACAGCCGCGTGACCTGCTCCTCGTCCAGGGCGGAGGCCAGCAGGAACGGGGACATGCGGGCCGCGTGCAGGATCTCGTCGCTGTACGCGTTGCCGATCCCGGCGATGACCCCCTGGTCGCGCAGCAGGCCCTTGATCTGCCGCCGCTCCCCCGTGAGCAGCGCCGCGAAGGCCTCCCGGTCGAATTCCGCGGCGAGGGGGTCGGGCCCGAGCCGGGCGATGCCCGGCACCTCCTGCGGGTCGTGCACGACGTACACGGCGAGGCGCTTCTGGGTGCCCGCCTCGGTCAGGTCGAAGCCGGAGCCGTCGTCGAGTACGGCGCGCAGCGCGAGCGGGCCCTTGCCGGGGCGGGGCGGCCGGTCGGGCAGGGTGTCGCGCCAGTGCAGCCAGCCGGCGCGGGCGAGGTGGGTGACGAGGTGCAGCTCGCCCACGCGGAGGTCGAGGAACTTGCCGTGGCGGGCGGCGGGCAGGCCCTCCAGCGCCGACAGCGGCGGGTCGTAGGTCTTGAGCACGCTGACGGCGAGCGGGAGCACGCGGGTGACCGTCCGTCCGGCGAGTCGCCCGTCGAGGAACTCCCGCAGCGCCTCCACCTCCGGCAGCTCGGGCATGCTCCCAGCCTCCCCCGGCCCGCCGCCGGACGCGACCCGGAGCACCCTCAGGTCAGGTCGAACTCGCACCAGACGCACTTGCCGCCGCCCCGGGACTCCACGCCCCACACCTCCGCCAGCCGGTCCACCAGCATCAGGCCGCGTCCCGACACCCCGGCCTCCCCCGCGTCGCGCCGGCGCGGCAGGGCGCTGCTGCGGTCCTCGACCTCCACCCGGAGCCGCCGGGCGGGTCCGGGCAGCACGCGCAGGGTGACGATGGCCGGGCCGTCCGTGTGCATGAGGGCGTTGACGATCAGCTCGTCGGCGGCGAGCTCGATCTCGTCGGCCCGCTCCCCCGCCCCCCAGGCGCGGACGGCCGCGCCGATCATGTGGCGGGCCGAGACCAGCGCCTCCGGGTCCCCCTGCGCGACGTGCTGCTGGAGGCGGCCGCCGCCGGGCGCGGACTCGTCGACGTCGCGGCGGAGCAGCAGCAGGGCCACGTCGTCGTCCCCGCCGCGTACGTCCACGAGCTCGCAGAGCCGGTCGGCGAGGCGCTGGAGGTCGTCCGGGCCGCCTCGGATCAGCGCGCCGAGCGCCCGGATGCCGTCGTCCAGGTCGGAGCCGGGGTGCTCGACCAGTCCGTCGGTGCACAGCAGAAGCGTTTCCCCCTGGTCCAGTTCCACCGTGGTGACGGGATACTCCAGCCGCCCGAACTCCGCCGACAGGCCCAGCGGCATGCCCCCGTCCACCGACAGCCGCCGGAAGCCGCCCTCCCGGGATCTGACCAGCGGGTCGATGTGCCCGGCCCGGACGATCTGGAGCACTCCCGTGGACAGGTCGGCCTCGGCGTAGGTGCAGGTGGCGAAGCGGTCGGTGTCCAGCTCGTGCAGGAAGGCCGAGGCCCGGGCCATGACGGTGGCCGGCGCGTGGCCCTCGGAGGCGTAGGCGCGCAGCACGATGCGCAGCTGGCCCATGACCGCGGAGGCGTGGGTGTCGTGCCCCTGTACGTCGCCGATGACCGCGCCGACCCGGCCGCCCGGCAGGAGGATCACGTCGTACCAGTCGCCGCCGATGTCCCGGCCCATCCGGGCGGCGCGGTAGCGGACGGCGACCTCCGCCCCGGGGACGGTGGGTATCCGGCGGGGCAGCATGGCCTGCTGGAGCCCTTCGGCGAGGTCGTGCTCCTGCTCCAGGAGCATGGCGCGCTGGAGGCTCTGCGCGATGCTGCTGCCGAGGGCCACGAGCAGGTTGCGCTCCTCCTGGGTGAAGCCGTCCTTGTCCTGGTAGAGCAGTCCGATCGCGCCGATCGGGCGGGCCTGGGCGATCAGCGGCAGGTAGGCGGCCGCCGAGATCTCCATGTGGGAGACCTTCGACCACAGGTAGGGGTAGCCCTCGGCGAACTCCTCGGGGTTGTGGATGAACTTGGGCCGGAGGGTGCGGACCACCTCGCTCATCGGGAACTCCTCGTCGACCCGGGTGAACCGGGTCCCGGGCACGAAGCTCCCCTCGGGGCCTTCGGCGACGAGGTGGATCCGGCCCGCCTCGACCAGGCCCATCACCATGCCCATGGAGCCGAGCCGCTCCAGCCCGTGGGCGTCGCGGAGCGCGTCGATGACGTCCTGCACGGTGCGCGCGTGGGCGAGCGCGGCCGTGGTGGCCTCGACCACGGAGGTCTGCCGGCGCCGCTCCTCGTCCAGTCCGAGCCGCTCCGCGGAGTGGTCGAGCTCCTCGGTCGCGTCCCGGACGATGCCGATGATCCGGTACGGGCGGCCGCCGCCGTCCCGCAGCACCCGGCCCTGGGTGTGGGTCCAGCGGAGGCGGCCGTCGCGGCAGCGGATGCGGAAGTAGGCGCCGTAGCTCTCGGCCCCGCTCTTGAGGGCGCTGGAGACCATGGCGTCGAGGCGGTGCGACTCGTCGCGCGGGACACGGGCCGAGAGCGACTCGGGCCGGCCGTCGTATTCCTCGGGGGCCGTGTCGAAGACGTCGAGTGCCGGCGCGTCCATGTGCATGAGCCCGGTGACCAGGTCCCAGTCGAAGCTGCCCATCCGGTTCAGCGCGAGCGAGCGGTCCGGGTGTGCGGGCCAGTCGTCCGGCAGGGATACGGTGGTCGGCACCGGTCCACCATGACACACCGGCGGGTCAGGCGCTCTCCAACCGGACGTTCTCGTCGGCGGCGGTTCCGGCGTCCTCCGGCACCGCGTACGGGTCGGTGAGCTCCGCGGAGGTGTCGGGGACGGCGGGGACCTCGTCGACCCCGTCCGGCTCGGCGGGCAGGTACTCCTGGTTCTGGTCCCCCGAGCCGTAGGGGTCGGTCTGCAGGTCGGAGCCGTACGGGTCCACGAGGGTGCCGTCACCGGCGAGCGGGTCGGGGACGGCGGGCCGGGACGGCGGCCGCGGGTTCGGCGGCGGCGTCGGCCCCGGGTCGATGGGCCGGGTCTGGTGCGGGTCCTGGGCCGCCGGGGCGCAGGGTGCGGCGGTGGGTCCGGGGACGCCGGGGTTCTGCGGGGCGCCGGGGTTCTGCGGGGCGCCGGCGGCCGGGGGCGCCGTACGGGGGGCGCGGCCCGCGCCGGGGGTGGCGCAGGGGTCGGCGGGGGCGGGGTGGGGGGCGGCGGCGTTGGCGGGCAGGCCGTCCTGCGGGTTGTAGGCGGGCGGGACCGCGGGGGCGCGGTCCTGGGCACCGTCGTCGCCGGAGGGCCGTTCGATCCAGGTGTTGTCGGCGAGGTTGGCGATGATCAGCTTGCTCACCGGCTGGGCGGTGGGCTCGATGACGACGACCTGGTTGGGGTGGTAGCCGGTCCACGGCCGGCCCTGCTGCACGGGTTCGCCGCGGGCCGCGCGCGGCGGGGCGAGCGGGTTGCCGCAGGCGCAGCGGACGCGGGGCGTGCCGCGGTCGTCGACGAGGACGGCGGTGCCGGCCTGGAGGACCGACTGGAAGGTGGTGGGGCGGCCGTCGCGGAAGCCGTGGCTGGTGACCCGGGCGTCGGCGCGCAGCACCACGGGGGTGAGGGCGCGCAGGAAGTCGGGGATGCCCTCGGGGGCGATGCCGGCGGCCTCGGCGAAGGCCTCGGCCTTGCCCTTGGCCTTGTTGTCGGTGACCGATCTGACCTGCTGCTCGACGTCGCAGCTGCCGAGCCGGAGGGTGCCCCCGTACAGGCCCGGGGTGGCGCCGCTGACGGTGCGGATGCCCTGGCCGCTGGCGTTGGGGACCGGTGCCTGCAGTGGCGCGGACTCCCGGGTGGCGGTCGACTGGGTGAAGGGGTCGGGTTCGGCGGCGCCGACGGGCTGCAGGAAGAGTTCCTGGCTCTCGGCGGGCCGGGCGGGGGGCTCCTCCTTGCCGCCGCAGGCCGTGGCGAGCAGCCCGAGGAGCGCGAAGAGGACGGCGGCGGCCGGTGCGTGACGGCGCGGCGCCTGAGGTGGTGTGGGTCGTGCATGCCCGTGCTGCGGCCTCACGCGATTCACGCGGTTATCCCCTTTCGCCCCGGATGTCCCTTCCCTGTGTGCCGCATGCCCGGGGGTGTCGCAAGCCGGGGATCGGCCCCGTTGCTCCGCCGGGGCGGAGCGTTCACCCCGGTCGTCGCCGGAGCGGCGGGGCGATACTGGAGGGGATGGACTGGTTCACGGCGCCCGGGTACTGGCTCGGCCGGCTGGTCTTCCAGCGGGCTCTGGCCGGCGTCTACCTCTTCGCCTTCCTGACGGCCGCGCTGCAGTTCCGGGCCCTGATCGGGGCGCGGGGGATGCTGCCGGTCCCGGAGTACGTGCGGTGGGTGCCGTTCCGGCGGGCGCCGAGCCTCTTCCAGTGGCGCTACTCGGACCGTCTCTTCTCCTGCTGCGCCTGGTCCGGGGTGGTGCTGGCGGGTGCGCTGGCCGCCGGGGCGGGGGACGCGGTGCCGCTGGGTGCGGCGATGGCGATGTGGGCGGCGCTGTGGGTGCTGTACCTGTCGATCGTGAACGTCGGGCAGACCTGGTACTCCTTCGGGTGGGAGTCGCTGCTGCTGGAGGTCGGGTTCCTGGCGGTGTTCCTGGGGAACGCCGACGTGGGCCCGCCGGTGCTGGTGCTGTGGCTGCTGCGGTGGGTGCTCTTCCGGGTGGAGTTCGGCGCCGGCCTGATCAAGATGCGCGGGGACGCCTGCTGGCGGAAGCTGACCTGCCTGCACTACCACCACGAGACCCAGCCGATGCCGGGGCCGCTGAGCTGGTTCTTCCACCACCTGCCGGGGCCGGTGCACCGGGTGGAGTGCGCGGCCAACCACGTGACCCAACTGGTGGTCCCGGTCCTGCTGTTCACTCCGCAGCCGGTGGCCTCGGTCGCGGCCGTGGCGATCGTCGCCACGCAGCTGTGGCTGGTGGTGTCCGGGAACTTCGCGTGGCTCAACTGGATCACGATCACCGTGGCGCTGTCCGCGGTGGACTTCACCCACGTCGCGGGTGCGCCGCCGGCGGCCGCCCACCGCGCGGCTCCGGTGTGGTTCGTGGTGCTGGTGTGCGCGGTGACGGTGCTGGTGCTGGCGCTCAGCCGCCACCCGGTGCGGAACATGCTGTCGCGGCGGCAGGTGATGAACCGGTCCTTCGACTCGTTGCACCTGGTCAACACGTACGGGGCGTTCGGGACGGTGGGGCGGATCCGGGACGAGGTGGTGGTGGAGGGCACCGCGGACGCGGTGCCGCGCGAGGACGGGGAGTGGCGGGAGTACGGGTTCAAGGGCAAACCGGGTGACCCGCGTCGGCTGCCCCGCCAGTTCGCCCCGTACCACCTCCGGCTGGACTGGCTGATGTGGTTCGCCGCGCTCTCGCCGGGCTATGCGCGGGACTGGTTCGGGCCGTTCGTGGAGCGGCTGCTGGCGGGCGACCGGGACACGTTGCGGCTGCTGCGCCACAACCCGTTCCCGGACGCGCCGCCGGTGTTCGTGCGGGCCCGGCTGTACCGGTACCGGTTCACGACGTGGCGGGAGTTGCGCGAGACGGGCGCCTGGTGGCACCGCACGCTGGTGCGCGAGTACCTGCCGCCGACCCGTCTCGCGGACCCGCTGCTACGCGAGTAGCCGGGCCTCCCGTTCCGGGTCGAGGCCGGGGGCCGGCCGGTCGGGCCGCTGGGGGGCGGTGCCGCCGGTGGTCCGCAGCCAGGCCCAGGTGTCGGCGACGGTCTCGGTCACGGGCCGGCAGGTCAGTCCGGCCCGGACGGCCCGGGTGACGTCGCCGCCGTGCATGAAGGTGTGGTCGTCGCCCGGGGGGAGCCAGACGGGCAGTTCGGTCCAGGGCTGGATGCCGGCCTCGAGGATCCGCTGCGGGTCGGTCCAGCGGAGTTCGGCGGTGCCTCCCGTGACCTCGGCGCAGGCCGTCAGGAAGCTGTCCATGGTGGCGTGCCCGGAGGGCGAGACCAGGTTGTACGGGCCGCCGCGGCCGGCGGCGGCCGCGTCCAGGGTCCACCGGGCGAGGTCGCGGACGTCGATGTACTGGAGGGGGAGTTCGCGGGGGCCGGGGGCGAGGACCGGTCCGCCGCGGGCCATCCGGCCGAGCCACCAGGGCAGCCGGCCGATGTTCTCGTACGGGCCGAGGATCAGGCCGGCCCGGACGAGCAGGGCGCGGTCGCCGTAGGCGGCGGTCGCGGCGAGTTCCCCGCCGCGCTTGTCCTCGGCGTAGGAGGTGGAGCCGGCGTCGGGCGAGCCCTCGACGACCGGGGCGTCCTCGTCGGAGCCGGTGGGCGGTGAGGGGTCCGCGGCGGGGCGGGCCGGCGGGTCGGCGTACACCGACCGGCTGGAGACGTACGTGTAGTGGCCGGTGCGGTCGCGGAGCAGCCGGGCGCTGTCGCGGACGGCGGTGGGCGCGCCGCTCCAGGTGTCGACGACCAGGTCCCATTCGCCGGTCTCGAGGGCCGCCAGGCCGTCGGGGGCGGTGCGGTCGCCGAGCAGGGAGCGGGTTCCGGGCGGGGCGGGGTGGCGGCCGCGGTGGAAGACGGTGACCTGCCAGCCGCGGGCGAGGGCGTCCTCGACGACGGCCCGGCCGACGAACTCGGTACCGCCGAGCATGAGTAGGTTCATGCGGGCCAGCCTGCGCCGGTCGCGGGCGGTCCGGTAGGGATGATCGCCCACAGCGATGACGCTCAGGGCGTACGCCGCCCCCGTTGCCGGTGGGCACGGGGGCGGTCGGGCCGGGTCCGGGGACCCGGGGGCCGGGCGGGGGCCGTCAGTCGATGCCGGGCAGGATGTGCGGCTCCGCCAGGTCGTCCTCGTAGCCGGCCAGCCGGATGGGTGCGGAGCGGGCCCACACCTCGAGGCTGCCGAGTTCGTCGGAGCGGGTGCGCCGCTCCGTGGTCTCCGTCAGGCCTTGGTCGCGCTTCGTCAGTTCTGGTGTCACCGCGCACTCCTTTGTGTCGCGTAACCCGGGGGGACTCGCCACTCCGGGCAGGGAGAGTAAGGGGCATCCGGTCGCGGTGGCGCCGTGGTTCTCGTACGGAGCCTTGCCCGGTGGGGCCGTCCGTGTGCCTCAGACTACACATATGAGCAGGGATCCGCTCAAGAGAAACTCGAATACTTCTCGACTTCTCGACATTCGTGGCTCCCGGGCTTTCCCGCGCTGCTGCCGAGTGTGTGCGACCGGCGTGTCGCGCGCACCACTGGGCCGGGTGGCCGAAAGCCCCGGACAACAGCCCCGCGGCGTACGTAAGTCCAGGTGGCGGGCCCGACGGGCGCGCCGCGTCACCTGCTCCGTCCGGGTGACGCCCGGCGCGCGGGAGGCCGTCGGGGCGGCCCGACGGGCCCGGGAACGCGTCGAGGCCGGCCACCCTTCCGGGTCGCCGGCCTTGACAAAGTGCGTACTGCCGCCCGGGTTTACCAGTTGGCGGGCGAGTAGTCCTTGAGGAAGACGCCGTACAGGTCCTCGCCGTCCTCGCCCCGGACGATCGGGTCGTAGACCCGGGCCGCGCCGTCCACCAGGTCGAGGGGCGCGTGGAAGCCCTCCTCGGCGAGGCGCAGCTTGTCGTAGTGCGGGCGCTCGTCGGTGATCCAGCCGGTGTCGACCGAGGTCATGAGGATGCGGTCGGTCTGGAACATCTCCTGGCCGCTGGTCCGCGTCACCATGTTCATCGCGGCCTTGGCGGCGTTGGTGTTCGGGTGGCCCGCGCCCTTGTAGCCGCGGCTGAACACGCCTTCCATCGCCGAGACGTTGACGACGTACGCCCGTCCGCTGGCCGCCTTCCGCGCCGCTTCGGCCATCACCGGCCGCAGCTTGCTGATCAGGATGAACGGCGAGGTGTAGTTGCACAGCTGGGTTTCGAGCAGCTCGACCGGGGAGATCTGGTCGATGGTCTGCACCCAGGTGTTGGTGTCGACCACGTCCGGCAGCAGGCCGCCCGCGTCGATGGCGGTGCCGTCGAGGTGCCGGGCGAGGCTGGCGTTCCCGGCAACGAGGGCGAGGTCGGCGACCTTCTGCGCCTCCAGCCCGCTCACGCCGACGGGCAGCGCCGCCAGGCCGTCGACCGCACCCGAGTTGAAGGCGCCGATCACGTGGTGGGCGGGCAGCTCGCCGGCCGGCAGCGGGGCAGTCTCGCCCTCGACCAGCGCGGCGTACGCGGTGGGCAGGCGGCGCACGGTCTGCGTCGCGTTGTTGATGAGGATGTCCAGCGGGCCGGCCCCGGTCACCTGGTCGGCGAGGGCGACGGCCTGGGCGGGGTCGCGCAGGTCGATGCCGACGACCTCCAGGCGGTGCATCCAGTCCGCCGAGTCCTCCATCGCCTTGAAGCGGCGGATGGCGTCCTTGGGGAACCGGGTGGTGATCGTGGTGTGGGCGCCGTCGCGCAGCAGCCGCAGCGCGATGTACATGCCGATCTTGGCCCGGCCGCCGGTGAGCAGCGCGCGCTTGCCGGTGAGGTCGGCGCGCGCCTCGCGGCGGGCGCGGTTCTCGTTGGCGCAGCCCGGGCAGAGCTGGTGGTAGAAGTAGTCGACCTCGACGTAGCGCGTCTTGCAGACGTAGCAGGAACGCGGGCGCTGGAGTATGCCGGCGATCCGGCCGGCCTCGGTGACCGAGGAGGGCAGGATGCCCTCGGTCTCGTCGTCGATGCGCTGCGCGGAGCCGGTGGCGGTGGCCTCGGTGACGGCCTTGTCGTTGGCGGTCTTGGCGGCCCGGCGCTCCTGCCGGCGGCGCTGCTTGACCGTGCGGTAGATGCCGGCGGTGGCCCGTCGCACGGTGATCGCGTCGGGGTGGTCGACCTCGATCTTGTCCAGCTCTTCGAGCACGCTCAGGCAGACCGCCAGCCGCTCGGGGTCGATGCCCGGCCCGTACGCCTGGTCGTCTTCGGTCTCGTGCGCGGTCGCCTCGGTCGCCGTCATGGCCGCTGCCGTTCCTCGATCACTCGTGTCCTGCGGAAGTCCCCAAAGGGGGAATCGTACGGATCCCCCGGCCCCGGAACCAAACCCGGACGGCCCACACCCACCGGGAGCGACGCCCCGCTCACACACCGGAACCGAAGGCGCCGCCCTCCTGCACCCCGACACCCCTACACCCCTACTCCACCGGGAGTAGAGCGGACCGCGACCCCAGGCCGAGGAATTCCGTAGATCGTCCCGGCATTGTGGTGAACATGAGCGCCCTAGCACTGTCGGTGCTGCTCTGTCTGGTGTCGTCCCTCGCCTACGCGGGCGGCGCGATCGTCCAGGAGCAGGTCGCCGTCGACACCCCGGACCGTCCCTACGCGCCGCTGCGGCAGCCCCGGTGGTGGCTGGCGGTGGGGCTGAACGGGCTGGGGGCGCTGCTGCACGTGGTGGCGCTGGCCTACGGCCCACTGAGCCTGGTGCAGCCGCTCGGCGCCCTGACCATCGTCTTCGCGCTGCCGATGGCGGCGGTCTTCGTACGGCGCCGGGCCGGCGCCGCGGCCTGGCGGGGCGCCCTGCTGGCGACCGCCGGCCTGGCCGGGCTGCTGGCGCTGACGGGCGGCGACGGGCGGGACCAGACCCTGGCCGGCCCGGAGCAGGTACTGCTCCTGACAGTCACCGCCGCCGGGGTGGCGGTCCTGTTCGCCGCCTCGCTGCGGATGCGGCGGCGGGTGGCCCGCAGTGTGCTGCTGGCCACGGCGGCGGGCGGGGCGTTCGGCATGGCCTCGGTGTTCACCAAGTCCGTGGCCGAGGGACTGTCCCCGGAGGGCCTAGCCGCGCAGGGGCCCGACCTGGCGGCGGTCGCGGTGCTCGCCGCCGGCGGTCTGCTGCTCTCCCAGGCGGCCTACCGGGGCGCCGGGCTGGCGGCCCCGCTGGCCACGCTGACCGTGGTGAACCCCGTGGTCGCGGCGGCCGTCGGCATCTCCCTCTTCGACGAGGGCTTCCGGTACGGGGCGGCGGGCGCCACGGCGGCGCTGGCGAGCGGTGCGCTCGCGGCGGCCGGCCTGGTGATGCTCACGGCCGTGCCGCCGCACGAGCGGGTGTCAGATGTCGACGCCGCGGCCGCGGAGGTACTTCAGCGGGTCGATGTCGGAGCCGTAGCCGGGGCCGGTGCGCATCTCGAAGTGCAGGTGGGGGCCGGTGCTGTTGCCGGTGGAGCCGGAGCGGCCGATCCGCTGGCCGCCGCGGACCTCCTCGCCCTGCTTGACGGAGAGCGCCGAGAGGTGCGCGTACTGGGAGAACTTGCCGTCGGTGTGCCGGATGACGATCTCGTACCCGTAGGCGCCGGACCAGCCGGCCGAGACGACCTTGCCGGGGCCGACGGACTTGACCGAGGTGCCCGTCGGCACCGGGAAGTCGACGCCCGTGTGGTAGCCGCTCGACCATGAGGAGCCGGACACCCGGTAGGCGGTACCGATGCCCGCGTCCACGGGCGCGCTGTACGAGCCCGTGCCGATCTGCTCGGCGGGCGGCTTGGGCTTGCTCTGGGCCGGCGGCTTGGGAGCCGGGGGCTTCGTCGGAGGCTTGGTCTGCGGCTTCGTCGGCGGCTTCGTCTGCGACGGCGGCTTGGCGGCCGGCGGCTTGGCCTGCGGCGGCGGCTTGGGGCCGGGCGGGGCGACGGTGACCCGCAGGGTGAGGCGCTGCCCGGGGAAGATCAGGTCGGGGTCGGCGCCGACCGTGGCCCGGTTGGTCTCGTAGAGGGCCTGCCACCCGCCCTCGACGTGCTGCTCCTGGGCGATCGCGGACAGCGAGTCGCCGGGGGCGACGACGTACGGGTTGGGGAGCACGCTGGTCCCGGTCGCGCTGGGCACCGCCGGCTTGGCCTGCGCCTTGACCCCCGGGGCGGCCTTGACCTGCACCCGCACCTGCGGTTTGGCCTGCGGCGCGGCGGGGGCGGTCTTCGGCGCCTGTCCGGCACGGGTGAGACCGGCCTGCTTGCCGCAGTGCGGCCAGGCCTGCGGGCCCTGGCCCCTGAGCACCTTCTCGGCGACCGCTATCTGCTGGGCCTTGGTGGCGAGGTCGGCGCGCGCGGCGAACTCGGTGCCGCCGAAGGCGCGCCAGGTGCTCTGGCTGAACTGGAGCCCGCCGTAGTAGCCGTTGCCGGTGTTGATGCGCCAGTTGTTGTTGGACTCGCAGGCCGCGACCTTCTCCCAGGTGGAGACGGTGGCCGCGTGTCCGGCGCCGGCGCCGACGAGGGGCAGCGCGATCCCGGCGCCACCCGCGGTGACCACGAGCGAGGCGCGGTTGATGCTGCTCGGCTGGTACCGGCGGTGCCGGCCGCGTACGGCCATGGGAGCCCCCCTTAGGAACATCAGGAACCCCACAAACTAACGTGGGCGCCGCAGGGCGACAAGGGGCTCAACCAGGCGCATACAAGAGGAAGTTGACGCTCCGACCGGCGCACCCCCCGCCCCGGCGCCCCGACACCGCGCCGGTGCGCCGCAAGCCCACCCGGCCCCACCAGCCCGTTCCGGCGGCACCAGCCCGTCCGGCCACACCAGGCCGTCCCTGGGGTAGCGGCCCGTCCGGCCGCACCAGCCCGTCCCGACGCGGAATCAGCCCGTCCCGGCGGCATCAGTGAGAAGCGGCGCCATCCGCCGTCCGGCACCTCAGCACATCCGGCCCCAACTCAGCCCGTCCGGCGCTTGAGGACCGGGGATCCAGGGGCGGGGCCCCGCCAGCCCGGCAACACCTTCGCCCCACCACCGGGCACCGGGCGGGCACCGATCCAGCCGGTCCGGCGTTTGAGGACCGGGGTCCGGGGCGGAGCCCCGGTTTGGGGAAGGGGCGGGGAGGGGACGGCCCCGCGCAGCGGACGGCACCGCGGGCCGGCCCTGGCCACCCCGCGCCCAGCCCAGACGGCGGCGGCCAAGCCGCAACCGCTCAGCTCCAGGGCCCCGGCTGCGGCAACGGCGCCGGCCCCGGCGGCGGCGGAATGGGGTCGGGCTCGGGCACCGGCCCCGGAGTCGGCGGCACCGGCGGCGGCACCGGCTCGGGCCCCGGCCCGGGCGGCGGCACCGGAGCCGGCGGCTCCGGCGGGGGCTCTGTCTGATCGAGGAAGAGTGCCATGACTCCCGCCTTCCCCCGCACGCCCCCGGTATGCCCGCCGAGCGCCGCCGCCAGCCCCCGCCCGGGACTCGCCAGCACCGGGACTTTCGTGGCCGCCAGCCCGGCGGCGTCCGCCATCGAGGCCTGGGCCAGCACGATCACGTCCACCCCGGACATCCCCTCCGCGGCCCGCCGCACCAGGTCCAGGTATCCGGCGGTGTCGCCGTCCTCGAACCGCTCCCACGCCCCGTCGACCAGCCGGGCCCGTACGGACACGACCCGGCCGGCCGCGGCGGCCTCCTGCTCGATCAGCTCGGCGGTGGGTCCGAGCGTGCTCTCCACCGCCGCCAGGACGCCGATCCGCGGCCCCAGCCGTACGGCCTCCGCGGCCATCGGCCGGTCCACCCGCAGCACCGGCACCCCCAGCTCACCCGCGAGGGACTCCGCGACCGCCCCGATGGTCGAGCAGGTGCACAGCACCGGCCCGGCGCCCAGCAGGAGCTCCCGCACCCCCTCACGGACCGCCTCCGGGCCGTCCGCCCGCGCCCGCTCGAGCAGCTCCGGGGCCACCAGGTGCCGCAGCTCGGCCGTCGGATGGTGCCGGTCGCGAAGCGCGTCGAACACCGGCACGTGCACCGGCGAGGTGTGCAGCAGGGTCAGGGACGGCCTCACCGGCCGCCGGCCGCCACCGCCTGCGGGCTCCGCCGCTGGTCGGTCCCCGGCACCGGCGCGGACGGGTCCTGGCCCAGCTCCACGATCCGGTTCTCCGCGTCGACGTGGACGACCTTCGGCTTGAGCGCCCGCGCCTCGGCGTCGTCGACCTGGGCGTAGCTGATGAGGATGACCAGGTCGCCCGGGTGCACCAGGTGCGCGGCGGCACCGTTGATCCCGATCACCCCGGAGCCGCGCTCGCCCTCGATGACGTAGGTCTCCAGCCGGGCCCCGTTGTCGATGTCGACGATGTGGACGAGCTCGCCGGGCAGCAGGTCGGCGGCGTCCATCAGGTCGGCGTCGATGGTCACGGACCCGACGTAGTGCAGGTCGGCCTGCGTGACCGTGGCACGATGGATCTTGGACTTGAACATTGTTCGGAACACGAAGTAACTCCCGATTTGTCTGCTCCCTGCCTGCTTCGCGCAGGTCAAGGGCGGTCTTCGGAGCGTACAACGATTCGTGTGTTCGGTCAGCTGTCCTAAGGTGTTGCAGGACTCACGCTGACCGGTTGCCACCTGCTGGTCGACGCCAACGACGCCAACGCCGCCACGGACACGGACCTGTTCGTGAGCCGGGCGCGGCCCGGGCGCGCGCCTCGGTGGTGGCCGCCTGGCGGGCCGGCCCCAGGAGGCGGGCGGAGAATTTCCTCAATGGGCGCGGCGGACGCGGGCGAGGACCAGAACCGCGTCGTCGGCCGGCGGGGCGGGCAGCAGGCTCGCAAGGATGCGGTCCGCCATTGCCTCCAACGGTCCTGAGGTCCTGCCCAGTTCGGCGCGCAATGCCTTCAGACCGACCTCGAGGTCCGCGCCTCGTGTCTCGACGAGGCCGTCGGTATACAGGGCGAGACTCGCGTTCCCGGGAAGTTCGATCTCGATCGTCCGGAAAGGACAGCCGCCGACGCCGAGAGGGACTCCCAGGACGTCGTCGATGGTCTCCACTGTGCCGTCCGGCCGGAGTACCAGGGGCGGGGGGTGGCCGGCGCTGGCGATGCGGGCTACTCCGCTCTTCGGGTCGTAGACGATGTACAGGCACGTCGCCAGCTCGATGCCGGCCTCCTGGGCGCATGCGTCGAGCTCGGTGAGGAGGTCGTCGGGCTCGCTGTCGTGCCTGGCCAGAGCCTTGGTGGTGATACGAAGGCGGCCCATGGCGGCGGCGGCCGACACACCGTGCCCCATCACGTCGCCCACCACGAGAACGACTCGACCGTCGGGCAGGCTGATCACGTCGTACCAGTCGCCGCCGACCTCGGTGATCCGACTGCCGGGTACGTACCGGTGGGCCACGTCCACGTACGGGCTGGTCGCCAACGCGCTGGGCAACAACGCCCGCTGCAGAGTGAGGGCGATGTCCTGGACGCGGCTGTACAGACGGGCGTTGTCCAGGCAGATCGCAGCCCGTGAGGCGATCTCACCGGCCAGGCTGACATCGTCCCGGGTGAAGGCCGGCCGGCCCGTGGAGCGGCCGAACATGGCGATTCCCTGGACCGTACCCCTGGCGATGAGCGGGGCAACGAGGACGCAGGCCAACCCACTCTCGGCGAAGAGCCGTGCGCGTGACTCGATGAGGACGGTCCGGGCCAGGAACTCCTCGTTCACCACGGCGGAGATGGCGCGACCGGTCCTCAGCATGTCGTGGATGACGGAGCCGGGCGGATACCGCACCGTCTCCACCCCACTCACGAGTTCGGTGGCCGGAGGGGGCAGGATCGTCCCGGAGGCGATTCTGCGGGTGAACAGCGGTCGCGCCGGGTCAAAGACCTCTGCCTCGTCCATCCACTCCACGACTTCGACCACGGCGCCGTCGCAGAAGTCCGGCATTGCAGCGTCGACCAGTTCCTGGGCGGTGACGTTCACGTCCAGGGTGGTCCCGATGCGAGTGGAGGCCCCGTCCAGCAGATCCAGCCGTCGACGGCTGGCGGTGGCTTCCAGGATGGCCTGTTCCCGGTCGGTCACGTCCAACATCAGCCCGCCCACTCCGGGGCGCGAGCCGACCGCCTGGCTGAGGGGGAAGAAACTCACCGACCGCACCTGGTCACGGTCCGGATGCCCCCGCGGACGCATGCCCACCAGGGTCCCCACGACCGGTGCTCCGCCCAGGGCGACGCCGCGGAGCATGCGCTGGTATTCACCATCGTCGGACATGATCATGATTTCGTCCATGCGCCGCCCGAGGTGGGCCTCGATCGGCAGACCGTCCATGTCGGCGAGCGCCTGGTTGAGATGGACGTACCGGAGGTCCTGGTCGAGCATGACCAGACCGATGGGGCAGGTCTCGAAGAGGGCGTCGAGGAAGGCGAGGTTGGTCTTGACCCGATCGAGCTCGTCACTACGGCTCGCCAGGACCATCACCACCGAGGGTCCGCCGGATCCGGTCACGGAGAAGGCCCGGAAGCCGCAGTCGAAGACGGTGCTGTCACGATGCCGGGCCGGCAGCCGCCCCCTCCAGTAACCCTGGGTCCGGCCTCGCTCGGTCAGCCGGGCGCACGGATCGGGGGCGTCCCGGGGGCCGTCGGCGAAGAGAACGGCGCCGGGCCTCGACAGGACGGCGGTGGCGTCGTATCCGAAGAGGTCCCGCGCGCCGGGCCCCCAGTAACAGACGAGGTCCCCGTCATCGAGGCCGAAGACGGCCACGGGCACGTGCTCGAGCAGCGTCCCTGGCTCGGACCAGAACGGGCCGTGGATCTTCTCGCCCCCCGGCCGAGCCGATGGCACGGGATGTCCCCTTCCACTCGCCGTTCCATCCATTATCCGGACACCATGGGCATTCCGCGGCGCGAAGTGCGCCGCGGCGAGGATCGAGCCAGAGAAACGCCCCGGCCGCCGGTGGCCGGCTCGGCGCAGCAGGGCGGTAACGGCGGCCGGCACGTCGTTGAACTCGTACCGTCCACCCCTCCATTTTTCTGGACCAGCATGACTTCTCGCACGGCGTGGGGGCGTGGGATTCCCATCGGCGCGGCTGCGGCCCGGATCCCGCCCGCGCCCCCACGCGCCGCGCCACACCCTCGCTCCGCGGAAGGGCCCGAATCGCCGGCTCGGCGACCGTCGCTCCCCGCTGCCGACGGCCCATGGACGTTAGAAGATGGAGTATGAGCGACCTACTTGGACGCGTCCGACGTCGGCTGCTCGGCTCGACCACGAGCTCTTCCTCTTCCTCTCGGCGTCCCCGCCCAGGAAGCCACCAGGAGCGTCAGGAGCACGCCCAGCACCCCGAGGGAGAGGCGCGGCGGCCGCAGCGTCTGTCCTCCCTTCTGAGCGTGCGCAGCGTGGCCGGCGAGGTGTTCCTCCTGCAGCTGGCGGTCGTGGTGCTGCTCGTCGCCGCCGCGGTGGTGGCGCTCGTGGTCCAAGCCCGGAGCGCCGGCATGGTGGACGCCCGGCACCGTACGCTCGCCGCCGCCGGAACGTTCGCGGAATCTCCGGGAATCGTCGCGGCCCTGCGCAGCCCCCATCCGAGCGCGGTGCTACAGCCGAGCGCCGAGGCGGCCCGGAAGATCGCCGGGGTGGACGGCATCAACGTGTACACACTCTCCGGGGTCACCCTCGCCCACAGCGACCCACGGCAGATCGGGAAGCACGTCGTCGGCCCCTTCTCCAAGGCGGTGGCCGGCCAATCCTTCACCGAGACCTTCGAAGGGTCCCTGGGGCAGTCCGTGGTCTCGGTGGTCCCCGTCAAGGACTCCGAGGGCCGCGTCATCGCCATCGTCTCCTCCCCGGTCACGGTGCAGAACGTGCAGGGCATGGTGAACCGGCAGCTGCCGGTCGTCCTCGGCAGTGCAGCCGCGGTGCTCGCCCTGTCCGCGGGCGGAACCGCTCTGGTGAGCCGTCGGCTGCTGCGCCGGACGCATGGCCTGGGACCGGCCGAGATGACGAGGATGTACGAGCACCACGACGCGGTGCTGCACGCGGTGCGAGAGGGCGTACTGATCGTCGGCGGCGGCGGACGGCTGCTGCTGGCCAATGACGAGGCGCGGCGGCTGCTGGACCTGCCGGTGGACGCGGAAGGGCTCCCCGTCACGGACCTTGGTCTGGAAGAGGGGATCGCCGATCCGATCGCATCGGGCCGTTCCGCGACCGACGAGCTGCACATGGCAGCCGATCGGCTGCTGGCGGTGAACATCCGGCCCACCGCGCCCTACGGGCAGGCCGGGACCGTCGTCACGCTGCGGGACACCACCGAGCTGCGGGCGCTCTCCGGCAGGGCCGAGGTGGCCCGCGAGCGGCTGAAGTTGCTCTACGACGCGGGGATGCAGGTCGGAACGACGCTGAACGTGGAGCGCACCGCGGAGGAACTGGCGGAGGTGGCGGTCCCACGGTTCGCCGACGTCGTCACCGTCGACCTGCTGGACCCGGTGCTGCGCGGCGAGGAGCCGCCCGAAGCAACCACCGAGATGCGCCGCACCGCCCGCGTCGGCCTTCAGGGCGACCACCCCCTCTACCCCGTCGGCCAGCTGATCCGGTTCGTTCCCACCAGCCCCATGGCCGCCGGGCTGGCCGGCAGCCGCGCGGTCCTGGAGGCGGACCTGCGCGCCACCCACGGCTGGCGGACCCAGGACCCGGCCAACGCCCTGCAGATCCTGGACCGCGGCATCCACTCCTTGATCGCCGTGCCCCTGCGGGCCCGGGGCGTGGTGCTGGGGATGGCCGGCTACTGGCGGGGGCAGGACTCCCCGCCGTTCGACGAGGAGGACGTGTCCTTCGCCGAGGAGCTGACCGCCCGGGCGGCGCTGTCCGTCGACAATGCCCGCCGCTACACCCGCGAGCACACCATGGCCGTCACCCTGCAGCGCAGTCTGTTGCCCCGGGGCGTACCGGAGCAGTCCGCCGTTGAGGTCGCGCACCGCTATCTGGCCGCCCAGGCCGGTGTGGGCGGTGACTGGTTCGATGTCATCCCGCTGCCCGGCGCCCGAGTGGCCCTGGTGGTCGGCGACGTCGTCGGCCACGGTCTCCACGCCGCCGCCACCATGGGCCGCCTGCGCACCGCCGTGTACAACTTCTCCACCCTCGACCTGCCGCCGGACGAACTCCTGAGCCACCTGGACGAGCTCGTCGCCCACATTGACACCGACGAGCAGGAGTGGCAGGGGATCACCGGAGCCACCTGCCTGTGTGCCCTCTACGATCCCGTCTCGGGGCAGGTGACGGCCGCCACGGCCGGGCATCCTGGCCCCGCTCTGATCCTTCCCGACGGAACCGTGTCCTTCCCCGAGGTGCCGGTCTCCCCCCCGCTGGGCCTGGGCGAGGGCCTGCCCATGGAGACCATGACGGTCACCCTGCCCGAAGGCTCCCGGCTGGCACTCTTCACCGACGGGCTGATCGAGAGCCGCGACCGTGATCCGGACGCGGGCCTGGCAGCGCTGGGCGCCGCTCTGGCCGGGCCCGCCCGCACCCCGGAGGAAACCTGCACCGTGGCGATCGACGCGATGCTGCCCACCAGGCCCAGCGACGACGTCGCCCTGCTGGTGGCGCGCACCCGCCGACTGGACCCCGCGCGGATCGCCGAGTGGGACGTACCCCCCGACCCCGCGGCGGTGTCCCGGGTGCGCAACGCCTGCGCCCGCCGACTGGCGGACTGGGGCCTGGAGGACATCGCCTTTACCACGGAACTCATCCTCAGCGAGCTGCTGACCAACGCCATCCGCTACGGCACCGAGCCCATCCGGGTGAGGCTGCTGTACGACCGCAGCCTGATCTGCGAGGTCTCCGACGGGTCCAGCACCTCCCCGCACCTGCGCCGGGCCGAGGCCACCGACGAGGGCGGTCGCGGCCTGTTCCTCGTCGCGCAGTTCGCCGAGCGCTGGGGCACCCGCTACACCGCCCGCGGCAAGATCATCTGGAGCGGGCAGGCCCTCCACGACGGGGTCGCACCACCCGCGATGGATCTCGGGGAGGCGCTCCTGGCCGGGTGGGACGACGAGGGGTTCTGAGAACGCGCCGGTACGGCAGCCGCAGGGAAGACAGCGGACACCACCGTCTGGGACTGCGCTGCCGAGGCCGCCGAACGTACGCTGGTCTCGATCAGTACGCGACCGCCCGTTGGAGCCTTTGTGCCCGCACCTCGTCTCCGAACAGCCTTCGTCGCCGCCTGCCTCGTCCTCGCGGCACCCCTCGGCGCATGCGGAGACAAGCCCACCACCGCGCCCAGTGCACCCGCGGTGGCCACCTCCGCCGCGGACGCCGGCGGCATGGCATCACTGACCACAGCGGCGAAGAAGGAGGGCTCGCTCAACACGATCGCGCTCCCGAGCGACTGGGCCAACTACGGCGCACTGATCGACGGCTTCGAGAAGAAGTACGGGATCAAGGTCATCGTGGAGAACCCGGAAGGTACCAGCCAGGACGAGATCAACGCCCTGAAGGAGCACAGGGGCGAAGGCCGCGCCCCCGATGTGATCGACGTGGGGGGCTCGTTCGCGCAGTCCGCGGCACGGCAGGGCCTGCTGGCTCCGTACGAGGTCGCCGCGTACGACGAGATCCCCAAGGAACAGAAGGACGACCGGGCCCGCTGGTACAACAACTACGGCGGTTACATCTCGATCGGCTGTGACGCCAAGCGCGTCAAGACCTGCCCCGCGACCTTCGCCGACCTGCGCAAGCCCGAGTACAAGGGCAAGGTCGCGCTCAACGGCAACCCCACCAAGTCAGGCTCCGCGTTCGCCGGGGTCTACGCGGCGGCCCTGGCGAACGGGGGTTCCTTCGACGACGTCCAGCCCGGCATCGACTTCTTCGCCGAGCTCAGCGAGAACGGCAACTTCATCCCGGTCGAATCCACCCCGACCACGATCGCGAAGGGCCAGACCCCGATCAGCATCGATTGGGACTTCCTCAACCTCGGATACGCCGACGAATTCCGCGAGAATGGCACGGACGTCGACTGGCGGACCGCCATCCCCTTCGACGGCAGCTTCGCTCAGTACTACGCGAACGGGGTGAACAAAGACGCTCCGCACCCCGCGGCGGCACGTCTGTGGCAGGAGTACGTCTTCAGCCCGGAGGGCCAGAACCTCCGGCTCGGCGCCTATGCACGCCCCGTCCTCATGGACGCCATGGAGAAGGACGGCACCCTCGACAAGGCCGCCGCGGAGAAACTGCCGACGGTCGAGGGCACGCCGACGTTTCCGACGGAGGCGCAGACGGAGAAGGCCAGAGAGACCGTCAACCGCGGCTGGGCCGAGGCCGTCTCGAGCTGAGGGCGGGGGCTCCTGGCCAGGCGCGACCCGCCCGTCCGGGCCTCACACCGGTGGCCACGGCACTCGCGGCCGCTGTCCGGCCCTGCGTACCAGCCACCCGCCCGCCCATCGGGGTGTCCGCAGAGGTGCGCAAGCAGGCGCGACAGCGGGCCCGGGAGGACGCCGTAGCCGCCTGTCGGCTTGTCATCGACGAGCTGCTGTCCCTCGCCTCGGGGGGTGACGAGATTACCCCGACCAAGATCGGAGCACAGTTGCAACTGACCTGCGCCGATACGCAGTTCATGTCGCCGACCAGCGGTATCAAGCGCCACATCACACTGTCGCCGACGCTGGGAGCTCCACGTGAAAGCGGCCGTCACGACGCGCCGACGTGGCTGCTACTGAGCACGGTGGCCGAGGCGTTCGGCGCCTACGTGCTGGAGCGGACGGCGGAGTCGGTGGTCCTGGCCGCCCGCCGCAGCCTCATCGGGCGGCTGCTGCGGCTGCGGCTCACGGCGGTGGACCGGATGCAGCCGGGCGATCTGATGTCCCGGGTGACTTCCGACACGACGCTGTTGCGGGCGGTCAGCACCCAGGCTGTGGTCAACGCCGCGACCGGGACGTTGACGCTGATTGCGGCGGTCGTGGTGATGGCCTTCCTGGATGTCGTCCTGCTCGGCGTCACACTCGGTGTGGTGGCGGTCGTCGGCGCGGGCGCCGCCCTGGTGATGCCGCGGATCGGGGAGGCCGCCGAGCGCTCCCAGGCTGCGGTCGGGGAGATGTCCACCGGCCTGGAGCGGGTCTTCGGCGCGTTCCTTCTGCTGAACCTGACATGCAATTGCAATCTGGTTGCAAGAGTGGCGATCGGTGGGCAGAGTGTCGAACAGGGACCCGAACGGGGGACCTCCGACCGGAGGAAGGGAGGTGCAGCATGCCGTACTCCAACGAGGAGCTGGCTGAGGTCTTCGAGGTCGAGGACATCGAGGACGAGACCGTGGTGAGCGTCGCCCACCACACCTGATCGGCACCGCCGACATGAACCGGGCGCGGGGCGCCGTCCTGCCTCAGGGCATAGACCGGGACGCCGCCCCGCGCCTCTCATTCCGCTTCACGCGTCGCAGACGTCGCACGACGGCACAGCCAGGGGGGATTCGAACGGTGCTCGCGACCAACGCCCGCACGGGCAAGGGCTACCGGCGCGGCACCCACCGCGCGGTGCCGCCCGCGGAGACCTGGCAGCGCATACGCGCCCAGCTGCCGTACTACGGGGTGACCCGCGTCGCCGACGTCACCGGGCTCGACGACATCGGCATCCCGGTCTTCCAGGCCGTGCGCCCGTCCGCCCGCACGGTGTCCGTCTCCCAGGGCAAGGGCCTGACCGCCGACGCCGCCCGGGTCTCGGCCGCGATGGAGGCCGTCGAGTTGTGGCACGCCGAGAACCTGCCCGCGACCCCGGCCACCGCCGCGGCGGAGCAGCTGGGCCTGCCCTACCCACTGACCGGACTCGACCTCGCCGAGGGCTCGTTCGTGCACCCCGGTCTGCCGCTGCCCTGGCTCGACGGCGAAGGGCTCCTCGGCGGCACGGTGGTCCCCGTGCCGGAGCCGGCCGTACGGCTCGACCACACCTACCGGGCCGAGTGGACGCCCCCGCTGTTCCGCACCACCAGCAACGGCCTGGCCTCCGGCAACACGGTCGCGGAAGCCACCGCCCACGCCCTCGCCGAACTGTGCGAGCGGGACTCCCTGGCCCGGCTGCGCACCCGGCCGCGGACCGACTGGCAGCGCCTCGACCCCGGCACCGTCGACGACCCCGACTGCCGGGACCTGCTGGAGCGCTACGCCGCCGCCCGGGTGACCGTGGACATCGTGGTCGCCGACCTCGAACCCGCCTGCTTCGAGGTCCGCATCCGCTCCGAGGCCCACCCCGTCACCTACACCGGCGCCGGCTGCCACCTCGACCCGGCCATCGCGCTGAGCCGCGCCCTCACCGAAGCCGCGCAGAGCCGCCTGACCGCCATCACCGGCGCGCGCGACGACCTGCCGCCCCTGCTCTACGGGGCGGCCGCCCACCCCGCTGCCGGCGGCCGGGAGGACCTCGGCACCGGGCTCCTCGGGTGGTGGAACGCGCCGGCGTGGGGCGACTTCGACGCCGACGTGCGCACGCTGGCGGAGACCGTCGCCGCCCGCACGGGGTACGAGCCGGTCCGCGTGGTGCTGCCCAGCCCCACGGGCGTCCCGGTGGTCAAGGTGATCGCACCGGGACTGGCCTTCGACGACCGCACGAACGTCAGCGCGAGCGCCGGCGGACCCCGGACCGGAGGCGGTCGCCGATGAGCACCACGTACGTCTTCGCCGGGCCGTCCCTGGACGCGGACGCCGTGCGCGCCCTCCTCCCGGACGCGGTGGTCCTCCCGCCCGTACGGCACGGCGACCTCACCGCGCTGCCGGCCGGTCCCGGCGACCGGGTCGCCCTCATCGACGGGCAGTTCTTCCAGTCGGCCTCCGTACGCCACAAGGAGATCTGCGAGGTCCTCGCCCGCGGTGCGGCCGTGTACGGCGCGGCGAGCATGGGCGCCCTGCGGGCCGCCGAGCTCGACCGGCACGGCATGACCGGCAGCGGCGTCGTGTACCGCCTGTACGCGAGCGGTCTGCTCGACCGCGACGACGAGGTGGCCCTCGTCCACACCGAGGCCGACGACGGGTCGCGCGCGCTGACCGTCGCCCTGGTCTCGGTCCGGGTGGCCCTGCGCCGGCTGGTCCGCCGGGCGCGGATCACCCCGGAGGACGAGGCGCGGCTGCTGGCCGCGGCCGAGGAGCTGCACTTCACCGCCCGGACCTGGCGTGGCGTCCTGCAGCGGGCCGAGGGCGTGTCCCGGGCCGCCGCCGAGGCCGTCCGGGAGACCGTGGCCGGTCCGCGGGAGAGCTGGGACGTCAAGGCGCAGGACGCCCGCGCCCTGCTCGCCCGGCTCGCCCGGCTCGCCCGGACGGACGGTGCAAGGACGCCGGCCGCGCCGGCCGCCCCCGCCGCCCCGGTCGGCGTCCCCGTACCGGTCACGGTGCACGTGGAGCACTGGCGGCGCGCCGCCGCGGCCGAGTCGATCGCGCTGCTCACCGCCGCCCAGGTGTACGCCGACGACTATCCCGAGCTGCACCACCGGACGGTGCTGCGCCTGATCACCGGCGAGCGGGGCGAGGACGTCCGGGTCCTGGAGCGGCGCGCCGCGGAGGCCGCCCGTGAGCGGGGGCTGCTGCCCGCCGGCGGCGAGGCGGGCGCACCGGCGCACTGGGTGGCCGACCGGGATCCGGCCGCGACGGACGACGCCGCCGTGGCCCGGGCGCTGGTGCGCTCGTATCGCTGGTCCTGCGGTCTGGCACCGCTGCCGGCGCTGGCCGAGGCAGTGCTCGCCGCCCCGGGCGCGGACCGGCTGCGCGGCCTGCTCGCGGAGGTCGACCTGCTCAACGCGCGTCTTGCGGAGGGTGGTTACCCGCTCCGCCGGGTCTCCCCCACCGCCCTGCAACGGCACTGCATGCGCCGCTGGAACACCACCGCCCTCCTCCCGTCCCTGTACGACCGCGGCTTCACCGGCCCGGACGACCTCGACGCCCGGGCCCGGCGGTTCGCCCCGCACCTGGGCCTCGCCGAGCCGCCCCGGCTGCGGCTGCTGGACGCCTGAACCACGAACAGGAGTACCTGACATGGTGCTGCACCGCCTCGTCGGCGACACCGACGCCCTGCGACGGGCCTGGGAGACGGCCCCGCTCCACTCGCGCGACCTCGGCGGCTTCGACGACGTCTTCGGCCTCGACCTCGCCGAGGACCTCGTCGTCAACCGGGGCCTGCGGATCCCCTACATCCGGCTGCTGAACAACGGCGGCTACGTGCCCGCCTCCCGGTTCACCCACCGCACCGGGACCGGCGCGGGCCAGGCCGATGGCGTGGCCGACCCGCACGGCGTGCTGCGCGAGGTGGCGGCCGGCGCGACGGTGGTGCTGCGCGGCCTGGTCCGCTACTCCCCCGAAGTCGCGGCGTTCTGCGAGCGGTTGTCGCGCGAGCTTGGCTTCGCCGTGTCGGCCGGTGCCTACCTGACCCCGCCGGACTCGCGCGGCGCCGGACCCCACTTCGACCCGATGTCCGTCCTGGTCCGTCAGGTCCACGGGGTCAAGCACTGGCGCCTGCAGGCACCGCCCGTGGAGTGGCCGCGGACGATGCCCCGGCCCGGCGAGACGTACGACACCCCCGTCGTCGCCGAACTCGACCTGCACCCCGGCGAGTCCCTCTACATCCCGCGCGGTTTCGTGCACGACGCGTGGACCACCGACAGCGAGTCCGTCCACATCACCTTCAGCGGCGACACCCCGCCCATGTGGGCCGACGTCCTGCACGACCTCCTCGACCGGGCCGCGGCCGAACACCCGGAGCTGCGGCGCACCTTCCCGTGGCGGTTCGGCGAGGACGCGGACGGCGTGGCCCGGCAGGCGAAGGAGAGCCTGGCGGTGCTGCGCGCCTTCCTCGACGGGGTCGACACCGACGACCTGGCCGCCCGCGTCATCGAGCGGCACGCCGCGCTGCCGGAGCCCGCGCCCCGGGGCCGGCTGTCCGCCGCGCTGTCCGGCACGCGCGACCCGGAACCGCCCCGGTGACGGCCGCGCCCACCACCGACGGCCGCGGCGGGCGCGACGGCCGTAACGGCCGTAACGGCCGCGACGGCCGCTTCGCGCGCGTCCTGGCCGCGGCCGCCCTGTCGAACGTCGGCGACGGCATCCGGTTGGTGGCGCTGCCGCTGCTGGCCGCGGCCACCACCCGCGATCCGTTCGCCGTGAGCGCCCTGACCGCCGTCTCCTTCCTGCCGTGGTTCCTGTTCGGGCTGCCCATCGGCGCGCTGGTCGACCGCAGCCGGCCCGAGCGGTTCATGACCTGGGCCAACACCGCCCGTACCGTGCTCCTGGCCGTACTGGCCCTGGCGCTGCTGGCCGACGTACGGTCCATGGCCCTGCTGTACGTGCTGGCGTTCCTCCTGGGCATCGGCGAGGCGGCGTACGACAACGCGGCCCAGTCGCTGGTGCCCCGGGTGGTGCCCGACGCGCAGCTGGAGAAGGCCAACAGCGCGCTGGTCACGGCGGAACGCGTCGGCCAGGACCTGGCCGGCCCGGCCCTGGGCGGCGTGCTGTTCGCCCTCTCCCCCGCCCTCCCCTTCGGGCTGAACGCGGTCACCATGGCCGTCGGCGTGCTGCTGCTCGCCCGCGTCCGCGCCACCGGGCCCTGCGCCGCCGCACCGGGCACGGGCGCGGCCACGGACACGGGCGCGGACCCCGGCCCAGGCACGGCGCGGACCCGGATCGTCCGGACCGTCGCCGCCGACGCCGTCGCCGGCATGCGCTGGCTGTGGCGCGCCCGCCACGTCCGCACCATCGTGCTCACCGGTTCCGCCCTGACCTTCTTCACGATGGCCTGGGAGGCGACCCTGGTCCTGCTGGCGCTCGGCCCGATGGGCGTCTCGGAGACCGGTTACGGCGTGATGCTGGCCGCCGGTGCGATCGGCGGCGTCGCCGGCGCCATGGTCACGCCCGTCCTCACCCGGCGCTTCGACCGCCGCCGCCTGCAGATCGCCTCGCTCGCCACCACCGCGGTGCTGGTCCTCGCCCTCGCGGCGTTCCCCCACCCGGCCCTGGCCGCCCTCGCCTGGGGCGGCACCGGAGCAGCCTTCGCCGTGTGGAACGTACTGTCGGTCACCCTCCGCCAGCGCCTGGTGCCGGCCGAGCTCCTCGGCCGCGTCAACAGCGCCAACCGCACCTTCTCCATGGCCGCGGTCCCGCTGGGCGCCCTCACCGGCGGCCTGGTGGCCGACGCGTTCGGGCTGCGGGCCCCGCTGTGGCTGTCCGCCGTGGCCCTGACCGCGGTGACGCTCGCCTACGCGGTGCTGAGCCGTGCGGGGGCGGCCGGCGGGGCGGCCGCCGAGGCGGACCGGGTGGCCGAGCCCCGGTGACCGCCGGACCACGCCGGCCCGCGCCGGACCACGCCGGCCCTCCGCCTCCCGGTCCGTGGCGCCTCCGGTGGCCCGGCCATAGCCTGGACGGGTGCGGGATGGTCCGGTCACGCTGTGCCTGGCCGGCGACGTGATGCTCGGGCGGGGCGTCGACCAGGTACTCCCGCACGCCGGCGACCCGACGCTGGCCGAGGGGTACCTGCGGGACGCCCGCCGCTACGTGGAGCTCGCCGAGGCGGCGCACGGGCCGGTCCCCCGTCCGGCCGGCTTCGCCTGGCCGTGGGGCGACGCGCTGGAGGTACTGCGGTCGGCCGCGCCGGACGCGTGGGTGCTGAACCTGGAGACCGGTGTGACCCGGAGCGGCGACTTCGCCCCCGGGAAGGCGGTCCACTACCGGATGCACCCGGACAACCTGCCGTGTCTGGCCGCCGCCCGCCCCGACGTCTGTGTCCTGGCCAACAACCACGTCCTGGACTTCGGCCGCCGCGGGCTGGAGGAGACCCTCGCCGTGCTGGCCGGTGCCGGGTTCCGCACGGCCGGGGCCGGGCACGACGCCCGGGAGGCGTTCCGTCCGGCAGCCGTCCCCCTCGAAGGCGGTGGCCGGGTGCTGGTCCACTCCTTCGGCATGCCGACGAGCGGCATCCCGCCCGACTGGGCCGCGACCGCCGAGCGGAGCGGCGTGGCCTTCGTGGGCGCGACCTCGCCCGGCGCCGCGGTGGCGGTGGCCGCCCGCGTCCGCGCGGCGAAGCGGCCCGGGGACCTGTCCGTGGCATCGGTCCACTGGGGCTCCAACTGGGGGTACGGGGTGCCCCGGGACCAGATCCGGTTCGCGCACGCGCTGGTCGACGGCGGTGTCGACCTCGTCCACGGCCACTCCTCGCACCACCCCCGCGCGCCGGAGCTCTACCGGGGGAAGCTGATCACCTACGGCTGCGGCGACCTGGTGGACGACTACGAGGGCATCACCGGGTTCGAGGCGTACCGCGACGACCTGCGGTTGCTGTGGTTCCCCACGCTCGACCGCGCCACCGGCACGCTCCGCGGGCTGCGCGTCGTACCGTTGCGGGCCCGGCGGATGAGGCTCGAACGGGCGCCGGCGGAGGACCGCCGGTGGCTGGCGGGTCTGCTCGGACGCATCGCCCGGGGCGGCCTCGGGGCGCCCGTCACGGGCGGGCCGGACGACTCCCTCGTCTTCGGTCAACTCTGCGATCCGAAGGCCCTGTTGGAGATCCACTGAAGGATGCTAGGGTCACGCCATGTCCAAGGCCGAGATTGACAGGGTGACCGCCGAGTTCTTCGGCGCCTTCGACAACCGCGACGGCCGCGCCGCCGATCTGGGCCGGCTCCGCCGGCTGGTCGTTCCGGGCGGTGTGATCGTGCAGACCGGGGCGAAGTTCGAGGTCTACTCCGTGGAGGAGTTCATCGGCCCGCGCGAGGAGCTGCTCGCCGGGGGCCGGTTGGTCGGGTTCTCCGAATGGGAGACCTCCGAACGGACCGAGATCGAGGGGGACATCGCGTCCCGTTTCGGCGAGTACCGCAAGTCCGGGGTCCTGGACGGTGAGCCGTTCGAGGGAGGCGGGACCAAGACGATCCAGTTCGTCCGCACCCCCGAGGGCTGGCGGATCGCCGCGTTCTCCTGGTACGACCGGCCCTGAGCGCACCCCGGCGGTACGGCGCCCTCGTCCCCCTCGTCCACCGTCCAGACGGCGGTCCGGCCCGCACGGGTCGCGCGGGCGACCCGGCGCTGATCAACTGGAACCATGGATGGCAGCGACCGACCCCGTATCGTTCTGGCCCGGCACGGAAAGACCGCCTGGTCGGAGAATGGCCGCCACACCGGACGCAGTGATCTGCCGCTGCTCGCGGCGGGCATCCGGAACGCCGAGCGGCTCGGTGACCGGCTGCGCCGCGCCCCCTGGCGGGGGCTGCCCGGGGCCGAGGTGCTGACCAGTCCGCTGGAGCGAGCCCGGGAGACCTGCCGGCTGGCCGGCTTCGCCGACCGGGCCACCCGCTGGGACACCCTGATGGAGTTCGACTACGGCGACTACGAGGGCCTGACCACCCCGGAGATCCAGGGCGACCGGCCCGGCTGGGACCTGTGGCGCGACGGGGTGCCGGGCGGGGAGACCCTCGCCCAGGTCTCGGACCGGGCGGACCAGGTGGTGGCGCGGGCCCGGGCGGACGGCCGCGACCTGCTGCTCTTCTCCCACGCCCACTTCCTGCGGGCGATCGCGGCGCGCTGGCTGGAGGCGGACGTCGGCTTCGCCGCGCGCCTGAACCTCGCACCGGCTTCGCTGTCCGTCCTCGGCTGGTCCCACGACACACCGGCGGTGGAACTGTGGAACGACACGGAGCACCTGTTGCCGTAGGGCGGCGGAGCGATGGCGTGCACGTAAACCAAGCCGCGATACGTCCATCTGATGGGCCAACAGTTGATGAACAACCGGTGTACGGATCCTTAAGCACGCGCGAATCAGGCCGTCCGGAAGCGCTTGCGGAGAGCATCGTTCCGCGCCACTCCCGCCACCGGTGAACCAGCCGCCCCAAGGCCCACGGGCGCCCTGGCCATTGGGTCGAGCGGGTTGACGGAACGCTGCGATCCAGCCACCGCCAGGCCTCTGACGTGCGACGACGCTGGCCGGAAGTTGGTAGACACAGGCAACTCGCATCCTGCGAGACGACGTTGACACGCTCCGTGCCCGCTCGTTAACTTCACGGCGTCGTCGCCACACCAGGAGCACGAGGCTCCATCGGGACTAGCGACGCGGAGGACGCTCTCCGTTGACGACGTTGACCACAGCGACAACGACAGCGACAAAGACCGCAGCCGAACTCTTCGACGTTCAGCCCTACACCCTGCACTGCGAGGTCATCCACGCCGCGGGTGACCACGCGCTCATCGGCATCTCGCCCGGCAACAGCTACTTCTCGGCCCAGCGGGTCCACGATCTCGGCCGCTGGGGGGTCGAGAACTTCAACGAGGTCGACATCCTCTACACCGATCTCCACGTGGCCGAGATGTACGAGGCGTTCGGGTACGACCCGATCGATGCCCAGCGCAAGGCCGTGAAAAACCTGCGCGGTGTCCGGGCCAAGGTGAACAACGCGGCGTCGGCCCTCGATCCGGGCGACGGCAGGGTCCGGGCACGCGCCCTGTCGGAGTTCACCGAGAACGAGGCCTACCGCGAGATCCACCAGCGGATCCTGCGACTGCTCGACAGCGATCCGGAGTTCCGCCGGATCTGCGAGGAGCTCGCGACCTACTTCCTGTCCACCAAGTCGAACGGGGAGCCCAGCACACGACGGCAGCGCGAGGTCTGCCTGAAGTACATCTGTGCCGAGGCCCCCCTCTTCCTGGACACACCCGCCATCTTCGGCGTGCCCTCCTCGCTCAACTGCTACCACCAGCTGCTTCCGATGGCCGAGCTGCTGTACTCCCGGGGGGCCGGGCTGCGCGCCTCCCGCAACCAGGGCCACGCCATCATCACGCCCGCCGAAGGAGCCTGACCCGATGTCAGTCGACACCCTGCACGAAAATCTGATCGACTTCCCCTTCGACTGGCGCGGCGACCGGCTTCCGGCCGAGATCGAGGCCCTGCGTGCCGAGCCGGTCAAGAAGGTGCGGACGATAGCCGGCGACGAAGCCTGGCTCGTGTCCTCCTATGCGCTGTGCAAGCAGGTGCTGGAGGATCCGAGGTTCAGCCTGAAGGAGACCTCGGCCCCCGGGGTGCCCCGCCAGTACGCCCTGACCATTCCGCCCGAAGTCGTCAACAACATGGGCAACATCACCGGCGCGGGCCTGCGCAAGGCCGTGCTGAAGGCGATCAACCCCAAGTCCGAGGGCCTGGTGGACTGGATGCGGGAGCACGCCGCCGAGCTGATCGACGGCATCGTCGCCAAGGGGGCCCCGGCCGATCTGCGCGCCGAGTTCACCAACCCGTACTCCGAGGCGCTGCACTGCCGGATCCTCGGCATCCCCTTCGAGGACGCCCCGAAGCTGAGCGCCAGCCTCGACATCGCGTTCATGAACTCGGCCTGCCCGGTCACCGGCGCCAAGCTGAACTGGGACCGGGACATGGCCTACATGGTGGACCGGCTGGACGACCCGGCCACCTACGGTCTGATGGCCGAGCTCGCCGCGCTGCGCGAGGACCCGGACTACGCCCACCTGACCGACGAGATGCTCGCGACGGTCGGCGTGACCTTCTTCGGCGCCGGAGTGATCTCCACCATGGGCTTCCTGACCATGGCGGTCTTCTCCCTGCTGCAGCACCCGGAGCTGGTGGCGGAGCTCCAGGCCGACCGGTCGAAGATCCCGGCGGCGATCGACGAGCTGCTGCGGATCAACCTGTCCATCGCGGACGGCCTGCCGCGGCTGGCCACGGAGGACATGCAGCTGGGCGACGTCCTGGTGAAGCAGGGCGAGCTGGTGCTGGTGCTGGTCGAGGGCGCCAACTTCGACCCGGACGCGTTCGAGAACCCGAACGAGGTCGACCTGGAGCGGCCGAACAACCACGCCCACCTGTCGTTCGGCGGTGGCGGCCACTACTGCCCGGCCACCGCGCTGGGCAAGAAGCACGCCGAGATCGCCATCGAGACGCTGCTCGACCGGATGCCGGGCCTGGCACTGGCGGTGCCGGTGGACCAGCTGGTGTGGCGGACCCGCTTCATGAAGCGGATCCCCGAGCGCATGCCGGTGATGTGGTAGTTCAGCCCAGCAGGGCGTAGACGGTGGAGGCCTTGGCGGCCGGCTCCTCGCTGCCGTCCGCGGTCATGGTGACTTCCGCGAAGGCCATCCGCTTGCCCAGCTTGGTGACGCGCACGTCGACGAGCAGGTCGGCCCCGACGACCGGGCGCTGGAAGCTCGTCGACTGCTGGACCGTCGTCATGGGTCCGTAGCCACCGCGGGCCGCCGAGATCGCGATGACCGTCGCGGTGTCGGCGGCGGCCATCATGGCCTGGCCGGACAGGCCGCCCCCGTCCCGGGCGAGCCGGTCCGACCAGGGAAGCCGGAGCACGGCGTGCGACGGTCCGGTCTCCTCCACGGTGAGGCCGAGGTCGAGCACCCAGGGTGCGAAGTTGGCGGCGAGGATCGTGTCCGCGTCCGCCGGTGCGAGGGTTGTCACACGGTGATTGTGGCGGTTCGGGGGGACCGCCACAACACCGTGTGGACTTTCCGTCAGTTCGCTCGGCCGGCCCGTGGGTCAGGGTGGGTCAGAGCCGGGCGGCCAGCTCGGTGCCCTGCTTGATGGCCCGCTTGGCGTCCAGTTCGGCGGCGACGTCCGCGCCGCCGATCAGGTGGGCCTCGACGCCGGCGGCGAGCAGCCGCTCGTGGAGGTCGCGGCGGGGTTCCTGGCCGGTGCACAGGACCACGGTGTCGGCGGGGACCAGCGTCGGCTCGCCTCCGACGGTGATGTGCAGGCCCTGTTCGTCGATCCGCTCGTAGGTGGCGCCGGCGACGGTGGTGACCCCCCGGTGCTTGATCTCCGCGCGGTGGATCCAGCCGGTGGTGGTGCCCAGGCCGGCGCCGACCTTGGTGGCCTTGCGCTGGAGGAGGTGCACCTGGCGCGGCGGCGCCGGGCGCTCCGGGGCGGTGAGGCCACCGGGGGCGGCGTACGAGGTGTCGACGCCCCAGTGGCGGAAGTAGACGTCGGGGTCCTGGGCGGCGCCCTCCCCGCTGTCGGTGAGGTATTCGGCGACGTCGAAGCCGATGCCGCCGGCGCCGACGACCGCGACGCGCTCCCCTACGGGGGCGCCGTCGCGCAGCACGTCGAGGTAGCTGACGACGTTGGGGCCGCCCACGCCTTCGATGTCGGGGATGCGGGGGGTGACGCCGGTGGCGACGACGACCTCGTCGTAGCCGGTGAGGGTGTCGACGTCGGCGGTGGTGTTGAGCCGGACGTCCACGTCGCGGGCGGCGAGCTGGGTGCCGAAGTAGCGGATGGTCTCCTCGAACTCCTCCTTGCCGGGGATGCGGCGGGCGATGTCGAGCTGGCCGCCGATCCGGTCCGAGGCCTCGAAGAGGGTGACCGCGTGGCCACGTTCGGCGGCGGAGACCGCGCAGGCGAGGCCGGCCGGGCCGGCGCCGACGACGGCCACCCGCTTGACGGTGCGGGTGGGCGCCAGGACGAGCTCGGTCTCGTGGCAGGCGCGGGGGTTGACCAGGCAGCTGGTGATCTTCCCGGAGAAGGTGTGGTCCAGGCAGGCCTGGTTGCAGCCGATGCAGGTGTTGATGGTGTCGGCGGCGCCGGCCCGGGCCTTGTTGACGAACGCGGCGTCGGCGAGGAAGGGGCGGGCCAGCGAGACCAGGTCGGCGCGGCCCTCGGCGAGCAGCTGCTCGGCGACCTCGGGGGTGTTGATCCGGTTGCTGGTGACCAGGGGGACGCTCACGGCGCCCATGAGCTTGCGGGTGACCCAGGTGTAGGCGCCGCGGGGCACGGAGGTGGCGATGGTGGGGATGCGGGCCTCGTGCCAGCCGATGCCGGTGTTGATGATGGTGGCGCCGGCCGCCTCGATCTCCTTGGCGAGGTGGACGACCTCCTCGAAGGAGGAGCCGCCGGGGACGAGGTCCAGCATGGAGAGCCGGTAGATCAGGATGAAGTCGTCGCCGACGGCGGCGCGGGTGCGGCGGACGATCTCCAGAGGGAAGCGGATCCGGTTCTCGTAGGAGCCGCCCCAGCGGTCGGTGCGGCGGTTGGTCGCCGCGGCGATGAACTCGTTGACCAGGTAGCCCTCGGACCCCATGATCTCGACGCCGTCGTAGCCGGCGAGCTTCGCCAGGCGGGCGGCGCGGACGAAGTCCTCGACGGTCTGCTCGACCTCGTCGTCGGTGAGCTCGTTGGGCACGAAGGGGCTGATGGGGGCCTGGATGGCGCTGGGGGCCACCAGGTCCTCGTGGTAGGCGTACCGGCCGAAGTGGAGGATCTGCATGGCGATCCTGCCGCCCTCGGCGTGCACGGCGTCGGTGATGACGCGGTGCTCCTCGGCCTCGGCCTCGGTGGTGAGGCGGGAGCCGCCTTCGAGAGGGCGGCCGGCGTCGTTGGGGGCGATGCCGCCGGTGACGATCAGGCCGGCGCCGCCGCGGGCGCGCTCGGCGTAGAAGGCGGCGAGGCGTTCGAAGCCGCCCGGGTGCTCCTCCAGACCGGTGTGCATCGACCCCATGATCACGCGGTTGGGGAGGGTGGTGAAGCCGAGGTCCAGGGGGCTCAGCAGGTGCGGGTACTGGCTCTGGGAGCTCTGCGGGCTCATGGGGGCGCCTCCTCGCGCGGGTGGGGTCACCCCTTTTTGTAGCGAGACCCGCCCGCTTTTGCAACAAAGTGCAAAAGCAGATGGGGCTCCTGTGTCGGACCTCACGGCCGGCCGACGGCCTCCGCGCGGTCCGGCGGACCGCTGCCGGGCCGCGCGGTCCGCGCTGCTGGCGGGATCGCCTCCGGCGGCTATGCCCGCGTCCCGGCGGTCGAGCGGTCGGACCCGGGGTCCACCGGTCGGTGGACCCCGGGCCGTTCCGGCGCCCCCGCGCCTCCCAGCGCCCCCGGCCCGTTCCGGCGGCCCCTCAGCCCCGCCGCAGCCGGAGCGTCAGGATCTGGAACGGCCGCAGCGTCAGCGCGACCGTGCCGCCCGCGCCCGGCTCCCCCGCGGCCGCCCCGTCCAGAGGGCGTTCCAGCAGGTCGACCTCGGTCACGCCGGCCAGGTCGAAGCCGGCGGTCAGGGTGGCGGTGGCCCGGCCGCCGAGGGACTCGTACAGCCTGACCACCACGTCGCCGCCGCGGTCCTCGGCCAGTTTGACCGCCGCGACGACCACCGCCGGGTTGTCCACCGACAGCAGCGGGACCACCGGTCCGGCCCCCGGCACGGTCCGCTCCGGCAGGTTGAACCAGTGGCCCTCCCGCACCGCGTCGCCGACCGCCGCACCCGGCACCAGGGCGTACCGCAGGGTATGGGTGCCCCGGTCGGTCTCCGGGTCCGGGTAGCGGGGGGCGCGCAGCAGCGACAGCCGGACGGTGGTGGTCTGGCCCCCGTCCGGCCGCACCTCGCGGGTCACGTCGTGGCCGTAGGTCGAGTCGTTCACGACGGCGGCGCCCCAGCCGGGTTCCTCCACCTGGATCCAGCGGTGGGCGCAGACCTCGAACTTGGCCGCCTCCCAGGAGGTGTTGGTGTGGGTGGGCCGGTGGACGTGACCGAACTGCGTCTCCGCGGCGGACCGGTCGGCCTTCACGTCCAGCGGGAACGCCGCCTTGAGGAACTTCTCCGTCTCCTGCCAGTCCACCTCGGTGGTGATCTCCAGGGACCCCGCGCCGGCCCGCAGGGTGATCCACTGCCGGACCGAGGAGCCGGCGCCGAAACCGCGCCGCACGCTGACGGTCACCGCGTCCGGCCCGGCCTCGGTCACCTCCATCGCGTCGAGGTCCAGCAGGTCGGTGACCCTGTTGCGGTAGAAGGCGTCGACGTCCCACGCGTCCCACATGTTGGGGTGGTCGGGATGCAGCTGGAGCAGGTTGGCGGCGGCGCCGGGAGCGACGGCCTCGCGGCCCGCCCCGAGGTCGTACGCCGAGACCACCAGCCCCCGCGCGTCGACCTCGACCCGCAGCAGGCCGTTGCGCAGCACGTGCCCGCCGCCCGGCCGGCCGGTCACCGTGGCGGGGGCGCCGGCCGGTACGGGGACGGCCGCGCCGCCCGCCGGTACGCCCCGGCGCGGGTGCGGCGCGCAGTTGAAGACCAGTCGCGTCGTGCCCTCCCCGGCCAGCGCGGTCTGCGCGGCGGCGGTGAGCGCCTCCAGTTCCGCGCGTACCCGCGCGTGGGTCTCGCGGGCCTCCCGGTGCACCCAGGCGATGGAGGAACCGGGCAGGATGTCGTGGAACTGGTGGAGGAGGACGGTCTTCCAGATCCGCTCCAGGTCCTCGTACGGGTAGGCGTGGCCGGGGACGCGTACCGCCGCGGTGGCCGCCCAGAGCTCGGCCTCGCGGAGCAGGGACTCCCCGCGCCGGTTGCCCTGCTTGGTGCCCGCCTGGGAGGTGTAGGTGCCGCGGTGCAGTTCGAGGTACAGCTCGCCGACCCAGACGGGCGCGTCGGGGTATTCGGCGCGGGCCTTCTCGAAGAAGGCCTCGGGGCGCTCGATCTCGACCCTCGGGGAGCCCTCCAGGTCGCGCAGCCGCCGTGCCCGGGCCAGGTGCTCGCGGGTGGGGCCGCCCCCGCCGTCGCCCCAGCCGAAGGGGGCCAGCGAGCGGGAGCCCCGCCCCTTCTCCCGGTAGTTGCGGGCGGCGTGGGCCAGCTGGGCGCCGCCCAGGTCTCCGTTGTAGGTGTCGACGGGCGGGAAGTGGGTGAAGATCCGGGTGCCGTCGATGCCCTCCCACCAGAAGGTGTGGTGCGGGAACCGGTTCGTCTGGGACCAGGAGATCTTCTGGGTGAGGAACCACCGCGATCCGGAGAGCCGGACGATCTGCGGCAGCGCGGCGGTGTAGCCGAAGGAGTCGGGCAGCCACACCTCCCTGGTCTCGATGCCGAACTCGTCCATGAAGAACCGCTTGCCGTACAGGAACTGCCGGACCATGGCCTCGCCGCCGACCATGTTGGTGTCGGACTCGACCCACATGCCGCCGACCGGCACGAACTGCCCGTCGGCGATCTTCTTCTTGATCCGTTCGAAGAGTTCGGGGCGGTGTTCCTTGACCCAGGCCAGCTGCTGCGCCTGGGACATCGCGAAGACGAAGCCGGGATGGTCGTCCATCAGGGCGACCACGTTGGAGGCGGTCCGGGACACCTTGCGGACGGTCTCGCGCAGCGGCCACAGCCAGGCGGAGTCGATGTGGGCGTGGCCGACCGCGCTGATCCGGTGCGCGGAGGCGTGGGCCGGGGCCGCGAGGACGCCGGCGAGCTCCGCGCGGGCGGCGGCGGCCGTGCCCGGTACGTCATCGAGCTCGAGGGCGTCCAGGGCGCGGCCGACGGCGTGCAGGATGCCGTACCGGCGGGCGTCGGCCGTGTCGAGCTGGGCCATCAGGCCCTGGAGCACCTCCAGGTCCTGGACGAGTTCCCAGACCTCGGTCTCGAAGACCGTGAGGTCCGCCCGGGCCAGCCGGTACAGCGGCTGGTCGCCGCTGGTCCGGACGTCGCCCTCGTAGGTGGGCGCGTGGTCGACCAGGACCGGGTTGGCGGCGGCCTCCACGTACCATTCGACCTGCTCACCGCCCTCGGCCGCGTCGGCCACCCGCACCCAGTCGTTGTACGGGTTCAGTCCCTTGACCTCGGTGCCGTCGGCGCGGTGGACCAGGCCCTCGCACTGGAAGCCGGGCATCATGCGGTCGAAGCCGAGGTCGAGTACCGCCTCGACGGTGCGGCCGTCCCAGTCCCCGGGGACGGTACCGGTGAACCGGAACCAGGTGGTGCCCCAGGCCGGTCCCCATGCCTCGCCGGGCCCGGTGGGGCGGTACGCCGCGGCGAGGCCCTCGGCCACGGGGACGGGCTCGCCGGGCGCGTCCCAGCGGGCGACGGCGAGGGGGACGGAGCGGGAGCGGACCGCGGGCCTGACGCGCTGCTCCAGGACCCTGCGGAGGCGGTGCTCGGTGATGCTGCGGTCGTCGTGCATGACGGCTGCTCCAGATGTCGGGATCGGATCCGGGGGTCAGGTCTTGACGGCGCCTTCGCCGACCCCGTCGAAGAAGAAACGCTGGAGGGCGAAGAAGAGGACGACCATCGGGGCGAGGGCGGCGATCGCTCCGGCCGCTGTCAGCCGCTGGTCGTTGACGGTGGTGGCGCCGGCCAGGGTCTTCAGCCCCAGCTGGAGGGTGTAGTGGTCGCTGTCGGTGAGCACGAGCAGCGGCCACAGGAAGTCGTCCCATGCGCCCATGAAGCTGGTGATGCACACGACGGCGAGCGCGCCGCGGGCGGAGGGGAGGAAGACCCGCGTGAAACGGGCCCATTCGCCGGCGCCGTCCAGGACGGCCGCCTCCTCCAGCTCCGCGGGCACGGCCAGGAACGCCGCCCGCATGATCATGATGTTGAGCACGGAGACGGCTCCGGGCAGCCAGACCCCGGCCAGGGTGTCCACCAGACCCAGGTCGCGGACCGTGAGGAACATCGAGACCATCACGGACTCGAAGGGGAACATCAGGGTGGCGACGAGCACCGTGAAGACCGCCTTGCGGCCCTTCCAGCCGGGCCGGGAGAGGGCGTAGCCGCCCATCGAGGCGAACAGCAGGTTGGAGGTGACGGCCAGGGCCGCGACGACGAGGGTGTTGCCCACGTACTGGAGCAGCGGGAAGGACTCGGCGACCCGGGCGTAGTTGTCCAGGGTGGGTTCGGACGGCAGCACCCCGGCGTAGACGTTCTCGGTACGGCCGCGCAGCGAGGTGAGGAACTGCCAGACGATCGGGCCGGTCATCACCACCAGCGTCAGGCCCAGGACCAGGTAGCGGCCGGCCAGGCGGGGGCTCACGGCTCGTCCCCCCGGGCCAGCCGCCGTCCCAGGAGGCTGAAGACGAGGGTGAGCAGGAACAGCAGCAGGGAGATCGCGGCGGCGTAGCCGGTCTCCCCGGAGTAGCCGAGGCCGACCTGGCGGATGAGGAAGGGCAGGGTGCGGGCGCCGCCGCCGGGGCCGCCGCTCTCGCCGCCGAGGACGTAGACCTCGGTGAAGACCCGGAGCGCGGAGATCGACGAGAGGGTGCCGACCAGCATCATCATCGGTTTCACCTGGGGGACGGTGATGCTGAGGAAGCGGCGCAGGGGGCCGGCGCCGTCCAGGGCGGCGGCCTCGTACAGGGCGGGCGGTACGTTCCCCAGGGCCGCCAGGTAGAAGACCATGTAGTAGCCGAGGCCCTTCCACACGGTCACGATCATCGCGGAGACGAGCAGCATGGTCGCGTCGGTCAGGAACGGCACCGGCTCGGACACCAGGCTCAGCTTCAGGAAGACCGTGTTGACCAGGCCGTCGCTGCGCAGCAGCCACTGCCAGATCAGGCCGACGACCACGGCCGAGGCGATGACCGGGGTGTAGAAGGCGGACCTGAAGAAGCCGATGCCGGGGATCTCGCGCCGGACCAGGACGGCGAGGGCCAGCGGCAGGAGCACCAGGGCCGGGACGACGACGGCCAGGTAGAGCACGCTGTTGCCCGCGGCCAGCCAGAAGTCGGGGTCCGCGAAGGCCCGCTCGTAGTTGGCGAGGCCGACGAAGCGGCCGCCGCGGAGGATCCGGGCGTCGGTCAGGGACAGTACGACGGTGTTGACGAACGGCCACAGCGAGAACAGCACCACCAGGGCCAGGCCGGGCGCGAGGAACAGGTAGGGCGCCCACCGGCGGCGGCCGGCCGGGCCGGGGCCGGCCGCACCGCGGTCGGTAAGGCGCCGGTCGGTCGCGCCGCGGCCGGCCGCACCGCGGTCGGTAAGGCGCCGGTCGGTCGCGCCGCGGCCGGCCGCACCGCGGGCCGTCATCGCCCGGCCGTGTGCGCGAGGATCCGGTTCGCCTCCTGCTGGGCCTTCCGGACCGCGGTCCTGGCGTCCTGCTCGCCCCCGATCGCCTTCTGCACCTCGCGCACGACGGCGTCGCCGACCTGACTGGTCCACTCCACGGGGGTGTTGGCGTCCAGCGCGGCGGTCCTGAGCTGTTCGGCGCCGATCGCGCGGGCCAGCGTCTCGGCGTCCCGCCCGTCGCCGCGGTCGGAGAAGTAGGGGTCGTCCAGGCCCCGCGCGTGGGAGGGGTAGATGGTGGCCCGCCGGGAGAAGGCCACCTGGTTGGGGCCGTTGGTGACCCACGCGGCGAACTCGGCGGCCGCGTCCGGGTGCCGGGTGTCCTTGCGGACGCCCAGCGACTGGGCGTACACGCCGATGTGGCCGAGGGTGCCGGTGACCGCGCCGGCGACCTGGGTACGGGCGTACACCTGGGGGGAGTTGCGCTTGACGTCCTTGACGAAGCCCGGGGAGCCGGGGCCGAAGGCGATGCGGCCGGCGCCGTAGAGCTGGTTGACGTCGTCCGCCTTCAGCAGTGACTCCTTGGGCATGGCGCCCATGTCGTACAGCTCCTTCATCCGTTCGACCCAGGCGACGGCGCGGTCGGTGTCGAAGGTGAAGGCGTCCCGCCGCTCGTTGAGGAGCGGGATGCCCATCTTCTGCCAGTCGCCGGGCAGGCGGCCCCGCGGGTCGGCCATGAAGGCGGAGAAGCGGCCGCCGGACCTGGTGGCGATCTGCTCGGCGTAGTCGAAGAACTGCTCCACGGTGACCGGCGGCCGGTCCGGGTCCAGGCCGGCCCGTTCGAACAGCTCCCGGTTGTAGGTGAGGATCTCCGGGGTCACGTACCAGGGGTAGGCGTACACGGCGTCGCCCCTGCCGGGGAGTTTGAACTGCTCCCAGGCCCCGGGCACGTACTGGGCGGCGAGCTGGGGGTCGAGTGCGGCGACGTCGGCGAGCATGCCTCGGTCGGCGAGCAGCTGGAAGGAGTCGGTGGAGAGGTTGACCACGTCGGGCAGGGTGCCGGCCCGGGCGTCGGCGACGAGTTTCTCGTTGTAGCCGTCGCCCGGTACGTCCTCCCATGTGACGTCCACCTCCGGGTACCTGCGCTCGAAGGCCTCGATGACGTCCTCGACGTACCCGGTGAAGACGGGTTTGAGCTGGAGGGTGCGGAAGGTGATCGCTCCGGCGACGCGGCCGGTGCGCCGGGCCTCGCCGACCTCCTCCGGGCCGCCGATCCCGCATGCGGGGAGGGTGGTCAGCGCGCCGGCCAGCAGTGCGGCCACGGCGGTTCGGGCCAGGTGCGAACGGGTCATCGGTGCCGCCCTCCTTCGGTGGTTCCGGCCGCCGGGCCGGAGAGCGCTGCCACGCTCCGCCGCATCGGGGGGTGCGTCAACAGCACCCGGGCACCGGTGGCCGGATCCGCGCGGCGACGCGGACCGGCCGGGTGCTCAGAGGTCCCGGGGGTCGGTGTTGGCCCCGCACAGGACGACGGCGACCCGCTCGCCCGGCGGGGCGGGGGCGGTGCGCAGGGCGGCGAGGGCGGTGGCGGCGCCGTTCTCGACGACCAGCCGGTGTTCCTCCCACAGGGCGCGGCGGGCTGCGGTGATGGCGGTGTCGGGGACGAGCACGGATTCGACGTCGGGGTGCCGGGCGGCGCGGAGGGCGTCGGCGGAGACCCGGGGGGCGCCGAGGGAGTCGCCGGCGACGGAGGCCACGGGGACGTCGACGACGCGGCCGGCCTCCAGGGCGGCGTTCAGGGCCCGGCAGTTCTCCGGTTCGGCGGCCAGGATGCGTACGCCGTGCTCCCGGGCGGCGGTGGCCAGTCCGGCGAACAGGCCGCCGCCGCCGACCGCGACGACCAGCGCGTCCAGCCCGGGGAGGGCGGCGCGGATCTCCTCGAACAGGGTGCCGGCTCCGGCCGCGACGAGGGGGTGGTCGTAGGCGTGGCTGCTCAGGGCGCCGCTGCGGGCCGCGAACTCCTGGCAGGCGTCGAGGGCTTCGGCGTACGTCTCCCCCACCAGCCGGACGTCGGCGCCGTAGCCGCGGAGCCGGTCGACCTTGACCCGCGGGGCGGCGGCGGGCAGGAACACGGTGGCCGGTACGCCGTGGGTGCGGGCGGCCCAGGCGCAGGCCAGTCCGGCGTTGCCGCCGGAGGCGATGGTGACGCCGGCGGCGGGCAGGGCGCCCGCCCCGGCGTGGGCGGCGAGGAAGTTGTGGGCGCCGCGCGCCTTGAAGGAGCCGGTGTGCTGGAGGTGTTCCAGGGCGTACCAGACGCCCGGCCCGGCGGGGGCGACGGCGGCGGGGCGGGTGTGTCCGGCGATCCGGGCCGCTGCGGCGCGGACGGCGGCGGGGTCGAGCTGCTGTTCCATCGGGGGCTCCGGTTCAGGAGGCGGGACGGGCGGCTTCGATGAGCTGGCGCAGGGCGCCGTGGTAGACCTCGTGGTCGGTCATGACGGGGAGCAGGCCGGGGACGTCGGCGGTGAGTGCGGGGAACTCGTCCGGGTCGAGGGCGGCGAGGGCGGTCCGGGTGTGGGCGGTGGCGGCGGCGGGGTCGCGGTGGTCCACGAAGGCGGCGCAGCCGAGGGTGAGGAGGTACATCCGCCGGTAGACGGTCATGGCCTCGGCCGGGGTCATGCCCGCGGCGATGCTGTCGGCGAGCTGGGGTTCCACCAGGCGGGCCAGCAGCTGCCGGCCCGTCCACGGCCGGCCGCCGCGCAGCGCGAGCAGGCCGGGGTGCGCGGTGAGCAGGCGGTAGAGGGCGGTGAAGCGGAGCTCGGTGGCCTCGGCCCAGCCGGTTCCGGCGGGCACTTCGGGGAGGCGGCGGGCGAGGTGTTCGGTGCAGAGGTCGAGCAGGCCGGCGAGGTCGGTGCAGCGGCGCTGGACGGTGGCGTGGGAGACGTCCAGGCGGGCGGCGAGGGTGCGGAAGCTGAGGGCGGCCGGGCCCTCCTCGTCGATGAGGCGGAGGGCCGCGTCGGCGATGGCCCGGGGGGTGGCCCGTTCGAGCGCGGGTGAGGTGCGCGGCATGAGATACACCGTAACAGACGGCGTATCGAAGCCTCGCGCCGCCGCGCGCTCCCCCATACGGGGGTTATCCGCCGCCGAACGGCGACATGACCCGGCTTTCGTTGACAGTGTGTCGTCGCCTCGCTGCACTGTGCGCACGACAGCCCTGTCGGTACGCCCCTCACGTCAAGGAGTCCCCGTGCCGTCTCGCCTGCGTGCGCTCCCCGGCTGCCTCACCGCCGCCGCCCTGATCGCCGTATCCCTCGCCGCCGCGCCGGCGGTGGCCGAGCCCACCGCGACCTCGGACAACCCGCTCGCCCTGACCCCGCCCATGGGCTGGAACAACTGGGCGCACTACATGTGCGACATCGACGAGCAGAAGGTGCTGGCCAACGCCGACGCCCTGGTCTCGTCGGGCCTGGCCGCCAAGGGCTACGACACGGTGACGGTCGACGACTGCTGGATGACCAAGAGCCGGGACGGGGCCGGCGACCTGGTGGTCGACCCGGTGAAGTTCCCGCGCGGCATGGCGTGGCTGGGCGAGTACCTGCACGCGCGCGGCCTGAAGTTCGGCATCTACCAGGACGCCGGGTACCTGACCTGCGAGCGCTACCCAGGCAGCGGCACCCCCGAGGGCGGCGGCGCCGACCACTTCGAACAGGACGCCCGGCTCTTCGCGTCCTGGAAGGTCGACTACGTCAAGATGGACGGCTGCAACATGTGGGTGCCGCCCGGGAAGACCAAGGAGCAGGCCTACCGGGACGCCTACCACGCGGTGGCCCGGGCGCTGCGCGCCAGCGGCCGGGACATGGTCCTCTCGGCCTCCGCGCCCGCCTACTTCCAGCAGGGCGAATGGGGCGGCCCCGACTGGCACAAGGTGCTCGGCTGGGTCGGTGACACCGGCCAGCTGTGGCGCGAGGGCCGGGACATCAAGGTCTACAACCCGAAGTCCCCGGCGACCTCTCGGTGGAGTTCGGTCCTCGGCAACTACGGCTACAACCGCTGGCTGGCCCGCCATTCCGGCCCGGGCAACTGGAACGACCCCGACTTCCTGATCGCGGGGGCTCCGGGCCTCACCGACGAGGAGAGCCGCAGCCAGGTCGCCCTCTGGGCGATGATGGCCTCGCCGTTCATCCTGTCCTCCGAGGTGTCGCGGATCAGCGCCGCCGGCCTGGCCGCGCTGAAGAACGACGCCCTGATCGAGCTGGACCAGGACCCGATGGGCCGCCAGGCCGGGGTGGTCTCCACCGACGGCACCCGCGACGTGCTGGCCCGCCCGCTGGCCGACGGCGACCGGGCCGTCGCCGTGCTGAACCGCTCCTCGGCCGCCGTGGACGTACGGGTCCCGCTCGCCGACGTCGGCCTGCCCGCCTGCACGGTGGACGCCACCGACCTGTGGACGGGCACCTCCCGGACGGTCTCCGACGCCCTGACGGCGCGGATCCCCGCCCACGGCACGGCCGTCTGGCGGCTGAGCCCCCGCGGCTGCGCCGAGCCGGTGCCCACCGGCCAGATCACCGGCGACGCCATGCGGTGCGCCGACGGCGAGAACACCACCGGCGTGGGGACCGTGGTGCTGTCCCCCTGCACGGGCGGCGCCGACCAGCGGTGGACCCTGGCCCCGGACCGGACCCTGCGCCTGCTCGGGCACTGCCTGACGGCCGACGCGGACGGCTCGGTCACCCTGGAGGACTGTGCCGGGAACGGCGCCGACCAGGCACCGGGCGCGCTGTGGCGGCACGGCCGCAACGGCGCCCTGGTCGCCGACGGGCACGACGGGAGCTGCCTGGAGGCACCCGCCGCCGCGGCCGTCCCGGACGCCACCGAGCCGGCCCTGCGGATGTCCCCCTGCGGTGACCACCGCGTGGACCAGACCTGGGCGCTGCCCGTCTGATGGCCACTCACGAAACCGCCCACGACACCGCCCATGTGACCGGCGGCGCTTCCGGCGGCGCTCCCGGGGGCGCTTCCGGGGGCGCTTCCGGCAGCGCGTCGGGCCCGCCGTCCCGCCCGGTGCTCCGCCGCCGGGCCCGGCCGGCCGCCGTGCTGCTCGCCGCCGTACTGGCCGCGCTGGGGCTGGGGACCGTGCCCGGCCCGGCCGCCGGCGACCCCGGGCCGGCCGCCGCTCCGTCCGCCCCCCGGACCGGGCGGGCCGACGTGCCCGGGTTCGACCCGGCGCCGGCCCGGGAGGCGCTGCGGCGCCTGCTGCCCCGCCACGCCGCCCAGTTCACCCTGGAGGCCGCGGAGCCCGGGGCGGCCGGCCAGGACGCCTTCACCGTCTCCGGCACCGCCGGCGCCGTCACCGTACGGGCCAACACCCCGGCCGCCCAGCTGACCGGCGTCGGCTGGTACCTCCAGCACGTCGCGGGCGTGGACGTCGGCTGGCCCGGCGACAGCCTGGGGCGGCTGCCGGACGTGCTGCCCGCCGTACCGGAACCGGTGACCCGTACCGCGCGGGTGCCGCACCGGTACGCCCTCAACGACACCGACGACGGGTACTCCGGCCCGTACCGCACCTTCGAGGAACACCGGCGGCAGATCGACCTCATGGCGCTGCACGGCATCAACGAGGTGTTCGTGCAGGTCGGCGCCGAGTGGCCGTACTACCGCGCCCTCCAGGGCTTCGGCTACACCGCCGAGGAGCTGCGCGCGTGGATCCCGGCCCCCGGCCACCAGAGCTGGTGGCTGCTGCAGAACCTCAGCGGCTTCGGCGGGCCCGTCGGCGAGCGCCTGCTGCGCCAGCGCGCCGACACCGGCCGCCGGGTCGCCGACCACCTGCGGGCCCTGGGCATGACCCCGGTCCTGCCCGGCTACTTCGGCACGGTCCCGCCCGGCTTCGCCACCCGCAACCCGGACGCGGCGACCGTCCCCCAGGGCGACTGGGCGGGCTTCGCCCGGCCCGACTGGCTGGACCCGGCCTCGGCGGCCTTCCCCCGGCTGGCCGCCGCCTACTACGCGGAGCAGCGCGCCGCGTTCGGCGACAGCACCATGTACCGGATGAGCCCGCTGCACGAGGGTGGGCTGACCGGCACGGTCGACGTGCGGGCGGCCGCCGGGGCGGTGCAGCGGGCCCTGGACGCGGCCCACCCCGGCGCGCTGTGGGCCGTGCTGGGCTGGCAGGACGATCCGACGGCCGAGCTGCTGGCCGGGGTGGACACCTCCCGGCTGCTGATCCTCGACGGGCTGTCCGACCGGTACAACCGGCTGGACCGGGAGGCCCGCTGGGGCGGCGCCCCCTACGCCATGGGCACCATCTACAACTTCGGCGGGCACACCACGATCGGAGCCAACACCTCCGTGTGGCTGGAGCGGTTCGGGCCCTGGCGGGACAAGACGGGCAGCGCGCTGGCCGGCACCGCCTACCTGCCGGAGGCCACCGGCACCAACCCGGCCGCCTTCGACCTGTTCACCGATCTGGCGTGGGAACCGGGGACGATCGACCACCGGCAGTGGTTCGCCGATTTCGCGGCCCGCCGGTACGGCCGCCCCGACCCGGCCGCGGCCGCCGCCTGGGAGGAGCTCCGCAAGGGCCCGTACGCGACCTCGTCCGGGCTGTGGTCGGAGTCGCAGGACAGCCTGTTCACGGCCCGGCCCTCGCTGAGCGCGAAGGGCGCGGCCCACTGGAGCCCCCAGTCGATGCGCTATCCCGCGGAGTCAGTGCTGCGGGCGCTGGAGCACCTGCTCGACGTCGACCCGGCGCTGCGCTCCTCCTCCGCCTACCGCTTCGACCTCACCGACACCGCCCGGCAGGCCCTCGCCAACCATTCGCGGGTACTGCTGCCGCGGATCAAGGCCGCGTACGAGGCGAAGGACCTGGCCCGGTTCCGCGAGCTGGTCGGGCAGTGGCAGGACGCCGAACGCCGGCTGGCCCGGGTCGTCGGCGCCGACCCGCACTTCCTGCTGGGCCCCTGGCTGGCGGCGGCCCGCGCCGCCGGCGCCGACGAGGCCGAGCGCGACCGCCACGAGTACGACGCCCGCTCGATCCTCAGCGTGTGGGGGCCGCGCGGCACCAGCGAGGGCGGCTTCCTGCACGACTACGCCAACCGCGAATGGGCCGGACTGGTCGAGGAGCTGTACGCCCCGCGCTGGGCGCTGTACTTCCGCACCCTGGAGGACGCCCTGCGCACCGGCACCGCCCCGCGCGCGGTCGACTGGCACGCGCACGAGGAGGAGTGGGCGCGCCGCACCACGGCGCACCGCACCGCACCGGCCGGCGACCCGTACGAGGAGGCGTCCGCCGTCGCGGCCGCGCTCCGGGGCGCCGGCTTCACCCGTAAGCGGTAATCCCACCACTCGTGAGGGGGAGGAGCCCGCCCGCCGCTTGGTGGTACGGACGGCGGCTGGGTTCACTTTGCCGAAGTCGATCAGGGGCGGTCCGCGGCGGTGTCCGGCGGGCCGCCCCTTCCGATGCCCGTACGAGCGCGGGCACCAGGGAACAGGAGTGGACCGACGATGTCCGAGACCGACCGGGAGCGACCCGCCGACGGGACCGCGGGGGCGGCCGGTGCGCCAGGCCCGTCCGGCGACGGCGGGTTCAGCCCCACCGGGACGCTGGAGCTGCTGGCCCACCTCGTGGCCGGGGTGGCCGATCTGGCGATCGAGCAGTTAAAGCAGTCCTCCGACCGCGCCCACGACGTGATGCGCCGCGCCGACCTGCGCGAGCTGCTCACCGACGGGGTGGTGGAGCTCCGCAAGCGCGGCGAGCTGGCCACCCAGCGGATGGGCGGCGGCTCCGACAACTACCTGGAGGCCATGGCCCAGCGGGCCGCGCGGAAGGCCGGCCCCCGTGCTTGACCACGCCGTCCTCAAGCAGCGCATCGACGGCGTCCTGGTGGAGCTCGCCGACGAGGAGGAGGCCGCCCTGCTCGGCCTCCACGCCGAACTCCACCCGCTGTCCGAGCAGTTGCGCCGCTCCCTGGCCCGCGGCAAGCGGCTGCGGGCCGCGTTCCTGTACTGGGGGTGGCGCGCGGCCGGGCAGCCGGACTGCGACGGGGCGATCCGGGCGGCCGCGGCGATGGAACTCGTCCACGCGGCCGCCTGCACCCACGACGACATCATCGACGACAGCCGGATGCGGCACGGGCAGCTCACCGCGCACGCCGCGTTCGGTGCCGCCGGTCACCGTTCCACCGCCCTGGCGATGATGCTGGGCGACCTGCTGATGGGCTACGCCGGGCACGTCTTCACCTCGTGCGGGCTGCCGGGCGCCTACCTGGCCCGGACCGTGCCGCTCTGGTCGGAGCTGCTGCGGGAGACGGTGGCCGGGGAGTTCCTGGAGGTGCTGCGCACCGACGCCCCGGCCGCCCGGGCGCCGAAGGTCGCCGAGTCGCTGGAGGTGGCCCGGTTCAAGACCGCGAAGTACACGGTCGAGCGGCCCCTCCAGCTGGGGGTCACCCTCGGCGGCGGCTCCCGGGCGCTGCTCCAGGCGTGCACCGCGTACGGGCTGCCGCTCGGCGAGGCGTTCCAGCTCCACGACGACCTGCTGGGCACCTTCGGCGACCCGGCCGTCACCGGCAAGTCCAACCTGGACGACCTGCGGGACGGCAAACCGACCGCACTGCTCGCCCTGACCACCGAGGCGGCCACGGAGGACGAACGGCGGCTGCTGGCCAAGCACGTGGGCCGCGCCGACCTCGGCGAGGCGGAGGCGGCGTCCGTGCGGGAGCTGATGGAGCGGTGCGGGGCCCGACGGCGGGTCGAGGAGATGGTGCGGGAGCGGGTGCGCCGCGCCCAGGACGCGCTGGAGGGCGTGCCCGTGCCGTACGAGGCGCGGGTGGCTCTGCGCGAGCTGGCCGCCACGGCGACGGAACGGTCGTACTGAGGGTGGCGGAGATGACCGAGGAACCGGGAACGACGGAGATGGACGACACTGCCATGAAGGCGACGTACGACGACGCGGTGCTCGACCGGCTGCGCGGCCAGGGCGATCCGCTGGCCGACGGGACGGTGGCGAAGCTGTTCGCGCGCAAGGAGGTCGCGAACTTCAACACCCTCATGCGGTTCTTCAGCACCGCCGGGCACCAGCTGCCCGAGAAGCTGCCGGCCGCCGCGGCCGAGTACTTCGAGGCGACCGCCATGCCGCCCGAGTGGGTGGACTGGGACGTGATGGAGCAGGCCCGGCTGTTCTTCATGGACAACGCGGCGCACATCAACACCGGCCTGTCCTTCGCGGCGATGCCCGCCACCTACGCCATCCCCAGGGTGTCGCGGCTGCTGGCCTCCACCCACTCGATGGACTACCCCTCGCGGCGGATGGCGAACACCGGCCAGTTCGTCACCTACCTGATGCAGACCAACGCCTTCGAGGAGGGCAGCAAGTTCATCCCGGCCGTGCAGAAGGTCCGCCTGCTGCACGCCGCCGTCCGTCACCACCTGCGCGAGGGCGGCCACTGGGACGTCGCCGCGGACGGCATGCCGCTGTCCCAGGAGGACATGATCGGCGGCCAGATCTGCTTCTCGCTGCTGGTGCTGGACGCCATGCACCGGCTGGGCGTGCACATGAGCGAGGAGGGCGCGGAGGCCTACTTCTACGCCTGGCGGGTGGTCGGCGCGATGCTGGGCTGCGACATGGAGCAGGTGCCGCGCGACCTGGCCGAGGCCCGGGCGTTCGCCGACCTGTACCTGCTGCGCAACCTCGGCCCGTCGGCGGACGGGGTGCGGCTGAACGCCCAGCTGATGCGGCTGTACGAGGACGTCGTCCCGGGCACCTTCTTCGACCCGGTGGTGCCCGCCACGATCCGCTTCCTGGTCGGCGACACCATCGCGGACTGGCTGGAGATCCCCCGCGGGCCGTGGGACGCGGCGGCCAGGGCGGTGCCGGTGGTGCTCGGGCTGCTGGAGACCATCGAGGACAGCAGTCCGCTCGCCGAGTGGGCGCTGGACAAGGCGGGTTCGCTGGTGACCTCGTTCGAGCTGGCCTCGCTGACCCGGGGCCGGGTGATGCACCACGCGATCCCGGCGGAACTGAAGGCCGAGTACGGGGTGAAGCCGTCGCGCACGGGGCGGTGGGTGCCGCCGGCGCCGACGCTGGCGTGACGGGCGGGGAGGGGCCGTCGTGGTCCGGGCCGATCCCGGTGCGAACAAGACACCAACTATGGGTACTTATAGTCGTACGCGCCCCCTTCCCCAGCCGGAGATCCCCCCGCCATGAGCGAAACCGCACCCCCGCTCCCGTCCCTCCTGGTCGCCCTGCGCGGCGGCCCCGCGGGGCTGCCCGCCACCGCGCTCGTCGCGGCTGCGGGCGTCCCCGGGCAGCTGGCCGTGGAGCACCACGGCCGGCGCGAGCTCTTCGAGTTCACCGGTCGGTACGTCACGGTCGACGGCGGCCGCAGCGCGCCCCTCTACCGGTGGTCGGGGTCGGACCGCGGGGCCCGCCCTGGCCGGTAGGGCGGGCGGGAGCAGGAGCAGGCAGGACCACTCGGGATACTCGGGATACTCGGGATCCACTCGGTCACGATCGGAGAGAACCGCCGCGATGGACGAGGTCTGGAAGACGATCGCCGCCCTGGCCGCCGCCTTCGAGGAGCGGGACGCCGCGCGCGGCGTGTCCGTCGAGGAGCAGTGGACCCTCCAGGTCCTGAAGATCGGCGAGGAGTTCGGCGAGGCGGCCCAGGCGGTGATCGGCGCGCGCGGCACCAACCCGCGCAAGGGCGACTCGCACACCTGGCAGGACGTGCACGACGAGGTCGCCGACACCATCATCACCGCGATGGTGGCGCTGACCCGGATGCGCCCCGACGACGCCCCCGCCCACCTCGCCGCCCAGCTCGCCCTCAAGTCCGGCCGTTTCCTGCCCCGGGCGGCGGACGGGCCCGATCCGGGCCGTACGGACGGCCCCCGGGCGTAGGGTCGGAACATGACCGGAACTCTTGCGGGCAAAGTGGCACTGGTGGCCGGGGGCACCCGGGGCGCGGGCCGGGGTGTCGCGGTGGAGCTGGGCGCGGCGGGGGCGACGGTGTACGTCACCGGGCGCAGTTCGCGGGCGGCGGGCCGGTCGGAGTACGACCGGCCGGAGACGGTGGAGGAGACCGCCGAGCTGGTCACGGCGGCGGGCGGGCTCGGGGTCCCGGTGGTCTGCGACCACCTGGTGCCGGATCAGGTGGAGGCCCTGGTGCGGCGGATCGAGGCCGAGCAGGACGGGCTCGACGTCCTGGTGAACGACATCTGGGGCGGCGAGAAGCTGTTCGAGTGGGAGGCCCCGGTCTGGGAGCACGACCTGGACAACGGGCTGCGGCTGCTGCGGCTGGCGGTCGAGACCCATGCGGTGACCAGCCACTTCGCGCTGCCCCTGCTGCTGCGCCGGCCGGGCGGGCTGGTGGTGGAGATGACGGATGGCACCGAGGAGTACAACCGGGAGAACTACCGGGTGTCGTTCTTCTACGACCTGGCGAAGTCCTCGGTGCTGCGGATGGCGTTCTCGCTGGGCCACGAGCTGGGGCCGCGGGGGGCGACCGCGGTGGCGCTGACCCCGGGCTGGCTGCGGTCGGAGATCATGCTGGAGCACTACGGGGTGACGGAGGCGAACTGGCGGGACGCCACGGAGAAGGTGCCGCACTTCGCCATCTCCGAGTCCCCGCGCTACGTCGGCCGGGCGGTGGCGGCGCTGGCCGCCGACCCGGAGGTGGCCCGCTGGAACGGCCGGTCCCTGTCGAGCGGCCAGCTGGCCCGGGTCTACGGGTTCACCGACCTGGACGGCAGCCGCCCGGACGCCTGGCGCTACCTGGTCGAGGTGCAGGACCCGGGCCTTCCGGCGGACACCGCCGGCTACCGCTGACGGGAGCCGCCGCGGGTCACTCGCGCGGCAGGCGTGAGGCGATGCCGTCCAGGACGCAGCGCAGGCCGAACTCCCAGGCGAACTGGGGGTTGTAGGCGCCGGCCGCGGTACCGACGCGGGACGCGAGCGGGTGGTTCTCGGACTTCACCACGCGCCGCAGGACAGGGGCGGTCGCCGTCCACCAGTCCTCGTCGCTCAGCCGCCTGTTGTGCTCGGCGGCCTGGGCCGCCGCCCGGACGGCGGCGTGGACGAAGGACAGCAGATGGGTCAGGGCCGCGTCCATCTCCAGGTCCGGCAGGCCGATCCCGTCGAAGGCGGCCAGCTCGTGGGCGTACTTGTCGATGACGCCGGGGCCCATCGGGGGCCGGGTGACGGCCAGTTCGGTCACCCAGGGATGCCGGGCGAGCAGGTCGCGGTTGTCCTCGGCGACGCGGGTGACGCGCTGCCGCCACGGGTCGCCGGGGCCGGTGGCGCGGCGCGCCATCCGCCGGTAGGCCTGGTCCAGCATCAGGTCGAGGAGCTCGGCCTTGCCCGGGACGTAGGTGTAGAGGGTCATCGGGGTGACGCCGAGCCGCTGGGCGAGGGCCCGCATGGTCAGCGCGTCCAGCCCCTCGGCGTCGGCCAGCTCGGTGGCGGCGTCCACCACGGCGTCCACGCTCAGCCCCTGCCGGGGGCCGCGGCGGCCCGGGGCGCGTTCCGCCGGCGCGGGACCGGCGGGCTCGCGCCACAGCAGTTCGAGGGTGCGGGCCGGGTCGCCGGCCCCTCCGCTTCGGTCCTTACCCACGGGCCGCGCCCCTTCCTCCACGCTCGGAAAAATTTCTATACAACGTATACTGTACAATGTAGAGAGAAAGTACGAGAGAGCCACCGATCGACGAAGGCACTACGTGCAGACCATCACCGCCATCACCACCGCGTTACCACCAGCCGTCGACGGCATGCCTGCCTCCACCACCCCTCCGACCAGCCTCGGGGGCAGGCGGCTATTCCTGGTCACCGACCCCGACGGGACCACCGTCCACATCGAAGGAGCCCAGGCTTGAGCCTCGCCGACAGCCACCAGGTCATCCAGGTCCGCGGAGCCCGCGAGAACAACCTCGCGAACGTCTCCGTGGACATCCCCAAGCGTCGACTGACCGTCTTCACCGGCGTCTCCGGCTCCGGCAAGTCCTCGCTGGTCTTCGGAACGATCGCCGCCGAGTCGCAGCGGCTGATCAACGAGACGTACGCCGCCTTCATCCAGTCCTTCCTGCCCAGCCTGGGCCGCCCGGACGTGGACGGACTGCACAACCTCAGCGCCGCCATCGTGGTCGGCCAGGAGCGCATGGGGTCCACCTCCCGCTCCACCGTCGGCACCGCCACCGACACCTACGCCATGCTGCGGATCATCTACAGCCACCTCGGCACCCCGCACATCGGCCTGTCCAGCATGTTCAGCTTCAACAGCCCCGACGGCATGTGCCCGCACTGCGAGGGCATGGGCGAGGTCTCCGAGATCGACGTCGACCAGCTGGTGGACCGCGAGCTCTCCCTCAAGGAGGGCGCCATCACGGTCCCCGGCCACGCCGTGGACTCCTGGCAGTGGCAGGTCATCGCCAACTCCGGCTTCTTCAGCCCGGACAAGAAGCTGAAGGACTTCACCGAGCAGGAGTGGGCCGACTTCCTGCACAAGGACCAGGTGAAGGTGAAGGTCGGCCCCAACAACCTCACCTACGAGGGCCTGGTCACCAAGGTCAAGCGGACCTTCCTCGCCAAGGACCGCGAGTCGATGCAGCCGCACATCCGCGCCTTCGTGGACCGCGCCGTCGTCTTCGCCACCTGCCCGGAGTGCGAGGGCACCCGCCTCACCAAGGCCGCGCTGTCCTGCAAGATCAACGGGGTGAACATCGCCCAGTGCGCGGCCATGCAGATCAGCGACCTGGCCGAGTTCGTCCGCGGCTTCGACGACGCGCGCGTGGCGCCGCTGCTGTCCAGCCTGCGCGGCCACCTGGACTCGCTGGTGGAGATCGGCCTGGGCTACCTGAGCCTGGACCGCCCGGTCAACACCCTGTCCGGCGGCGAGACGCAGCGCGTCAAGATGGTCCGCCACCTCGGCTCCTCGCTCACCGACGTCACGTACGTCTTCGACGAGCCCACCACCGGCCTGCACCCGCACGACATCCAGCAGATGAACGACCTGCTGCTGCGGCTGCGCGACAAGGGCAACACCGTCCTGGTGGTGGAGCACAAGCCGGAGGTCATCGCGATCGCCGACCACGTCGTGGACCTCGGCCCCGGCGCCGGCAGTGCCGGCGGGCGGATCTGCTACAGCGGCGACGTGGCCGGCCTGCGCGCCTCCGACAGCCTGACCGGACGGCACCTGGAGCACCGCACACCGCTGCGCGAGCGGGTCCGTGAGCCGCGCGGCACCCTGTCCATCAAGGGCGCCACCCTGAACAACCTCAAGGACGTCAGCGTCGAGGTGCCGATGGGCGTGCTGACCGTGGTCACCGGCGTGGCCGGAGCGGGCAAGAGCTCCCTCATCCACGGCCACCTGGCGGGCCGGGAAGGGGTGGTGGTGGCCGACCAGTCGCCGATCCGCGGCTCCCGCCGGTCCAACCCCGCGACGTACTCGGGCCTGCTGAACTCCGTCCGGAACGCCTTCGCCAAGGCCAACGGCGTCAAGCCCGCCCTGTTCAGCGCCAACTCGGCGGGCGCCTGCCCGAACTGCAACGGCATCGGGCTCGTCTACACCGACCTGACGATGATGGCCGGCGTCGCCTCGGTCTGCGAGGAGTGCCAGGGCAAGCGGTTCATCCCGGAGGTGCTCACGTACACCCTCCGCGGGAAGAACATCAGCGAGGTGCTGGACATGTCCATCGCCGAGGCCGCGGAGTTCTTCACCACCGGCCAGGCGGGGGCGGTGCTCGGCCGCCTCGTCGACGTCGGCCTTTCCTACCTGCGGCTGGGCCAGCCGCTGAACACCCTGTCGGGCGGTGAGCGGCAGCGGCTCAAGCTGGCCGTGAGCATGGCGGAGAAGTCCTCGACCTACATCCTGGACGAGCCGACCACCGGCCTGCACATGGCGGACGTGGACAAGCTGCTCGCCCTGCTGGACCAGCTCGTCGACGACGGCAACACCGTCATCGTGATCGAGCACAGCAAGGCCGTCATGGCGCACGCCGACTGGCTGATCGACGTCGGCCCGGGCGGCGGCCACGACGGCGGCCAGGTGGTGTTCGAGGGCACCCCGGCCGAACTCGTCGCCAAGAGCGACACGCTGACCGCCCGTCACCTGCGGGAGTACATCTCCGCGTAGGGCTCCGCGCGGGGGTTCGGCGTACGGCCGCCCCGGGGTCCCGGGCCTCACGCTCCGGCAAGGCCGAGCGGTGGGCCCGGGACCTCCGGCGCTTCCGTGAACCGGGCCACCGCGGTGGCGTCGACCTCGGTGAGGGAAGCGGGGTTCCAGCGCGGCCGGCGGTCCTTGTCGATCACCTGCGCCCTGATCCCCTCCACCAGGTCGGGCAGCCCGGCCAGGGCGGCGCAGGACACCCGGAACTCCTGTTCCAGCACCCGCTCCAGGGTGCCGAGGGCACGCGCCCGCCGCACCGACGCCAGGGTGACCTTCACCGCGGTCGGGGACCTGCCGAGGATCGTCTCGGCGGCCTCCTTGGCGGCGGGGTCCCCGTGGCCGAGGAGCCGGTCGACGATCTCCTCCGCGGTGGGGGCGCAGTAGCAGGCGTCGATCCACGCGCGCGCGGAGGCCAGTTCGCCCGTCCCGGCCGGCTCGGCGTACTCGGGCAGGACCTCGTGGACGTCGGCCCCGGCGAGGTCCCGGGCCAGCTCGGGCAGCCGCGCCGAGGGTACGAATTGGTCGGCGAGCCCGCACAGCACGGCGTCCGCGGCACCGACCGCGTCGCCGGTGAGCGCCAGGTGCAGGCCCAGTTCGCCGGGGGCGCGGCCGAGGAGGTGGGTGCCGCCGACGTCGGGCACGAAGCCGATGCCCGTCTCCGGCATGGCCACGCGGGACCGCTCGGTGACGACGCGTACGCCGCCGTGCGCCGAGATCCCGACCCCGCCGCCCATGACGATGCCGTCCATGAAGGCGACGTACGGCTTGGGATAGCGGGCGACGCGGGCGTTCAGGCGGTACTCGTCCCGCCAGAACGCGACGGTGCCGGTGCCGCCGCCCGCGGCGTCACGGTGGATGGCCCGGACGTCGCCGCCCGCGCACAGGCCGCGGCCGCCGGCCCCGTCGACGAGGACCTGGGTGACCTCGGGGTCGTGCTCCCAGGCGTCGAGCGCCGCCGCGATCTCCCGCACCATGGAGTGCGTGAGGGCGTTGAGGGCGCGGGGCCGGTCGAGGGTGATCCGGCCGGTGCGGCCGGTCCTGGCGACGCGCACGCCCCCGTGCTCGCTCTCGGACGCGGTCATCACAGCTCTCCGTTCGCTCGGCCGGCCACGGCACGACGGTACCGGTGCGGGTGTCCTGCCGCCGCGGCGGGCTCCCCGGCGCCTATCCTCGGCGCGTATGGGACGGATCATCATGCCGATCTCCGTGTCGGTCGACGGCTACGTCGAAGGGCCCGGCCGCGAGATCGACTGGCACCTGGTCGACGAGGAACTGCACGCCCACTTCAACGAACAGCTCGCCCCGATGGGCGCGTTCCTCAGCGGCCGCGTCAGCCACGAGCTGATGGCGGGCTACTGGCCGACGGCCGACCAGGACCCGGACGCGCCCGCCGCGGTCGCCGAGTTCGCGGCCATCTGGCGGACCATGCCTAAGTACGTCTTCTCGCGCACCCTGGACCCGGCCGCCCACACCGAGTGGAACACCACGGTGGTCCGGCACGTGGACCCGGCGGAGATCGAGGCGCTGAAGGCCGCGCCCGGCGGGGACCTGGCCCTGGGCGGCGCCGACCTGGCCGCCACCTTCATGCGGTACGGCCTGATCGACGAGTTCCGGATCTACGTGCACCCGGTGCTGCTGGGCCGCGGCAAGCCGCTCTTCCCCGTCTCGGACGCCCGCACCCCGCTCCGCCCGGCGGGCACCCGGACCTTCGGCAACGGCGTGGTGCTGCTGCGCTACCTGACCTGACCGGCGGGGCCGGGGGCCGCGTCCGCGCCGGCGGGGCCGGGGGCCGTGCCGCAGTCGGGGCCCGCCGGGGCCGCCGGGCGCTCCGGGGCGCCCGAGCGGTGGGCGAAGCGGTCCGCCGCCCGGCGACCGCGCCGCTCCAGGGGCACCACGCCCGTGGCCGCCGCCAGCCCGTAGGCCGGCATGTCGGCGTAGATCGACTCGTACGAGCCCTCGGGGACGACGTACGCCTCGTGCCACAGCCCGACGTGCCCGCGCGCCCGACCGCTCCGCTCCCTGCGGTTGATCATCGCCCACGCCCGGTGGTGGAACATGTCGGGCGCGGCGGCGTAGGCGTAGAGCTTCTCCTTGGACTCCCAGTACTGGACCACGTAGTACGTGCGCGGGGACCCGCTGGGCAGCAGCAGCACGTGGCCGAGGAGCCCCCGGCCGGGGTCCCGGGCCAGCTCACGGAGCATCCGTGGCATGGCCAGGAGCACCGGCAGCCAGTGGTGCACCGCCCAGAAGTGGTTGATCCGCATGCCGATCAGCAGGACCACCACCTCGCCCTCGGCCGCCGCGGTGGTCTTTCCCCGATTCGGTCTGGCGAACATCCCGGACATCGCGGTCCTCCTCCGCTGTATTGGATAGCGGCGCTCTCCAACAACCGCATGATTGGATAGTGACGCTCTCCGAGGAAAGGCGCAAGAGATGCGGTTGGCGGAACTGAGCGAGCGGAGCGGCGTCTCCACCACGACCATCAAGTACTACCTGCGGGAAGGGCTGTTGCCGGCGGGCCGGCTGATCGGCGCCACCACCGCGGAGTACGACGAGGCGCACGTACGGCGGCTGCGCCTGATCCGCGCCCTGATCCAGGTCGGCGGCCTCCCGGTGGCCCGGGCCCGCGAGGTGCTGCGGCACATCGACGACGACTCGCTGGGTCGGACCATCCGCCTCGGCGCGGCCCTGTGGGCACTCCCCCAGGAACCGGCGACGGGCCCGGGGACCGACCCGGAGGAGGACCGGACGCTGGCGGCGGCGGCCGCCGAGGTGGACAGGTTGCTCGTGTCGCTCGGCTGGGAGACCGCGCGCGAACTGGCCCCCCTCTCGCCGGTCCACCGCTCGCTGGTCGTGGCGGTGGCCACGCTGATGAGGCTCGGTTACACGTGGGACGCCGAGGTGATCGCCCCCTACGGACGCCTGATGCACCAGGTCGCCGTCCGCGACCTCGACCTGATCGACGCGCACCCCGACGAAGCGGAGAAGGTCGAGCTGGCCGTCGCCTCGACGATCCTCTTCCAGCCGGTGCTGCGCGCGCTGCACCGCCTGGCCCAGGAGGAGGAGTCGGCCCGCCGCTACGGCCTGTAGACCGCAGCGGGTTCACTCCCCGATGCGGACCAGGGCCAGGGTGATGTTGTCCGGGCCGCCCGCCTCGATGGCGGCCTTCCACAGCTCGAAGGCGGCCTTGCCGTCGTCGTGGACCCGCAGCAGCGCCTCGATCTCCTCGTCCGTGACCGGATCGGTCAGGCCGTCGCTGCAGACCAGGTAGCGGTCGTCCCCGGTCAGCGGACAAGGGGCGATGTGGGGCTCGACCGCGCCGTATCCGCGGCTGCCGCCCAGGACCTGGGTGACGAGCGAGGTGGTGCGGCGGCCGGGCTCGGGCAGCGGACTGTCGTCCACGCTCACCTGCCGGAGCCCCGCCGGTCCCACCCGGTAGACCTTGCTGTCTCCCACGTTGAAGGCCAGCAGCGACTCCGCGAGGACGAGGGTCCCGGCGACCGTGGTGCCCATCGTGGCCAGCTCCGGGCGCGCCTCGGCGGCCGCGTACACCTCGCGGTTGCACAGGTCGAGCGCCTCTTCGAGGGTCCGGGCGCCGTCCACGGCGTGTCCGAAGCCGGCGAGCCGCCGTACCACCAGGGCGCTGGCGACCTCCCCGGCGGGCTGCCCGCCGAGGCCGTCGGCGACCGCGACGACCAGCGGCCTGCCGAGCGGGAACAGCAGCGTCTGGGGGCTGTCGGTCACCGTTCCGCAGAGCGTCCACGGTCCGACGGCCAGGCTGTCCTCGTTGTGCTCGCGCAGCAGGCCTGCATGGCTGAGGGCGGTCACCGCTATGTACGGCACCCCTCCATTGTGGCGCCGCTGCACCGGGCTCGGCATGCGGCCGCCGGTCCTGCGGAGCACGCTGGACCTGGAGCCGCCGGTTCCCCGACCGGCAGCCGGTCAGGAAAGGACCGCCGGAGATGTTCGCGAGGCTCAGCACCTACCAGGGATCACCGGTTCCCGCGGACGGCGACGTGGCCGCGAGATCGGAGGCGATCGTCGAGCAGGTCCGGGACGTCCCCGGCTTCCGGGGCGTGTACTACCTCGTCGACCGGAGCTCGGGGAAAGCCAGGTCGCTCACGCTGTGGGAGGACGAGGAGAGCATGCGGGCCAGCGAGGAGCGGGCCGCCCGGATCCGCGAGGAGGCGGCGCAGCGCGAGGGCCAGCGCATCGTGTCGGTGGAGCACTTCGAGGTGGGGTTCAGCAGTCTGGAAGGCCGTTCCGGGGGCTTCGGCAGCGGCGGCGGCCGCTTCGGCGGCTGAGGCCGGGGCCGGTACGGCGGCGGTGGACCCGGCTCGCGGTCCCCCGGCCCCCGGTCCCCCGGCCCCGCACCTCCGGCCCCTGGCCTCTCCTAGCCCGGCCGGGGTGCCGTGAGCGTCGGGTGCCGCGCCGCCACGGCGAGTTCGACGCCGCGCTCCGTGACCCGCAGGGAGACGGGTTCCGCCCCGGGGAGCGGTGGCCCGGCGGAACCCTGCGGGAGTTCCGCCAGCCGCTCCCGGATGCCGCTGACGAGGTGTTCCGGGGCGGGTCGGCCCAGCAGGGTCACCTCGGTCGCCGTGAAGCCGAGCCGGCCGCCGTCCAGCTGCGGGCGGAGGGCGACGGTGAGGGCGTCGCCGGGCCCGAAACCGGCCCGCAGCGTGCCGGTGGCCGGGTCGGCGGCGACCTCGCCGACCGGCAGTCCGGGCCGGGTGTCCACGAGCAGGGCCCGTAGGGCCGCGGTGGGCAGCGTGACCGTGCCGCGCAGTGAATCCACCTCCCCCGCCGTGCCCCCGGTCAGGGCGATCCCGTCCAGGCGGAGCCTCACCGACGCGCCGGACAGGCGGCCGAACCGTGCCTCCTCCCCGCTGACGGTCACGGACCCGGCCCGGCCCCGGGGGAGGGTGAGCAGGCCCGGGCCGGTGAGTTCGGCCGTCGTGTCCCCCAGCCGCGGCCGCAGGGCGTCCTCGATGCGGTTCTCCACCACCGTGGTCGCCGCGACCTCGGCGGCCCCGGCCACCACGGCCGTACCGAGGACGGCCAGGACGGCGGCGACGAGGCGACGCCGGCGCCTCCCGCGGTCCACGCGGTTCCCGCGGCTCCCGCGGCTCCCGCGGTTCCAGGAAGCGGGTCCGGCCGGGGCCTGCGCACGCGCCCCGGTGCGGGCGGTGGCGGCGGTGCCGCGGCTCATGACCGGGCCTCGGGGCGGGCGGGGCGCGCGGGGTGGGCGCCTTCGGCGTCGAGGTGCGGCAGCAGGCGGTCCAGCCACGCGGGTATCCACCAGTTGGCGCGACCCAGCAGGGTCATGGAGGCCGGGACCAGCAGCAGCCGGACGACGGTGGCGTCGAGCACCACACTGACCCCGAGGCCGAGCGCGAGCATCTTGACCACCGGGTTCGGCGAGAGGAGGAAGGCGAGGAAGACGCTGGTCATGATGAGCGCTGCGCAGGTGATGACGCGGGCCGTGGAGGCCAGGCCGGCGGCGACCGCGGCCCGGTCGTCGCTGCCGTCCAGCCAGTGCTCCCGGATCCTGGCCAGCAGGAACACCTCGTAGTCCATGGACAGGCCGAAGACGATCGCGAACATCATCATCGGCACGTACGACTCGACGGGCACGGTGCCGTCCACCCCGAGCAGCGAGGAGCCCCAGCCCCACTGGAAGACGGCGACGACGACGCCGAACGACGCGCCGATCGACAGCAGGTTGAGCAGCGCGGCCTTGGCGGCGACCAGCGGGCTGCGGAAGACGGCCAGCAGGAGGACGAAGGCCGCCGCGACCACGAGTCCGACGACCAGCGGCAGCCGGTCGGCGAGCACGTCGCGGAAGGTCTGCTGGGCGGCGGCCGGCCCGGTGACGTATCCGGTGGCGTGGTGGGGGCCGAGCGCGTCCGGCAGGGTCTCGTCCGTCAGCCGGTGCAGCAGGTCGGCCGTGGTCCGGTCCTGCGGGGCACCGGCCGGAAGCACGGTGGACACCAGCAGGGCACCGTCCGGGGTGGGCGCGGGCGGGCTGGCGGAGGCCACCCCGGGGGTGCGGGTGAGCGCCTGGTGGAGGTCCCGGGAGAGTGCGGCGCGGCCGGTGGCCGTGGTGCCGGCCTTGTCGGTGGTGACGACGACGGTGACGGGCCCGTTCGCTCCCGGCCCGAAGTCCCGGGCGACCAGGTCGTACGCCCGGCGTTCGGTGGAACCGGGCGGCGAGGCGCCCGCGTCGACGTGGCCGAGGCGCATGGACAGGGCAGGTACGGCGAGCACCGCGAGCACGGCCGTGCCCAGCAGCAGGAAGGTCCACGGGCGGCGCCCGACGACCGCGGCCCAGCGGTGCCACACGTCGCCGTCGCCGTCGGGTTCGTCCACGGGGGTGCGGACCCGGAACCGGTCGATGCGCCGCCCGGCCAGGCCCAGCAGGGCGGGCGTCAGGGTGAGGGCGGCGAGCGCGCCGGTGAGCACGGTCGTTCCGGCGGCCACTCCCAGCATGCCGATGAAGCCGACGCCGGAGGCGAACAGCCCGGCGAGGGCCGCCGTCACGGTGAGCGCGGCGACGAGCACGGCGCGGCCGCTGGTGGCGACCGTCCGGCCGGCGGCGTCCGACGGGTCGGGCAGCTCGCGCAGCAGCCGGCGGTGCCGGGTCACCAGGAACAGCGAGTAGTCCAGGCCGACGCCCAGGCCCATCATCACGGCGAGGGTGGGTGATACGGCGGCGAAGTCGAACCCGGCGGCGAACAGGCCCAGCGCGGCCAGCCCGGCCACCAGTCCGACGACGGCACTGGCCAGGGGGAAGGCGGCGGCCGCGACGCTGCCGAAGCCGAGCAGCAGGACGACCACGGCCGTGACGACGCCGATGGCCTCGGAGGCGCGGCCGGCCCCGGTGGGGGCGGCGAGCGCGCCGAGCGGCGCTCCGTACTCGACGGTCACGCCGCCGGCGCGCAGCGGGGCGACCGCCGCGTCGACCCGGTCCAGGTAGGAGGGGTCGAACCGGGCCGGGTCGGAGTCGAACCGGACGGTGTAGTAGCCGGTGCGGCCGTCCTGGGTGAGGGCGCCGGGTGCGGAGAGCGGGCCGGTCACGGCGATCACGCCGGGCAGTCCGGCGAGACGCCGGTGCGCGGCCTCCACCTGGTCCCGGTGCCCGGTGAGCCCGGGGCCGCCGCGCTGCTCCACGTGCAGGACGACCTTGGCGGCCACGCCCCGGGCTTCGGGGCCGGCGTGGGCGTCGAGCAGATCGGCCCCGGTCTGCACCGAGGTGCCGGGGAGGGCGAAGTCGTCCTCGTAACGGCCGCCCCAGGCCCGGTCGGCCCCGACGACGGCGAGCAGGACGATCAGCCAGACCCCCGTCACCAGCCAGGGCCGCCGGGCACAGGCCCGGCCGGTCCGGTACAGGAGCGACGGCTCGGCGCGTTCGGCTGACGTCATCTGGGGTCCTCGCGGTGGGTGGATCGGTTCCGGCGGGCCGGCCGACCGCCGCCCCGCTCCGATCCGATCGTCACCGCCGATCACCCGGGAACGATGAGCGCACTGTTAGCGCTCTGTTAGGCGTTACCGGAGCGGACCGCGTGGGCCCGGGCGGGACCCGGCCCCGCGGCGGCACCGCCGTTAGCATGGGCCCCCGCCACCGCCACCGCCCCCGCGCCCCTGCCCCGGAGTCGTCATGAACGCCCACAAGGGACTCGTCCTGATCGTGGAGGACGACGCCAACATCGCCGCGCTGCAACGCCTGTACCTGGAGCGGGACGGCTACCGCACCGAGATCGCCGAGGACGGCACCGCCGGGTTCGCGGCGGTCGCCCGCAGCGCCCCGGTGGCGGTCGTGCTGGACGTCGGGCTGCCCGGCATGGACGGCGTGACCTTCTGCCGGCGCCTGCGCGAACGCGGGGACTGGACGCCCGTACTGCTGGTCACGGCCCGCGGCGACGAGGCGGACCGGATCCTCGGCCTGGAGCTGGGGGCGGACGACTACCTCACCAAGCCGTTCTCGCCGGGCGAGCTGGTGGCCCGCGTGAACGCCGTGCTCCGCCGCGGCCCCCGGCCCGCCCCCGGGCCCGCACCCGCCGTGCACGCGCTCGGCCGGCTGCGCGTCGACCGCGGCCGCCACACCGTGCACGTCGACGGTCTGCCCGTGGAGTTCACGGCGCTGGAGCTGGCCCTGCTCGCCCACCTGCTGGACCACCGCGGCCAGGTGTTCTCCCGGGCCCAGCTGCTGGACCGCGTGTGGGGCGATTCGGCGCACCGGGACCAGCGCGTGGTGGACGTGTACGTGTCCCAGATCCGCGCCAAACTCGGCACCGCCAGCCCGATCCGCACGGTGCGCGGTGTCGGCTACGGCGCGTCGGCGGAAGCGGCGGGGGCGTGAGGGCCGTCCGGGGCACCCTCGCCCGGGAGCTGGTGCTGTTCGGGGGCCTGGTCGCGCTGATCGCCGTACTGCTCAGCGGGGTGACCGCCTGGTACACGGCGCGCGGCAGCGCGGAGGCGCAGGAACGCGACCGGCTGGGCCGGCAGGCGACGGTGCTCAGCCGGGTTCCGCGGATGTCCGCGCTGCTGCTGGAGGGGGAGCAGCTGATCGCCGGTTCCAACGGTGTCCGGCTGGCCGTCCTCGACGCCTCGGGCACGCTCCGCGGTCCGGCCGCGGACGCCGTGTCGAACGCCCAGCGCGACGTGCTGCTCGCCCGCCGGCCGCTGTCGGCGGCCGGGACGCTGGACGGGCGGCCGGTGATCGTGGAGGGCCGGACCTCCGGGGTGGGCGGGGTGGTGCTGACCAAGCCCACCGGGGAGGTGGACGAGGCGGCCGCCAGGATCCGCCGCAGCCTGGTCCTGCCGTTGTGCGCGGGTCTGGCGGGGGCGGCCGTGGCGGGGCTGCTGCTGGCGCGCCGCATCGCCCGCCCGCTGGCCCGGGCCGCGACGGCGGCCGGACGCCTGGCCGGCGGGGAGCGCGGGGTGGCGGTCCCGGAGCCGGGGCCCGCCGAGGTCGCCGAGCTGGGCCGGGCGATGGCCGTGCTGGACCGGGAGCTGGCCCGCGGCGAGGAACGGCAGCGGGAGTTCCTGCTGTCGATCTCGCACGAGATCCGTACGCCGCTCACCACCATGCGCGGCTACGCGGAGGCCCTGGCCGACGGCGTCATCGGGGCGGACGGCGTTCCCGGCACCGGTCGCGTCCTGGTCGCCGAGGCGCAGCGGCTGGACCGGTTCCTCTCCGACCTCCTCGACCTGGCCCGGCTGGAGGCGGACGAGTTCCGCCTCGACCCGGTGGTCACGGACCTGGGCGTCCTGCTGCAACAGGCCTCCGGCGTGTGGCGGGAGCGGTGCGCGCGGCACGGGGTGGAGTTCCGCTGGGAGCCGCCCGGGGAGGAAGGGTGCCCACCGGTCCGGACCGACGGGTTCCGGGTCCGGCAGCTGGCCGAATGTCTGCTGGAGAACGCCCTGCGCGTGACGCCCGCCGGGCGGCCCGTGGTCCTGGCCCTGGCCGCGGACCCGGGCGGCTCCGGGGCGCGGATCGAGGTCCGCGACGGTGGGCCCGGGCTGACCGGCGCGGACCTGGCGGTGGCCTTCGAGCGGGGTGCGCTGCACGCGCGCTACCGGGGCGAGCGGCCGGTCGGCAGCGGTCTGGGCCTGGCCATAGCCCATCGTCTGGCCTGCCGCCTGGGAGGGTCCCTCGCCGCCCGTGGCCGCGGGCCCGAGGGCGGCGCGGTCTTCACGCTCACGCTTCCCGGGGCCGCTCCCGACCCCGCTCCCTGACCGGCCGGTCAGGAATCGAGAAGCGCCGACTTCAGGCCACACCTAGGGTGAGGAGCGGCGCTGAGCCCGCCCCCGTGGGCGGCGCACCAGCGCGACGGCACGCGCGTGACAGGGAGATGGGGACACGATGAGCAGGGCCATGAAGACGGGCGGGGGCGGGACCGCCGCGCCGCACGCCGCCGACAGCCACGAGCTGATCCGGGTGCACGGCGCGCGGGAGAACAACCTGCGCGACGTCGACGTCGAGATCCCCAAGCGCCGGCTGACGGTGTTCACCGGTGTCTCGGGGTCGGGCAAGAGCTCCCTGGTCTTCGACACCATCGCCGCCGAGTCGCGGCGGCTGATCAACGAGACGTACAGCACCTTCGTCCAGGGCTTCATGCCGACTCTGGCCCGCCCCGACGTCGACGTCCTCGAAGGCCTGACGACCGCGATCATCGTCGACCAGCAGCGGATGGGCGGCGACCCGCGCTCCACGGTCGGTACGGCCACCGACGCCAACGCGATGCTCCGGATCCTCTTCAGCCGGCTGGGGCGGCCGCACATCGGCTCGGCCAAGGCGTTCTCCTTCAACGTCGCCTCCGTCAGCGGCGCGGGCGCCGTCACCTACGAGCGCGGCGGGAAGACCGTGAAGGAGCGCCGCGACTTCAGGATCACCGGCGGCATGTGCCCGCGCTGCGAGGGCCGCGGCTCGGTCACCGACCTCGACCTCGCCCAGCTCTACGACGACTCCAAGTCGCTCGACGAGGGCGCGCTCACGATCCCCGGCTACAAGCCGGGCGGCTGGAACCACCGCCTCTACAGCGAGTCGGGCCTCTTCGACGCGGCCAAGCCGATCCGCGACTTCACCAAGAGGGAGCTGGACGCCTTCCTCCACCACGAGCCGACGCGGATGAAGATCGCCGGCATCAACATGACCTACGAGGGTCTGGTGCCGCGCATCCGGAAGTCGATGCTCGCCAAGGACAAGGAGTCGATGCAGCCGCACATCCGGGAGTTCGTCGACCGGGCGGTCGCCTTCACCACCTGCCCCGACTGCGACGGCACCCGCCTCAACGAGGGCGCCAGGTCCTCGAAGATCGACGGGATCAGCATCGCCGACGCCTGCGCGATGCAGATCAGCGACCTCGCCGCGTGGGTCCGCGGCCTCCGGGAGCCGTCGGTGGCGCCGCTGCTCGCGGGCCTGGGGCACACCCTCGACTCGTTCGTGGAGATCGGCCTCGGCTACCTCTCCCTCGACCGTCCCTCGGGCACCTTGTCCGGCGGCGAGGCACAGCGGGTCAAGATGATCCGCCACCTCGGCTCCTCGCTCACCGACACGACGTACGTCTTCGACGAGCCGACCACCGGTCTCCACCCGCACGACATCCAGCGGATGAACGACCTGCTGCTGCGGCTGCGCGACAAGGGCAACACCGTGCTGGTGGTGGAGCACAAGCCGGAGGTCATCGCGATCGCCGACCACGTCGTGGACCTCGGTCCCGGTGCAGGCACCGCCGGCGGCACCGTCTGCTTCGAGGGCACGGTCGAGGGGCTGCGCACCGGCGGCACCCTCACCGGCCGCCACTTCGACGACCGGGCCTCCCTCAAGGGCGAGGTGCGCAAGCCCACAGGCGCGCTGGAGATCCGCGGCGCGTCGGCGCACAACCTGCGTGACGTGGACGTGGACGTCCCCCTGGGCGTGCTCACCGTGGTCACCGGGGTCGCCGGCAGCGGGAAGAGCTCGCTGATCCACGGCTCGATCCCGACCGGCGCCGGGGTGGTGTCCGTCGACCAGGGTGCGATCCGCGGCTCGCGGCGCAGCAACCCGGCGACGTACACGGGTCTGCTCGAACCGATCCGCAAGGCGTTCGCCAAGGCCAACGGGGTGAAGCCGGCCCTGTTCAGCGCGAACTCCGAGGGCGCCTGCCCCGTCTGCAACGGCGCCGGCGTGATCTACACCGACCTGGCGATGATGGCCGGCGTGGCCACGACCTGCGAGGAGTGCGAGGGCAGGCGGTTCGACGCCTCGGTCCTCGAATACCACCTGGGCGGCCGGGACATCAGCGAGGTGCTGGCCATGTCCGTGACCGAGGCCGAAGGGTTCTTCGCCACCGGCGAGGCCCGCACGCCGGCCGCCCACCGCATCCTGGAGCGGCTCGCCGACGTCGGACTCGGCTACCTGACCCTCGGGCAGCCGCTGACCACCCTGTCCGGCGGCGAGCGCCAGCGGCTCAAGCTCGCCACGCACATGGCGGAGAAGGGCGGGATCTACGTCCTGGACGAGCCGACGGCGGGCCTCCACCTCGCCGACGTCCAGCACCTGCTGGGACTGCTGGACCGGCTCGTCGACTCGGGCAAGTCGGTCATCGTGATCGAGCACCACCAGGCGGTCATGGCGCACGCCGACTGGATCATCGACCTGGGGCCCGGCGCGGGCCACGACGGCGGCCGGGTCGTCTTCGAGGGCACCCCGGCCGATCTCGTCGCCGCCCGCTCCACCCTCACCGGCGAGCACCTCGCGGCGTACGTCGGCTCCTGACGCCGCCCGGTCCTGTGGCCGGTCCTCACAGCCGCCCGCCTCCCCGTGCCGGCTCCCCAGCCGGCACGGGGGGCGCTTCCGCCCGGGGAGCCGCGGTGGCATGGAATACCCCCCCGGGGTATAGTGGTTCCTGTGGACGAGGGCGGCCGCCGTGCCGCCGTCGCAGTAGCCGAGACGTGAGGAAACCGCCATGACTTCCCAGGCCATCACCAGTTCCTGCTGCTCCGGCGCCGGTTCCTGCTCCGGCGGCGCGGCGGGGTCCTCGACCGAAGGCGGCTCCGTCACCACGGTCTACCGCGTGCAGGGCATGACCTGCGGGCACTGCGAGGGCGCGGTCACCGCCGAGCTCTCGGCCCTGGCCGGGGTCACCGCGGTCAAGGCCGTCGCCGCCACCGGCGAGGTGACCGTCGTCTCCGACGCCCCGCTCGCCGAGGACGCCGTACGCGCGGCCGTGGACGAGGCGGGCTACGAGCTCGCCGGGACCGCCGCCTGACCTCCCGCCCCCCGTTCTCCGTCAGAATTCCCGAAGCACCCCCGCCGGGCCGTACCGGCCGGCTGATACTGGTTCCGTACGGCCCGGCCCTCCCCCTGGAGCCGGAACATGAGCAGCACCACAGTGCACGACGGGCCCGCGGCCCCGGCCACAGAGCCGGGCGACCGCCGGATCGAGCTGTCGATCGGCGGGATGACCTGCGCCTCCTGCGCGGCCCGGATCGAGAAGAAGCTCAACCGGATGGACGGCGTCAGCGCCACGGTGAACTTCGCCACCGAGACGGCCAGGGTGTCCTACGGGGGCGACGTCGAGGTCGCCGACCTGATCGCGACCGTCGTGAAGACCGGCTACACGGCCGAGGAGCCGCCGCCACCTCCCGCCCCGGAACCGGAACCCGGGCGCGGCACCGCCTCCGGGGACGCGGAGGACGCGGCCGCGGCGCCGGAGCCGGCGGAACACGACCCGGCCACGGCCGCACTGCGGCAGCGCCTGCTGGTCTCCGCCGTCCTCGCCCTGCCCGTGGTACTGCTCTCCATGGTCCCCGTCCTGCAGTTCGACAACTGGCAGTGGCTCTCCCTGACCCTGGCCGCCCCCGTGGTCGTGTGGGGCGCGCTGCCCTTCCACCGGGCGGCCTGGACCAACGCGCGGCACGGCGCCGCGACCATGGACACCCTGGTGTCCGTGGGCACCCTCGCCGCCTTCGCCTGGTCGCTGTGGGCGCTGTTCCTCGGACACGCCGGGATGCCCGGCATGCGGCACGGGTTCGACCTCACCGTCTCGCGCACCGACGGCTCCTCCGCCATCTACCTGGAGGTCGCGGCGGGCGTGGTCACGTTCATCCTGCTCGGCCGGTACCTGGAGGCGCGGTCCAAGCGGAAGGCGGGGGCCGCCCTGAAGGCACTGCTGGAGCTGGGCGCCAAGGACGTCGCCGTGCTGCGCGACGGCGCCGAGGTGCGCGTGCCGGTCGCCCGGCTGGCGGCCGGCGACCGGTTCGTGGTCCGGCCCGGCGAGAAGATCGCCACCGACGGCACCGTGGTCGAGGGCAGCTCCGCCGTGGACGCCTCCATGCTCACGGGCGAGTCGGTGCCCGTGGAGGTCGGCGGCGGGGACGCCGTCACCGGCGCCACCGTCAACACCGCGGGACGGCTGGTCGTGGAGGCCACCAGGGTCGGGGCGGACACCCAGCTGGCCCGGATGGCCCGGCTGGTGGAGGACGCCCAGAACGGCAAGGCGGAGGTCCAGCGCCTCGCCGACCGGATCTCCGCCGTGTTCGTGCCCGTGGTGCTGCTGATCGCGCTGGCCACCTGGGTGGCGTGGTGGCTCGTCACCGGCAACGCCGCCGCGGCCTTCACCGCCGCCGTGGCCGTACTGATCATCGCCTGCCCGTGCGCCCTGGGCCTGGCCACCCCGACCGCGCTGATGGTCGGCACCGGCCGCGGCGCCCAGCTCGGCATCCTGATCAAGGGCCCCGAGGTCCTGGAGTCCACCCGCCGGGTGGACACCGTGGTCCTCGACAAGACCGGCACCGTCACCACCGGCAGGATGACCCTGGCCGGCGTCCACACCGCCGACGGCGTGGAGGAGCGCGAACTGCTGCGCCTCGCCGGCGCGCTGGAGCACGCCTCCGAGCACCCCATCGCCCGGGCCGTCGCCACCGGCGCGGCCGAGGCGGCCGGGACGCTGCCGGTGCCCGAGGGCTTCGAGAACGTGGCCGGGCTGGGTGTACAGGGCGTGGTCGACGGCCACGCCGTACTGGTCGGCCGGGAGCAGCTGCTGGCCGACTGGGAGATCGACCTGCCGGAACCGCTGGCCGCGGCCAAGGCGGCCGCCGAGACGGAGGGCGCCACCGCCGTGGTGGTGGCCTGGGACGGCGCGGCCCGGGGCGTGCTGACCGTGGCCGACGCGGTCAAGGAGACCAGCGCGCAGGCGGTGGCGGAGCTGCGGGCACTGGGGCTCACCCCGGTCCTGCTGACCGGCGACAACCGGGCGGTGGCCGAGACCGTGGCCCGCGAGGTGGGCATCGACGAGGTGATCGCCGAGGTGCTGCCGCAGGACAAGGTGGACGTCGTCCGCCGGCTCCAGGCGGAGGGCCGTACGGTCGCCATGGTCGGCGACGGCGTGAACGACGCGGCGGCCCTGGCCCAGGCCGACCTCGGGCTGGCCATGGGCACCGGGACGGACGCCGCCATCGAGGCGGGCGACCTGACGCTGGTCCGCGGGGACCTGCGGGTCGCGGCGGACGCCATCCGGCTCTCCCGGCGCACCCTGTCCACCATCAAGGGCAACCTGTTCTGGGCCTTCGGCTACAACGTGGCGGCCCTGCCGCTGGCCGCCGCCGGCCTGCTCAACCCGATGATCGCGGGGGCCGCGATGGCCTTCTCCTCGGTCTTCGTGGTGACCAACAGCCTGCGGCTGCGCTCCTTCAGGTAGCCGCCCCGCCGGACCGCGGCCCTCAGACCGCGGACACCGACAGACCGCGGACCCTCAGACCGCGGACACCGTCAGACCGCGGACCCGTCAGGCGCCGGCAGGGGTCACACCCCGCCGGCGCCTACGAGCGCCCGCAGCAGCCGCCCGACCCGCTCGCGCGAGGCCGCGGGCTCCTCCGGGCCGGTCATCAGCAGGTGGTGCAAGGTGCCCACCAGCGCCAGCGCGGCGGACCCCGCGTCGAGCCCGGCCGGCGCCCGCCCGGCGTCCTGCTCCGCGCGCAGGTACCGGGCGACGCACTCCTCGATCACCCCGAAGCCGGGCGCCCCCGCCCGCCACGCCTCCCGGACCCGCTGCGCCGCCACCGGGCGGGTCACGGCCAGCCCCACCAGGCCGGGGTCGAGGGACAGTACGGCCCCGGACACTTCCGCCAGGTTCTCCACGACGCTCCCCTCCCCCGCCCGGGCCGGCAGGTCCAGGGCCAGGGCCGCCGCCGTCTCGAAGCGGCTCAGTACGAGGTCGGCGACGAAGGTGTCGAAGCCCTCGAAGTGCGCGTGCAGCACGCCCTTGGCGCAGCCCGCCTCGTCGGTGACGGCGCGGCTGGTCAGCGCGCCCGCCCCGTCCCGGGCCAGCACCCGTTCCGCCGCGGCGAACAGCCTCTCCCGCAGCTCCGGAATCGCGACTCCGCGCGGTGACATCGACTACCTCCCAGAAAACGGCCGTTGCACAGTATGGGCGCGCGCCCATACTGTTTGGGCATGCGCCCATACTACGGGGCGCACCCGTCCGCGACTCCGGAGGCACAGCCATGCAGCACGCCGCCAACACCGCGCAGGCCGAGGCCTGGAACGGCTACGAGGGCACCCACTGGGCCGCCCACCAGGACCGCTGGAACGCGGTCAACGCCGGCTTCGACACCCCGCTGCTCACCGCCGCCGCGATCCGGGCCGGCGAGCACGTGCTCGACGTCGGCTGCGGCGCCGGCGCCACGACCCGCCTGGCCGCCCGCGCCACGGGCCCGACCGGGCGCGCCCTGGGCCTGGACCTGTCGGGCCCCATGCTGGAGCGCGCCCGCGAACTCGCCGCCCTGGAGGGCCTGGACCACGCCTCCTTCGTCCACGGTGACGCCCAGGTCCATCCCCTGCCCGAGGGCGCTTTCGACGTGGCGATCAGCCGCTTCGGCGTCATGTTCTTCGCCGACCCGGCCGCCGCGTTCGCCCACATCGCCTACACCCTCCGCCCCGGTGGCCGCGTCGCGTTCCTCAGCGCCGCCGACCCCGCGGGCAACGAGTGGCTTACGGCCCTCACCGGGCTCTCCGACATCCTCCCGGTCGGCGGCTTCGGCAGCCCCGGAGGGCCCGGCATGTTCTCCCTGGCCGACCCCGCGACCGCCACGGCCCACCTGACGGGGGCGGGCCTCACCGACGTCCGCGCCGAGCACGTGGAGGCGTACGGCACCTGGGGAGCCGACGCCGCCGACGCGGCGGACTTCCTGCTGGACTCCGGCCCGGGCCGCCACCTCCTCGCCCAGGTCGACCCGCCCACCCGTACCACGGCCCGCCACCGCCTCACCGCCGCCCTCACCCGCCACCACTCCCCCGGCACCCCCCTCCGCCTCCGCAGCACGGCCTGGCTCCTGACCGCCACCCGCCGCTGACGGCACGCCGGTGACACCGGGCCGGGGGAAGGCACCAGTGGCGCCACTCGGCGCCATTCGGTGCCACTCGGCGCCAGAACGGCTTGCCATGGCGTCATTCTGGCGCCATGATGGTTCTCACGGGCCGCCACCCTCATCAGGACGGCGCTGGCGACGAGCTGGCTTGCCGCCCGCCAGGTACGGGGACGAACCCCGGGCTGGCGGGTAAGTGGGCCGGGTTGCCGGGGCGTCTGGGTGGCGGCAGGCGTGGTGCCATCGGTGGCACCACTGGCGCCACTGAGCGCCGCGCATTCGGCACCCCGACCAGGAGGATCCGTTCATGCACCGCGAGCACACCCCGGCCGAGCCGGTCGACCTGCCCACCCGGCGCGCCGCCGGATGCCCCTTCGACCCGCCCGCCGGGCTGGCGGAGCTTCGCCAGCGGAGCCCGCTGGTTCGCATGGCCTATCCGGACGGGCACGTCGGCTGGCTGGCCACCGGCTACTCCACGGTCCGCGCGATCCTGGCGGACCCCCGCTTCAGCTCGCGGTACGAGCTGATCCACTACCCCTTCCCCGGCGGGCCGGAAGGCCCGCTGCCGCCCGCGCCCGTCGGCGACATGACCGGGATGGACGCCCCCGAGCACACCCGCTTCCGGCGGCTGCTCATGGGCAGGTTCACCGTCCGCCGGATGCGGCAGCTGACCGAGCGGGTCACGGAGATCACCGCCGAGCACCTGGAGGCCCTGGAGCGCCGGGGGCCGGGCGCCGACCTGGTCGAGGTCTTCGCCCGCCCCATCCCGGCCGTGATGATCTGCGAGCTGCTCGGCGTCCCCTACGCCGACCGCGCGCGCTTCGCGGACCACGCCCACACCACCATGTCCATGGACGTGACCCCGGAGGAGCGGTACGCGGCACTGACCGGGCTCGTCGCGTACATGGAGGAGCTGGTCGCCGCCAAACGCGCCGAACCCACGGACGACCTCCTCGGGGACCTCGCCCGCGACTCCGGCCTCACCGACGAGGAACTCGTCGGCATCGGCGGGTTCCTGCTCGCCGCCGGGCTCGACACCACCGCGAACATGATCGCCCACGGCACCTTCGCGCTCCTGAGCAACCCCTCGCAGGCCGAGGCCCTCCGCGCCGACCCCGACCTCGCGCCCCAGGCCGTCGAGGAGCTGATGCGCTACCTGACGGTCGCACCCACCGGCATCAAGTCCGCGCTGGAGGACGTCGAACTCGACGGCCGGCTGATCCGGGCCGGGGAGAGCGTCACGCTCTCGTTCGAAGCTGCCAACCGCGACCCCGAGCGCTTCCGCGACCCCGACGTGCTCGACCTCCACCGGGCGGCCGCCGGCCACCTCGGCTTCGGCCACGGCATCCACCAGTGCCTGGGCCAGCAGCTCGCCCGCGTCCAGCTGACCGTGGCCCTGCCCGCCCTCCTCGGCCGGTTCCCCACGCTCCGGCTGGCCGTACCGGCCGACGAGGTACCGCTGCGCACGAACATGAACGTGTACGGGGTGCACCGGCTGCCCGTCACCTGGGACGACGGGAACCGCCCGGCATGAACCTCCACGCCGACAAGGGCCGCTGCATCGGCGCCGGCATGTGCGCCCTGACCGCACCGGCGGTCTTCGACCAGGACGACGACGAGGGGCTCGTCATCCTGCTGGATGCCAGCCCGCCACCCGACCAGCACACCGCCGTGCGCCTGGCCGTCGGCCACTGTCCGGCCTCCGCCCTCACCCTCCTCGGAAAAAATCCCGGCCCGAGCTGAATCCTTTCCGGACCCCCGCGCCTCTTGTCTGTGTACCGGCCGAACGGGCCGGCGGAACCGGAAGGAAACGACGATGGTCACTGGTCTCGTGGTGGTGGGAGCCCTGCTCGTGTGCGCGTGCGCCTGGCACCTGACGCGCCGCTACAAGAGCCGGCGCTGATCCGCGGATGAACCCACGTTTCAGATGGCCGGAGGAGCGGCTGATCAGGGCCGCGCAGGACGGCGACGTCACCTCGCTCACCACCGTGGTCATGGAGTCGCAGCCCCACGTCCGCAAGTTCGCCCTGTCGCTGTGCGCCACCCCGCAGGACGCGGAGGACGCGGCGCAGGAGGCGCTGATCATCCTCTACCGGAAGATCGGCACCCTGCGGGCCACGGGCGCGCTCGCCTCGTGGATGTTCCGGATCGTGCGCAACGAATGCCTCCGTCAGGTACGGCTGCTCGTCACGCCCGGAGACGACACGACGGCGGGACCGGAGGGGCCCGCCGGACCGTCCGCCGAGGAGGCCGTGCTGCGGGCCCTGGAGGTGGAAAGGATCGCGGCGGCCCTCCGGGCGCTGCCCCGCGACCAGCGGCAGGTCCTGCTCATGCGTGACGTGCAGGGCCTGCCCGGCCGGACCGTCGCCCACGCGCTCGGCCTGAGCAGCGCCGCGATGAAGTCCCGGCTGCACCGCGCCCGGGCGGCACTGCGCCAGTCCCTGACCGAAACCGAATCCGAGACCGAATCCGAGACCGAACGCGAAGGGGCCCTCGGCCCCCGTGAAGGAGACACCCGACCATGAACACCCCGGCCCGGAAGGGGGACTTCGCCAGCAGGTCCGTCCCCCGCCACCTGGCGCGCGGCGCCATCGGCTTCGGACTGATCGCCGGCTCCATTGCCTTGGTGCCCGTGGTCGGCCCGGCCGCCCTGCTGGCGGCGCCACTCGCCCTGATCGCCTTCCGCGGCTGTCCCACCTGCTGGATGGTCGGCCTGGTGCAGACCGTCTCCCGGGGCCGCCTGGAGCGCCGGTGCGCGGACGGCGTGTGCACCCTCACCCCGGCCCCCGGGAGACCGTCCTCCTGAGGGGCCCAGTGCCCGCCGCCCAGTGCTCGCGGTTCAGTGCTCGCGGTTCAGTGCTCGCGGTTCAGTGCTCGCAGAGCGAGAACTCCCGCTCGTAGACCTGCTCGTTGTGTTCGTCGACGAAGAACTTGCGTTCCTGCATGAGCTCTTCGCGGAAGCGCTCGGCCTCCTCGCGCGTCATGGTCGAGGTGGCGGACCACGGCTGCTGCGGTGGCACGTCGGCGGTCGAGACGATCCTCTGCTCCGGGTCGACCAGGAAGAACGCGAGGATCTTGCGGTGTCCCGGTCGGGTGGGGTCCGCGAGGCGGAAGGAATCGACGCGGTGCTGGAGGATGTTCGGGAACGCCAGGCACCGGCCCGCCGGGGTCGCCACCGATCCCAGCACCTGGTTCAGCGCGTCCTCGTCCTCCAGGCCGTAGACCTCGCGGACACCCTCGTCGTCGTTCTGCTCGTAGTACGGGTCGTCGAGCGCGGCGCGGAAACCCAGCCGGCTCTCGGTGATGTTCTCGCTGTCCCAGTAGTAGATGCCGGTCGAGACGATCCGCTCGTTCAGCATCCCCTCGACGTGCCAGGAACCGCCCGCGTACTCGGGGTCGTCGGGGGTCAGGTGGACGGTGGCGAGCTTGACGATGACCTGGAGCCGCCGGCCCCGCAGGTCGACCCGGTCGGATTCCGCGAGCGGCTCCGGCGGGGTGAACTCCGGGGCGTCCGGGACGGCCAGGCTGCGGTTGTCGTACCACTCGCCGTGGGCGTGCCGCCAGTCGCGCAGGGCTGCCCGGTGGGCCGCGTCGTCATCGTAGGCGGACTTCTGCGGGTACGGCGGCGGCGAGCCGTACCAGCCGTGGGGATCGGCCTCGATCCGCGGGGGCCGCGGGTGCCGCAGGTCGGTGAGCACGTTCTCCAGCAGCGGGCGCATCCGCGCGAACAGGTCCGGCAGGACGGCGGCAAGTTCGCGGTGCTCCTCGGGGTGGACGTTGTTGACGTAAGAGAGGAAGCGGACCTCGCCGTCCTCACCGACCTCGACGTCCGTGGGCAGCCACTGGAACCGTTCCGAGAACTCGTGCTTCGAGTAGTGGTCCGTCGGGTTCCGCCACGCCTGGTCGGGCTCGCCGCTCACCTCCCGCACCAGGCAGAACAGTGAGGGGTGCACCAGGTCCAGGACCTGGCCGCCGGAGCCGGGATGCCAGTCCTTCTCCTCCTCGGGGACCTCCTCCAGGACCCGGACCGCCTCGCGCAGCCGGGACCTGAGCCCGTCGTCGACCAGCGCGTCCGACTGCCACACCCCGTCGACGGCGGACACCTCGATGCCGGTACGCCCGTCCCGCAGGGCGGCGTAGTGGGCGAGTTCGGCGAGTACGTAACGGACCTGCGCTTCGGTGAGGCCCTGGGCGACCGCTTCCCGCGTCCACCTGGCGACGATGCCGGCGTCGTTCACCTTGTCGAACCATCCCGGCTTCGACCGGATGTGCGAGCTGCACTCCATCATCTGGAGTTCCCGCAGTGTCCGGGGCTGCGTGAACCGTATGGAACGCGAAGCCTGGAAGGGCAGCGGGAAAGCGGACAGGCCGGTCATTCTCTCGGTCCTCCGAGTCTGGGTGCGGTGGTGGGTCGGATGCACGGACGACAGGACGTGAACCTGCGCCCCCTCAACCGGCGGACGAGCAGGTCGCCGTGTGTGGGGCGGGACTTCGTGCACCGCCGCCTCCATCGTATGGTCCTCGACCGGTCCCCCGGACCACGGAGCGTCGGGCTTTCGCGGCGTTCCGCCCACACCGCCCTGGCGGGAACCGGAAGGCCGGTTCAGGGAGGTTCGAGCAGACCGCGCAGCGTTTCGGCGGCGCGTACGGCGGCGTCCCCGCAGCAGTTGTTGAACAGCACGTGCAGTTGCTCCGCTTGGTCCGCCATCCGGCGCAGGCGCGGCAGCCAGGCGGCCAGTTCCTCCCGCGTGTACGTGTGACGGAAGCGGTCCTCCTTGCTCCCGGTCCCCCAGTCGGCGCTGCGGCCGTGGAAGCGGACCACCGCGAGCTTCGAGGACGTGACGGGGGTGACGGGGGGCATCGAGGTGGGCAGACCCTGGGCGGTGTCCACGGCCACCGCGGTGGCGTCCAGGTCCCGCAGCAGGGCGGCAGTGCGCTCCCGCCGGTCCTCGCGCCACCAGTCGGGGTGGCGGAACTCCACGGCCATCGGCCAGTGGTACGCCCGCTTCCTGGTGACGTGGAGCACGCTCTCCGCCCGCGCGCCCGGAGCGAACCACGGCGGGAACTGGAACAGTACGGCACCCAGTCGGCCGGACTCGCGGAGCGGCCGCAGGGCCGCGCCGAAACGGTGCCAGACCTCGTCGAGCAGCTCCGGGTCCCCGAGGTCGTGGCCGCGCAGGTCGACGGGCAGGGCGGACTTGCGGGTCGGGTGGCCGGTGAGGAGCGAGAACGCCTTGACGTCGAAGCGGAAGCGCGGCGGCGTGCGTTCGCTCCAGAGCACGCTGTTGCGCACGCTCGGGAGGGCGTAGTAGCCGGCGTCGACCTCCACGACGGAGAAGCGTTCGGCGTAGTACCGCAGCCTCCCCTCCGGGTCGCGCCGCCCGGGCGGGTACCATCCGCCCGCCACCAGCGCCTTGTCCGTCCACGAACACGTCCCGATCAGCAACTCGCCCACGCGGCCCGTCCTTTCGTCACGGCCCGTCTACCCCGGAAAGCCCTCGCCGCCCCCGGCGACGAACGGCGGGTCCGCGCGTGCCGCCGTGGCACGGGGCGGCCGGTGGTGCCGACTGGCTGCGGACGCCAGGCGCGGATCACGGTGCGTCGGGTTTCGCCGGCACCGGAAGCGCACCGGGTGGCGCGCCCGGCGACCGGCTCGTCGGGCGCCGTCCCGCAGGTGGGCGGGTCCCCGACGCGGCGCTCTGCCGTCACACCCGGTGGCGGAGCTCCGGCGTCGAACGGGGCGAGCAGGACGGCCCGCAGGGTTTCGAGGGCCTCGGGGCGGGAGGCGTGGGGGGCTGACCGGACGAGTTCGCCACCGTCGGGGGAGCGGTCCGCCTCCGGGACCGGGAAGGCGGCCGGCCGGGCCGCCCGGTCGAGCCGGTACTGCGCCCGCAGCGCCTCGTGCCGTTCGGAGACGTCGCCGAGCGCGAGGGCGAGGGCCCGGTGTCCACCGGCCCCACCCGTAGGCCGCCCGCGAAGCCGACGACACCTTCGACCGCACCCTCACCGGAGTCGAGAAGGTTGGCGCCGACACGAGCCGCCCGGCGTGGCTGCGACCACCACGCGACCAGGTCCAACGGCTCGGTGAAGTCGTCCGCCGGCTCCGCTCCCCCGTGCCGCTGGCCTTCAGCGCGACGACCGCCCGGCCGCAGACCGGACGTGCGACCACATGGCGACCACCATGGCCCCGGACACGCGAAAGGCCGCCCTCTCACGGATGAGAGAACGGCCTCCGACCTGCGAAGAGCAGAGTCGGGACGACAGGATTTGAACCTGCGACCCCTTGACCCCCAGTCAAGTGCGCTACCAAGCTGCGCCACGTCCCGATGCCCCTTCACCTGGGGTTTCCCCCGGGCGGCGGTGCATGAAGAACACTACCGCACGACGGGGGGTGCACACACACGGGTACCGGCAGGGGCAGGATGGAGGTGTGGGAGACAGCACGGGCAGGGGCGGCAGGGACCGGGACGCCGGCGGGCGGGCGCGGAGCGCGCGGCCGCGGGACGGGCTGGGCCGGCCGCTGGCGTACGGGGCGCCCGGCGTGGCGCGGCAGCCCGAGGGCGTGGCGCGGACGCCCGAGGGGACGGTGCGGGAGGCGCAGCGGCTCCTGGACGCCGGGATGCCGTTCCACGCGCACGAGGTGTTCGAGGACGCCTGGAAGTCCGGGCCGCCCGCCGAGGCCCCGCTGTGGAAGTCCCTCGCGCAGCTGGCGGTGGGGCTGACGCACGCCGCGCGGGGGAACGCGGTGGGAGGGGCCCGCTTGCTGCGCCGGGGCGCGGCCGGGCTCGGCGGGCGGGCCGGGGAGTCTCCGTACGGGCTGGACCTGGCCGGGCTGGTGCGGTGGGCCGGGGAGCTGGCCGGCCGGGTGGAGGGGGGCGAACCGGTCGACGCGGCGCGGGAGGCGCCGCGGCTACTGGGCGGTGGGCTGGAGTAGGTCCCAGCGGTTGCCGTACAGGTCCTCGAACACGGCGACGGAGCCGTACGGTTCGTGGCGCGGTTCCTCCAGGAAGCGGACGCCCCGGGCGGTCATGCGGGCGTGGTCGCGGGCGAAGTCGTCGGTGTGGAGGAAGAAGCCGACCCGGCCGCCGGTCTGGTCGCCGACCCGGGCGCGCTGGGCCGCGTCCTTGGCGCGGGCGAGGAGCAGCGCCGACTCGGTGGCTCCCGGCGGCCTGACGACGACCCAGCGGGAGCCGTCCGGCCTGGGGGTGTCCTCGGCGAGGTCGAAGCCGAGGGCCCGGGTGTAGAAGTCGACGGCCTCGTCGTAGTCGGCGACGAGGAGCGCGGTGAGGGCGATGTGGGAGGGCATGCCCCTATTGTGCGCCGAGGAGTACGACGTCCAGCCTGCGGGGGCCGTGTACGCCCTCGACCCGGTCGAGTTCGATGTCGCTGGTGGCGGAGGGGCCCGAGATCCAGGTGAGCGGGTTCGTGGGGTCCAGCCGGGGCAGGGCCCGCGGGAGCGAGTCGACCACCTGGGCGGGGACGCGGACGACGCAGATGTGGTGGTCGGGGACCAGGGTGATGCGGCGGCGGCCCTGGTCGGGTCCGGCGTCGAGGACGATCGTGCCGGTCTCGGCGATGGCGAGGGCGCAGCCCGTCACGACGGCGTCGGCCCCGTCGAGTTCGGTGGTGGCCAGTCCGTCGTGGTCGGGTACGCGGGCGGGGCCGGCTCCGGCGAGCCAGTGCGGCGGGAGGGCGGGCGGGACCACGACCGTGCGCGCGCCGCGGTCGGCGAGGAGGCGCGCGAGGAGGCCGGGGAGGCCGTCCTCGTCGGTGCGGTGCACGTGGGCGCGGTATTCGGTGAGGTTGGCGGCGAGGAGGTCCACCGTCTGGGCGGGGGTGCGGTCGGCGTGGGTGGTGAGGTAGTCGCGGGGGACGTCGTCGCGGTACGCCCGCGCGACGGCCGCGCCGTCCGCGGGGCCCGTGACGTGCGCGTCGTTCGCCCTGCGGATGCGGGCGAGGATCTGGTCCCGGGCGCTCATGCCGGATTCCCCCGTTCGCGGGTCCACCAGTCACGGAAGGGCTCCGCCGGCGGCACCGGCAGTTCGCGGGTGCCGGTCCAGGCCCGGCCGGTGCGGCCGGGCAGCCGGTGCGGGCGGAACCGGCGGGTCCGGGCCAGTACGCGTTCGGCGGCGCGCAGCGCGCCGGGGCGGTCCAGCAGCAGCCGGGACCCATACATCGCGGCGCGTTCCGCCGCGTGCCCCCGGGCGGGGCGGAGCCGGACGCGGACGCCGTCGCGGGTCACCGGGCCGCCCTGGGCGACCCGTTCGCGGAGGTGGACGAGGACCTCGGGGATGTCGATGGCGACCGGGCAGACCTCGTAGCAGGCACCGCACAGGGTGGAGGCGAACGGCAGCGAGGCGTCGATGTCGGAGGCGGTGCCCCGCAGTTGGGGGCTGAGGATGGCGCCGATCGGGCCGGGGTAGACCGAGCCGTAGGCGTGGCCGCCGGCCCGTTCGTAGACCGGGCAGACGTTGAGGCAGGCGGAGCAGCGGATGCAGCGCAGGGCCTGCCGGCCGACCTCGTCGGCGAGGGTGTCGGTGCGGCCGTTGTCGAGGAGGACCAGGTGGAACGCGGAGGGTCCGTCGCCGTCGGCCCCCTTCGACGGCCCCACCCCGGTCCACATGGTGGTGTACGGGTTCATCCGTTCGGCGGTGGAGGAGCGGGGCAGGGTCTGGAGGAAGACCTCCAGGTCACGGAAGGTGGGGACGACCTTCTCGATGCCGACGACGGAGATGAGCGTCTCGGGGAGGGTCAGGCACATCCTGCCGTTGCCCTCGGATTCGAGGACGACCATGGTTCCGGTCTCGGCGACCATGAAGTTCGCGCCGGAGACGCCCACTTTCGCCCGGAGGAACTTCTCCCGCAGGTGCAGCCGGGCGGCCTCGGCGAGCGCGGCCGGGGTGTCGTCCATGCCCTCGGGCGCGGGGCGGCCCCACTGCCCCATCTCGCGGGCGAAGACGTCGCGGATCTCGGCCCGGTTGCGGTGGATGGCCGGGACCAGGATGTGGGAGGGCCGGTCGTGGCCGAGCTGCACGATGAGTTCGGCGAGGTCGGTCTCGTAGGCGCTGATGCCGGCCGCCTCCAGGGCCTCGTTGAGGCCGGTCTCCTGGGTGGCCATGGACTTGACCTTGACCACCTCCCGGTGGCCCGTGGCGCGGACCAGGCCGGTGACGATCCTGTTGGCCTCGGCGGCGTCGGCGGCCCAGTGGACGGTGCCGCCGGCCGCGGTGACCGTCTCCTCCAGCTGGAGCAGGTAGTGGTCCAGGTGCCGCAGGGTGTGGTCCTTGATGGCGCGGCCGGCCTCGCGCAGCCGCTCCCAGTCGGCGAGTTCGGCGACGGCGCGGGCGCGTTTCGCCCGGATGGTGTGGGTGGCGTGCCGGAGGTTGGCGCGCAGCGTGCCGTTGTGGACGGCCTCCCGCGCGGCGTCGGGGAAGGCCGGCATCCCGAGGTGTGTGGCGGTCACGGCAGCGGCTCCGCTTCGGTGGCGGCGAGGATCTCGGCGAGGTGCAGGGTGCGCATCGGTGAGCCGACGCGGCGGAGGGTGCCGTCCAGGTGCGCCAGGCAGGAGTTGTCCGCCCCGCACAGTACGGACGCCCCGGTGGCCCCCGCGTTGCCCAGCTTGTCGGCGGCCATGGCCGCGGAGACGTCGGGGTTCTTGACGGCGAAGGTGCCGCCGAAGCCGCAGCACTCCTCGGCGCCCGGGAGCTCGACCAGTTCCAGCCCCTTCACGGCGGCCAGCAGCCGGCGCGGCCGGTCGCCGAGTCCGAGGGACCGCAGGCCGTGGCAGGAGGGGTGGTAGGTGACGGTGTGCGGGAAGTACGCGCCGACGTCGGTCACGCCGAGTACGTCGACGAGGAACTCGGTGAGCTCGTACACGCGCGGGGCGAGGTCGGCGGCGAGGTCGGCGAGCTCCGTGCCGCGGCCCTCGGCGGCGGCCCGCGCGCCGATCCGCGGGTAGTGCTCCCGGACCATGGCCGCGCAGGACCCGGAGGGCGCGACCACGTACCGGTGGCCGGCGAAGGCCCGCGCGGTGCGGCGCAGCAGGGGCTCGGCCTGGTGCCGGTGGCCGGTGTTGTACTGGGGCTGGCCGCAGCAGCTCTGGGCGGCCGGGAAGTCGACGGCGACGCCGAGCCGCTCCAGCAGCCGGACCACGGCGGTGCCCGTCCCGGGGTAGAGCGCGTCGTTGACGCAGGTGACGAACAGGGCGGCGCGCATGACGGGCAGAATAGCGCCGTGAAGAAGTTCTCAGTGATCGGTATAGGCGCGGGCGACCCGGACCACCTCACCCTGCAGGCGGTCAGGGCGATCGGCGCGGCGGAGGCCTTCCTCATCCTGGAGAAGGGCGAGGAGAAGGCGGACCTGACCGGGCTGCGGCGGGCCATGCTCGACGCGCACGCCCGCCCCGGGCACCGGCTGGTGGAGGGCCGGGACCCGGACCGGGACCGCACGCCGGAGCGGTACGCGCCGACCGTGGACGGCTGGCGGAGCGCCCGGTCGGAGATCTTCGAGCGGTTCATCGCCGAGGACCTGGCGGAGGGCGAGACGGGCGCGTTCCTGGTGTGGGGCGACCCGTCGCTGTACGACTCCACCCTGGCGATCCTGGAGGAGGTGGCGGAGCGCGGCCGGGTGGCGTTCGAGTACGAGGTGGTGCCGGGCGTCAGCAGCATCTCGGCGCTGCTGGCGAAGCACCGCACCAACCTCAACCGGGTGGGCCGGCCGGTGCAGATCACCACGGGGCGGCGGCTGGCCGAGGGCTGGCCGGAGGACGTGGACGACGTGGTGGTGATGCTGGACGCCCGGCACGCGTTCACCCACCACCTCGACCAGGACCTGTACATCTACTGGGGGGCGTACGTCGGCACCCCGGACGAGATCCTGGTGCAGGGGAAGCTGGCGGAGGTGTCCGGCCGGATCGAGGAGCTGCGCACGGAGGCCCGCGCGCGCAAGGGCTGGATCATGGACACGTACCTGCTGCGGCGCGGCGACTGACGGACGGTCCGGACCGGTCGGGACCGGTCGGGACCGGTCGGGACCGTTCGGGACCCGTCGGGACCGGTCCGGGCGGGGTGCGGCCACGGCCGTGCCGCCGGTGCGGCCGGCGCCGCCGGTCGTCTGGTGCCGCCGGTCGTCCCCGGTGCCGCAGTCGTCCCGGTGCGGCCGGTCGTCCCGGTGTGGGACCCCGGCCGGCTGGGGAGGATCATGGGGCGGGGTCACGAGCCCCGCCCCGCCGTCCCGCCGTTCCGAACCCCGGAGGCCCCGTACGTGACCGCGTCGACCACAGCCGGCGAGTTCCCGGGCGGCCCCGGGCTCTTCCGGCTCACCCCCGAGGTCGCCCACCTCAACCACGGTTCCTACGGGGCCGTTCCGGTACCCGTGCAGGAGGTGCAGGCGGCGTACCAGCGCGAGGCGCACGCCGACCCCGACGCCTTCTTCCTCGCCGTACCGGACCGGCTCGCGGCCGCCCGCACCCGCGTCGCGGAGCACCTGGCCGAGGATCCCGGTGGTCTCGCCTTCGTCTCGAACGCGACCGAGGCCGCCAACCTGGCGGTGAACGCGGCCCCGTTGTTCCCGGGCGACGAGATCCTGGTCACCGATCACGGCTACGGCACGGTGGTGGCGGCCGCGGCCCGCCGGGCGCCGCTGGTGACCGCCCGGCTCGACCCGGACCTCGCCGACGAGGACGCGGTCCGCGAGGCCGTCCTCGCCGCGCTCACCCCGCGCACGAAGGTGGCGGTACTCGACCACATCAGCTCGCCCACGGCACGGATCATCGCCTCGCCGGAGCTGCTCGCCGATCTGGCGGACCGGGGCATCACCACGGTCGTGGACGGGGCGCACGCCCTGGGCATGCTCGCCGACCCGCTGGCCGGGCGGGCGGACTTCTGGTTCGGGAACCTGCACAAGTGGGGTTACGGGCCGCACGGCAGCGCGGTGCTGGCGGTGGCGCCGGCGCACCGGTCGCGGGTGCAGCCGCTGGTGCCGTCCTGGGAGGACCGGCACGGGTTCCCCCGTGCCGTGGAGTTCCGGGCCACCGCCGACTACACCGGGCGGCTGGCCGCCCCCGAGGGGCTGGACCTGCTGGCCCGGCTGGACGCGGCCAAGGTCCGCGCGCACAACGCGGCGCTGGCCGCGTACGGTGCGGAGCTGCTGGCGGGCCTTCCCGGGCTGCGCCCGCTGCCGCACTCGCCGGGCGTGGCGATGCGCTCGCTGCGGCTCCCGCCGGGCACGGCAGAGACCCGGGAGCAGGCGGTGGCACTGCGGGAGGAGCTGGCGACCCGGCACCGGATCCGGGTGCTGGTGTGGCCCTGGCCGGGCGGCGGCGGCATCCGGGTGTGCGGCCAGATCTACAACCGGCCCGAGGAGTACGAGCGGCTCGCCGCGGTGCTGCGCGCGTACGTCTGACCTCCGGCGGCCGCCCCGGGCCGGCCCGGGGCGGGCCCGGCGCGGGCCCGGCGCGGTCCGGCCGGTCAGCAGCAGGTCGGGACGTCCCGGCCGCTGGTGACGCCCTGGTACTGGAGGTCCTGCACCTCGACCGTGCGGGCGACGGGGTAGCGCAGCCGCGCCTCGGTGGTGGTGCGGCCGTTCCGTTCCACCGCCGCGGCGCCGGTGCCCGTGCGCAGCGGGAGCAGTTCGGCGTGGACCCCGGCCGGGGCCCGGTGGGAGTCGCGTGCGGTGCCCACGGTGGTGCGTACGGTGGCCGGGGCGGTGAGGAAGCTGAGCACCTCGACGGTGTCGCGGGCGGGTGCGCTGCCCCTGCGCAGGTTCATCACCAGGGACTGGTCCCCGGTGGGGTCGGCGCCGGCGAACTGCGTCCGGGCGGTGACGTAGAGGGTGTCCCGGACGATCCTCGGCCAGCTGCCGGTCTTGAACCGGGTCAGGTAGTAGGAGCTGAGGTCGAGGTACGTGTGGCCGTTGTGGACCGAGGGGGCGAACTGGGTGCCCTCCGAGTAGTCGTTCCAGGTGGTGAGCTGCACCCAGTCGGCGCCGTCCTCGATGGCGCGGGTCCAGGTGGCGCGGAGGGTGGCGGTGTTGCCGGCCTCGTCGTAGACGCCCTGGTTGGGGCGGGCGTCCTGGACGGAGACGGGCTGCATCCAGATCTTGCCGAGGGAGTGGGCGCGGCGTACGTCGCGGGCGGAGCTCTCCTGGCCGGTGTAGGAGCGGCTGCCCCATTCGGAGAAGCCGTGGCTGATGGGGGCGAAGGCGGCGCTGTGGGCGCCGAAGTCGAGGAAGAGGGGGACGAAGGCGGTGCGGATGCCGTGCCGTTCGCGGAGGGTGTCCAGCACCTTGCGCCACCAGTCGGCGCTCTGTTGCTCGGCCTTGAACGGGGAGACCACCAGCCGGCCGTCGGAGAGGCGGTGCGCCGAGGGGGCGCGGCCGAGTTCGGCGAGGACGCCGGCGAGGACCGCGGGGTCGTCGGTCTTCAGGGAGGTCATGTCCGGCATCAGCATGATGCGGAAGGCGGGGTCCACCGAACGGGCCGCCTCCAGCAGGAGCTTGCACCGTTCCCAGTTCTGCCCGGACAGGGAGAGCAGGTCGAGGGTGAAGCCGTCGAGGCCGGCGTCGCGGGCGGTGCGGACCTCCCGCTTGAGGTTGGCGAGCTGCCAGTCGCCGGGCTGGGGTGCGACGGGCAGGGGGCGGTCGCGCAGCAGTCCGCCGTAGGCGTCGTGCTTGCCGTTCTCGCCGTCGGGGTGGAGGTAGTTGCGGGTGTAGTAGTCCTGGGCGGCGGGCGCGTTGTCGAGGGAGAGGGGGTAGGGGGTGAAGTAGTGGGCGAAGACGAGTTTCCCGCTCGCGCGGAGGGTGGCGGGTGCGGGCATGTCGAAGGGCAGCGCGCCGGCGGGGCGCGTCGGGGCCCCGTCGCCGTCCTGGGGATCCCCGCCCGTGCCGTTGCCGGTGCCGCCGGTGGCGCCGGGTGCGGGCGTGCCGGAGGGGCCGGTGGTGGCCGGGGCGGGGACCGGGACGGCGGGGGTGGCGTCGGGGCGGCCGCCGTGCACGGCGGTCCCGGGCACGCCGGTGCCGGAGGCGTGGCCGGCGGGTCCGGCGCCGGCCGGGAACGGGTCCCAGACCAGGCCGGCCGCGGCCAGCGCGGCGACCAGGAGGCAGGCGGCGACCAGGAAGGACAGCACCGGGCGACGTGCGCGGAAGCCCGCGCGGCGCCGGTGCGCTAACGGCCTCTTGCGGTGGTTCGCCGTCATGGTCGGGCCCTCCCCTGGAATATGCCCGCGTGCGGGGCTGGACAGAAGTAGAGCGGATTCCCGTCCGGCGGACAACCGTTCGCCGGACGCCGGGGCGCGGCACGTACGTCACTCGGACCACCGGAGCTACGCCGGGCGCGGCAGTCCGTGGGGGGCCCGGAGTGCCGCGATCATGACCGGTCCGTCACGGTTCCACCGGAATGCGGCGTTCCCCTGGCCCTGGGGCACAGCTGGCGCATAATCGTCTGCACGTCGGCCGGAAACGGCCGCCGTTTCCGTAGGTGGTCACGCATGCATGGGGGGCATCGTGCCGATCGGGACCCTGCCGGTGTCGTCCGGCGAACTGTCGAGGCTCCTCAGCGCCGTTCGCCGGGGCCGTGTGGTGACGGTGACGGGCCGTTTCAGCGGGCCGCGGAGCCTGCTGGTCCGCGGCATCGGGGAACGGCTGGCGTCCAACTTCTGCGACGGGGTGGCCGTGGTCACCCTCGAACGGCGTTCCGGCGTCCGTGAACTCATCGCCGCGCTGGGCTGCGTACCGGGCATGCCCTTCCTGCCGTGCGGCACCGCGGACGCGGTCTCGTACCTGGCCGAGCGGGACATGCTGCTGGTGCTCGACGGGGGCGGACTGCTCACCGCCGAGGCCCTGGAGTGGCTGAGGCGGCTGCTGGCCGTCGCCCCGGGCCTGCGCATCCTGGCGACGGGACGGTACCCGCTGGCCCTGCCGCAGGAGTTCGTGCACCGCCTGTGAGCCGTGTCGGACCCGGGTCCTAGGCTCGGCGGATGGACCCCGTCATACTCGCCTGCGCAGTCGTACTGCCCGTCACCGCCCTGCTGTACGGGATGCTCGGCGCGCGCCGCCGCCGGGACCGGGCGGTGGCCGCGTACTGCGCGGGGCTGCGCGTCGATCCGTACCACGCCGCGGCGGGCCGCTGGTGGGCGGAGGACGACGTCCAGGCCGCCGCCGCCCGGCTGTTGCTGGACGGGCTGGTCACCGTCAACCACCGCGGGAACCTGCGGCTCACCACCGCCGGCGCGGACCCGGCCCGTACGGCCGGGCATCCGCTGCCGGACGCCCTGCTGGCGGCGCTGCGCCGCCGCACGGCGCCCGCGGCGCTGGGCAACCTGGTGCTCCGGGATCCGGAACTGCGCGCCGTCCGCGCGGAGTTCCACGCCGAGTGCGGCGCCGTCCTGAGGGCCGGCCTGCCCCGTCCCCGGCGGGACGCGCCCTGCTGCCTGGCCGTCCTGGGCATGACGCTGCTGGCCATGGAACTGACCCTCGCCACGGTCGCGCTGCTGGACCGGATGCCGCACGGGCCGCTCCAGTGGACGGCGGCGGTCGTCACCGGCCTCGCGCTGGTCGCGCAGGTCCGCTGGCTGGACCTGGACGTCCGGCAGCGGGAAGCGGCCGCCGCCCACCCCGACCCGGTCGCGGAACGGCTCCGGCAGGAGGAGCTCCACCCGGCGCTGGCCGGACTCCCGGCGCCGACGACGCGGCACCTCACGGCCTCCCGCCTCCGCACCCGCCGGGGCCGCCACCACGGCCGCCCCCGCCCCACCCCACCCACCTCACCCGCCCCCTGACCCACCCCGGTCCGACGACCGCCCCGGCCCGGAACCGCGGCCGCCCCGGCCGGGTGGTGCCGGCCGGGGCGGGGTGGTGCGGTCAGGCTCAGCCGAGGGTGGCGATGGCCTGGTTGAAGGTGGCGGACGGGCGCATGATCGCCGCGGCCAGCTCCGGCGACGGCTGGTAGTAGCCGCCGATCTCCGCCGGGGAGCCCTGGACCGCGATGAGCTCGGCCACGATGGTCTCCTCCTGCTCGGTCAGGGTCTTGGCGAGCGGGCCGAAGGCGGCGGCGAGCTGCGCGTCGTCGGTCTGCTTGGCCAGCTCCTGGGCCCAGTACAGGGCGAGGTAGAAGTGGCTGCCGCGGTTGTCGATGCCGCCGAGGCGGCGCGACGGGGACTTGTCCTCGTTGAGGAAGGTGCCGGTGGCGCGGTCCAGGGTGTCGGCCAGGACCTGGGCGCGGGCGTTGCCCGTGGTGGTGGCCAGGTGCTCGAAGGAGACGGCCAGGGCCAGGAACTCACCGAGGGAGTCCCAGCGCAGGTAGTTCTCCTTGACCAGCTGCTGGACGTGCTTCGGGGCGGAGCCGCCGGCGCCCGTCTCGAAGAGGCCGCCGCCGTTCATCAGCGGGACGACCGACAGCATCTTGGCGCTGGTGCCCAGCTCCAGGATCGGGAAGAGGTCGGTCAGGTAGTCGCGGAGCACGTTGCCGGTGACGGAGATGGTGTTCTCGCCGCGACGGATGCGCTCCAGGGAGAACTTGGTCGCCTCGACGGGGGACATGATCTCGATCTGGAGGCCGTCGGTGTCGTGGTCGGCCAGGTAGCGCTTGACCTTCTCGATCAGGACGGCGTCGTGGGCGCGGCCCTCGTCCAGCCAGAACACGGCCGGGTCGCCGGTGGCGCGGGCGCGGGTGACGGCCAGCTTGACCCAGTCCTGGATCGGGGCGTCCTTGGTCTGGCAGGCGCGGAAGATGTCGCCCTCGGCGACCTCCTGCTCCAGGACCGTGTTGCCCGCGGCGTCGACGAGGCGGACGGTGCCGGCCGCGGCGATCTCGAAGGTCTTGTCGTGGGAGCCGTACTCCTCGGCCTTCTGGGCCATGAGGCCGACGTTCGGGACGGAGCCCATGGTGGCCGGGTCGAAGGCGCCGTGGGCCTTGCAGTCCTCGATGACGGCCTGGTAGACGCCGGAGTAGCTGCTGTCCGGGAGGACGGCGAGGGTGTCGGCCTCCTGGCCGTCCGGGCCCCACATGTGGCCGGAGGTGCGGATCATGGCCGGCATCGAGGCGTCGACGATGACGTCGGACGGCACGTGCAGGTTGGTGATGCCCTTGTCGGAGTCGACCATCGCGAGGGCCGGGCCCTCGGCGATCTCGGCGTCGAAGGAGGCCTTGATCTCGTCGCCCAGGCCGTGCGGGATGGCGGCCAGGCCCTTGAGGACGGTGCCCAGGCCGTCGTTCGGGGAGAGACCGGCGGCGGCCAGGACCTCGCCGTACTTGGCGAAGGTCTTCGGGAAGAAGGCGCGGACCACGTGGCCGAAGACGATGGGGTCGGAGACCTTCATCATCGTGGCCTTGAGGTGCACGGAGAACAGCACGTCCTCGGCCTTGGCGCGGGCGACCTGCTCGGAGAGGAAGGTGCGCAGGGCGGCGACGCGCATGACGGACGCGTCGACGACCTCGCCGGCCAGGACCGGTACGGACTCGCGCAGCACGGTCACGGCGCCGTCGGCGGCGACGTGCTCGATGCGGAGGCTGCCGGCCTCGGCGACCACGGTCGACTTCTCGGTGGAGCGGAAGTCGTTCTGCCCCATGGTGGCGACGCTGGTCTTGGACTCGGCGGTCCAGGCGCCCATGCGGTGCGGGTGGGCCTTGGCGTAGTTCTTCACCGAGGCGGGGGCGCGGCGGTCGGAGTTGCCCTCGCGCAGGACCGGGTTGACGGCGGAGCCCTTGACCTTGTCGTAGCGGGCGCGGATCTCGCGCTCCTCGTCGGTCTTCGGGTCGTCCGGGTAGTCCGGCAGCGCGTAGCCCTGGCCCTGGAGCTCGGCGATCGCGGCCTTCAGCTGCGGGATGGAGGCCGAGATGTTCGGCAGCTTGATGATGTTGGCGGCGGGGGTCTTCGCCAGCTCGCCCAGCTCGGCGAGGGCGTCGGCGATGCGCTGCCCCTCCTCCAGGTGCTCCGGGAAGCTCGCGATGATCCGCCCGGCCAGGGAGATGTCGCGGGTCTCGACGGTCACACCGGCGGTCGACGCGTAGGCCTGGATCACAGGCAGGAAGGAGTACGTCGCGAGGGCAGGCGCCTCGTCAGTGTGGGTGTAGATGATGGTCGAGTCAGTCACCGGATGCTCCGCTCCACGTATGCGTCTCTCGTCTGCAACATTGCTCGACATCAAGATATCTCAGCCCGAGGACGACGAGAGCGCCGGTCCCGGAGTGATCCTCCGGGACCGGCGCTCGGTCGTCGTGGGCCCGGCCGCGGGCGGACGGGGGCCTAGTAGGCGGGGACGGCCTTGGGGCTGGGGCCGTACTCATTGGCCTCCGGCTGGCCCTCGGAGGCCATGAAGACGAGCATGATGATCGAACCGACGAGCGGGATCAGTCCGAGCAGGACGAACCAGCCGGACTTGCCCGTGTCGTGCAGGCGGCGGACGGTCAGGCCGAGGTTCGGGAGGAACGTCGCCAGCCCGTAGAGGCCGGTGAGGAGCGGGTAGATCCCGAGCGCGAAGTCGATGATCACCAGCGGGATCGAGATGAGCAGGTTGACCAGGAAGAAGATCCAGAACTCCTGGCGGCGGGCCCGACCGCCGAAGACCGCGTACTTCTTGAGCACCTCGATGTATATCTTCACGGTTCCCCCCTGAGCAGGTGTCGAGCACCCCTCCACGCGGAGTGGTGCGGCAGAACTTATGCCCCCTTTATTTGGGGGTCAAGCGGTTTGCAGCGGCGCGAACAAAGGTTCACCGCGGCTCCACTTGGGGGCCGGACGCCGGGGCCGTGCGCCGATCGGGCGAGCGGACGGCGGTGCGTACGGCGGGCCCCGCGGGGCCGGGCCGAGACTGGGCCGCATGCGTCTGCGCCACGCCCTCCTCACCGCCGGGGCCGCGCTCGCGGCCGCCGTGCTCGCCGCCGGCGGACCACCGGCGGCCTCGGCGGCGCCGGGCGGCCCGGCCGGATCCGGCGGACCCGGCGGCCCGGCCGGCGCCACCGCATCGGCGCCGGGACCCGCCGGGGCGACCACCGGCGGGGCCACCGCCGCCGGCGCCACCGGTGCCGCCGGGGCCGCCGCAGCACTGGCCGCCCGGGAGGCCGCGCGCTTCTGGACCCCCGAGCGGATGGCCGGGGCCCTGCCCGTGGACCCGGAACGCGACGGCACCGCTGCCCCGGGCCGGCCGGGCGCCCGCCCCGGCGGAGCCGGCACCGGCCGCGACTTCGGCGGCATCCCCGTGGTGGGCCGGCTGTTCGGCGTGAAGAAGGGCGGCGGCTACTTCTGCACCGCCGGCGCCGTCGCCTCGCCCGGCCGCGACCTGGTGCTCACCGCGGCGCACTGCCTCCGCGGCACCGACCCGAAGCAGATCGCCTTCGTCCCGCAGTACACCGCGGCCAGGCCCAGGCCGCACGGGACGTTCCCGGTCCGGCGGATCTTCGTCGACCCGCGCTACCGCAGCCGCGGCCCGGTCCGCGGCGCCCCGCTCGACGTGGCCTTCGTACAGGTCGGCCCTCGGGCGGACGGCAAGCTCCTGCAGGACGTGGTCGGCGCCAACCGGCTGGTCACCGGCGCCGGGTACGCGCACCCGGCGGTCCGGCTGATCGGCCACCCGGCCCGGGCCGCCCGGCCCCGCCAGTGCGTCAACCGCACCACCCGCTTCACCAGCACGGACAAGGCCGGACCCGGCTCCTTCCTGCGCATCGCCTGCACCGGCTACCCGGGCGGCACCAGCGGCGGCCCCTTCCTGCGCCGCTACGACCCCCGCACCCGGACCGGCGAGGTGATCGGCGTCATCGGCGGCTACCAGGAGGGCGGCGACTCCCCGGACACCTCCTACAGCCCGTACTTCGGCGCGGACGTGCGCGCCCTCTACGCCCGGGCGACCGGCCGCGCCGGCACGGCCGGCGGCCTGCGTGAGGAGTTCGTGTCCTGATCGCCGCCAGAGCTTGACGTTCCGCCTGCCGTTGTCCCTTCGAGACGCGTTCGCAACCCCTTCGATGCGTCCAACTCCCCTTCCAGGACGTCACATTCGCAAGACCGACGATCCGAGAGGGGACGGGATGACCTTCCGTAGACGCCCGGGCGCACGCCTGCTGGCGGCCTTCGCTGCCGGGGCCGTACTGCTCACCGGCTGCAGCTCCGGAGCCGCCACCGGCGACGGGACCGGAACCGCCCGCGAACCCGCCCGCCGCGACCAGCAGCCGCTGCCCGGCGGCCCCACCCGGGCGGCACCCGAGGACGGCTCCCGGACCCCGCAGGCCGGGGAACCGGAAGGCCGGCCCACCGCGCCGCCCGCCGACTACCTGTCCACCTTCGCCCTGGACGTGGACACCGCCTCCTACGGGTACGCCCGGCGCACCCTGGCCGACGGCCGCCTGCCCTCCCCGGACGGCGTCCGGCCGGAGGAGTTCGTCAACAGCTTCGCGCAGGACTACCCGAGGCCCGAGGGCGACGGTTTCTCCGTCACCCTCGACGGCGCCCGGGCCGCCGGCGGCGGTCACGCCGGCACCGTCGGCGACATGGACGCGGCCCCCACGGGCACGGGCGGCACCGCCGCGGGCGAGGGCGCCGACGGCCACGGCTGGTCGCTGATGCGGGTCGGGCTGGCCACCCGCGCCCGGCAGGACGGGACAGCGCGCCCGCCCGCCGCCCTCACCTTCGTCGTGGACGTATCCGGCTCGATGGCCGAACCCGGCCGCCTCGACCTGGTCCGCGCCTCCCTCGGCATGCTCGCCGACCAGCTGCGCGGCGACGACTCGCTCGCCGTCGTCGCCTTCAGCGGCACGGCCGAGGTACGACTGCCGATGACCCGGCTGGAGGGCCGGCGCGACCGCGTCCACGAGGTCGTCGACGGGCTGCGGCCCTCGTCCTCCACCAACGTCGAGGCGGGCGTCACCCGCGGCTACGAGGTGGCCGTCGAGGGCCTGCGGCCCGGCGCCACCAACCGGGTCGTACTGCTCTCCGACGCCCTCGCCAACACCGGCGCCACCTCGGCCGACGCACTGCTCCGGCGGATCGAGGGCGCCCGGACCCAACACGGGATCACCCTGTTCGGGGTGGGCGTCGGCAGCGAGTACGGCGACGCCCTCATGGAACGCCTGGCCGACCGGGGCGACGGCCACACCGTGTACGTCTCCGACCGCGAGGAGGCCCGCCGGGTCTTCGTGGAGGACCTCCCCGCACAGGTGGAGCTGCGTGCCCGCGACGCCAAGGCGCAGGTCGCCTTCGACCCGCGCAACGTGGAGCGGTTCCGGCTGATCGGCTACGACAACCGGCGGGTAGCGGACGAGTCGTTCCGCGACGACGGCGTGGACGGCGGCGAGGTCGGGCCCGGACACACCGTCACCGCCCTGTACGCGGTGCGGCTGCGGCCGGGCGCGTCCGGGCACGTGGCGACGGCCACCGTGCGCTGGCTGGACCCGGACGACCGGGCGCCGCACGAGGAGTCCGGCCGGATCGAGGTGCGGGCGCTGGACCGCGACCTGTGGGGGGCCGGGACCCCGGAGCGGCTCCAGGTGGCGGCGGTGGCCGCGCACTTCGCCTCGGAGCTGCGCGGGCGGGACGGCGGCTGGGCCCCGCTGCCCGGGGCGGTCGGGCTGGGGGTTCTGGCGGAACACGCCGGGCGGCTGGCCGCGGGGAGCCGGGACCCGGAGGTGGACGGGCTGGCCGAGGCGGTGCGCCGGGCCCACCGACTGATCGGCTGACCGGGCGGGGAGGCCGTCGACGGACTGTCAGACCCCCTTCCTATGCTGGTCGGGCTGGGGTCGGACCGCCGGTCGCGGGGTATGGGGGTCGCGGGATCGCGGCGGGATTGCAGGAGGTCGGATGCGTACGCGGATCGAACGGCACCGGGTCGGTGCGGCGGCGCTGTCCGCCGCCCAGGACGACTTCACCGCCCGCCTCGGCGGCGAGGTGCACCGGATGAGGCACGACGACTCGCCCTCGTACGGCTGGCAGATGATCGCCGACGACCTGCTGGACTACGTCGCCGCCCGCTCGGTGACCGACCCGGGGCTGCGCGGACGCGACATCAGGGTGGCCGTGGAGTCGGCGGCGGCCGCCGCCGTCGGAGCGGTCACCCTGGCGGCCGGCGAGCGGATGGACGTGTTCATCGGCTTCGTCGGCGACGGCATCCGCTACACCGGGCCGGACGGCCCGGCCGGGCAGCTCGGGGCGGCTCGCCCGCCGCAGGCCCCGGACTGGCTGGAGGCCTGCTGGCTGGCGGTGCTAGCGGACCGCACCGACCTGTACGGCAGGCTGCTCGTCCACCTGGCCGGGCCGCTGCGCGGCCGGGAGCGGGAGCCCGCCACGGCCCTGGCGCACGCCCTGCTGGCGTACGTGTACGGCTTCCAGGAGAACCGGGACGCGCCCGACCCGCTCCCCCCGGCCGATCGGCCCGCCGTGGTGGAGTCCATCGCGGCGGGCCTGGGCGCGGGCGACGCGCAGCTCGCCGAGCGGGCCGCGCTCGCGACCCTGCGGGCCCTGGCAGCGGAGGACGAGGCGGCTTTCGCGACCGCCCTGGCCCGGCAGCTGGAGATCCACCGCGGCCGGTACGGCGACTCCCCGGCCGGGGTGCGCAACCCCCCGCCGCGCACGCTGCTGCCGGCGGCGGCCATCGCGCTGGCCGCGATGGCGCACCGCTGGGAGGGATGGCGGATCGAGGTGGACTCGGAGTACCTGCCGGAGGCGCTGGTCACCGGGTTCGCCGTGCCGGGGCCCCGGGTGGGGCCGCTCGGCCGGGACAAGCGGCCCGACGCGGTGGCGGCCCTGGCGGCCGGGCCGCTGGTGGTGTCCCGGCCCGGCCGGCCCTCCCCCGGGGACGCGCGGCTGCGGGCGTACGAGGAGGTGGCGGCGGCCAAGCTGGCCCGGTTCCGCGACCTCGCGGCCGATCCGGCGGCCGTCGCCCGCGACCTCGGGGCGCTGGGGCGGTACCAGCGGCTCCGCTTCCTGGCGCGGGCCGGCGCCGACCCGGAGGGCGGGGACCCGGTCCTGCGGGAGGCGCTGCTGCTCGCCGCGGAGGCGGGCGGGGCGCAGTGGCGGCTGGCGCGTGCCGAACCGGGGACGGAGCCGGAGGTCACCGTCGGCGGCACCACCCGGCGGCTGCCGGCCTGGCGCAGTTCCTTCGAGCCGGGGACGCAGCGGTGGCGCGAGTCCGTGGCCCTGGCGCTGGCGGCGGGGGCCCGCGGCCCGCTGGCCGACTGCGTGCTCGTCACGCCGGGCTTCTTCGAGCAGGGGCCGTACGCCTCGCCGGCCAGCGCGTACTGCGCGGCGCTGCACGACTACCTGCGCGGGGCGGATCCGGAGCCGGCGGTCCTGCGGGCGCTGCGGACGGCCGGGCGGCTGTCGGGCGGCGGGTTCCTGCCCCCGCCGGTGTCCCTGCTGTCCCAGCTGGTCGACGGTGACCGGCAGGGGTTCGTGCTGGCGCTGGCCGACGCGCTGGAGGCGCACCGGGAGCACCACGCGGGCGCCGGCCGCGGCCGGGACCCGGAGGCGTGGATCGACCTGGACGTGCTGGGCCTGGCCTGCCACGCGCACCGGATGGGCTGGCCGCTGCCGGTCAGCTCGCCGTACCTGCCGCGGGCCCTGCTGACCCCCTGACGGGCCCGGCGGGCCCGCCGGATAGCGTGGCGGGGGTCCGAACGCCCCAGCGCACCATCCGGAGGACGGCGATGTCCCGCCCCCGCATCCTGTACGTCAGCGACCTGGCCTACCCGGCCCGCGGCCGGCGCTACTGCGACGAGGACGTGTTCCTGACCTCCCGGTTGCGCGCGGAGTTCGACCTGGCGCTGTGCCACCCGCTGGACGCGGCGGCGCTGATGGACGGTTTCGACGCCGTGGTGGTGCGCAACAGCGGACCGGTGCTGAACCACCGGGAGGCCTACGACGCGTTCCGCGCCCGCGCGGCGGCCGGCGGCATCCCCGTGTACAACCAGCTCACCGGCCGCGCCGACATGGCGGGCAAGCAGTACCTGCTCGACCTGACGGCCGCCGGGTACCCGGTGATCCCGACCGTGGACCGGGCGGCGGACCTGCCCCGGCTGCCCGCCGCCGAGGAGTACGTGGTGAAGCCGAAGCTCGGCGCCGACTCCATAGGGCTGCGCTTCCTTCCGTACTGCTCGCTCGCGGCGGCCCTGGAGGAGGCCCCTCCGGGCAGCATGCTGGTCCAGCCCCGGATCCCGTTCCGGTACGAGGTGTCGTTCTACTTCGTGGACCGCGACTTCCAGTACGCCCTGTACGCGCCCCGGCCGGACCGTCGCTGGGAGCTGGAGCCCTACGCGGCCGGCCCGGAGGACCTGGAGTTCGCCCGCCGCTTCGTCGACTGGAACACGGTGGACCACGGGATCCAGCGCGTGGACGCCTGCCGCGCGCCGTCCGGGGAGCTGCTCCTGGTCGAGCTGGAGGACCTCAACCCGTACCTGTCGCTGGACCTGCTGCCGGCCGCGGACCGCGACGCGTTCGTCGTGGCCTTCGCGGCCTCCCTTCACCGGCTGCTGGGGCGGCGGGCGTAGCAGAACAGGTGGTCCTCCGGCCCGGCGATCTCGCTCTCGGGCTGGAAGGTGGACGTGGAGTGGTGCAGTACCTCCAGTCCGCAGTCCTCGCGGAGCCGCCGCAGGTACTCCTCGGTGGAGTAGCTGGACACCGACACGCGGCGGCCCATCCACTCGATCTCCAGGTCCTCGACGTCCGCGGGGACGGTGGCCATCACGAAGTAGCCGCCGGGGGCCAGCCACCCGGCGATGCGTTCCAGGACCTCGCCGACCTCGGCGCGGCCCATGACCAGCAGCGGGAAGAAGGCGCACACGGCGTCGTAACTCCCCTCGGGCGCCCGGTACCCGCGTACGTCGTGCTGCTCGAACCGGGCGCCGGGCACCTGGGCGCGCGCCAGGTCGACCATGGTCCGGGACACGTCGATCCCGGTGACGTCGTGTCCGGCCCGGGCGAGGGTCTCGGCGACGGGGCGGCCGGTGCCGCTGCCGACGTCGAGGACCCGCGCCCCTGGCGGGAGGCGTTCGACGAGCCAGTCCAGTGCTTCCAGCTGCCCGGGCAGCCGGGCGAAGGCCCGCTCGTACTCGATCCCCATGCCGTCGAAGAGTTCCGCCGCGTCCACCTGGTCTCCCTCGGTCGCCCCGGGTACCCAGGCTAGGAGGAACGGGGGGCCGGGCATGGGGATTTCACCCGATCGGCGGCCGGGCCGGCGGCCTGACGGCAGCCCGGGGAGCGGCCGGCGCGCGGCCCGGCGCGGCCCGACGCGCGGCCCGGCCGACTGTGTGGCCGGCGGTGTGGCCGGCAGCCGGGGCGGGCCGGGCCTGCGGCCGGGGCGGGGCGGGTGCCCGCCCCGAGCGCGGGGTCAGCCCCTGCCGAGCAGCGACTTCATCCGGCTGATCTCGGCGCTCTGCGAGCCGATGATGGCCTCGGCCATCTCCTTGGCGGCCGGGAAGGCGCCGTCCTTCAGCTCGGTCCGGGCCATCTCGACCGCCCCTTCGTGGTGCTTGATCATCAGCTCCATGAAGGCGGTGTCGAAGGCCTTGCCGGAGGATCCGGCGAGCTTGTCCATCTCCTCGGCGGTCATCATCCCGGTCATTCCCGGGCCGCTGCCCGTGCCGTGGCCGGAGTGGTCCGCGGCGCCCTCGGCCGGCACCTGCTCGCCCCAGGACGCGAGCCAGCCCGACAGGGTCTTGATCTCCGGGTCCTGGGCCTTGCGGATCTCCGCCGCGAGCTCCCTCACCTCGGCGGACCCGGCCCTCGACGGGGCGAGGTCGGCCATCTCCACGGCCTGGCGGTGGTGCGGGACCATGCCCTTGGCGAAGGCCGTGTCCGCGGCGTTGCGGCCGCCCGGGGCGGGGGACGGCGCGGCCGGGGAGGCGGCCGGGGCCTTGGACGCGTGGGTGCCGGCGTGCCCGGCGGAGCCGTCGGCTCCGGAGCCGCAGGCGGTGAGCAGGAGGGCGGACGCGCCGGCGGCCAGGGCGACGAGCGCGGCGCGGCGGACGGTCGGACGGTTCTGCTGCGGACGGTTGTGGTCCATGGAAAGTGCAACCCCTTGGGTACGCAGCCCTGGTCAGGGCATGCGGAAAGGCGGAACGTGGACGTGCCGGAGCAACGGCGGTCATGCGCGGGCGCAGGGGTGCGCGCGGGCGGGCGCCGTGCGGGGCGCCCTATATCCGCAGGAGTTGCAGTTCGGTGAGGTCCGGCGGGGCCCGGCCCGCTTGGGTGGCCTCCGCGGCCCGTCCGGCCGGCTCCGCGGCCGGGGGTACGCCGTCCGGGGCCTCGGCGGGCGCGGGCGGCGCGTACGGGGTGGCGATTCCGGCGGCCGCGCAGGTCGCGTCGGCGTGCCGTACGTGGCCGGAGCCGTCGGCCGAGTGCGAGCAGGCCCGGGCGGACGCGGACTGCGCGTCGTGGGTGGCGTGGGTGGCGTGCGTACGGTGGGCCGCTCGCCCGTGGTCGCCGCCGTGGTGGGCGGCGGTGGGTACGGACCCGGGACCGAGACCATGCATGGCCAGTACGCCGGCCACGACCGCGAGCACCAGCAGCAGGACGCCGCGCCCGGCGGGGCGGCGACGCGTCGGCTGCACGGCGGCGATCATGCGGTCATCATACGAAAGGCTGCTGCGGCATGGTGTGCTCGACACCGTCCAGCTCGCAGGTGCAGCGCAGCCGGGACTGCACCAGGTGCGACTGGTGCAGCATCACGCGGAACCTGCGCACCGGGTCCTCCGGCAGCTCGCCGACCAGGACGGTGGTGCCGGACCGGTGCTCCCGCTGGTGGGCGATCACCTTGCCGTCGACCAGCAGCTCGACCTCGCCGCTGCGTCCCGGGCCGACGTTCACGGTGATCGAGTGGCCTGAGTGGTCGAGGTGGAAGTGGTGGTTACGGGCCATGTCGCGCCTCCATGCACCTTGGGTCCACCCTACGGTGACGGCGGCGCCGGTGCCGCCCCGACACGGCAGTTGCGCAGGCATCGCAGCTGGTCACGGCACGTATGACCGCCGTAGCCGCAATGGGTTTCCCGTGCCACGGTGGACGCATGGAGGGGAACCGGAACACCCACGACCACCACGGCCACCACGACCGACACGACCACCCCCATCACGGGCATCACGGCCACGGCCGCCCCGCGGGTCCGCGCCGTCTCACGGCCCGCCCCCGCGCGCCGCACGGCCACGCCGCCTCCGACCGGACCGACCCGGCGATGGAGGCCTCCCGCGAGGGCATGCGCACCCTGTGGATCTCCCTGGCCGTGCTCGGCGCGACCACCGCCGTGCAGGCCGTGATCGTCGCCCTCTCGGGGTCGGTGGCGCTGCTCGGCGACACCGTCCACAACGCCGCCGACGCGCTGACCGCCGTACCTCTCGGCATCGCCTTCCTGCTCGGCCGCCGCGCCGCGAACCGCCGGTACACCTACGGGTACGGGCGCGCCGAGGACCTCGCCGGCCTCGTCGTCCTCGCCACCATCGCCGGCTCCGCGGCCGTGGCCGGCTGGATGGCCGTCGACCGGCTGCTGCACCCCCGCGAGCTGACCCATCTGTGGGCGGTCTCCGGCGCGGCCCTGGCCGGCTTCCTGGGCAACGAGTGGGTGGCCCGCTACCGCATCCGCACCGGCCGGCGCATCGGCTCGGCGGCGCTGGTCGCCGACGGTCTGCACGCGCGGACCGACGGGTTCACCTCGCTGGCGGTGCTGCTCGGCGCGGGCGGCGCCGCGCTGGGCTGGCGGGCGGCGGACCCGGTCGTCGGTCTGCTGATCACCCTGGCCATCCTGCTGGTGCTGAAGGACGCCGCCCGCGAGGTCCTCCGGCGGCTGATGGACTCGGTGGACCCGGCCCTGGTGGAGACCGCCGAGGCCGCGCTGCGGGGGGTGCCGGGCGTGCTCGGCACCGGGCAGGTCCGGATGCGGTGGATCGGCCACAGCCTGCGGGCCGAGGCCGACATCGTGGTCGATCCGAACCTGACCGTCGTACGGGCCCACGAACTGGCCGTCGCGGCGGAGCACGCGCTGATCCATTCCGTTCCGCGGCTCACCGCGGCCACCGTGCACACCGACCACGCCCCGGCGGGGACGGACCCGCACGCCGCGCTGGCCCACCACACGGCCCGCCCGGCGCCCGGCTGATCGGGGTACCCCGGCGCGGACCCGGAGCACCGGGGCGCCCCGGTGCTCCGCGGCGCCCCGCTCTCCTCCGGTCCGGCCGGTCGCAGGCGGTTCAGTCGACCCGGGCCGCCTCCCCGTCGCCCGGCACGCGCGGCCGCACGGCGATGCGCGCCGGGCCGCCGTCGTCCAGGAAGCCGCCCGACTGGTGCTGCCACAGCTTCGCGTAGGCGCCGCCGGCGGCCAGGAGTTCCCGGTGCGTGCCCTGTTCGGCGATCCTCCCGCGGTCGAGGACGACGAGCCGGTCCATGGTGGCGACGGTGCTGAGCCGGTGCGCGACCACGAGGGCCGTCCGGCCTTCCATGAGCCGCCACAGCGCGTCCTGGACGAGGACCTCGCTCTCCGAGTCCAGGGCGCTGGTGGCCTCGTCGAGCAGCAGGACGGGTGCGTCGCGGAGGATGGCCCGGGCGAGGGCGACCCGTTGGCGCTGGCCGCCGGAGAGCTTCACCCCGCGTTCGCCGACCATGGTGTCGAAGCCGTCCGGGAGGGCGTCGGCGAACTCGGTGACGTGTGCCGCCTCGGCGGCGCGGCGGATCTCGGCGTCGGTGGCCTCCGGCCGGGCGAAGGCGATGTTGTCGCGCAGCGTGCGGTGGAACATGGCCGGGTCCTGCGGCACGTAGGCGATCAGGCTGCGCAGGTCGGCCTGGGTCAGCCGGCTGATGTCCTGTCCGCCGATGAGGATGCGGCCGGCGTCGACGTCGGTCATCCGCAGCAGCAGCCGGGTCAGCGTGGTCTTGCCGCCGCCGGAGCGGCCGACGAGGCCGATCTTGGAGCCGCCGGGCACGGCGAGGTCGAGGCCGTGGAAGAGCGGTTCCGTTCCACCCGCGTGGGTGAACGTCACGCGTTCGAAGCGGACGTCGGAGGCGACGGGCGAGACGAGCGGTTCGGGGCACACCGGGTCGAGCACGGTCGGCGGCGTCGTCAGGAGTTCGGTGAACTGGGCGGCCTCCGTCATCGAGCTCTCCAGACGGCGGTAGATCTGGTTGAACTCGAACATGATCCGGGTGGCGTTGGAGTAGTAGGTGAAGGCCACGATGACCGCCTCCACGCCGTGCTGTCCGGCGCCGAGGGCGAGCGCGAGCAGCAGGCCCATGGTGTTGGTCAGCACGGACATCGGGGCGACCAGGGTGTCGATGCGGAGGTTGCCGTAGTCCCAGGAGCGCAGCATGAGGCGGCGTGACTCGGCGACGCGGGACCGGTGTTCGGCGGCCTCGCGTTCTTCGGCGGCGAAGGCCCGGACCGTGTCCATGTTCATCAGGCTGTCGGCGACGTGCCCGGAGACCCGGGCGATCGCCGCCTCGCGCTGGGCGACGAGTGTCTGGCGGCGGCGGATCAGCGGCCTGACGCCGACCGCCGTCACGGCGATCATCGTCAGGAGCCCGGCCACCAGCAGGGGTTCGTACTGCCACAGCACCACCGAGGCGAAGGCCAGCGGCACGAAGCTGCCCATGACGGAGAACGTCAGCGTGTCGACGAACTCCTCGAAGCGGGAGGCGAAGCCGAGCACGCGTTTGGTGAGCGAACCGGCGAAGTTGTCGTGGAAGAACGCGGCGTCCTTGGCGAACAGTTCGTCCATGCCGATCACGTACAGCCGCTCGATGCCTCGCGCGTCGAGGCGGTTCAGGCAGTGCAGCCCGATGCGCCACAGCGTCTCGGCGAGCAGCAGGACACCGGCGAACCCGAGGACGTACGGCAGGGCCGCGGCGTGGTCCGGGCCGGTGCCGCCGTCCCCGGTGATCCGGCCGACGAGCTTCGCGACGATGAGCGGCGCGACGTAGAAGATGCCGATGTTGCCGAGTGCCGGCAGCAGCATCGCGGGAACGGTCAGTCTGCGGAGCCGTACGAGTTCCCGTCCGTAGTAGCGGAGCGCGAGGAGCACCGGCCCCTTGCGCGGCGGATTTTCGCGTGTGTCACGCTTTCCCATCCCAAACCCTGCTTTGTCGGAGCGAAAAGACAGGATCCGGAGTGTCCCGCAGGCGCGGTCATGCCGTCCAAGCGTTTTCCCGGGGGTCGAGCGTCGCGGGGGTCGGGCCGTCGGGGCGGACGGTGATGCCGTACGCGGCCCCGGCCGGGACGGCGTGGAAGCGGGGCGCGTGCGCGGGCAGCAGGTGTTCGAGGAGTGCGGTGGACTCCCGGAGGGCGAACTGCAGGCCCAGGCACGCCCTGGGGCCGACGCCGAACGGGAGGTACGCGCCGGGGTGGGCGGGGCGCCGTCCGGGGGTGGTGAAGCGTTCGGGGTCGAACCGTTCGGGGTCCTGCCAGAGGTCCGGGTCGCGGTGCGTGAGGTAGGGGCAGACGATCACGTCGGTGCCGGCCTCGACCTCGTATCCGGCGAGGACGTCGTCCTCCGCCGCGCAGCGCGGCAGGATCCAGGCGGAGGGGTAGAGGCGCAGCGTCTCGTGGACGAGCGCCTGCACGGCCTGTCGCCGTCCGGCGGAGCCCTCGGGGCCGGCGGCCAGGGCCCGTTCCCTCGCGCCGGGGTGCCGGTCGAGGAGGAGGTGGAGCCAGGTGAGGGTGGTGGCGGTGGTCTCGTGGCCCGCGACGAGCAGGGTGACGAGTTCGTCGCGGATCAGCCGGTCGTCGTACTCGGGCCGGGTCGCGGCGGCTTCGAGCAGGACGTGCAGCAGTCCGGGCCCGTCGGGGCCGGCCCCGACGTCGCGGGCGGCGGCGATGACCCGGTGGGCCAGGGCGTCGATCCTGGCCAGGTCCGCGGCGACGGCCCCTTCGGGTGCGGCGCCGTCGGCGGGCAGGCTGGGCAGGGCGGCCACCACGGCCGGGACGGCGGCCAGTTCGCGCTCGCTGTCCGGGTCGAGGGGGTGGCCGGTGAGGGACCGCCAGATGGTGTCCAGGGCGAAGCGGCGCATCTCCTCGCCGAGGTCGAAGACCTCCCCGGTACGGGCGTACCCGGCCCAGCGCGCCGCGGTGGTGCGGGCGGCCCCGGTGATGCGCTGCTCGTAGCGGCGCATGCCGCGGCCGGTGAACTGGGCTTGCAGCAGGCGTCGTTGCCTCTGCCAGGCCTCGCCCGTGGCGGCCAGCACTCCGTCGCCGATGAGGATCCGGGCCCGGTGCGAGCGCTTGACGTACGTGGCGGGGCGCAGCGCCAGGACGTGCTGGACGGCGTGCGGGCCGGTGACGACGACGGTCGGCCTCGGTCCGAGCCGGACCGCGGCGACGCCGCCGAGCCGCCGGCCGGCCTCGGCGAACAGGTCCACGAGGTCTCCGCCCCCCTCCTGCCACCGGGTCACGGCGGCGGGGTCCAGCTCGGGGATCCGGCGGGCTTCGGGGGCGGGTCCCGGGAGGGAGCCGGGGTGGGCGTGGGTGGCCACGGGTCTGCTCCTGTTCGGCGGGTGCGCGGGGTGTCCGGTCTTCGCGTTCCTCTTCGCGGGCCCGGTGCGGGCATCACGCAATGTAGTGGACCGGGAGCGTCGCGCGACAGGTCGTCCTCGGCCGTCAGGGACGCGTACGGACCGGGCCGGGTGGCGTCAAGGTGCCGTCAGGGCCGCGTCCGCAGCCTCCGCGGCGGGTCTAACTTCGGTGGTGCGCACCCGGATCCGCCTGCCGGCGGTGGGGTGCTCCTGCCCTTCACGGTCCGTTGAGGAGGACCCATGTGCCTGTTCACGTACGACGACGAGGCCGAACCCGAGGAACGGGTCCCGGCCGGACCCCTCTTCGTCCCGGTCCGGCCGGGAACCGCGCCGGTGGTGGTACGGCTGTTCCGCACACCGCTGGGCGAACGGACCGCCGTCGGTTTCACCAGCGCCGGCCGGCTGGCGGCCCTGCTCGGTGCGGAGCAGCCGTGGATCCGGCTGTCCGGGCGGGCGTTGCGGGCGATGGCCGAGCCGCTCGGGGTGGCCCTGCTGACGGTCGACCCGACGTTCACGGCGCCCGCGGTGACCGCGGTGCCGGCGGTTCCGGAGTCCGCGGCCGCCGGTGCCGCCGCCGCGGAGGCCGCGGACCTCGCGGGCCGGGCGTCGTGACCGGGCGGGGGGAGACGATGACCACCGCGGTCGTACCGGGGGCGGGCTCGGGCACGGGTGACCTGTCCGTCTGGCCGGCCTCCGCGGCGCGGCTCGCGGACGGGGACGTCGCCGTGGGCGGGGTGCCGCTCGGAGCGGTCGCCGACCGGTTCGGCACGCCGGTCTACGTGCTGGACGAGGGCGAGGTGCGGGAGCGCTGCCGGACGTACCGGGAGGCGTTCGCCGGGGCCGAAGTCCTGTACGCGGCCAAGGCGTTCCTGTGCCGGGCCGTGGTGCGCTGGGTGCGCGAGGAAGGGCTGGGGCTGGACGTCTGCTCGGCGGGCGAGCTGGAGCTGGCGGTCACGGCCGGGTTCCCGCCGGAGCGGATCTGGCTGCACGGCAACGCCAAGTCCCCGCGCGACCTCGCCGGTGCGCTGCGGCTCGGCGTGGGCCGCATCGTGATCGACGGGCCCTCGGAGATCGCCCGGATCTCGGCCGGGGCCGGTCCGCGGGCCCGCCAGAAGGTGCTGGTGCGGGTGGTGCCGGGCGTGTCCGCGGGCGGGCACGACAAGATCCGTACCGGGGTCGAGGGACAGAAGTTCGGGCTGTCCCTCGCCGACGGCTCGGCGCTGGACGCCGTGCTCCGGGTACTCGCGCAGCCGCGGCTGGAACTCACCGGTCTGCACTGCCACATCGGGTCGCAGATCACGGCGGTGGAGCCCTACCTGGTGGCGGTGCGCCGCATGGTGGGGCTGATGGCGCGGGTCCGGGACACGGCGGGGGTCGTTCTGCCGGAACTCGACGTGGGCGGCGGGCACGGCGTCGCCCACCGGCCGGGCGAGCCCGCCCTCGACCCGGTCGAGCTCGCCCGGGAGCTGCGGGGCGTCCTGGCGGACAGCTGCGCCACGGCGGGACTGCCCGTGCCCCGGCTGGTGATCGAGCCGGGGCGGGGCGTGGTGGGACCGGCGGGCGTGGCGGTGTACCGGGTGCTGGCCGTGAAGCGGAGCGGCGGCACGCTGTTCGTCGCCGTCGACGGGGGCATGGGCGACAACCCCCGGCCGGCCCTGTACGGGGTGCGGTACGCGCCGCGGCTGATCGGCCGCGCGTCGGCGGCGGCCCCGCTGACGGCGACCGTCGTGGGGCGGCACTGCGAGGCCGGGGACGTCCTGGCCGCCGGGGTGGGACTGCCTGGCGACGTCCGCCCGGGCGACCTGCTGGCCGTGCCCGTGGCGGGGGCGTACCAGCTGTCCATGGCCTCGGGCTACAACCTGGTGGGCCGCCCCCCTGTGGTCTCGGTGCACGGGGGCTCCGCCCGCCTGCTCGTCCGGCGGGAGACGTTGGAGGACGTCCGCCTGCGCGACATCGGCGACTGACCGGCGCGAGGGCGGTCCCGCAGTCGACCTCCCCGGCTCGCCCGTCCGCGTCCTGACGGGTGGTCAGGACCCTCACGGACGGGAGGACCCTCCTGCACCCGGCCTCGGCGACCGCGCAGCGCGGTTCCTCCACCCGCGGCGGGAGCGGGCGCGTCGCCGGTGGACCTCGTCGGCCGCTCTTCGGCCGCACCGCTCCGGCCGGCTGACGGGCGGGCCGGAGTGGTGCGGCCGGCCCGGTGGGTCGGGTCGTCTCTCGCGCCGGGACGGGGTTGTCCGCCATTCGGTCAACCCCTTGCCGGGCGGGCCGGGTTCGGGAACCATTCCCTATCAATCCGATAGGGAATATGGGGATCCAGTGACGACCACCGTCGACGCACGGCCCGCCGAAGCGCGGCGGCGCGCGCTCCTCCGTACCGCCCGCGACGTGGCGGAGGACCTCGCCGCGGACGCCATCGCCCGCGACCAGGCGGGCAAGCCTCCGGTCGACGAGACGGCCAGGCTGCGCGAGGCCGGCCTCCCGGCGGCCCTCACCCCGCCCGGGCCGGACCGCGGCACGGACTGGCGCACCGGATGCGCCGTCATACGCGAGACGGCCGCGGCCGACAGCTCCGTCGGCGAGCTGCTCGCCCGCCACTACGCCCACACGTGGAGCGGCCGCTTCTACGCCGGCCAGGACCGCGCCGCCGCCCTCGAGGAGGAGTCGACGGACGGGCAGTGGCTGTGGACCGGATCGATCCGCCCGCACCGCCCGTGGGCCGACGTCCCCGGCGGCCCCGACGCTCCCGGGGCCACCGCACCGGCCACCCTGCGCCCCCGCGGCTCCGGCTACGTGCTGGACGGGCGCCGGTTCCTGGACACGGCGGTGGCCACGGCCGACCAGATCGTGCTGGACGCCGTCTGCACCACCACCCGCGAAGTCCTCGTCGTCCGCGTCCCGGCCACCGCGCCGGGCGTGACCGCCGAGCCGGCCCACGACCGTCTCGGCCAGCGGGTCGCCGGTGCGGGCAGGCTCGTCCTCGACCGGGTCGCCGTCACCGCCGGGCAGGTACTGGGCGTCCGCCCCGCCGACGAGGAGTCGACCGCACCGTTCACCGCACTCGCCGAGCCCGCCCTGCGGCTCGCCCTCTGCCAGGTGGCGCTCGGCACGGCCGAGGGCGCCCTCGCCGAGGCCCGCGACCTCAGCCGGGGCACCCGCGCCGGCCGGGACCAGGACCTCTTCCTGACGTACGGCGAGCTCGCGACCGCCGCGCAGACGGCCGCCGTCGTGGTCGACCGCGCGACGGAGGTCATGGCCCGCGCCCTCGGCGCCGGCCCGGCGCTGGGCGCCGACGAGCCGGCGGCGGTGGCCGCCCTCGTCGCCACGGCCGAGACCGTGACCGCCGAGGCCGCCCTGCGCGTCGCCGCGCGCGTACTGGAGATCGCCGACGCGCCCGGCCTGGACCGCTTCTGGCGCAACGCCCGCGTCCTGACGGCCCACCGCCCGGCCGCGCACCGGCTGCGCTCCATAGGCGAGCACTACCTCAACGGCTCGTGACCCCCTCGGCGCGGGCGCCGCAGGCAGCCCCGCGGGCGTACGGGATAATGGCCACATGCGGATCTCAGCCAGGGCGGACTACGCGGTACGGGCCGCGCTTCAGCTCGCCGCGTCCCAGGACGGCGGGCCACTGAAGGCCGAAGCCATCTCCGTCGCCCAGGAGATCCCGCACAAGTTCCTGGAAGGCATCCTCAACGACATGCGCCGGGGCGGTCTGGTGCTCAGCCAGCGCGGCGGCAACGGCGGCTACCGGTTGGCCAAACCCGCCCGCGACATCACCGTCGCGGACGTCATCCGCGTCGTGGACGGACCGCTCGTCTCGGTACGCGGCGTCCGGCCCCCGGACCTCTCCTACACCGGGCCCGCGGAATCGCTGCTGCCGCTGTGGATCGCCCTGCGGTCCAACGTGCGCGAGATCCTGGAGGGCGTGACCCTCGCCGACGTCGCGTCCTCCCACCTCCCCACCGACGTCACCGCGCTGACCCACACACCCGAGGCCTGGACCAACCCCTGACCTGGGCTTTCTCGGCTGCTGAGACGCGATCGTCCACTATGTGATCGCACCCTTGGGGGCGGGCGCGCCTTCTGCCACTATGCCTACCAACCAGGTGGGAAAACTAGGAATCGGGGGCAGGCCGTGCGAACCACACACCGTGCGGGCCGAGTTCTGCCCCCGCTCACCTCTCGCCGCCACATCGACCTGCTGCGCACGTCCAGCGCCATCTGTCGGCCCTTCTGACGCCGCCCTGCGGCGATCCCCCGGTCGTTCCGGCGCAGCCGCCCCACCAGGGCGCTCACTGCCCGCGCACACGGCCGTACGTCCCCGGCACACACTCGCCGCGCACGTTTCCGCGCCGGCGTGCGACGCCGCACGCGCTGACGACACCGCTGCTTCCGTCCGAGGAAGCCGGCGGACCCCGTGAGGCGTGCCGCCGCGCGCTCCCCCCGCTCTTCGTCACGACCCTCGTGTCACCACCCTCCGAAAGGACACCTCCGTGTCTGCCGCAAGACCGCTCCCCACCACCCTGCGCGCCCTCGCCGTCACGGCGACCCTGCCCCTGCTGCTCACCGCGTGCGGATACGGATCCGAGGGCAAGAAGGACACGCCCTCCGACGCCAAGGCCAACGTGGCCGCGGACGGCGTGAAGCTGTCGGCGCCGGAGGTGCGGATCGGCTACTTCCCGAACCTGACGCACGCCACGGCCCTGGTCGGCCTCCAGGAGGGGCTGATCGCGAAGGAGCTGGGCGGCACCAAGATCAAGCCGCAGGCGTTCAACGCCGGCCCGTCGGAGATCGAGGCCCTCAACGGCGGCTCGCTCGACATCGGCTTCATCGGCCCGTCCCCCTCCATCAACGGCTATGTGAAGTCCAAGGGCCAGAACCTGCGCATCATCTCCGGCTCCGCCTCCGGCGGGGTGAAGCTGGTGGTGAACCCGGACAAGATCAAGACCCTGGACGACCTCAAGGGCAAGCGGATCGCGACCCCCCAGAAGGGCAACACGCAGGACGTCGCCTTCCTCAACTGGATCGCGGAGAAGGGCTGGAAGGTCGACCCGGAGTCCGGCAAGGGCGACGTCTCCGTCGTCCGCACCGAGAACAAGGTGACCCCGGACGCCTTCAAGTCCGGTTCGATCGACGGCGCGTGGGTGCCGGAGCCGACGGCGTCGAAGCTGGTCACGGACGGCGCGAAGGTCCTGCTCGACGAGACCGACCTGTGGCCCGACAAGAAGTTCGTGATCACGAACGTGATCGTGTCGCAGAAGTTCCTCAAGGAGCACCCGGACGTCGTCGAGGCCGTCCTCAAGGGCACGGTCAAGACCAACGAGTGGATCAACGCCAACCCGGACAAGGCCAAGGCGTCCGCGAACGCCGCCCTGAAGGCGGAGACCGGCAAGGAACTCGCTGCCGCCGTCATCGACCCGGCCTGGGCCGGCATCGACGTGACCGACGACCCGCTCGCCGCCACCCTCAAGACCCAGGCGGACTACGCCGTGAAGGCCAAGCTCATCGAGCAGCCGGACCTGACCGGCATCTACGACCTGACGCTCCTGAACAAGGTCCTCAAGGCCGCGGGCAAGCCCGAGGTCTCCGACGCCGGCCTCGGCGCCAAGTAATCAGGCACGCGGGGATCTCCCCCCCAATCCCCCAGGAGGTGACGACCATGGCCACCACACTCGCCAAGGCTGCCGAGGACACCGCGACGGCGGCGACGCACGCCGCACGCATCCAGCACGTCTCGAAGTCCTTCACCGGCCCGGCCGGCACACAACTCGTCCTGGACGACATCAGCCTCGATGTCGCACCCGGAGAGTTCGTCACCATCCTGGGGGCCTCCGGCTGCGGCAAATCCACCCTCCTGAACCTCGTCGCCGGCCTCGACCGCCCCACCACCGGCACCATCGACACCACCGGCCGCCCCGCCCTGATGTTCCAGGAACACGCCCTCTTCCCCTGGCTCACCGCCGGCAAGAACATCGAACTCGCCCTCCGCCTACGCGGCGTACCCAAAACCGAACGACGCACCGAAGCCGAACGGCTTCTGGAGCTGGTCCGGCTCGGCGGCGCCCACGGCAAACGCGTCCACGAACTGTCCGGCGGCATGCGGCAACGCGTCGCCCTGGCCCGCGCCCTCGCCCAGGACAGCCGACTCCTCCTCATGGACGAACCCTTCGCCGCCCTCGACGCCATCACCCGCGACGTCCTCCACGGCGAACTCACCCGCATCTGGGAAGCGACCGGTCTGTCGGTGCTGTTCGTCACCCACAACGTCCGCGAAGCCGTCCGCCTCGCCCAACGCGTCGTGCTGCTCTCCTCCCGCCCCGGCCGCGTCGCCAAGGAATGGACCGTCGGCATCCCCCAGCCCCGCCGCATCGAAGACGCCGACGTCGCCGAACTGTCCCTCGAGATCACCGAACACCTCCGTGGGGAGATCCGCCGCCATGGCCAGCACTGAAACCAAGCCCAAAGCGGACGACCTCGCAGGCCTCGAAGCCGGACTCGACGCCCTCGACGCCGTCGAGATCCGCCGCACCCCCATCCGCGAGGTCCTCACCAAGAAGGCCCTCCCCCCGACCGTCGCCGTCACCCTCGTCCTGGCCCTCTGGCACACCCTCGTCACCACCGGCACCGTCGACGAAGCCAAACTCCCACCCCTGCCCGCCGTCTTCGACAGCCTCGCCCAGATGTGGCTCCAGGGCACCCTCTTCGACGTCATCTGGACCTCCGTCTCCCGCGGCCTGCTCGGCTTCCTCCTCGCCCTGGCCATCGGCACCCCCCTCGGCCTCCTCGTCGCACGCGTCAAGTTCGTCCGCGCCGCGATCGGCCCCATCCTCTCCGGCCTGCAATCCCTCCCCTCCGTCGCCTGGGTCCCCCCGGCCGTCCTCTGGTTCGGCCTCAACGACGCCATGATGTTCACCGTCATCCTCCTCGGCGCCGTACCCTCCATCGCCAACGGACTCGTCTCCGGCGTCGACCAGGTCCCACCCCTCTTCCTCCGCGCCGGACGCACCCTCGGCGCCACCGGCCTCCGCGGCATCCGGCACATCGTCATGCCCGCCGCCCTCCCCGGCTACGTCGCCGGCCTCAAGCAGGGCTGGGCCTTCTCCTGGCGCTCCCTCATGGCCGCCGAGATCATCGCCTCCTCCCCCGACCTCGGCCTCGGCCTCGGCCAACTCCTCGAAAACGGCCGCAACAACATCGACCTCCCCGGCGTCTTCCTCGCCATCGCCCTCATCCTCGTCGTCGGCATCGCCATCGACCTCCTCGTCTTCAGCCCACTGGAACGCCGGATGCTCCGCAACCGCGGCCTGCTGATGAAGGCCTGACACCCGTACCGCGCCGGTCCGCCCGGCACCCTCAGCACCGGCTCCGCCCAGGCATCAAGCCCGGCGGAGCCGGTGCTTTCGTATGCTGTCGGAACGCCTCGTTCCGAGGGCCGGGGCGCCGTCCGCATGATGGTCGTCCAATGTCCACGTTGTGGGCAGCGGAGTGGCGGATCTCGCCGATCCATCCACAAAACCGCAGGTCAAGCCGTTTCTCACGGCCCGTCAGGTGGCGCAACACGGCGGCAACACCACCGCTGTCGCACTCCCGGTACGTTCTTTCCATGCCCGCCGAACCCGCCCCCGCAGCCCTCCCGGTCGCCGCCGCGCGCCGTCGCCGGCTGCGTGCGGACCGGGCCCGGCAGCTCGCCGACCTGCTGCGCCACCAGATCCTGGCGGGCGGCTTCCCCGGCGGGGTACTGCCCCTGGAAGACGTCATCGCCGCCGACTTCCGGACCAGCCGCAACACCGTCCGGCAGGCGCTGGACCTGCTCCGCGGCGAGCAGCTCGTCGAGCGGCAGCCCGGTGTCGGGACCGTGGTCGTCTGCCAGAAGTACCCGCACGGCCTCGACCGGCTGCAGGGCCTGGCCGAGACGCTGCACGAGCACGGACGGGTCACCAACGAGATCCGTACGGTGGGCCCGGTCACCGCCCCGGGCCCGGTGGCCCACCGGCTGGGCCTGCCCGAGCACGCCGACGTCCTCTGCGTCGAACGGCTGCGTCACCTCAACGGACTGCCGCTGTCGCTGGACCTGTCCTACCTGCCCATGGACCTCGGTGCCGAGCTGCTCGGGTGCGACCTGGAGAACACGGACGTGTTCCGGCTGCTGGAAACGCTGACCGGCGGCCCGCTGGGCCACGCCGCGATCACGTTGGAGGCCGTCAACGCCGACGCGCACTCCGCCGCCGTGCTCCAAGTACCGCGCGGGGCAGCCGTGCTGATGCTGGAGCGGCTGACGTGTCTGCCCGACGGCCGGCCGGTGGACCTGGAGTTCATCCGGTTCCGCGGTGACCGCATCACCATGAGCGGCGTGCTGCAGCGCTCCGTGTGATCCGGGCCGCCGCCCCTTCTTCCTCCCCTCCCCCTTCCCCCCTTCCCCCATTCGCCGCCCTCCGGGCGGCCGTTGGAGACAGCCATGCCCCTTGTGCCCCAGCGCGCCGATGTGCCCGTGACCATCGACGAGTCCAAGTGCATCGAAGGCTGCACCCTCTGCGTCGACATGTGCCCGCTCGACTCGCTCGCCATCCGCGAGGACAACGGCAAGGCGTACATGCACGTGGACGAGTGCTGGTACTGCGGCCCCTGCGCGGCCCGCTGCCCCACCGGCGCGGTCACCGTCAACATGCCCTACCTGCTCCGGTGAAAGGCCCGACTCCCATGTCTCCCATGTCTCCCAAGGGGATCCCGCTGCTGCGGCTGCTGCCGCTCGTCCTGCTCCTCCCGTCGGCCACCGCCTGCGGTGCCGACACGGGCACCGGCGGCGACGCCGGCCCGAAGACGGTCACCGTGACGGTCGGCTACCAATCGAAGACGATCAACACCGTCACCGCCGGCACCCTGCTGCGCTCCCTCGGCTACTTCGAGGAAGAGCTCGCTGCGCGCGGGAGGAAGGACGGCACCACCTACCGGGTCAAGTGGCAGGACTACGCCACCGGGGCCCCGATCACCGCGCAGATGACCGCGGGGAAGATCGACATCGGTTCGATGGGCGACTTCCCGCTGCTGCTCAACGCGGCCCGCGGCAAGGAGCTCAAGCAGCCGACCCGGCTGGTCGCGGTGACCGGGTACAACCTGCGCGGCGGCCTCAACACGGTGGTGACCAGGCCGGGTTCGCCACTTCGGTCGCTGGCCGACCTGCGCGGCAAGAAGGTCTCCACCAGTGTCGGCTCGGCCGCGGACGGAACCCTGGTCCGGGCCCTCCAGCGGGCCGGCCTCGACCCGGCGAAGGACATCCAGAAACTGAACCAGCAGCCCAGCGTGGGGGCTTCGTCGCTGGCCGGGGGCAGCGCGGACGCCCTCTCCCAGTTCGTCGCATGGCCCGGGCAGCTGGCCTTCGAGGGCCGTGCCACGGCCCTCTACGACGGGGCGGAGCTGAACCTGCCGACCTTCCACGGGGTGACGGTCCGCGCGGAGTTCGCCGAGCGGCGGGCCGGGGTCCTCGACGACTTCCTCAGGGCACAGCGTCGCGCCACCGACTACCTGCGCGAGCGGCCGGTCGCCGCCGCCGAGTCGGTGGCGAAGGAGACCGGACTGCCTGCCGAGGTGGTCTACCTCTACAACGGTGCCAACGGCATCGCCACCTTCGACCCGGAGCTCCGTCCGGAGCTGATCGCCGCGCTGAAGGAGGACGTGCCGGTGCTGAAGGCGGCTTCCCTGGTCAAGGACGTCGACGTGGACGCCTTCGTCGACCCGGCGCCGCTGGAGCGGGCCGTACGGGCCCCCGCCTACCCCAAGGCCGGAGCCGCCAAGCCCGAGCTGTGGCTGAAGGGGCAGGGCACCACCCGCACCTTCGACAGCCCCGAGGAGCTGCTGAAGGCCGCCAAGGGTGCCGACGTGCGGGCCGCGTACGTGCCGGACGCGGTGACGGGCACGCTCTGGTTCGCCGACAAGGCGGTGTGGGTGGCGGACGGCGGCGACCTCCACGCCTTCGTCACGCCGGCCGGCGCCGAGAGGTACGCGGGCGGCCGCCCCGGGGCGCGGGTCATCGACTACGCCGAGGCCGTGGGACTGGCGTCGTGAGCGCGGGCCGCTGGCTGCTGCGCGGCGCGTCACTGGCCGCGGCCCTCGGCCTGTGGCAGCTGCTGACCGCCCTGGACGTCAACCTGTGGCTGCGGTTCGAGCAGTTCCCGACGGTCGGCGAGGTGTGCTCGGCCTTCGCCGACCGGCTGGGCACCGCCGCGTACTGGCAGGACCTGGTCCACAGCCTGCGCCGGATCGTGGCCGGCTTCCTGCTGGCCTCGGTGCTGGGGGTGGCGGTCGGGACGGCGGTCGCGCGGTCGCGGTGGGCGGCCGACCTGCTGGGCCCGCTGCTGGAGGTGGTGCGGCCCGTGCCGGCGATCGCCCTCGTCCCGGTCGCCATCCTGCTGCTGCCGACCAACGAGCAGGGCATCGTGTTCATCACCTTCACCGCCGCGTTCTTCCCGGTGGTGGTGTCGACCCGGCACGCGGTGCGGGCCCTCGCCCCGGTCTGGGAGGAGGCCGTGCTCACCATGGGCGGCGGCCGGCTGCGGGTGCTGTTCGCCGTGGTGCTGCCGGGTGCCCTTCCCGGCGTCTTCGGCGGTCTGTCGGTGGGCGTCGGCGTCTCGTGGATCTGTGTGATCTCCGCGGAGATGATCTCCGGGGAGTACGGGGTGGGCTACCGCACGTGGCAGGACTACACGGTCGTCGACTACCCGGGCGTGTTCGTCGGCATGGTCACGATCGGCGCCCTGGGCTGGCTGACCTCCACCGCCGTGGAGCTGCTGGGCCGGCGGGCCACCGCCTGGCTGCCCCGTACGGCCACGGCCGGCGCCCCGGCCCCCAGGCGGCCGGCGCTCCGCCGGCCCGGCGGCCCCACGGCCGCGGCCGCGGCCGACCCCGCCCCCACGGACACGGTCCGCGCCGCTCCCCGGAAGGAGCCCGTCCCATGAGCACCCCCACTCCCCCGGACACCGCCGCCCCGGACACGGCCGCGCCGTCCGCCGCCCCGTCCGCCGGCGCCGAACTCGCCCTGGACGGCCTCCGGCTGGGCCACCCGGACGGCACCGCCCTGCCGGGCACGGTCACCCTGCGCATCGCGCCCGGGGAGCTGCTGGCCGTGGTCGGGCCCTCGGGCTGCGGCAAGTCCACCCTGCTGCGCACCCTCGCCGGGCTGCTGCCCCCGCTGGACGGGCGGCTCACCCAGGACGGGGAACCGGTCACCGGGCCGGCGGCCGACCGGGCGCTGGTCTTCCAGCACGACGCCCTGCTGCCCTGGCGCACCGTCCGCGCCAACGTGGAGCTGCCGCTGGCGATCCGCCGGGTGCCGCGGGCGGAGCGGCGCAGGTCCGCGGCCGACTGGCTGGAACGGGTCGGGCTGGGCGGGCACGGGCACAAGCTGCCGCACCAGCTGTCCGGCGGCCAGCGGCAGCGCGCCCAGCTGGCCCGGGCGCTGGCCGGCCGGCCCCGGGCGGTCCTGATGGACGAGCCGTTCGGCGCGCTCGACGCGCACACCCGCACCGGCATGCAGGACCTGCTCGTCGACGTGCTGCGCGGCACCGGCGCGACGGTCGTCTTCGTCACCCATGACGTGGACGAGGCCCTCCACCTCGGCGACCGGGTCGCCCTGCTGGGCTCCGGCCGGGTGCTGGACGTACCGCACCCGCGCGGGCGCGGGGCGCGGCACCCGGACGGCACCGCCGGCTTGCGCCGCCTCGTCCTCGAATCCCTGGACGGGTCGCCGTGAACCCGCGCGACCCGCACGCACCCGCGGGCACCCCGGTGCCCGGCATCCGAAAGGCAGCACCTCCCGTGGACACCCCCGTGGACACCTCCGTGGCTTCCCCCGTGGACTCCTCCTCCCCCATGCCCGTACCCTCCCCCGCCGACGCGCGGGAGCTGTCCTGCGACGTCCTGGTCGTCGGCGGCGGGACCGCCGGCACCATGGCCGCCCTGACCGCGGCCGGCCTCGGCGCGCAGGTGCTGCTGCTGGAGAAGGCGCACGTACGGCACTCCGGGGCGCTCGCCATGGGCATGGACGGGGTCAACAACGCGGTCGTCCCGGGACGGGCCGAACCCGACGACTACGTCGCCGAGATCACCCGCGCCAACGACGGGATCGTCGACCAGTCGACCGTCCGGCAGACCGCGACCCGCGGCTTCGCGATGGTCAAGCGACTGGAGTCGTACGGGGTGAAGTTCGAGAAGGACGAGCACGGCGAGTACGCGGTCCGGCAGGTGCACCGGTCCGGCTCGTACGTGCTGCCGATGCCGGAGGGCAAGGACGTCAAGAAGGTCCTCTACCGGCAGCTGCGGCGGCGCGAGATGCGGGAGCGGATCCGGATCGAGAACCGGGTCATGCCGGTCCGGGTCCTCACCCACCCGGACGACGGGCGGGCGATCGGTGCGGCCGGGTTCGACACCCGCACCGGGGAGTTCGTCACCGTGCGGGCGGGCGCGGTGATCCTGGCCACCGGGGCGTGCGGCCGGCTCGGACTGCCCGCGTCCGGTTACCTGTACGGGACGTACGAGAACCCGACGAACGCGGGCGACGGCTACGCCATGGCCTACCACGCCGGGGCCGCGCTCACCGGCATCGAGTGCTTCCAGGTCAACCCGCTGATCAAGGACTACAACGGGCCGGCGTGCGCGTACGTCGCGAACCCGTTCGGCGGCTACCAGGTGAACCGGCACGGCGAGCGGTTCGTGGAGTCGGACTACTGGTCGGGGCAGATGATGGCCGAGTTCGCGGCGGAACTCGCCTCCGACCGCGGGCCGGTGTACCTCAAGCTCAGCCATCTGCCCGAGGAGACGGTCTCCGCCGTCGAATCGATCCTGCACACGACGGAACGGCCCACCCGCGGCACCTTCCACGAGGGGCGCGGCCACGACTACCGCACGCACGACATCGAGATGCACATCTCGGAGATCGGGCTGTGCGGGGGCCATTCGGCCTCCGGCGTGCGGGTGGACGCCCACGCGCGCACCACGGTGCCCCGGCTGTACGCGGCGGGCGACCTGGCGTGCGTACCGCACAACTACATGATCGGCGCGTTCGTCTTCGGCGACCTGGCCGGCGAGGACGCGGCCCGGTACCGGGCGTACGAGGGGGAGCTCCCGCGGGACCAGGTGGAGGCCGCCCACGAGCTGGTCTACCGTCCGCTGCGCAACCCCGGCGGGCCGCCGCAGCCGCAGGTGGAGTACAAGCTGAGGCGGTTCGTGAACGACTACGTGGCGCCGCCGAAGACGGGGGCGAGGCTGTCCCTGGCGGTGGAGGCGTTCGACCGGATGGCGGTGGAGATCTCCGGGATGGGGGCGCGCACCCCGCACGAGCTGATGCGGTGCGCGGAGGTCGGCTTCATCCGGGACTGCGCGGAGATGGCCGCGCGGGCGTCGCTGGCCCGCACGGAGTCGCGCTGGGGCCTGTACCACGCCCGGACGGACCACCCGGAGCGGGACGACGAGGGCTGGCTCCACCACCTGGACCTGCGCAAGTCGCCGTCGGGGGCGATGGAGTTCACGGCGCGGCCGGTCGAGCCGTACGTGGTGCCGGTGCCGGGGTTCTCCCCGGAGCCGGGGCCGGAACGCCTGCTGGGCGAGGTGGCCCTGGTGCCGGTGGCCACGGCCGGTCCGCGGGAGGCCGCTCCGGCAGCCCGCGGGGTGGTGTCCACGGCGGACGGGGCCGCGGCGGACGGGGCTGCGGCGGACGGGGCTGCGGTCGGGGCGTCGGGTGGTGCCGGGGTGGACGGTGCCGGGGCGTCGGAGGGTGCCGGGGTGGACGGTGCCGGGGCGGACGGCTCACCCGGGGTTCCCGCGGCTCCCGCGCCCGCCCTGCTGCGCGTGCTGTCGCTGGCCGAGGAGTCCCCCGACCTCGACGCGCTCCGCCCCTACCTGGCGGACGCCGACGCCGCGGTGCGGGCGGCCGCGGTCGCCGCGCTCGCCGAGACGGTGCCCGCCGGTGCGGGGCCCGCGCTCGCCGCCGCCCTGCGGGACGGCGCGCCGGCGGTCCGGGCCGCCGCGGCGGCCGCGCTGCGCGAGCTCGTCGAGGTGCTGCCGGCCGAGCCGGAGCTGGGCGAAGGGCTGCGGTCCGCGCTGGACGTCGCCGACCCGGCCGTCCGGGCCGCCGCGCTCGACGTGCTGCGGGCGCTGCGGCTGGGCGATTCGGCGACGTACGCCGCCGCGCTCTCCGACGCCGAGATCGAGGTGCGGACCACGGCCGTGCGCGGGCTGGTGTCGGTGGACGCGGTGGCCGCGCTGGGCGTGGCCGCCGCCGACCCGGCGCGTGAGGTGCGGGTCGCGGTGGCCCGCGGCCTGGCGGCCGTGCACGCCCCGGCTCCCGCACCGCTCGGTCCGCTGCTGGAGGACCGCGATCCCCTGGTCCGGGGCGCGGCCCTGGGTGCGCTGGCCGTCACCGGCTGCCCGCCCGAGTACGCCGTGCGGGCCGTGGCGGCGCTCGGCGACCCGGCCTGGCAGGTGCGGGCGGGCGCCGCGACCGCGCTGCGTGCGGCCGGGGCCGGGCAGGCCGTCCCCGCGCTCGCCGCGGCACTGGCCGACGGGAACGCGGACGTCCGCAAGGCCGCCGTGCTCTCCCTCCTGCACCACCGGGAGGCGCCCGGGGCCCGTACCGCCCTGGTCGGGGCCGCCTCCGACGCCGACGCGGACGTCCGCGCCTACGCGTCCCGGGCGGCGGCACCGCGCCGGGCGGAGCCGGGACCGGCGGAGCCCGGACCGGCCGGGCGCGGCCGTGCTCCGCGCCCCGGGGGTGAGTGAGCGGGCGCCGGCATCTGCGGAGCCGTGGCCGTGGCCCGGCTCCGCCTCCGCGGCCCGCGCCGGATCAGACCAGTTCCGGCGTGCGTTCGCGCCGGGGCCGCGGTACCGGCACCGGGACGGCCGTACGGTCCCATTCCCGGGTGGTCCGTACGAAGCCGTAGATCACCGAGCACATCGCCAGGACGAGCAGCGGCCCGGACAGCCACGGCAGCGCGGCCATCTCCGTCGGCAGGAAGCGGTACGACACGAGGTACGCGACGAAGACCGCCGCGCCGTGGCCGACGAACAGGGTCGCCCGCCGGTCCCAGCCGCGGGCCAGGGCGCGCAGCGCCGCGTCGATCGTGAGCGTGAAGACCACGCCGGCGATGATGTCCGCGCCGTAGTGGTAGCCGAAGCCCAGCGTGGCGCCGAGCGTCGCGATCAGCCAAAACGTTCCTGCGAGCCGCATGGCCAGTGGGCCCCTGCGGGAATGCACGTAGATCGCGGTGGCCCATGCCGTGTGCAGGCTGGGCATGCAGTTGCGCGGGGTCTCCCCGTCGAAGGGCATGGGGAGCGGGGTGTCCAGCGGCGGCGGCGTGTGCGGCCAGAGGTTCGCCAGCGCCCAGCCCTCGCCGTCGGCGCCGTAGGCGAAGATCGGGCCGACCACCGGGAAGATCATGTAGATACCGGGCCCGAGCAGGCCGATGACCAGGAAGGTGCGCACCAGGTGGTGGCTCGGGAAGCGGCGTTCGGCCGCCACGTTGCGCAGCTGGTACAGCGCGACGGCGACCGCCATCACGGCGAGCTGGATGTAGACCCATTCGAGGACGTGGAAGCCGACCGTGCCGGTGGCCTCGACGATCCGGCCCGCCACCCACGAGGGGTTGCCCAGGGCGTGGTCGGCGGTGGCCACGTACTGGTCGAGCACCATGGGGCGGGTCTTGGAGGTGATGAGCAGCCACGTGTAACCGGTCTTGCGGCCGGCCACGAGCAGCAGGGCCAGGCCCACGCCCTTGAGCAGCAGGGCGCGTTCACTGCCGGTACGGCGCGTGACGGCGATCACGGCGCAGCCGAGGGTGACCCACAGCGCGCCGTTGCCGTACATCATCTCGGCGCCGACCAGCCACCGGACGAACCAGAACACCAGGTCGATCGCGATCGCGGCGCCGACGGCGACGAACCGCTGCCGCCAGGTGAGGACCACCATCATCAGCGCCATGGCGGCGTACAGGACCGTCCCCGACTGGGGCGCGAAGATCACCTCTCGGGCCTGGACGGTGATCGGGCCGGGTACGCCGTAATGGCGGGCGGCGGCCTCCAGGGCGACGAAGAACCCGAAGGCCACCACACCCACTGCGGCCCACAGCAGGACCTTCGGTCGACGCCACACGGGGGGTTCGATCCCGCCGTCCGGGCGCGAAAGTACTCGTGATGCCGCAGATATCAATTTTCAGCCGATGTTCATATCTCAACGTGGTCAGTGTTGGCTCGAACATGCTAGCGGAGCGGGTGGGTTCCACCGGCGCGCGGAGGCAAGCAGGCCGAAAAGCCACGCCTCACCCGCCGGGACGGCGCGCTGCCGCCGTTCTCACCTGTTCGCCTCGCCGCACTCCCGCGCGCTCAGCCCCTCGCAGTCGTACCACGCCGTGTCGACGGCCATGACACATCCGCCCCAGAGGATGAGGATGCCGACGGCGAGGACGAGGGACATCCGCACGAGGAACCAGGGCCATGACACCACGGGGACGGCGCGCTCCGGCTCGCGGGGGTCGTAGGTCAGTTCGGTCGCCACCGAACTCGTCCTACCGATTGCTGACCATTGCGCGGTGAGTTCGGCTGCGGACCCCGTCCTTCCCGATCTCGGCGACAGGATGTCCGGGTGCGTGCTCATGTCGTTCCTGACGATCCCCATGCGTGCCGGCGTCGGCCGGGGCCCGGAACAGCCGGGGTGACCGAGGTGCTCCGCAGCGCATGGCCCCCTGGGACCGAAACTCGTTCTTCCGGCCGAAGAAGCCGGCGACGGACGCCGGGCCGTCCGAGCGCAACTTCTCGCCACCAGTGCCGCGCCCGTCTGGACACGGCGAGGCGAGGTTCCCGATGGCACGCTTGACCACCGGTTCACTACGGGGCAGAAGCCTCTGATCCCCGATGCCCGCCAGAGCGGACCAAGCCCAACACGCAACCCCGGCTCATCGGGCAGTCTCTGCGTGCGCCCTCAGGTCAGCGAAGGCCATCCGTGTCGTCGAACTCTTCGCCGATCGGGAGTGGCCGATGGTCGTCCTCCGAGATCTCGCCATAGACGACTGAGGAGACCGCCCTGTCGTATGCCTCGTCGAGACCGTTCCCGCTTGTGCCGAGGATGTTTTCCCAGTCAATTCCCATACCGGCGATCCTATCCGAACTGCCCGACACTCTCGGTGATTTGGGACACTGCGGCCGTGCAGCCGCACGGCCTGGAGCTACATCCGCCGACGGATGCACGGGCCCGTGGCCGACCAGCACGATGTGCCCCTCGACGCACGGATCCACACGACCGGCGTGAGCTTCTTTGGACCGCGCGGCGGACGCATCTCCACCGCGGTCCTGCGCGACGCCACGCACTGGGACGACGTCGTCACCGAGCTCGGCGCCGAGCACCTCCGGCGGCACGACCTCCGCCACACCGGGCCGACATGGTTCGCCGACGCCGGCGTCCCGCTGCACGTGCTTCGCAAGATCGCCGGACACGGCTCACTGACCACCACACAGCGCTAACCGCACCCCGACGCTGACCAGATCACAGCAGCTGGGGCCGCACCCTCTGCGCACCTCATGACGCTCCGCGCACCTCGTTCACTGCCACCCACGGCAATGGCCGCCGTCTGACCCGTTCAGACCGGCTTGGTCCCCAGCTGGTCCCCAAAAACGATCTCGAGGCCGTATCGGATGCTTCCGATACGGCCTCTGACCTGCGTATTCGCAAGTCGGGACGACAGGATTTGAACCTGCGACCCCTTGACCCCCAGTCAAGTGCGCTACCAAGCTGCGCCACGTCCCGATGCCCGCTGACCTGGGGTTTCCCCCGGATGAACGCGCACGAGAACAATACCGCACTTCGGGGAGTGGTCGCGCGCTCCTTTCCGGCGACGTCGTGGTTGACCTCAAGTCCCCTTGAGGTTGCACGGTGGGCACATGACCCAGGGAACCGCGGACACGGAAGTCCGCCGCTACGAGGACCTGCGCCCGCTCATGGCGCTGATGACCGGCGCCGAGAAGCACGGACCCGCCGCCACCTCCACCCTCGACGTGCTGTGGGTGCTGTACGACCGGGTGCTGCGGGTGGGGCCGGGAACGGCCGGCGACCCGGAGCGGGACCGGTTCCTGTTGTCCAAGGGGCACGGGCCGATGGCGTACTACGCGGTGCTCGCCGCCAAGGGGTTCCTCCCGGAGGAGTGGCTGCCGGGCTTCGGCTCGTACGACTCGCCCCTCGGGCACCACCCCGACCGCACGCTCGTCCCCGGCGTCGAGATCGGCAGCGGCTCCCTCGGGCACGGCCTGCCCCTGGCGGTCGGTACCGCGCTCGGACTGCGGGCGCAGGGGCTGACCGGGCCCGCCGTCTGGGTGCTCATCGGGGACGCCGAGCTGGACGAGGGAAGCAACCACGAGGCCCTGGCCTACGCCGGGTCCGCGGGACTGGAGCGGCTCCACACCGTCGTGATCGACAACGACTCGGCCACGCACGGCTGGCCCGGCGGTATCGCCTCCCGCTTCGAGGCGGCCGGCTGGGCGGCGGTGACCGTCGACGGCCGGGACCACGAGGCGCTGTACGCCGCGTTCACCGCACCGCACCCGGGACGGCCGCTCGCGGTGGTCGCCCGGGTCGAGAAGAAGGCCTGACCGCAGCCTCAGCAGGGCAGGGCAGTACAGAGCAGGGCAGGGCGATGCAGGACGAGAAGCAGGAGTACGGGGAGGGAACGGGCATGGACACCATGCGGGAGAGGTTCGTCACGGTGACCTCGCGGCTGCTGGACGAGGACCCGCGGCTGGCGCTGGTGCTGGCGGAGATCAGCATGGACGGCTTCCGGCCGGCCCGGCAGCGGCACCCGGACCGGGTGCTCAACGTCGGGATCCGCGAGCAGCTGCTCGTCGGGGTCGGCGGCGGGCTGGCGCTGACCGGGCTGCGGCCGGTCATGCACACGTTCGCGAGTTTCCTGGTGGAGCGGCCGTTCGAGCAGGTGAAGCTGGACTTCGGCCACCAGGGGACGGGCGGGGTGCTGGTCAGCGCCAGCGCCTCGTACGACTGGCCGGCCGGCGGGTACACCCATATGGCCCCCGGGGACGTGGCCCTGCTGGACACGCTGGACGGGTGGACGGTCCACGTGCCCGGCCATCCCGACGAGGCGGAGGCGCTGCTGAGGCACGCGTACGCGGCCGGGGACGACAAGGTGTACGTCCGGCTGTCGCAGTTGTCGAACGCCGCCGCTCGGCCGGTGGGCGGGCTGGGCCTGCGGACCGTGCGGGAGGGCACCCGCGGGGTGGTCGTGGCGATGGGCCCCACCCTGGACGACGTGCTCGCCGCGACCACGGGCCTGGACGTGACCGTTCTGTACGCGGCGACCGTGCGTCCCTTCGACGACGCGTCGCTGCGTGCCGCGGCACGGCGGGCGGGCGCCGACGTGGTGCTGGTCGAGCCGTACCTCGCGGGGACCTCGACGGCGGCGGCGAACGACGCGCTGGCCGAGGTGCCGCACCGGGTGCTGGGGCTGGGCGTGGGCCGGGCCGAGCTGCGCCGCTACGGGACGGTCGAGGAGCACACGGCCGCGCACGGCCTGGACCCGGCCGGGCTGCGGCAGCGGATCACCGCCTTCCTGGACGTGTAGACGTACGGGACGGCTGCGGGGCGTGCGAGGGCCGAGGCGGGAGCGGCTGGCCGGTCAGGGGGCTGCGGTCAGCGGCGCTGCGGTCAGCGGGGCCGCGGGCCGCCCAGGGTGCTCTCCGGCAGCGCGAGTGCGACCGAACGCACGTCCTCGGCGGTCACGGCCATCGGTCCTCCTGCGTCCGGGCGTCTGCGCACACCCCTGCGGCCCCTGCCGGCCCGGTGGCGCGGGGGTGCCGGCGGTCCCTTCGCACGGTAGTCCCGTGACTGCCGCCCGCGCCTCACCGGAGACCGGTGTCCTCGCGCCGGTGGATGCGTTCCACCAACTCCGCCGCCAGCTCCTTGATCGTCACGAGGCCTTCGTTGCCCCACCGCCTGGGCACCCGGTCCACGGCGCAGACGGTCCCCAGGACCACGCCCTGCCGGTCTGTGATCGGGGCGCCCAGGTAGGACCGGGCCCCGTCCTCGTCCACGACGGCGTTCCCGGCGAAGCGCGCGAAGTCCCTCACGTCCTCCAGGACCAGCGCCCGGCGGCGCACCAGCACGTGCGGGCACCAGCCGTGGTCGCGGGCCAGCACCCGGGCCGGATAGCCGCTGGCCGGGGCGCCCGGGGAGTGGTGGAGGCCGGCGAAGAACTGCCGTTCGGCACCGGGCAGGTTGACCCCGGCATAAGGGGTGCCGGTGGTCTCGGCGACCCGCCGGGCGAAGGCGTCGAGCTCGGGATCGGTCCGCTCCCCCAGGCCCAGGGCGCGCAGTCGGGCGACGCGCGCCGGGGCGTCCCGGTCCGCCGGGGTGAGCAGCAGGTGTCCGGTCGAGTCGTGGTACGTCATGGTTCCCCCTCGGTCGGGCCGGGGCGCGCCGGCCGCTGTGCGGGCTCTGCCGTGCCCGCCGTGTCGCCTCTTCGGCATCACCGGTGTCGTGTCGGTCACCCGCCCGCCGGTCAGCCGTCCCGGCTCCGGGTCAGCAGGTGCTGGAGGAGGGTGATCAGTGCTCCGGTTGCGGAGCGGGCCAGGCGCGCGTCGCACCGTACGACCGGCACCTCGGCCTCCAGGCCGACCGCCTCCCGTACCTCGTCGCACGTGTAACGGTGGCCGTCGTCGAACTCGTTGACGGCGACGACGAAGGCGATGCCGCGCCGTTCGAAGAAGTCGACCGCCGGGAAGCAGTCGGCCAGTCGGCGGGTGTCGGCGAGGACCACCGCGCCGAGGGCGCCCGTGCACAGTTCGTCCCAGAGGAACCAGAACCGCTGCTGTCCTGGCGTGCCGAAGAGGTAGAGGATCCGGTCGGCGTCGATGGTGATCCGGCCGAAGTCCAGGGCCACGGTGGTGGTCGTCTTGGTCTCGACGCCGGCGAGCGGGTCGGTGGCCGCGCCGAGTCCGCCGATCAGTTCCTCCGTGCAGAGCGGCTCGATCTCGCTCACCGCGCCGACGAAGGTGGTCTTGCCCGCCCCGAACCCGCCCGCGACGAGGACCTTCAGCGTCGCGGGCAGGTCAGGGGACGGGGTGTGGGTCTCAGAGCTTTCTACGCAGACCATCGAGCACCGCCTGGAGCAGGGAGAGGTCGTCGGCCGGGCTGTCCGGGAAGTACGGCGCCCGCGCCGTGACCGCCCCGGCCTGGACGAGGTCGGACAGCAGCACTTTGGTGACCGCCGCCGGCAGCCGCAGCTGGGCCGCCACCTCCGCGACCGACACGGCGGCCGTGCCCGCGCAGAGCCGCAGCGCGAGGGTGTGGTCGGCGCCGAGCGGCGGCCGGAGCCGTACGCCGGTGGCGGTCACCAGGGACAGCAGGTCGAGGTGGACGGCCGGACGGGTCCGGCCGCCGCTCGCGGTGTACGGGCGCATGACGCGTCCCGCGGAGTCGTCGAGCCAGGCGGGGCCTTCGGCCCCGGAAGCCCCGGGCCACCAGGTCGCGTCGGACCGCGCCGCGGCTCCGGGTTTCCGGGCCCTCACCGCTCGGGGGTGGCGGCGGCCGCACGCCGGGGCGGGGCGGCGAGGTACGGCCGTACGCTCTTGACCAGCATCGCCATCTCGTAACCGAGGACCCCGGCGTCGGCCTCGCGGTCGGCGAGCACGGCGAGGCAGGTCCCGGCGCCGGCGGCGGAGACGAAGACCAGGGTGGAGTCGAGTTCCACGACCACCTGGCGGACCTCGGCCCCGTCCCCGAACCGGGCGCCGGCGCTCCGGCCGAGGGAGTACAGACCGGAGGCGAGCGCGGCCAAGTGGTCGGCGCTGTCGGCGTCGAGGCCGTGCTTGCACGTGACCAGGCCGTCGGCGGTGAGCAGTACGGCACTGCGGGTGTAGGGCACGCGTTGGACGAGTCCGCTCAACAGCCAGTCCAGGTCGGAGAGACGGCGCTGCGCCGGCGGGGCGGCGACGGCTTCGGTGGGCATCACGGGCACGGACGGCACGGCGGGGGTGGCGGACATGGCGGGCATGGCCGGCGTGGCGGGCACGGCGGGGGTGGCGGACATGGCCGGCGTGGCGGGCATGGCGGGCGTGGCGGGCATCGGGATGGGCTCCTCGTGGGTCGCGCCGGGCTCTCGGGCTCGGCGGGCGGTCCCGCCGGTCATGACGGGTTCTCCGACTGGGCGAGGCCGAAGCCGCGCTGGAAGGCGGCCATCAGGCCGGGATCGTGCACGGGCGGCTCACCGGCCTCGGCCGCCCGGGGCGCCGGCGGCACGTCGCGCAGCCCGGGCGCGAGATGCGCCTGGGCCCGCCGCTTGGGCAGCGCGGGTCGGCCCCCCTCGCCGGCGGCATCGTCGTCCTCACCCGAGCCCGTCACCCGTGGTTCCAGGTCGGCGGCGGCCCCCAGCGACGCTGTCGTCACCCGTGCTGCGCTCGCTCCACTCGTCCCACCAGGACGGTCCGGATCCGGGGCCCACGCCGTCGCGCCGGTCCGGGGCGGGGGCTGCTGGCGCGGGAGGGTCAGCCGGGCCGGCTCCAGGGGTGGCGGCGCCGGGGCGGACTCCCAGGCGGGCTCGGCCGGTTCGGCGGGACGGGCCGGTTCGGGCGGTCCCGGGTGTGTCCCGGGCGGCTCGGGGTGTGTCCCGGGCGGTTCCGGGTGTGGCTCGGGCCGGGGGCGGGCGGGGGCGGCCGGCTCGGTGCCCAGCAGGTCCAGCGGCAGCACCAGCACGGCCAGTACACCGCCGTAGATGTTGGGTTTGAGCTCGACGGCGATGCCGTGCCGCCGCGCCAGGGCGGAGACCACGAACAGGCCGATCCTGCCGTCCGCGAGCAGATGGCTGACGCTGATCCCGTCGGGTTCGCGGAGCAGGGCGTTCATCCGGTGCTGCTCCTCGGGCGGCATGCCCAGCCCGCGGTCCTCGACCTCCACCGCGATGCCGGCCGTGACCCGTTCCGCGCGCAGCACGACGTCCGTGTCGGGGGCGGAGAAGACGGTTGCGTTCTCGACGAGTTCGGCGAGGAGGTGGACCACGTCGGCGACGGCGTGCCCGCGCACCGCGCCGCCCGCCGGCGGTACGACCTTCACCCGCGTGTACTGCTCGACCTCCGCGACCGCCGAGCGCAGCACCTCGCTGAGGTCGATGGGCAGGGTCCACTGGCGGCGGGAGGCGGCTCCGCCGAGCACCGCGAGGTTCTCGGCGTGCCGCCGGATGCGGGTGGCGAGGTGGTCGACGTGGAAGAGCTCCTTGAGGAGCTCGGGGTCCTCGACGGTGTCCTCGAGGTGGTCCAGCAGGGAGATCTCCCGCTGCACGAGGGACTGGAGCCGCCTGGCGAGGTTGACGAAGACCTCCACCTTGCGGTCGTTGTCGGTGCGGCTGCCCGGGCCGGCCAGCCGTACCAGGGTCGCGTGGGCCTGTTCCCGCGCACCGCGCAACTCCCGCGCCAGCGCCCAGAACTCGTCGGTGGCCGCCGGGTCCTGCCCGGGCGGGCGTACCGACCCGGCGCGGGCCGGCCGGGCCGGGGTCTCGCCCCGTTGCAGCTGCTCGGCGGTGGCCCGGAGCTCCATCCTGCCCCGGCTGCTGGAGCGGCGCAGGGCCTCGCAGCGGTCGCGTACGGTCTTGGCCGCGCGCTGGGCCCCGAGCAGCGCGGCCGCGAGGGCTCCTGCGACGAGCAGCCCGCAGCCGGCCAGTACGGGCCACAGCCGGGCGTCGCGCTCGCCGGCCCCGCCGCCCAGCTGCAAGGTGAAGATCACGGCGGCGGCGCCGCTGAGCCCGGCGGCCAGGGTGGGGAGTACGGCGGCGCGGACCATCTGGGGCCGTATGTGGCGGCCCGGCCCCGTGGCGGCGTGTCGCGACGAGGTGTGGCGGGCGGCTCGGAGTCCGGACATCGGCGTCCTCGGTACATGGCGGACGTGGGTTCCGGGCGGCGGCGCCGCGGCCGGAGTTGATCACCGGATACCCACGCTAGACCGCACGCTCCCGCCGTGGACGGCCAGTTGGGGAAGTTCACCGGGGTGCTTCCCGCTCCGGGAGGAGCGCTCGTACGGCAGCCCGAATGCGCCCCGAGGGCGTACGCCGGGGCGCGTCCGTTATGTCCACCGTGGCGCCTCCCGTGCCGGCGCTTCGACACCGGGGCGGGTTCCGGCTCCGCCGGGCGCTGCCGGATGATCGGCTCCGGCGGGTCGCGCTCCCGCGGCCGCGTCCTTCGACCACGGGGGGTTTCCCGCATGTCCCAGATCTCGGTCCGCGCCGTACGCCCGGAGGACTTCGCGCAGTGGCGCGCCCTCTACCGCGGTTACGCGGACTTCTACCGGGTGGAGCAGACCGAGGAGGCGGCCGCGACCGTGTGGGCGTGGGTGAACGACCCCGGTCACGAGGTGAACGCCCTGGTCGCGGAGGACGCGGACGGCCGGCTGCTCGGCCTCGCGCACTACCGGCCGTTCGCGCGTCCGCTGTCCGCCACGGTGGGCTGCTTCCTCGACGACCTGTTCGTCGCACCCGAGCACCGCGGGTCCGGCGCCGCCGACCTGCTGCTGGGCGAGCTGCGCGCGCTGGCCGCGGAACGCGGGTGGAGCGTGGTCCGGTGGATCACCGCGGACGACAACCACCGGGCGCGCGCCAAGTACGACCAGGTGGCCACGCGGACCATGTGGGTGACCTACGACATGGCCCCGGCGCGCTGACCCTCCCCCGTGGAGGGGGGCGAGCGTCCAGGGGTGGCCGCGCCGGGACCTCGGCAGCTGGAAGACCGCCTGCCGGCGGAACCGGCATTGACCGGCGGACGGTACGTGGAGCGGATTCCGCGCGCTGTCCAGGCGGACGCCGACCTCGCGGGCCGGATCGACCGGAGCACGGTCGGCGTCGATTCGACGTCCTGCCGTGCTCTTCGACGCGCGGGCGCCCGAAGAAGGAGAACGCCCCGGCGCCACCGCCAGGACGAAGGACTCGGGCGGTCCCGGGGCGGTCTGTCCGACCTGCGGGATCCGCCTCGCCGGTGAGGCTCCGGCTCCGCCCGTGAGATGCGCCCTGCATCTGGTCCCTCCCGGAACTGCTCGGCCGCCGGCGGCGTCGTCCCCTACAGTGCCGAAGGCATGACGGCACTCGCGTCCTTCACCTTCGTGCGCCACACGGACGGGCTGCGCTACCACTTCGAACGCGACGGCGAGCACAACGGCCGCCCTGCGTACCGCCGAACGGACGGAAACGTGTGGTGCGTCTGGTCGCCGGCCGACGGCTGGCACTGCGAGATCGCTGACGGCCTCGTCACCGCCCATCCCGTCGACGGCCACGCTGACGAACCCGAACCCCCGGCCACCGTCTGGCGCAGCTTCAAAGACGACCGCTCCTACCTCTACGACCTCCGGGCCCTCGACCCCGAAGCGTGATCCGCCGGACAGTGCCCGATCGGCGGAGCCGCCCCGGTCGCTGCCTTCGGGGCTCGCGGTGTGGCCGTTCCGGTTCGGTCGTCGCTTCGCTCCTTTGCCTTGGTGGGGGCCGGGCGGGCCGCGGTCGGTCCGGCTCCGGTCCGGGCCGCGGGCTCGCGTGAGGGGCGGGTCGCCGCGTGGCGCGAATGTTGTCGTACGGAGTCTTGACGGGGCCTGCGGGCCCTCCGATACAGTCGGCCAAATCGATTTGGCCAAATCGATTTGGCTCTCCGTCCAGGGCCTGGCTCGTCCCCGAACCACCCGAAAGTGCCACACGCCGAACGGAGCTCATGCGTGTCCACTCAGCGTCAGACCACCACCGGCACGGAAGCCGCACCGGCCCCGGAGCCCGTCCACCCCGTCGACCAGTCCCGGCCCCTCGGCCGGATCCTCCTCTTCGGCGTCCAGCACGTGCTCGTCATGGCCGCCACCCCCATCTCGGCGATCTTCCTGATGAGCGCCACCCTCGGCCTCGACTCCGACCTGACCGTCGAACTGCTCTCGGCGGCCTTCCTGCTCTCCGGCGTCGGGTCCCTGATCCAGTCGCTCGGACCCTGGAAGTTCGGGCCGCGACTGCCCTTCGTGATGCTGCCGGGCGGCGCCCCGCTGATCCTGTTCCTCGCCATCGCCGACCAGCACGGCCTGCCCACGGCCACCGGCGCGGTGATCCTCACCGCCGCCTTCTACTTCGTCGTCCTGCCCGTGTTCTCCCGGCTGCTGGCCTTCTTCCCGCCCCTCGTCATCGGCACGATGATCGTCATCGTGGGCATCAACCTGGTGAAGGTCGGGGCCGTCCTCGTCACCGGCCGGCCCGGCCAGCCCGGCTTCGCCGACACCACCGCCCTCGCCCTCGGCCTGGCCACGATCGGCTTCACCGTCGCCTTCTACCTGCTCTTCACCGGCGTCCTGCGCCAACTCGCCGTGATGCTCGGCCTGCTCGCCGGCACCGCGCTGGCCGCGGTCCTCGGCGCCGTCGACTTCGGTGGCGCCACCGAGGGCGGCCTGCTGAACCTGCCCCAGCCGCTGCCGTTCGGGGCACCCGAGTTCAGCCTCCTCGCCGCGGTACCGCTGATGCTGTACAGCCTGGCCTCCATGGCGGAGGCCACCGGCCAGACCGTCATCAACGCGCAGGCGGTCGGCAAGGAGATCGACCAGCGCGCCGACGTGCCCAAGACCATCCGCGGCGACGCGGTCACCTCGCTGTTCGGCGGCTTCTTCGGGCTGCCGCTGATGGTGACCAGCGGCGAGAACATCGGGATCGTCCGCGTCACCGGAGTCCGCAGCCGGTACGTCACGGCCGCCGCCGGCGTCGTCCTGATCCTCATCGGCTTCCTCGCCCCGGTCGCCCGCGCCATCAGCGTGATCCCGTCCGCGGTCATCGGCGGCACCGCCATGGTCGTGTTCGCCGTGATCACCGTGCTCGGGGTGCAGATGCTCGGGCGTTCGGAGCTCGACAAGCACACCAACACGTTCGTCTGTGCCGTCGCCCTCGCGCTGGGCCTGCTGCCGATCCTCGTCCCCGGCGTGTACGCCGGCTTCCCGCCGAACCTCCGCATCCTGCTCGAAAGCGGCGTGGCCGTGGGTGCGTTCACCGCGGCGGTACTCAACATCCTCTTCCACCACGTCCGGCCGGCCCTCGCCACCCGGACCGCCGGCCCCCGTACGGAAAGCGACCGATGAGCCAGTACGACCTGCCCCACCAGCCCCACCACCCCGACCAGCCCACTCCCGAACTGCCCGACGGTTCACGCCCGTTCGTGCTCGTCCCGGACGCCGTCCTGCTCCCCGACGGGCCCGCCGAGGGCTTCGCGGCGGTCGTCTCCGACGGCGCGTTCGGCGCCGTCGGTCCGGCCGCTGACGTCACCCGCCGGCACCCCGGCCTCCGAGCCGTACGGCTGCCCGGCCACCTCCTCATGCCCGGCTTCGTCGACACCCACCACCACCTGACGCAGAGCTTCGGCGCCGCCCTCGCCTTCGGTGAGCCGTCCGAGATATTCCGGCGGGTCTGGGAGCCGCTGGAGGGCTCGCTCGACGAGGAATCCGCCTACGTGTCCGCCAAGTTGGCGGCGTACGAGGCGCTGCGCGGCGGCTTCACCACGGTCGCCGACGCCGGCACCCGCGCCGGTGTGGACGTCGACGTGATCGCCTCCGCCGTCCGGGACGCCGGGATCCGCTGCGTGCTCGGCCGGGTGTGCGCCGACGCGGCGACGGGCGACGGCGCGGGCGACGGCGACGGCGCCGACGGCGTCCTCGCTTCGGCGCGCAAGCACCTGGAACGGTACGAGGGCGACCCGCTGGTGCACGCGTCCCTGGCCGTCCCCACGCCCGAGTCGGCCACCGAGCGCACCCTCGGGGAGACGGCGCGGCTGGCCGCGGAGGCCGGTGCCACCGTGCAGATCCACGTCAACGAGCACCTGGCCGGTGTCGAACGGTCGCTGCTGCGGCACGGGGCGCGGCCCCTGGAGCACCTCCACCGGGTCGGTGCGCTCGGCCCGCAGCTGGTCGCCGCGCACGCCACGCTGCTCACGCCGCGCGAGCTGTCCCTGCTCGCCGACACCGGGACCGCCGTCAGCTACAACCCCGTGGCCAGTGCGTGGAAGGGCAACGCCGTCGCCCCCGCCACCGCGATGGCGGAGCGCGGGGTCCGTTTCGGGCTGGGCACCGACGGGACGCGCGGCGACGGTTTCCGGCTGGCGGACGCGGCCGAGTTCGCCCAGCGGCTGGCGTACGGGCTGGCGAGCGGCGACTCCTCGTGCGGTGCCGGGTGGACGTGGCTCGAGCACGCGGCGCGCGGCGGTGCGGACGCCCTCGGGCTGGGCGCCCGTACGGGGACGGTCGCTACGGGCCTGGCCGCGGACTTCCTGCTGGTGGACGTCTCCGGACCGGAGCTGGCGCTGTCCTGGGACCTGCCGTGGGAGCTGGTGCGGCGCGGCAACCGTGACGAGATCACCGCGGTGTTCGTGGCGGGCCGGCTGCGGTTGCTGCGGGGCCGGCCCGTGGGGTGGGACGGGGCCGGGCTGGTCCGGAGGGCGGCCGCCCTGTCCCGGGCCGCCGTGGGCCGGGCCGGCGTGACCCGCGCCCACCCGACGTCGATGGCGGCGCGCGGCCGGGGCGGGGCCAGGTGAGCGTCGAGACCCTGGCCGTGCTCGCCGTGACCGTGGCCGTCGCGGCGTTCGTGCAGGGCGGCAGCGGGCTGGGTTTCGCCTTGATCGTCGCGCCGGTGGCCGGGTTGCTGGACCCGGGGCTGCTGCCGGTGTTCGTCCTCGCGTCGATGGTCCCGCTCAACCTGTACGTGGCCTGGCGGGAGCGGAGTGCCCTGGACCTGCGGGGGGCCGGGTGGATCACCCTGGCGCGGCTCGCCGCGACGCCCGGGGGGCTGGTGCTGCTGGTGGTGGTCCCGGACCGTGCGATCGGGTTGCTCGTCGGGGTCGCGACCGTGCTGGCGGCGGTGGTGAGCCTGGCCGCGCCCGCGTTCGCCCCGGGCCGGGCCGCTTACCTGGGCGCGGGTGCGGTGACGGGACTGACGGAGACGGCGACCGGTGTCGGGGGGCCGCCGCTGGCGCTGGTCTACCAGCACAGGCCGCCGGACGAGCTGCGGGCGACGGTGGCCGCCTGCTTCCTCGTCGGCGAACTGGCCTCGCTGGCGCTGCTGTTCGCGACCGGGCAGGGGCGGGCGGCGGACCTGGGGTGGGCGGCCCTGCTGGTGCCGGCCGTCGCCGCCGGGGCCTGGGCGAGCCGGGTCGTCCACCACCGGCTCGACGCGCGGCGGATGCGGCTGTTCGTGCTGGTGTTCGCGCTGGTCTCGGGTCTCGGGCTCATCCTCGGGATGTGACCCGCGGCGGGGCGGGGCGGAGCGAGGAGGCGCGCACCACCAGGCGGGGCTCGGGCGGGCTGACCACGGCGGCGGTGCCCACCTCACCGCGGAGCCTGCCCAGCAGCAGCTCCACCGCGTCGGAGGCGGCGCGGTCCAGGTGGAGGTCGACGGCGGTGAGCGGCGGCTGACAGGTGCGGGCGCGCAGCCCGTCGTAGCGGGTGGCGACCAGGACGTCGTCCGGTACGGCGCGTCCGCTGTCGCGGATGGCCGCGACGGCGCCGACGGCGAACGCGTCGACGAGGGCGCAGACGGCGTCGGTCTCCGGGTGTTCGGTGAGGAGGGCCGCGCAGCGCTCGTAGCCGGCCCGTTCGCCGCCCGCTTCGTGGGCGGTGGCGACGACGGGCTGCCAGCCGTACTCGGCGGCGAGGCGTTCGTACGCGGCGCGGGCGTCGACGGAGGAGTGGCGGGATCCGGAGCCGATGAGCAGGGCCGGGCGGCGGGCGCCCTGCTCGTGCAGGTGGCGCAGGAGGAGTTCGGCGACGGGGCCGCCGCGGAGGTCGACGTAGGGGGCGTCGTCGGCGGGCGCGACGGGCCGTCCGAGTGCCACGTACGGCAGTCCGCGTGCCCGGAGGTCGGCGACGGCCGCGTCGTCGGCGTCGGGTTCGACGACGATGGCTCCGTCGACGTCGACGGAGCTCAGTCCGGCGCCGGACCGGACGGGCGGCACGAGGACGAGCGCGTACTCGTGGAGCAGGGCGCTTTCGGCGGCGGCCGCGGCGATCTCCATGTAGAAGCCCAGCCGGGAGGCGCCGCCGGCCACGGCGATGGGCATGGAGGAGGCGAGGGCGATGGCCTCGGCCTGGCCGCGGCGGAGGCGCTGCGCGCGCAGGTTGGGGCGGTATCCGAGGTCCGCGGCCACCTGCTTGATGCGTTCGCGGGTGCGGGGGTCGACCTTGCCGAGGCCGTTGAGCGCGTGGGAGACGGTGGTCCGCGAGACGCCGGCGGTCCGGGCGACGTCGGCGATCGTCGGTGGCTTGGGGCCTCGGCCCTGGCCTTGGCCCTGGCCCTGGCTCTGGCCCTGGCCCTGGCCTTGGCTCTGGCCCTGGCCTTGGCCTTCGCCCTGGCCGGGAGCGGGTGCGGGGCCGGTGGTGGCTGGCATCTGCGGGTCGGTCCTCGGGTCGGGGAGGTCTCGGTCGTGGTTGCGCTGGCCCCGCCATCTTCGCCGATCGGCCGGTACGGTGCGTAGCCCCTCCCGGGGCGGGTAGGCGCGGCCCACGACCGGGGCGACCGGCGGCGGCGCGGAGTCCGCGCCGACGGCCGGGGCCGACCGGCGGTGACGAACGGAGGAGCGGCATGTCCGATCCCCGGCCCCCGGGGCGCCGATCCAGCCTCGCCGGCGTTTGAGGCGCGGGGTCCGGGGCGGAGCCCCGAGAGCCCGGCCGAAGCCGCCGCGGCCCGCTCGAACGCCGCTCGGGCTGGAAGCGCACCCCCGGCCCCGACACCGACCCGGTGCCTCCGGGGGCGCCAACCCAGCCCCGCCGGCGATCGAGGCGCGGGATCCGTCGACTGGAGCAGCGTCATGAGTGAGGTCATGGTGGAGCCGGAGGCACTCGCGGCGTGGGTCGCCATCCCGTCCGTGTCGGCCGGCCCCGCCGGTCCCCCTTCCGTTCGCCGCTCCGCCCGCTGGCTCGCGCGGGCGATGCTGCGGCTCGGGTGTTCGCACGCGGAGGTGTGGGAGACGGAGGGCCTTCCCGCCGTCTACGGGTGCCGCCCCGCCGCCGACCCCGGCGCGCCGGTGCTGCTGGTGTACAGCCACCACGACGTGCACGCCGCCCATCCCCCCGAGTGGCGGGTGACCCGCCCCTTCTCCCCCGTCCTGCGGGACGGCCGGCTGTACGGGCGCGGCGCCTCCGACGCCAAAGGCCAGCTGCTGTGCCACCTGTGGTCGCTGCGGGCGCACCTCGCGGAACGCGGTGGCGCCGGGCCGGCCGTCACCGTGAAGTACCTGGTCGAGGGCGAGGAGGAGATCGGGTCCGTGCACCTGGCCGATCTGCTGGCCCGGCACTCCGACGAGCTGGCGGCCGACGTGGTCATGGTGTCGGACACCATGATCTGGTCCCTGGACCACGCGGCCGTGTGCACCTCGGTGCGCGGGTCGGTGACCGCCGGCCTGACGGTGCGCGGGGCGGACCGTGACGTGCACAGCGGTGCCGCCTCGGGTGCCTCCGCCAACGCGGCCGTGGAGCTGTGCCGGCTGCTGGCGGGGCTGCACGACGGCGCCGGACGGATCACCCTCCCGGGGTTCTACGACGCGGTGGCCGAACCCCCCGCTGCGGTGCGCGAATCCCTCGCCACCCTGCCTTTCGACGCACGGACCTGGCTGGACGAGACCGGTACGTTCGCGGCGGGCGGTGAGGCGGGGTTCGGTGTGCCGGAGCGCCTGTGGACGCGTCCCTCGGCCGAGGTGGCCCGGCTGGCGGCCGGTCCGGCCGGGGGTCCGGCGCTCGGGCTGCTGCCGGCCGTCGCCCGCGCGGACCTGCTGTTGCGGCTCGTACCGGACCAGCGCGCCGACCGGGTGGCGGAGCAGTTGCGCCGCTGGCTGGCGGGGCGGCGGCGGGAGGGGTACGCGTACGACATCGACGTCTCCCCGACGACCTCGGACCCGTACCGGACGCCGGCCGGTCACCCGGCCCTGGACGCGCTGTTCCGCGCCGTCGGTCGTGCGTACGGGTCGCCGGCCCGTCCCGTCGGCAACGGGGGCGCGGCGCCGGCCGCGCAGCTGGCGCGGGCCTGTGACGCTCCCGTGCTGTTCTTCGGGACCGGGCTGCCCGGGGACCGCTGGCACGGGCCCGACGAGAACGTCCGGATCGAAGCGCTCCGGCTGGGGGCGCGGGCGCTGACCGGGTTCCTCGGGGAGCTGCCCCGGTGTGTGCGGTCCGGCGGGGGCGGTTAACGGCTCCGCCGACCCGTCAGCCCTCGACGCCGGTGGAGGTGTGGGCGGAGCCGACCGGTTTGGATTCGGGGGAGCCGCGCTGGCGCAGGTAGACGGAGAGGATGACCATGGCGGCGACGGCGAGGAGTTCCGACTGCCAGTTCTGCAGGGTGCGGTTCCAGAAGTCCGGGGAGCCGATGTACTCGCCCCATCCGACGGGGTCCTGGAGCTGCCTCAGCTGCTGCTCGCCGTAGGCGGCGACGCCCGAGATCGACTGGGCGAACCAGGACAGCAGGAACAGGCCGCCCATGACCAGGCCGAGCGAGACCGAGTAGACCCGTTGCCGCCAGTCGCGGGCCCCGGCCCAGGCCGGCGAGTCCGCACCGGCGTGGTCGCCGACGCGCTGCTCCCGGTCGGACTCGGTGCCGGCCTTGTGGACTTCCTTGGACTCGGGGGACCCGCGCTGGACCAGCCACACCGTGCCGAAGACGAAGAGGAAGAACTGGAGGAACTCCGACTGCCAGTTCTCGGTGACGTCGACGGCGAAGTCGGAGGAGGTGACGTACTCGCCGAGGCCGATCCGGGCGAGGCCGTCGGTGGTGAGCTGCTCGTTGAAGTCGGCGTGGCCGGCGAGCGCCTGGGCGACGAGGACGACGAGGAAGCCCGTGCCGAAGGCCAGGGTGAGGCTGTTGTCCTTCCAGAAGCCCGGCTGCCGTCGCCGGTCGGCGCTCATCGGTGCATCGCCCCGATCGTGATGAAGTAGGCCAGGCCGCCCACGACGACGACCAGGCAGGTGACGAAGAGAACGCGCATGCTCAGCCGCCCTTCACGTCGCATCGGTAGGGCTCGTCGCCCTGTGGTGTGCAGCCGGCGGCGACGATCCGCCAGCCCCCGCCGAACAGCGACAGGAACAGCGTCTCGCCCTCGGCGCGGACGAGGGCCTGCCGGCCGTAGACCTCGGCGCTGTTGACCGCGGCGGACACGGGCAGCCGTCGTTCCTCCAGGGCCTGCGGGCAGGGCCCGCGGCCGTCCTCCACCAGTTCCTCGCGGGTCCGGGGGGCGAGCAGGGCGCATGCCGCCGCGTAGTCCCGGGAGGCCAGGGCCTGTTCGAAGGCGCGGCCGGCGGCCCGGGCGCCGTCGACCCGGGTGGCGCTCGCACCGCAGCCCGACAGCAGCACCCCGAGCACCCCGGCCAGGGCCGCGGCGGCGCCCGCCCTGGCCGCCGCGCGTCGGGGCGGGCGGGGGGTCGCGTGCACGGCGTCCTCCAAGCATCACGGGGAACCGAAGGGTCCGGTTCGGATCCTTGTACCCCCTGTGAGCGGTTCCGTTCGCCGTGGGCGGGGGATACCGCCCGACCGGCCCAAGGCGGTGACGCCGGCCGGCCCGTGTCGGGGCGCCGTCAGGGGGTCGGCGTGGTCCGCGGGCCCGGTCCGCCCGCGAGGTCCAGGTCGGCCCGGGAGGGCTCGTCCGCCGATACGTCCACCACCTGCGGGGCGCTCCGCCCCGGGGCGGGGAGCGGGCGGGCCACCGGGCGCCACCAGCGGGCCGTGGGGAGTTCTCCGTCCGGTTCGAAGGGCTGGCCGGGCAGCGGGAGGGCGATCTCCTGGCCGGCTTCCGCGGCGGCGTCCGCGGTCCACTCGCCGGGCTCCGCCCACGGGTGGAAGGCCAGGTTGAAGGTGCCCCAGTGGATCGGGAGCAGGACCCCGTGGGGGCTGCCGCCCTGGAGGTCGAGGTGGGTGCGGACGCCCTCCTCGGGGGTCATGTGGATGTCGGGCCAGTACTCGCTGTACGCGCCGATCTGGATCATGGTGGCGTCGAACGGGCCGTGGTTGGCGCCGATCTCCTTGAAGCCGGGGAAGTAGCCGGTGTCCCCGCTGTGGAAGATCCGGTGCCGCTCGCCGGCGACCACCCAGGAGGCCCACAGCGTGTGCTGCTGGTTGCGCAGTCCGCGTCCGCAGAAGTGCCGGGCGGGGGTGGCGGTCAGCGTCAGGCCGGCGACCTCGGTGGACTCGTTCCAGTCGAGTTCCCGGATGCGGCTCCCAGCGACGCCCCAGTGCTCCAGGTGCGCGCCGACGCCCAGGGGCACCGCGAACACGGTGTCCGTGCCGGCGAGCGCCTTGATCGTCGGGGTGTCGAGGTGGTCGTAGTGGTCGTGGGAGATGACCACCACGTCGACCGGGCCGAGCGCGGCCAGCGGCACCGGGACGGGGTGCAGCCGCTTGGGTCCGGCGAACGGGAACGGGGAGCAGCGCTCGCCCCAGACGGGGTCGAAGAGGATCCGGCGGCCGTCGATCTCGGCGAGCACGCTGGAATGGCCCATCCAGGTCAGCCGCAGTCCGCCGGCGGGTGGTTTCGCCAGGTCGAAGAGGGTGGTGGGGTGGACGGGTACGGGCGCGCCGGGGCTGCGGCCCAGCCGCTGCTCCTTGTGGAAGTAGATCCTGGCGAGCTCCTTCTTGGAGCCGGTGGGCCGGTGGCGGGCGCCCACCGGGTTCTGGAAGACGCCGTCGGCGAAGTTCGGGGAGCGGCGGATGCGCTCCATCCGGGCGCCGGTCGGGTCCGCGCCGAATGCTGCGGAGCGCAGTTCGCGCATCCGCTGGCGCAACGGGCGGGAGCCGGGACGGGAGCCGGTCAAGGCGCCTCCTGGGGGCGTGCTGGTGGGTCGGTAGAGACGGTCTCTGCCCTCCCCAACGCGTACCGCGGCCGGAGGATTCCGGATGCGGCCCCCGTCCCCGTGGGTCACAGGGGCAGCAGGTCCGGCCGCTTGGGTTCCACGTGGTCTCCGGAGGATTCCCCGCGCAGCCGCCGTCCGATCCACGGTACGAGGTGTTCGCGGGCCCATTGGATGTTGTCGCGGGTGGCCTCGGCGGAGCCGCGGGGGCGCAGCGGCGGCCAGGGCTGGTCGGGGTCGGCGGGGACGTCCAGGCCGAGGACCTGGGCGGCGCGCAGGGCGACGCGGGTGTGGCCCTCGGGAGACAGGTGCAGCCGGTCGCCGTCCCAGGCCCGGCGGTCCTGGATGGACCTGAGGGACCAGAGGTCGAGCACGGGGCAGTCGTAGCGGTCGGCGATGGCGCGCACGTGGGCGCTGTAGGTGGCGACCTTGCCGCGGATGTGGCGGAGCACGGGTACGCCGCGGGTGTCGAAGCCGGTGGTGATCATGACGCGGCCGACGGCGCCGGTGAGGTCGGCGACGGCCGCCTCGAAGCGTTCGGCCACGTCGTCGGGGTCGCTGCCGGGGCGGATGATGTCGTTTCCGCCGGCGCAGAAGCTGACCAGGTCGGGTGCGAGCTCCTTGGCCCGCGGCACCTGCTCGGCCACGATCTGGTCGAGCAGCCGGCCCCGTACGGCGAGGTTGGCGTAGCGGAAGTCGTGCTCGTCGCGGCGGTCGCCCAGGAGGACGGCCAGCCTGTCGGCCCAGCCGACGAAGGAGTCTCCCGGTCCCGGGTCCCCGACTCCTTCGGTGAAACTGTCGCCGAGCGCCACGTACGAGCCAATGGCCTGGAATGTCTGAGTCGTCGAGTCGTCGCCTGCCACGTCGCCATATCTTTCACGCAAGACTGTGACCTACGCGACCGTAGCCATGGGTTGACGGACCGTGATCTTTGCCACGAGTCGGACCGGAATAGGCCCGGAGCCGGGAATCCCCCTCGGATTCCCGGCTCCCGGTCGTCTGCGGACGGAAGAATCCGTCAGATTCCCACGCCCTTCGAGCGCAGGTAGCTCAGCGGGTTGACGTCGGAGCCGTACGCGGGGCCGGTCCGGATCTCGAAGTGCAGGTGCGGGCCCGTGGAGTTGCCGGTGGAGCCGACCAGGCCGACCTGCTGGCCCGCCTTGACGGTCTGGCCGACCGAGACGGACAGCTGGGACATGTGGCCGTACTGCGAGTAGTGGCCGTCGGCGTGCCGGATGACGACCTCGTTGCCGTACGAGCCGCCCCAGCCCGCCTTGACCACGGTGCCGGCGCCGACGGCCTTGACGCTGGTGCCGAAGGTCGCGGCGAAGTCGACGCCGGAGTGGGTGCCGCTGGACCACATCGCGCCGCTGGCGCCGTACGGGGTGGAGACGCGGGCGGTGACCGGGGCGACGAACCCGGCGGCGGAGGCGCCGGAGGTGGAGGTGGAGGTGGAGGTGGAGGTGGAGGTGGAGCCGGACGGGGCCTCGGCCTCGGGGGCTGCCCGGCGGGGCGCCGGGGCGCTCTCCTGGCGGGGAGCGGGGACCGGCGCGGCCTCGGCGGGGGCTTCGACCGGAGCCTCGGCCGGGGCTTCGGCGCGAGCCTCGGCGGGGGCCTCGGCCCGTGCGCCGGCCGGCTGCGCGGCGGCTCCGCCGAACTGCAGCCGCAGGCCGGGGTGGATGAGGGAGGGGTCGGAGCCGACGGCCTCGCGGTTGTCCGCGTAGAGCCGCTCCCACCCGCCGGAGATGTCCTGGTCCTGGGCGATTTGCGACAGGCAGTCACCCGGCACGACGGTGTAGACGGAACGGGCCTTCTGCGGCGCGGCGGCGGGGGCGGCCGGAGCAGCCGGAGCGGTCTGCGGCACGGAGGCGGTCCGCTGGGCGGGGATCTTGCCGCCCGCCTGGGCGGCGGGCAGCTCGACCGCGTTCGCACCGGCGGCGCCGAGCAGCGGGAGCGCGAGGGCCGCGCCGCCGGTGCCGGCCGCGACGAAACCGCGGGTTATCGGGCTGGACTTGGGGCGGCGGTGCTTACCCTTTCCGGGCATGGCTCTTTCCTCTCCGGCGCCTGCGAGGTGAGCTGTCGGGTTCGGACTGGAGATGTCCGGCCTCACATGCGGACATGTACGGCTTCACCCCTAGCCGCAGCGGAAAGAAGATCCGTTGCGGCGGCCTACCTGGTTCCCCCGCTCCTGCCGCGCTCATGAATGGTCGGGTGCGGTTTCCCGGGTGGCGGCAGGATTTGGCGGTCCACCCGGATCGGGGCTGACCGTAATCGAGTTCGGTGGCACGGAACAAGCCATGAATTCAGCGGACTATTCGTCAGCTTCGGGGGCCGGCGCGATTACGGTCACCCTCCGTCCATTCCCGGGCGTCAACGGCCTTTCCAGCAGGGGAATTCGACTTTCCCCGTCCGCCACGCAACGTCACCGTATGATCCTGCTCACGAGCCGGAACCGACGCGGAGGAGTCCACGTGACGCAGCAGATACCCCACCCTTCGTCCATCGAGCCCGAACTGTCCGGTGTGCGCAACTTCCGTGATGTGGGCGGTTTGTCGACGACGGACGGACGACGGGTCAGGTCGGGACGACTCTTCCGAAGCGGACATCTGGCACATGCCACCGAAACCGACGCAGAGTTTCTCGGATCGCTCGGGCTGCACACCATCTTCGACTTCCGCAACGCCGCCGACGTCACCCTCGAGGGCCCCGACGTGGTGCTCCCCGGCGTCCGGAACGTGAACATCCCGCTCTCCGACCCGGCGGACGGCAAGGAGTTCTGGAAGATGGTCCGCGACGGCGACCTGGAGCAGCTGCGCCGGCTGCTCGGCGACGGCAGGGCCGCGGCCCGGATGGAGGACTCCTACCGGCGGATGGTCCGCACCCGTACCGCCGAGCACAGCCGGGTCCTGCACGCCCTGGCCGAGGACAGCGTGCCCGCGCTGATGCACTGCGCGGCCGGCAAGGACCGGGCCGGCCTGTCCGTCGCGGTCACGCTCCTCGCCCTGGGCGTGGACCGGCCCGCCGTCATGGCCGACTACCTGGAGTCCAACGCCCCGCACCGCCGCTACCGGGTCCGGCGGGGCAGCGACTCCCCCGAGGCCCGCTCCCCCGAGGTGATGGCCCTCCTGGCGCCCCTGTTCGACGCCCGGGCCGGGTACCTGTCCGCGGCCTTCGAGACCATCGACGAGACCTGGGGAGGCGTGGACGCGTACCTGGCCGAGGGCCTCGGCCTCTCCCCCGAGACCCTCGGCCGGCTCCGCGAGCGGCTGCTGGACTGACCGCAGGAGCAGGCCGTCAGCGGTTCGCGACGGCCTGCTTCACCAGGGTGCGGCCGAACTCCCACATCAGGCCGCCGCCCTCGTGGGCCTCGTCCATCACCGCCCGGAAGGCGGTGACGAACCGGTCCACGTCCCGCTCGTCCACCACCAGCGGCGGGATCAGCTTGATGACCTCCAGGTGGTCCCCGGAGACCTGGGTGAGGATCCGGTGCCGCTGGAGCAGCGGCACCACCACCATCTGCGCGAACAGGCCCTTGCGGGCCGTCTGGAGCATCGCCCACCGGCTGCGCAGCCCCAGCGAGGACGGCCGCCCGAACTCGATGCCGACCATCAGGCCGCGGCCGCGCACCTGGTGCAGCAGCTCGTACTCGCCCACCAGCGCGGCCAGCCGTCCGCGCAGCAGGTCACCCATGGTCCGCGCACGGGCCACGAGCCCCTCCTGCTCCATCGCCGACAGGACGGCGAGCCCGGCCGCCATGGCCTGCGCGTTGGAACCGAAGCTGGCCGAGTGCACCAGCACCCGGTCCATGGACGAGTAGACCTTCCTGAAGATCCAGTCCTTGCCGAGGGTGGCCCCGACCGGCACGTATCCGCCGGACAGCGCCTTGGCCACGCAGACCAGGTCCGGCTCCACCCCTTCCTCGTGCTGGTACGCGTAGAAGGTGCCGGTACGTCCGAGGCCGGTCTGCACCTCGTCGGCGATCAGCAGGGCCTTGTGCCGGCGCAGCAGCTCCTGGGCGGCCCGCAGGTATCCGGGCGGGGCCTCGTGCACGCCCTTCCCCTGGACCGGTTCCACCACGAAGGCGGCCACGTCGCCCCGGCGCAGTTCCCGCTCCAGCGCGCCGAGGTCCCCGAGCGGGACCGCGGTGTCCGGGAGCAGCGGGGCGAAGCCCTCGCGGAAACCGTTCTCCCCGTTGACCGAGAGGGAGCCCGCGGTCAGCCCGTGGAAGGCGTGCGCGCAGTACAGCATCCTGGGCCGGCCGGTGGCGCAGCGGGCGAACTTCAGGGCGGTCTCGACCGCCTCGGTGCCGCTGTTGCCGAAGAAGACCCGGTCGAGGTGGGGGCTGTGGGAGAGCAGCTTCTCGGCCAGCAGCCCGGGCAGCGGCTGGCAGTCGAACCGGGTCAGGTCGGGGAGGGAGGCGTCCAGGACGTCGTGCAGGGCCTGCCGGACGACGGGGTGGTGGCGGCCCAGCCCCATCACCCCGAACCCGGCGAGCATGTCCAGGTAGTCGTTGCCCTCGGCGTCCCAGAAGTGGGCGCCCTCGGCACGCACGTAGACCTTGTCGAAGCCGATCGTGCGCAGCATCCGGGGCAGTTGGGGGTTGAGGTGCCGGGCGTGGAGTTCGTACCGTTCCGCTCCGCGTTCGGCCAGCAGGGCGCGGAGGTCGAACCGCGTCACGGCCGCTCCCGGTTGCCCGAGACCGTCTCCCGGGCGGCGCGCAGGGACTCCTTCAGGGACCCCATGGTGGCGAGGACGGCGGTGGGCTCGTAGCCGCAGTGCGCCATGCAGTTGGCACAGCGCGGGTCCTTTCCGCGGCCGTACTTGCTCCAGTCGGTGTCCTCGACGAGTTCGCGGTAGGTGGGGACGTATCCGTCGCTCATCAGGTAGCAGGGCCGCTGCCAGCCGAAGAGCGAGTAATTGGGAATGGCCCAGGCGGTGCAGGGGAAATCGGCCTTTCCCTCCAGGAAGTCGAGGAAGAGCGGGGAGTGGTTCAGCCGCCAGCGGCGCCGGTTGCCGCCGGCGAAGGCCTTGCGGAAGAGATCGCGGGTCTGTTCCACGCCGAGGAAGTGTTCCTGGTCGGGGGCCTTTTCGTAGGCGTAGGCGGGGGAGATCATCATTTCGTCGACCCGCAGTTCGTCGTTGAGGTAGTTCAGGACCTCGATCACGGTCTGCGGGGTGTCGGTGTTGAAGAAGGTCGAATTGGTGGTGACGCGGAAGCCGCGCCGCTTGGCCTCCTTGATGGCCGCCACCGCCTCGTCGAACACGCCCTCCTTGGCGACCGACTCGTCGTGCCGTTCGCGCAGGCCGTCGATGTGGACGGCGAACGCGAAGTAGGGCGACGGGGTGAAGTCGGCGATCCGCTTGCGCAGCAGCAGGGCGTTGGTGCAGAGGAACACGTACTTGCGGCGGGCCGTCAGCTGGCGCACGATCTCGTGGATCTGCGGGTGCATCAACGGCTCGCCGCCGGCGATGGAGACCATCGGCGCACCGGACTCCAGGACGGCGCCGACCGCCTGGGCGACCGGCATGCGCTGCTTGAGCACCCCGGCCGGGTGCTGGATCTTGCCGCAGCCCTCGCACTTGAGGTTGCAGGCGAAGAGCGGCTCCAGCTCCACGATGAGGGGGAACTTGTCGCGTTTGCGGAGCTTCTGTTCGAAGAGATAGGTCCCGACCCTGATGGACTGTCGCAGCGGCATGGCCATCTGGCTCACCTCCGGGGGAGCAGCAAAGAACGGTGCCAGTCGAAGAAAGCGGGCATTACGGCACGGAGAACACGGAAGGCCGATATTCCACCGCGTACCGTGCCGATACGGACGAGCTCGTGCTCGGGAGCGTCCACGATCACCCGGACGGCCGCAACCGGAGGCCTCCCGGCGGGCCGGAGCCCGGTCGCGGCCCGGAGGGTGGCCGCCGACTCCATGTCCACCGCGACGGCACCGGTCGCCCGGACCCGGGCGCGCTCGGCCCCGCGCACGACGTGGTCGGAGCCGGCCAGGGGCCCGGTGTGCACCTTCCGGCCCGGCAGGGCCCGGGCCAGGGCCTCGGCCAGCACCTCGGTACCGTCGCAGCCCACGGCACCGGACGGGTCCCGCGTCTCGTCGGCCACCACCAGGTCCCCGGGGTGCATGCCGGGCTCCAGGCCGGCGCAGAACCCCGTGGCGACGACGGCCGCGCCGGCCATGCCGGGCGCGGCCAGGGCGAGTCCGACGGCACGCTCGGCCGCGCGCGGGCCCATGCCGGTGCGGATCACGGTGACCGGGCCGGGAGCGCCGGGCCGGTCGGCCCTGCCCAGCGCGAGCCGCTCGATGCCGAGCGCGCAGGCCACCAGCAGGGGCGGCGCGGCCGGCCCGGGGGCGGAGGCGCCGGGGCGGGCGGCGCCCGGGCGTTCGGCGCCCGGGCGGCCGGCCGGAGCGGCGGCCGGCGCCGGCGGACCGCAGCCGTGCGGGCGGCCGGAGTCGCCGCTCACCCCGCGTCCTCGGCCGGGACCGCAGCCCCGGCGGTCCGCCCGGCTGCCGCGGTGGCACCCGCACCCACCGGGCCCGCACCCACCGACTCCGCACCCGCCGACTCCGCACCCGCCGGCCCGGCGGTCCCCGGGCCGGCGGGCCGGCCCGGGAGTCCGGCCGGGCCCGCTGCCGCGGTCCGGTCCGCCGGGTGGGGGGCCGCCCCGAAGGGGTCCCCGTACAGGTAACGGCCGAGGGCGGTGAGCGGGAACACCTGGCGGTACAGGTGGTAGTTGATGGAGAAGTCCCAGGGGAAGCCGGTGCCGGTGAAGTACGGCTCGTCCCAGGTGCCGTCCTCCCGCTGGGTGTCCACCAGCCAGCGGACGCCGCGCTCCACCGCCTTGCCGTCCCGCTCCCCCGCGGCGAGCAGGGCCAGCAGGGCCCACGCGGTCTGGGACGCCGTGGAGGCGCCGCGGCCGGCCCACTGGTCCGGGTCGCGGTAGGAGCGCTGGTCCTCGCCCCAGCCGCCGTCGTCGTTCTGCACCGACTCCAGCCAGGCGACGGCCCGTCGCACGGCCGGGTGGGAGACCGGCAGGCCCACCGCGGTGAGCGCGGGCACCACCGACCCCGTCCCGTAGACGTAGTTGGTCCCCCAGCGGCCGAACCAGGCGCCGTTCGGCTCCTGTTCGGCCAGCAGCCACTCCACGCCGCGCCAGGTGCGCGGGTCCCCGGCGCGGCCCTCGGCGGCGAGCATCTCCACCACGTGCGCGGTGACGTCGGCCGAGGGCGGGTCGATGACCTCGCCGAAGTCGCAGAACGGCAGCCGGTTGGGGAACGGGCTGGTGTTGTCGGCGTCGAAGGCGGCCCAGGCCCCGTCGCGCGACTGCATGCCCAGCGTCCAGGACACCCCCCGGGCGATCGCCGCGTCCACGCCGGACGGGTCGGGGTGCTGGATCCGGCGCAGCGCCAGGACCACCTCGGCGGTGTCGTCGATGTCCGGGTACGTGTCGTTGTGGAACTCGAACGCCCAGCCGCCCGGGTCGAGCCGGGGTCTGCGGACGCTCCAGTCGCCGCGCCGCGTGATCTCCTCGCCCAGCATCCAGTCAGCGGCCCGGACCAGGGCGGGGTGGTCGGCGGGCAGGCCCGCGTCGACCAGGGCGACGGCGGCCAGGCAGGTGTCCCAGACCGGCGACTGGCAGGCCTCGACCATCCGGACCGGTTCGCCGTCAGGGCCCTCCTCGTGCCAGACCGCGAACCGGTCCAGGGACTCCAGTCCGGCGCGCATCACGGGATGGCCGAGGTCGTAGCCGAGCAGGTGCAGGGCGATCAGCGAGTACACGGCGGGCGGCTGGATGCCGCCCCAGCAGCCGTCGTTCTCCTGCCGTTCGACGATCCAGCGGCCGGCGGTGCGCACGGCCGCGTCGCGCAGCCTGCGCGGCGCCAGCCGGTGGTACACGTGCAGCGCCTTGTCCATGCGCTGGAAGACGCCTTCCCAGCTGGTGGCGGGGGCGAGCGGTTTCGGCGGGTACGGGTCGCGGGCGTCGGTGTGCAGCTCGTCCAGGGCGAACGGGGCGGGCCGCACCGGGCGGTACGCGGACACCACGGACAGCGGCACGATGGTCTGCCGGGCCCAGCAGCCGAAGTCGTAGATGTTCAGCGGCGCCCAGGAGGGCAGGAACACCAGCTCGGGCGGGACCTGGGGCAGGTGGTCCCAGCTCCACCAGCCGAACAGGGCGAGCCAGATCCGGGTGAAGACGCGGGCGGCGGCGATGCCGCCGTGGGCCCGTACCCAGGCGGAGGCGCGGACCATGTGCGGGGCGTCGGGCGGGTCCCCGGCCAGCCGGAGGGCGACGTACGCCTCGATGGTGGCGGACAGTTCGGGCGGTCCGCCGTGGAAGGTGGCCCAGGTCCCGTCCTCCCGTTGCCGGCCCCGGATGAAGCGGGCGGCGGCACGGGTGGTGGGCTCGTCACGGATCCCGAGGAACTGGCGCAGCAGCAGGTCCTCGGCGTCCATGGTGACGTTGGTCTCCAGGTCGCCCTTCCACCAGCCGGCGGGGTCCTGGCGGGCCAGCAGGTCGGCGGTCGCGCGCGCGACCGCCCGTTCCACGGGTCCCGGCACCGCCTCGGCGCCGTGGCCGGCTCGGGCGCCCGGACGGGTGCCGGGACGGATGGCGGGATGGGGGCCCGCATTCGGGCCCCCGTTCGCGCCCGCATTCGAGCCCGGATGAGGGCCCGGATGCGGACCGGGTGGGATCCGGTGGAGCCGTTCGGCTCCGGTACCGCTGGGCGGGTCCCCTCCGGGGCGTCCGGTGGGGCCGTCCGTCGTCGCTGTCATGGCTTCCCCTTCGTGCAGTGTCGTCTGCTGTGCTGGGGTCCGCCGTCGGCCGGCGGCGTCACTTCCGGGGTGACGCCGCCGGCCGGCGACTCGCGGTTCATATCCGCCTGTGCGTGGTGCTCACCTCTTGCGTACGACGACGAAGTCGGCCAGCGCAACCAGCTGTTCCCGGACCCGCTGCGGCATCTCGACGCCGTCCAGGGCGCGGACCGCCACGGCGTGCTGGCGCCGGGCCTCGTCAGCGGTCCACTGCCGGCCGCCGGCCTGCTCGATGAGGGCCGCCCGGTGGGCGAACTCGGCCTCGGAGAAGTTCTCGAAGTCGCTGCTCTTGGCGTCCTCGGCGAGGAGCCTCGCGAGTTCCTCCGAGGCGGGTCCGCCGGCCGCGAGGGCGGCGACCACCGGCAGGGACTTCTTGCGCTGGCGCAGGTCGCTCCACGTCTGCTTGCCGGTGGAGTCGGGGTCGCCCCAGATGCCGAGCAGGTCGTCGACGGCCTGGAAGGCGAGGCCCAGGTGGTAGCCGTACTCCTCCAGCTGGTCGGCGGTGCGGTCGTCGGCGCCGCCGAGCACCGCGCCGATGGAGGCCGCGCAGGCGAGCAGCGCACCGGTCTTGTTGCCCTCCATCTCCAGGCACTCCTCGACGCTGACGCGCTCGCGGTGCTCGTAGGAGATGTCCTGCGCCTGCCCGTCGATCAGCTTGCGGCTGGCGGTGGTCAGACGGCGGGTGGCGCGGCCGGCCTCGACGGTGCCGAGTTCCAGCAGGACCTCGTTGGCGAGGGCGAACAGGGCGTCGCCCACCAGGATGGCCTGGGCCGGGCCGTGCACCTTCCAGACGGTGTCGCGGTGCCGGCGCTGCTCGTCGCCGTCCATCAGGTCGTCGTGCAGGAGCGAGAAGTTGTGCACCAGCTCGACGGCGACCGCACCGGGGACGCCGACCTCGGCGGGGGCGCCCGCCGCCTCGGCGGAGAGCAGGGCGAGGGCGGGCCGGACGGCCTTGCCGCCGTCGCCGTCGGCGGGGTTGCCCTGGGCGTCGATCCACCCGAAGTGGTAGGCGGCGACGGTGTCCATGGGCGCCGCGAGCCTGTCGACGGCCTCGCGGAGCACGGGCGTCGAGAGCGTGCGGCCGCGCTCCAGGAGCGCGACCGTCTCCGCCTTGTCGACGCTGCCCGTGTGGTTCCCCGGGTTCAATGGCTCTCCTCTGGTTCCTGTACGTGCTGTGCCGGTCGTGCTGGTGATCGTCATACCGGCCTCCTGCCGGGGATACCTCCGGCGGTGCCGGGGGAAGGGTTCGGACAGGGGCGGCCGAGGACGGTGAGCGCGGCGTGGGCCGCGCTCAGCCCGCTGCGGACGGCACCCTCCATGGTCGCGGGCCAGCCGGTGGCGGTCCACGCGCCGGCGAGGTACAGGCCGGGGGCGTCGGTACGGGCTCCGGGGCGGAGCCGGCCGACGCCGGGGGCGGGGGCGAAGGTGGCGGTGCGCTCACGGGTGACGAAGAAGTCGCGGACCTTGGCGCCGCGGGCGGCGGGCAGCAGCCGCTCCAGCTCGGGCAGGTACTTGGCGCGCAGCACCGAGACCGGCTCGTCGATGTCCTCGTGCGCGACGGACTGGGAGAGCGCCAGGTACTGGCCGCCGTCGGCGAGGCCGGAGCTGTCGGTGCGGTCGAAGACCCACTGCACGGGTGAGCCGAGGGCCGCGAAGAACGGGCGGCGGAGGACCTTGCGGTCGTAGACGACGTGCACGTTGAGGATGGGGGCGGTGCCGATGTCGAGGAGCTTGTCGGGGTCGGCGAGGGCTCCGTGTGGCAGCAGGCCGTGCGCCTCGCGCTGGGGCACGGCGAGCACCACGGTGCCGGCGCGGAGGGCGCCGGTCTCGGTGTCCACCGTCCAGAGGCCGTCGTCGCCGGGGGTGAGGGCGGTGACCCGGGTGCGCAGTTCGGTGCGGACGCCGGCCGCGTCGAGGGCCTTGCGGGCGAGGGTGTCGTGCAGGTCGCCGAGCGGGACGCGGGCCCAGCCGATGTCGGCGGCACCGTTCTCGGAGAGCAGGCCGGTCTTGAAGACCATGGCGGCCAGACCGAGGGAGGACTGTTCGGCGGTGGCGTTGAGGGTGGCGATGCCGACGAGGTCCCACAGGGCCTCGATGGCGCGGCGGGACTGGCCGTAGCGGCCGAGCCAGGTGGCGAAGTCCAGGCCGTCCAGGGCCGGGTCGGTGGGGTCCAGCCTGCGCAGGGCGAGGGCGGCGCGGCCCACGCCGGCGCGCTCGGCGAGGGTGAGGTGCGGGTAGCGGGCCAGCGAGCCGGCCAGGTGCAGGGGTACGGGCAGGGCGCTGCGGCGCAGCCGGCCCAGCCGGGGGCCCCTGGCGTGGGCGACGTCGAGGACGGGGACGTCGAGGCGGTCCTGGAGGGGGGCGAGGGCGGTGCCCCCGATGCGGTCCAGGAAGGCGCGGTAGGCGGTACAGCAGCGCAGGTAGACGTGCTGGCCGTTGTCGACGGTGAGGTCACCGCGCTTGAAGGAGAAGGCGAGTCCGCCGAGGCGGGGGCGGCCCTCGAGGAGGGTGACGCGGAGTCCGGCGTCGGCGAGTTCGAGGGCGGTGGTGACGCCGGCGAGTCCGCCGCCGACGACGACGGCGCTGTTGTCGTTCACGCGTCCTCCCCGGCGGGCCGGGCGCGGCGGGTCACGGTTCGCGGGGTCTCGGGTCGCGGGGTCTCGGGTCGCGGGGTCTCGGGTCGCGGGGTGAGGGTTCGCAGGGTGCGGGGGCGCGGGTTCACAGGGGCCGCCTCCTCATGCTCTGGCGGGAGATGGTGCGCGCGTCGAGCCCGGACAGGCCGCGGACGGCGACGTACGCCTTCTCGCGGGCCGGGAGCGAGACCCGGCCGCGGAGCACGGCGTACGGTTCGCGTTCGATGCGGTCGAGCAGGCGGCGGTAGATGCCGGCCATGGCGGCGACGCAGGCGCCGCTGCGGCGGTCCAGCATCGGCAGCAGCCGGTATCCGTCGGTGAACAGGGCGCGGGCCCGGCGCACTTCGTGGTGGACGAGACCGGGGAAGTCGGAGCCGGCCGGGGTCCGGCCGCCGTGGAAGCCGTCGGAGCAGCCGAACTTGGCGAGGTCCTCGGCAGGCAGGTAGGTGCGGCCGTTGGCGGCGTCCTCGCGGACGTCGCGGAGGATGTTGGTGAGTTGCAGGGCGAGGCCGAGGGTGTCGGCGTACTCGGGGGCGCGTGCGGCGTCGTGCGCGCCGGGGGTGGTGCCGAAGACGCCGAGGGAGAGGCGTCCGATGGCTCCGGCCACGCACCGGCAGTAGGCCGCGAGGTCGTCCCAGGTCTCGTAGCTGGCGCCCCGGACGTCCATCAGGACGCCGTCGATGAGTTCGTCGAGGCCGCCGAGGGGGATCGGGAACCGGTCGGCGGCGTGGGCGAGGGCGACCGCGACGGGGTCGGTGTCGTCCTCGTCGACGGCTCCGGCGCGGATCCGGCCGAGCAGGGCGCGGGTCTCCTCCAGCCGGGCCAGCTTGGCGTCGGGGGGCAGGGTGCCGTCGCCGATGTCGTCGACGCGGCGGGAGAACGCGTAGAGCGCCGACATCGCCTGCCGCTTGTCGGTGGGCAGCAGCCTGATGCCGTACGCGAAGTTGCGTGCCTGCGCGCCGGTGACGGCCTCGCAGTAGCTGTAGGCGGCGAGCACGGGCGCGGTCGGGGGGGTGGCGTGCGTGGGGCCCTCCACGGTCGGGCTCACCTCTTTCTCGGCGCTGGGCGCAGGACGGCGGCAACCTCGCGGAGCAGGCCGGTCCTGGTGGGCTTGGGGGGGCCGGGGAGTACGTCGAAGCCGGCGGCGGCGACGGCGCGCAGGGCTGCGCGCCCGCCGCCGGCGAAGCCTGCGAGGAGGAGCCGGAGCCTGCCGTGCACGCTGTGGACGAGCGGGGCGCCCTCGTCGAGCAGCTGCCGGGCGCGTTCGGCCTCGTAGGCGACGAGGGCGCGCACGGACGCGCCGCCGGTGGGCGCGGCGAGGTCGGCCTCGGTGACGTGGAAGCGGCGCATGTCCTCGGCGGGCAGGTAGACGCGGTCGCGGGCGAGGTCCTCGGCGACGTCCTGGAGGTGTTCGACGATCTGCAGGGCGGTGCAGATCCTGTCGGAGAGGCGGATCCGTTCGGGGGTCGCGGTGCCGGTGACGGCGAGGACGAGGTGGCCGACGGGGTTCGCGGAGAGCGTGCAGTAGTCGAGCAGTTCGCCGTAGGTGGCGTACCGGGTGACGCGCTGGTCCTGCCGGTTGGCCTCGATCAGGGCCAGGAACGGTTCGGGCGTCAGGCGGTGGGCGCGGACCACGGGCTGGAGGGCGGCGAGCAGCGGGTGGGCCGGGGTGCCGTCGAACACGCGCCGCAGGTCGGCCTCGAACGCGTCGAGGAGGGCGAGCCGGTCCCCGGCCGCGACGGGGTCGAGGCCGAGGCCGAGGTGGGCGGCGTCCCGGCCGGAGGGGTCGAGGTCGCCGTCGCCGATGTCGTCGACGAGGCGGGCGTAGCCGTAGACGGCCGTCAGGCCCTCGCGCCAGGGGCGGGGCAGGAAGGCGGGGGCGACGGGGAAGTTCTCGGCGGCGGCCTTGGCGAGGGTGGCGCGCGCGGTGGCGTCGGCGGCGGCGGTGACGGGGGCGCGGCCGGGGTGCGCGGGGCGTGCGGCCCGCTGGGCGTGCGGGGTGTCCGTGGCGTCGTCGTCGGGCCTGGTGCCGGGCCCCGGGGTCACCGCCCGCCGCCCGGGGCGGGGACGGCCCGTCCGCCTGGGGGCCGGAGGATTCCCGTAGCCATTGCCGTCACATCTCCCGTTCTACACTGCCGACGCAATACATCCCATTTCGGACACGCCGCCGGAGTTTTCGTCCCCAGATGCCGCGTTTCAGGACCGGACCAGCTTACGTTGTACAACGTCGGCGCGGCCTATCGGGTGCCCGTGCCGCGGCGGGATGTCGCGGCACGCCTCCCCGCCCGGCGGACGGCCCGTACGGCCCGCCCCGCCCTGAGCCCGCCCCGCCCTGACGCCCGGAACGTGCCGGGGCCCCCGCCGCGCACGAGCGGCGGGGGCCCCGGGCTCACTCCCGGTCGGAGCCGGCCTAGCGGCCGGTCTCCTTCTCGTAGGCGGAGACGACCTCCTCGGTCGGGCCGTCCATCAGGAGCTCGCCCTTCTCCAGCCACAGGACCCGGTCGCAGGTGTCGCGGATCGACTTGTTGCTGTGGCTGACCAGGAAGACCGTGCCGGCTTCCTTGCGCAGCTCCCGGATGCGCTCCTCGGAGCGGATCTGGAACCTGCGGTCACCGGTGGCCAGGGCCTCGTCGATCATCAGCACGTCGTGGTTCTTCGCCGCGGCGATGGAGAACCGCAGGCGGGCCGCCATGCCGGAGGAGTACGTCCGCATCGGCAGGGAGATGAAGTCGCCCTTCTCGTTGATGCCGGAGAAGTCGACGATGTCCTGGTAGCGCTCGCGGATCTCCTCGCGTGACATGCCCATCGCCAGGCCGCCCAGCATCACGTTGCGCTCGCCGGTCAGGTCGTTCATCAGCGCGGCGTTCACGCCGAGCAGCGAGGGCTGGCCGTCGGTGTAGACCTTGCCCGACTCGGTCGGCAGCAGGCCCGCGATGGCGCGCAGCAGGGTCGACTTGCCGGATCCGTTGGAGCCGATGAGGCCGATGGCCTCGCCGCGGTACGCGGTGAAGGAGACTCCGCGCACGGCGTGCACGCGGCGCACGCCCGGCGCGTCGCCCTTGCGACGGCGGACTATCTTGCTGAGCGCCGCGGTGGCGCTGCCCTTGCCGCCGCCGCCGGTGTTCACCCGGTACACGATGTGCACGTCATCGGCGATGACCGTGGGGACGCGCCCCGTTCCGTTGTCAGCCACGGCCGTAACGCTCCTCTGCCTTCCAGAAGTAGATGAACCCGCCGAGGCCGATCACCACGGCCCAGCCCACGGCGAACGCCCAGACGTGCGGCGGCAGGTTGCTCGACGCGTACTCGTCGATCAGCGCGAACCGGATGAGGTCCATGTAGATGGCGGCCGGGTTCCACAGCAGGAGGTCCGCGATCCACGCCGGCCGGTCCTTGAGGACGGTGGCGATGGGGAACATCACGCCGGAGGCGTACATCCAGGTCCGCATGACGAACGGCATCAGCTGCGCGAGGTCCGGGGTCTTCGAGCCCATCCGGGCGAAGATCATCGCCAGGCCGACGTTGAAGACGAACTGGAGCACCAGGGTCGGCACGACCAGCAGCCAGGAGAGCTTGGGGTAGTTGCCGAACGCCGCCGCGACGCCGAAGACCACGATCATCGAGTACAGCAGCTGCTGGAGCTGCTGCAGCGAGAACGAGATCGGCAGGGTGGCCCGCGGGAAGTGCAGGGCGCGCACCAGGCCGAGGTTGCCGGAGATCGCCCGGACACCGGCCATGACGGAGCTCTGGGTGAAGGTGAAGACGAAGATGCCCATCACCAGGAACGGGACGTAGACGTCCTTGGGCATGTCCTTGCCGATGCCCAGGATGACCCCGAAGATCAGCCAGTAGACGACGGCGTTCAGCAGCGGCGTCGCCACCTGCCACACCTGGCCGAGCTTGGCCTGGCTGTACTGGGCCAGCAGCTTGGCCCGGGAGAACGCCATGATGAAGTGGCGCCGGCCCCAGATCTGCCGCACGTACTCGAAAAGCCCGGGCCGGGCACCGCTGACCGAGAGCCCGTACTTGGTGGCGAGCTGCGCGGGGGTCAGCCCCGCGTCGACGGACGGCGGCGTGCTCGTGGCGAGGGCGCCGTCGTGGGTTGTGTCACTCACAAGTTGAAACTTTCGTCTTCAAGATGCGGCAGGTGGGGCGTCGGGCCTAGGGCCGCCGGCTCCGGGTATGACGCCCATGGTCCCAGAGTCGGGCGGGTCAGACGACGGGCGGCCGACCCAGCCGGGTCATCAGCCAGACCGTCCGCCACTTGATCGGACGGCGTTGCCCACAGGGAGTCTGCCAGCCCTCCTTGAATCCGCCGAACCAGGCCTTGAGCGCGGGCCCGCCCGGGCGGCTCGCCAGGGTGAGCAGCAGCCACGTCCCGAGGTAGACGGGGACCAGCGCGGCCGGCAGGTTGCGGCGGGCCAGCCAGACCCGGTTGCGGGCCACCATCCGGTTGTAGACGGCGTGCCGGTTCGGCGAGGTCGCCGGGTGCAGCAGCACCATGTCGGCCCGGTAGTCCACCATCCAGCCGGCGTCCAGCGCGCGCCAGGCCAGGTCGGTCTCCTCGTGCGCGTACCAGAACTCGGCGGGCAGCCCGCCGACCTGCTGGAACACCCGGGTGCGGACCGCGTTGGCGCCGCCGAGGAAGGTGGTCACCCGCGAGGAGCGCGTCGGGTCGGTGGAGCCGAGCCGGGGCACGTGCCGGCGCTGGGTGGTGCCGCTGGCCGGATCGGTGATCCGGAAGCTGATGATGCCCAGCTCGGGGTCCTCGGCGAAGGCCTGCCGGCACAGCTCGGCGGTGTCGGTGCGCTCCAGCAGGCCGTCGTCGTCGAGGAACAGCAGGGCGTCGACCTCGCTGCCGCCGGGGCCGAAGGCCTCGATGCCGGCGTTGCGGCCGCCGGGGATGCCGAGGTTCTCGGGCAGCTCGACGACGCGCACGCCCGCGGGCAGCCCGTCGATCTTCACGCCCTGGCAGACCACGGCCACCTGGACGGGGTCGCCCTGCTGCCGGGCCACCGACTCCAGGAGCGCCTTGAGCTCGTCGGGCCGGTTGCCCATGGTGATGATCACGGCGCCCAGCCGCATCGGGGCGCTCACTTCAGCCTGCTCGACGCGAGGACGGACACCAGGTGGAGCACCGTCTGCAGCAGCGCGATGCCGGCCAGTACGGCGACACCGAGCCGGGAGAAGTACAGGTCGCCGCGCATCTGGTCGAGGACGGCCAGCACCACGATCAGCAGCGAGGCCTCGATGCCGAGGACCAGCCGGTGGAACTTCAGCGCGGCGGCGGCCCGGCGGGCGAGCGCCACGCCGGAGGAGCGCGGCACCGCGGCCGCCTCCTGGACGGGCGGCAGGCCGCCCTGGTGGCGCGCCACGCCGACCAGGTCGGTCTCCGCCTTGATCAGGATCGCGCCGAGCGCGGCGAGGGTGCCGAGGAAGGCCCACAGCCAGTCGACCCGCCCGCCGCCCCACAGGTCGGCGGCGCGCAGGCCGAAGCCGACGAGGACGGCCGCGTCGCACAGGTAGGCGCCGACCCGGTCCAGGTACACGCCGGACAGCGAGTACTGCTTCTTCCAGCGGGCGAGCTCGCCGTCGACGCAGTCGAGCAGCAGGTACAGCTGCACCGCGACCGCGCCGAGGACGGCGCCCCAGACGCCCGGGACCAGCAGGGCCGGGGCGGCCAGGACACCGGCCAGGGTCATCAGGTAGGTCAGCTGGTTGGGCGTGACCGAGGTGTTCGCCAGCAGGCGGGTGATGCGCAGGGAGATCTCGCGCATGTAGAGGCGACCGCCCCAGTGCTCGCCACTGCGCCGGTCCTTCACACCCGCCGGGTGGACGACGGGCCGGAGCTCAGCTACTGATGGTCTTGGCATAGTCGGCGTACGCGTCCCTGATGTCGTCGGCGGAAAGGTTGAGGTGCTCCAGGACGGTGAACCGTCCGGGGCGGGTCTGCGGGGCGTACTCGACGGCCGCGACGAACTCGTCCACGCTGAAGCCGATCTCCTCCGGCAGGACCGGCAGCCCGTGCCGGCGCAGCACCTCCGCGAAGAGGCCGGACTGGTCGCGGGCCCCGCGCAGGTGCATGGCGAAGGCCGCGCCGAGGCCCACCTGCTCGCCGTGGAGCGCGGAGCGGCCCGGGTAGAGCAGGTCGAAGGCGTGGCTGATCTCGTGGCAGGCACCGGACGAGGGGCGGGTGTCACCGCTGATCGACATGGCGATGCCGGACAGCACCAGGGCCTCGGAGAGGACGGTGAGGAACTCGTCGTCGGAGCAGCCGCCGGGGTGGCGCAGGACCGACTCGCCCGCGGTGCGGGCCATGGCGGCGGCCAGGCCGTCCACGGACTCCCCGTTGATCCGGTGCGAGAGCTCCCAGTCGGCGATGGCCGAGACGTTGGAGATCGCGTCGCCGATGCCGGCGCGGATGAACCGGGAGGGCGCCTCGCGGATCACGTCGAGGTCGATGACCATGGCGATCGGGGTGGGCACGCCGTAGGAGCCGCGGCCGTTGTCGTTGTCCAGGATGGACACCGGCGAGCAGATGCCGTCGTGCGAGAGGTTGGTGGCGACGGCCACCATGGGCAGGCCGACCCGCGCCGCGGCGTACTTGGCCACGTCGATGATCTTGCCGCCGCCCAGTCCCACCACGGCGTCGTAGCGGCGGCCCTTCATGTCGTCGGCGAGCTTGACCGCCGAGTCGATGGTGCCGTCGACGACGGGGTACCAGTCGGCGTGCGGCAGGGCCGGCTCCAGCCGGGCGCGGAGCGCCTGACCGGAGCCGCCGCTGATCGCCACCGCCAGCTTGCCGGACGCGGAGATCCGCTGGTCGGCGAGGATGCCGTCCAGCTGGTCCAGCGCGCCGCAGCTGATGTCGACGACGACCGGGGAGGGGATGAGGCGGGTCAGTACTGGCATGCGATGGTCCGGCCCTTGGCGAGGTCGTCGTGGTTGTCGATCTCGACCCACTTGACGTCGCCGATGGGGGCCACGTCCACGGTGAAGCCGCGGTTGACGAGCTCCTGGTAGCCGTCCTCGTAGTACAGGTCGGGGTCCCGCTCGAAGGTGGCCTTGAGGGCGTCGGCCAGCTCCTCGGCGGCCTCCGCCTCGATCAGGGTGACGCCGATGTACTCGCCGGTGGCGTCGGCCGGGTCCATCAGCTTGGTGATCTTCCGGACGCCCTCGCCGTCGGCGGTGACGACCTTCATCTCCTCGTCGGCCAGGTTCTTGACCGTGTCGAGGGCGAGGATGATCTTCTGGCCGTTGCCGCGGGCCGCGAGGAGGGTCTTCTCCACCGAGACCGGGTGGACGGTGTCGCCGTTGGCGAGGATCACACCGCGACCCAGGACCTCACGGGCGCACCACAGGGAGTAGGCGTTGTTCCACTCCTCGGCCTTGTCGTTGTCGATCAGCGTGATCTTCAGGCCGTACTTGGCCTCCAGGGCGGCCTTGCGCTCGTACACGGCCTCCTTGCGGTAGCCGACGACGATGGCGACCTCGGTGAGGCCGACCTCGGCGAAGTTGCCCAGGGTCAGGTCGAGGACCGTGAGGCTCTCCTCCTGGCCCTCGGGGCCGACGGGCACGAGGGCCTTGGGCAGGGTGTCGGTGTACGGACGCAGACGGCGTCCGGCACCGGCAGCGAGGACAAGGCCGATCATGCTGGTTCTCCTTCGTCATGTACGGCGGGTGCACCTGAGGACACCCAGAAGCGGATGCTCTCGAAGAGCACCACCAGGGCCACGAACACGGCCAGGGCCGTGAGCGCGACCGGGAAGTCGTCGCGCGCGAGGACGACCGACAGGACCACGGTCAGCAGGACCCGGCCCTCGTGGCCGCCGATGATCCGCACCAGCCAGTGCGGGGGCGCGCCGGTGCCACCGCGGATGCGGTACACCGTGTCGTAGTGATGGTAGGCGACCGCCGCGATCAGGCCGAATGCCGCCGGGAGCGCACCGGGGACCTCGGCCCGGGCGGCCAGCGCGAGGACCGTGACGTACTCGCCCGCGCGGAACAGCGGCGGCAGCAGCCAGTCCAGCGGCGCCTTCAGCGGATGGGCCACGGCCGCGCCGGTGGCCAGCACGTACGCGCCGGCGCAGACGAGCGGCAGCGGGCCGGCCGTCGGCAGCAGGAAGGCGGCGGCCGGCAGGGCGAGGGCCGCGGCGGCGCCGAGGAGGACCAGGACCGGGGCGGTACGGGCGGGCAGCCGGCGCGCGGCGGCCGCGACCAGCTCGCCCAGCGGGCCGGTGTCGGCGAGGTCGGCCAGCGCCCGGGCGGCACGGTCGGTGCGCCGCGCCTTGCGGGTCACCGAGCGCAGGACGCGGCCGGCGGTGGTGTAGAGGGCGCCGAAGGCGCAGCCGGCGAGCAGCGCGTAGAAGGTGATCCGGGGCGTGGTCAGGGCCGTGAACAGGGCGATCAGTGCCCAGCGCTCGCCGATCGGCAGGATGATCATGCGGCGGATCCAGACGGTCCAGCCGACGCTGTCCAGCCGGTCGGAGAGGGCCGCGGTGGGGCTGGTGTTGGCCGTGGCGTCGTGGTTGGCCTCGTTGAAGGCGAAGTCCACGACGTGGCGGCAGGTCATCAGGACCATGGAGCCGAGCGCCAGCGCCCACACGTCGTCGCCGGTGCGGGCCGCGCCGAGGGCGAGGCCGGCGTAGAAGGCGTACTCCTTGGCCCGGTCGAAGGTGGCGTCCAGCCAGGCGCCCATCGTGGAGTACTGCAGCGAGTAGCGGGCGAGCTGCCCGTCGGTGCAGTCGAGCACGAAGGAGGCGATCAGCAGCACGCCGGCCGTGACGTAGCCCCAGCGCTCGCCGGTGGCGGCGCAGCCGGCGGCGATCAGCGCGGTGATCAGGGAGGCGGTGGTGACCTGGTTGGGGGTGAGGCCCCGGCGGGCGCACCAGCGTGCGATGTAGCGCGAGTACGGGCTGATGCAGAAGGTGGTGAAGAACCCGTCGCGGGACTTCACCGCGCCGCGCAGCCGGACGGCTTCCTCGTCCACCGCGGCCACGGCGGCGGTCGCCGACCGCCACTCGTCCTCGGTGGCCGGCACGGCGGCCACCAGGCTGCCGAGCTCCGGCCGCTGCACGGGAAGGTCCTCGGCCTCCAGGACGGCGGCCAGCTGCCCGGCGTAGCCGCCCGCCCCGGCCGGCGCGTGCGCGGGTACGGTCACCCGGCTCATCGCCCGGGCCAGGGCGGCGCGGGCGGCCGGCTGCACGGAGAGGGCGCCCGGCACGGCACAGGCGTCGAAGCGGGGGTCGGTGAGGGCCAGCCGCAGGGAGTGGCGGTGGCCGACGAAGCCGCTGTCGACGAGCGCGACCCGCTGGTCGGCGGGTACGGCGGCCAGCACGACGGCGGCCTCGGTGGGGCCGGACACGGTCCGGACCTCGAAGCCGAGGGAGCGGAGGTCGCCTTCGAGCGGTGATCCGGGGGCCGGCAGGCCGGTGAGGATTGCGGTCGGCGAGGAACTCACTCCTTGGAACGGGCGCCTGGTGGGGCGGCGGCACGTCGGCAGAGGCTATCGGATGAATGGAAGCCGGGGTTCACCGGCCGTTCACGCCCCTGGACCCCGCCCCGGCGCCCCGGCCGATTGATCATCATCGGCGATGTGCGGGGCCCTGGACAAACGGCCTGGACGTTACCCGGATGTTAGGCTGGCCGCAGGCGCGTGCGATCTTCGCGAACGCGCCCGAACCGTGGAAGAGGTGGGTTGATGACCGTCGCAGTGATCGCTGCCGTGCGCAGCGACATCCGGTACGTCCCCGTTCACCTCCGGGTTCCCGGCCGGGTCTGACCGCCGCTCCCCGCGCGCCGCGTGATCTCCCGCGCCAGCCGGGACCCCCTCCTCACGAGGGTTCCACGTTGACCGACGACACCCAGCACACCCACCACACCGACAACACTGCCGACACCGACGGCACCGGCAGCACCGCCGGTTCCGCAGGTCCCGGCCCGGACGAGGCCGCCGTCGAGGCCTTCTTCGCGCTGCACCGACGCCTGCCCCGCCAGGGGCCCGGCTCCGACGCCACCACCCGGCACCTGCTCTCCCTGTGCGGTCCGCTGCCCGAGCGCCCGCGCGTGCTCGACCTCGGCTGCGGCCCCGGCCGGAGCGCCCTGCTGCTCGCCGCGGAGACCGGCGGCGAGGTCACCGCTGTCGACCTCCACCAGGAGTTCCTCGACGAGCTGCGCGCGGCCGCGGCGGCCCGCGGGCTGGACGGCCGTGTCCGCGCCGTCGCCGCGGACATGGGCGACCTGCCCTTCGAGGACGGCTCCTTCGACCTGGTCTGGGCCGAGAGCTCGGCCTACGCCATCGGCTTCGACACCGCCCTCGCGCGGTGGAAGCGCCTGCTGGCACCCGGCGGCACCCTGGTGCTGACCGAGTGTGAGTGGACGGCCGCCGAGCCGTCCGCCGGGGCCCGCGCGTTCTGGGACCGGCACTACCCGCTCCGCGGCGGCGCCCGGAACCTGGCGGCGGTCCAGGAGGCCGGCTACCGGGTGCTCGGGGTGTTCCCGCAGCCCGAGTCGGACTGGGCCGAGTACTACGGCCCCCTGCGCGAGCGGGCCGACGCGGCGGACCCGACCGCCCCCGGGATGGCGGCCGCGCTGGCCGCGACCCGCGAGGAGATCGCCGTGCGCGAGCGGCACGGCCACGAGTACGGGTACACCGGCTGGGTGCTGCGGCCGGTGACCGCCGGGGACGGCGGCCCGGGCCGGCGGCCCTGGCGGACCCGGCCCGAGACCGGGGCCGCGGCCGACCGGGAGGCCGTGCGCGCCGTCAACCTGGCGGCCTTCGAGACCCCGCTGGAGGCGGACCTGGTGGACGCGCTGCGCGCGGATCGGGCGTGGCTGCCCGGGCTGAGCTGGGTGGCCGAGGGTCCGGACGGTTCGGTGGCCGCGCACGGGCTGCTGACCCGCTGCACGGTCGACGGGGTCCCGGCGCTCGCCCTGGCCCCGGTGGCCGCGGACCCGGCGGTGCAGCGGTCCGGCGCGCGCAGTGCCGTGGTGCGGGCGCTGCTCGGGGCGGCGCGGGAGCGGGGCGAGACGCTGGTGCTGGTCCTGGGGCACCCGGAGTACTACCCGAGGTTCGGGTTCGCGCCCGCCTCGCGGTTCGGGATCCGGGCTCCGTTCGAGGTCCCGGACGAGGCGATGATGGCCCTGGTCCTGGATGCTTCGGCTCCCGTCCCGGCGGGGACGATCTCCTATCCGCCACCGTTCGGCGTCTGACGCGTTGAACATGTCCGCCCCCCGTCGTGCGGCGCATAGCACGTGTCGGGGGGCAGACATGCACGTACCGCCGAAGTGCGGACAAACCTGATTCGTGCGGCAGACTGATGGCCGTAGTCCGAAGCGAAGGATGGTTATGCCGATCACACCAGCCACCGCCGCGTACCCCGCGTCGCACGGCAGCGCCCCCCAGGAACCGATCATGCTCGAACTGGTCGACGAGGCGGGCAATACCATCGGCACCGCGGAGAAGCTGGCCGCGCACCAGGCGCCGGGACAGCTGCACCGGGCCTTCTCCGTCTTCCTCTTCGACGAGCAGGGGCGGCTTCTGCTCCAGCAGCGCGCGCCGGGCAAGTACCACTCCCCCGGTGTCTGGTCGAACACCTGCTGCGGGCACCCCTACCCCGGGGAGTCGCCGTTCGCGGCCGCGGCCCGGCGGACGCACGAGGAGCTGGGCCTGTCGCCCTCGCTGCTCGCGGAGGCGGGGACGGTCCGCTACAACCACCCGGACCCGGCGTCGGGGCTGGTGGAGCAGGAGTTCAACCACCTGTTCGTGGGGCTCGCGCAGGCGCCGCTGCGGCCGGACCCGGAGGAGGTGGGCGACACGGCGTTCGTGACCGCCGAGGAGCTGATGAAGCGCCACGCCCAGGAGCCGTTCTCGGCGTGGTTCATGACGGTGCTGGACGCGGCCCGGCCGGCGATCCGTGAACTGACCGGGGAGGGCACGGGCTGGTAGCCCGGGCTACCGGGGGCCGTGCGGGAGCGCGGCCCAGATCACCTTGCCGCCGGTCGCGGTGTGCTCGACGTCGCACACCCCGCCGGCCTGGAGGGTGATCTCGCGGACCAGCAGCAGTCCGCGGCCGCCGGTCTGGCCGAAGTCGGCCTCCAGGGCCTTGGGCCGGTACGGGTGGTTGTCCTCGACGGCCACCCGTACCCACTGCGGGCCGATGGCGACCTCCACGCCGACCTCGGGCGAGAGCAGCGCCGCGTGCCGTACCGAGTTGGTGACCAGCTCGGAGACGATCAGCAGGAGGGCGTAGACCAGGTCCGGGTCGGCGGGCAGGCCCTGCCGGCCGAGCAGGTCCCGGACCGCCCGGCGGGCCTGCGGAACGGATTCTTCTGTGGAGGGAGCGTTGAACCGCCACACTCCCTCGTACCGGGCCGGCGGGGCGTTCCCGCTGACGTCCATGTTCCGGCCCCCGTCTTCGCGCTCGATCGTGTCCACGGGTCCAGAGTGGTGAACCGGCTGGTCCGGACCGGACCGCTGACCATAAGTCAGCGCTAATCGGACGCTTTCTGACCGCTGGCTTATGACGGAGTCAGTTGTTGGACCGTTCCTGATCCGCCTTCGGTGCCGCGGCGGCCGATCCCGCTCCCGGCCCCGACGGGTCGGCGGGCTCGTCCTCGCTGACCAGCCCCAGGATGCGGCGCGCGCCGAAACCCAGCGTGATCAGGCTCAGCCCGTCGAACAGCAGGGCGAGCGAGAAGAACGTTCCGATCACGTACAGACTGCTGTCCGGCCAGTCGGCGAGGACGAGCACGCCCAGCAGCACGCCGAAGGCGCCCTGCGCCAGGGTCAGGCCCAGGTTGGGGCCCCGCACCACGAGGGCGCCGGCCAGCCGGAACACCCCGCCGACCAGGAACAGCAGCGCCGCGAACATGGTGAGCGCCTCGGCACTCGCGGCGGGCCGGGCCAGGATCACGCAGCCGGCCGCGATGTTGATCGCCGCGACGATCACGGCGAGCCAGAAGTAGTTGCTCCTGCGGGACTGCACCGCGTGGCACAGGCCCACCACCCCGCCGATGAGCAGCAGCCAGCCGAACAGGAACATGGTGGTCAGGGTGGCGAAGCCGACGTAGACCAGGCCCACCAGACCCGCCAGCACCAGGGCCACGCCCAGTGCGGTCACCCAGCCGTAGCTGCGGCTGAGCTTCTCCTTGCCGCGTCGGGGCGTGGGGTCGGTACGGTCTGCGGCCATGGGCGTGCACCTCCAGCACCCCCCGGACGAAGTCCTTTGATCATAGGATTCGCGGCATGGACGCGCAGCTGATGAGCACCGTCGCCGACGGGGTCGCCACGGTCACCATCTCCCACCCCGCCCGGCGCAACGCCATGACGGCGGACATGTGGCGGGCCCTTCCGGAGCTCCTCGACGGCTTCGCGTACGACCCGTCGGTACGGGCCGTGGTGCTGACCGGGGCCGGGGGGACCTTCTGCGCCGGTGCCGACATCACCTCGCTCACCGGCGACGACGATCCGCAGGCCCTGGCGGTGGCCGCCGAGGACGCCCTGGCGGCCTTCCCCAAGCCGACGCTGGCCGCGGTCCGCGGGCACTGCGTGGGCGGGGGCACCCAGCTCGCCGCCGCCTGCGACCTCCGGTTCGCCGCGCGGGACGCGCTGTTCGGCGTGACCCCGGCCCGGCTGGGCATCGTCTACCCCGCCTCCTCCACCCGCCGCCTGGCCGCCCTGGTCGGGCCGGCCGCCGCCAAGTACCTGCTGTTCTCCGCCGAGCTGATCGACGGGGACCGGGCGCTGCGGACCGGCCTGGTGGACGAGCTGCTGCCGGCGGACCTGCTGGACGAGCGGGTCGCGGCGTTCACCCGGGTGCTGGCCGCCCGTTCGCAGCTGACCCAGGCCGCCGCCAAGGAGTACGCGGGCGGACGGACCGACCGGGACGGGTACTGGGCCGCGCAGGCGGCCGGCAGCGGCGACACCGCGGAGGGGGTCGCCGCGTTCCTGGAGCGCCGCGACCCCGCGTTCACCTGGACCGTTCCGTCGCCGGCCGCCGCCGCGCGCCCTACTGGAGGATGAACCGGCTCTTGCCGCGCCACTCCTCGACCAGGTCGGCCGGCGCCTTCTCCGGCGAACCGGCGTCGTAGGGCGGCTGCGGGTCGTACTCGGTGAGCAGCTGGACCGCCTGGGCGGCCCGGTCCCCGGCGATCCGCCCGACCAGGGTCAGGCCCATGTCGATGCCGGAGGAGACCCCCGCCGCCGTCACGTACTTGCCGTCGGTCACCACGCGCTCGCCGGTCGGCGTCGCGCCGTACCGGGGCAGCTGCTCGAGGGCCAGCCAGTGCGAGGTGGCCCGCCGGCCCCGGAGCAGTCCGGCCGCGGCGAGCAGCAGCGAGCCGGTGCAGACCGAGGTGGTCCAGGTGCTGGTCGCGTCGACGGCACGCAGCCAGTCCAGCAGCACCGCGTTGTCCATCTGGTCGCTCTGGCCGGGGCCGCCCGGTACGACGAGGACGTCGGGCCGGGTCACCTCGTCCAGGGCCTTGTCGGCGACGAGGGCGAGCTGCCCGGAGTCGTTGCGCACCGGGCCGGGGCGTTCCGCGACGAAGACGGTCTCGGCACCGGGCAGCCGGCCGAGGGTGTCGAAGGGGCCGACGGCGTCGAGGGAGGTGAAGCGGTCGTACAGCAGGACGGCGATCTGCATGGTTCCTCCATGGGTCGTGTGGGTGGGCGGTCCGGCGCCGGCGGCCCGGCCGGGCGTCAGGCGGAGCCCGGTCCGAAACGCCGGCGGTACTCGGCGGGCGGCTGGCCCAGGGCGCGGACGAAGGCGCGGCGCAGCGCCTCGGGGGTGCCGTAGCCGCAGGCCCGGGCGATGGCGGCGATGCCGTCCCGGCTGTCCTCCAGCAGCCGGCGGGCGTGCTCGACCCGGACGCGTTCCACGTAGCGGCCGGGGGTCACCCCGGTCTCCGCCTGGAAGGCCCGGGCGAAGTGGCGGGGCGAGAGCGCCGCGCGGGCGGCGAGCGCCTCGACGGACAGGTCCTCGCCCGGATGCTCGGTGATCCACTGCTGGACGTCCCGCAGCGGCTCGCGCCTGGCCGTCTGCGCGGACAGCTGTGCGCTGAACTGGGCCTGGTTGCCCGGCCGGCGCAGGAAGACCACCAGGTGGCGGGCGATGGTCAGGGCGAGGTCGCGGCCCAGGTCCTCCTCGACCAGGGCCAGCGCGAGGTCGATGCCGGCGGTGACCCCGGCGCTGGTGGCCACGCGGCCGTCGCGGACGTAGATCGGCTCCGCTTCCACCCGGACCGCCGGGTAGTCGCGGGCCATCCGCTCGCACGCCGCCCAGTGCGTGGTGGCGCGGAGACCGTCCAGCAGTCCGGCCTCGGCGAGCAGCAGGGAACCGGTGCACACCGACACCAGCCGGCCCGCGCGACCCCCGTGCGCGCGGAGCCAGTCGGTGACGCGGGGCGCGCGGTCCGCCGAGTACTGTCCGCCCGGCACGATCACGGTGGTGTCGGCGCCGGGCCCGGCGTCCTCCAGCCGCCCGTCCGGTACCAGCGTCAGCCCGCTGTTGGTGCGCACCGGCGCGCCCCCGGGCGAGACGGTCCGTACGTCGTACCCGGTCCGGCCCGGGAAGCGCCGGACCGCGCTGAAGACCTCGAAGGGACCGGTGACGTCCAGGCTCTGCACGCCGTCGTAGAGGACGACGAGCACGTCTCGTGGGGGCATGCGTCCATGCTCGTCCGGGCCCCGGGTGTCCGCAATGACAGGTGTCCCACCTATCCGGCCATCGGGCGGCCGGAACGGGGCCGGCCGGTCGATAGGATCGGCGGACCATGACTGCAACCCTCGTCGCCAAGGAACTGTCCGCCGGACACGGTGAGCGCTCGCTCTTCTCCGGGCTGGACCTCGTCGTCGCCCCCGGGGACGTGATCGGGCTCGTCGGCGTCAACGGCGCCGGGAAGTCCACCCTGCTGCGCCTGCTGGCCGGCCTCGACACCCCGGAGGGCGGTGAGCTGCGGCTCTCCCCGCCGACCGCCACCGTCGGGCACCTGCCGCAGGAGCCGGAACGCCGGCCCGGCGAGTCGGTCCGCGACTTCCTCGCCCGGCGCACCGGCGTGGCCGCCGCCCAGGCCGACCTCGACTCGGCGACGCAGGGCCTGGTGGACGGGGTGGCGGGCGCGGACGACGCGTACGCCGCGGCCCTCGAACGGTGGCTGGACCTCGGCGGCGCGGACCTCGACGAACGGGCCCTGGAGGTGGCCGGCGAGCTCGGGCTCGGGGTCGGCCTGGACCTGCCGATGACCGCGCTCTCCGGCGGGCAGGCCGCCCGCGCGGGCCTGGCGTCGCTGCTGCTCTCCCGGTACGACGTCTTCCTGCTGGACGAGCCCACCAACGACCTGGACCTGGACGGTCTGGAGCGGCTGGAGCGGTTCGTGACGGGGCTGCGCGCGGGCACGGTGGTCATCAGCCACGACCGCGAGTTCCTGGCCAGGACCGTCACCAAGGTCCTCGAACTCGACCTGGCGCAGCAGCAGGTCAACCTGTACGGCGGCGGCTACGACGCCTACCTGGAGGAGCGGGACACCGCCCGCCGGCACGCCCGCGAGGAGTACGAGGAGTACGCCGACAAGCGGTCCGCGCTGGAGGGCCGCGCGCTGATGCAGCGGAACTGGATGGACAAGGGCGTCCGCAACGCCCGCCGCAAGTCCACCGACAACGACAAGATCGGCCGCAAGCTGCGCAGCGAGTCGAGCGAGAAGCAGGCGGCCAAGGCCCGGCAGACGCAGCGGGCGATCGAACGCCTGGAGGCCGTGGAGGAGCCCCGCAAGGAGTGGGAGCTGCGGATGGAGATCGCCACCGCCCCGCGCTCCGGCTCGGTGGTCGCCACCCTCCGCGAGGCGGAGGTGCGGCGCGGCGACTTCCGGTTCGGCCCGGCCAGCCTCCAGATCGACTGGGCGGACCGGGTGGCGATCACCGGGGCGAACGGCTCCGGGAAGTCCACGCTGCTCGCCGCGCTGTTGGGGCGGCTGCCGCTGGATTCCGGTTCGGCCACGCTGGGTTCGGGCGTGCTGGTCGGCGAGGTCGACCAGGCCCGCGGGCTGTTCCTGGGCGAGGAGTCGCTGCTGGAGGCCTTCTGCGCGGCCGTGCCCGACACCGAGCCGGCCGATGTGCGGACCCTGCTGGCCAAGTTCGGGCTGAAGGCCGCGCACGTCCTGCGCCCGGCCTCCACCCTCTCCCCCGGCGAACGCACCCGCGCCGCCCTGGCCCTGCTCCAGGGCCGCGGCGTGAACCTGCTGGTACTCGACGAGCCGACCAACCACCTCGACCTCCCGGCGATCGAGCAGCTGGAGTCGGCCCTGGACTCCTACGAGGGCACGCTGCTGCTGGTCACCCATGACCGCCGCATGCTGGACGCGGTCCACACCACGCGCCGCCTGGAGGTCGCGGCGGGCCGGGTCACGGAGCTGTAGCGCCGCCGGACGGGGTTCCGGCTTCGACGTGCTGCTCGCCGACCGGGCCACCCGCGACTTCCTCTCCTCGCCGAACACCCGCGAGTTCGTGCAGCGCTTCTAGGCGTCCGGGGCGCGGCGGGTGCGGGCCATGCGGGTCGCCACCAGGTGGCGCGGGAGATGGCGTACGGCGGTGGCGTAGGCGCGGTAGCGCCAGCCGGTGATGCTCAGCGGCCGGCCCAGGGCGAGGTCCCTGAGGGCCCTGGCGACCACCGCGTCGGGCTCCAGCCAGACGGAGTCGGGCAGGGCGCTGACGTCCATGCCGGCCCGCTGCTGGAACTCGGTGCGGGTGAAGCCGGGTACCACCGCCAGCACGCGTACCCCGTACGGGGCGAGGTCGACGCGCAGGGACTCGCTGAACGCGGTGACCCAGGCCTTGGCCGCGCCGTACGTGCCGGTCGGCAGCAGGCCGGCCACCGAGGAGACGTTGAGGACCGCGCCCCGGCGGCGTTCGCGCAGGCCGGGGACGACGGCGTGGGTGAGGCCCAGCGGAACCCTGACCAGGAGGTCGAGCATGCGTTCCTCGTCCTCGACCGGGTTGTGGGGGAAGGGGGCGGGGAGTCCGAAGCCGGCGTTGTTGACGAGGAAGTCGACGGGGCGGGCCGGGTCGGCGAGCCGGTCGGCGACGGTGCGGCGCTGCTCGGGGTCGAGGAGGTCGGCGGGCAGCACCTCGGCGGGCGTGCCGTACTCCGCTTCCAGGTCGGCGGCGAGCCGGGCCAGGCGCGGTTCGTCGCGGGCGACCAGGACGAGGTCGCAGCCCTTGGCGGCGAACCCGCGCGCGAAGGCGGCACCGAGGCCGGTGCTGGCGCCGGTGATCAGGGCGGTGGGCAAGGTCGGATCACTTTCCGGGGGCGGGCGGGGCCGCGGCGGTGAAGGTGTGGGTGGCCGGTGAGGCGTAGGCCCGGGCGACGGAGACCAGGAACCGTTTCTCCGCGTCGAGGTCGCTGCCCTCGGGCACGGCCGTGGCGGCGGCCGGGTAGACGGGGCGTTCCTCGCCCCGCTGTTGCGGGAGCCCGGCGAGCTTGGCCCGGCGGGCTTCCTTCAGTACACAGGCCAGTGCGGCCGCGTCCTGCCGGGGGGCGGGGACGCCCGCGGCCGCGACGTGGCCGCGGGCCCGCTCGGGGACGCCGGGCGCGACGTGGTCGTTGAGGATCAGGATGGCGTCGCGGGTCTCGATGACCTTGCGGTAGGCGAGCAGGCCGTGCGGTACGGACGGCCAGAGGACCTCGGCGAGGCGGCCGGACCGCGGCTTGGTGAGGGCCACGTGCGGCACGGCCTGGACGAGGTCGCGCCAGAGCGGCCACAGCCGCCAGGCGGTGGTGGCGTCGGCGGCGGTGCGGCGCAGCACGACGAGGGTGGGTACCAGGATGGCGGCGGCGCGCAGCAGGCCGTGGAGGTTCATCAGCAGCGGCAGGTAGGGCATCGGCCAGACCGTGCCGAACAGGCCCTTGAGCAGGTAGGCGAACCAGAACAGGCCGGCGAGGGCGGTGCCGGCGCCGAACAGCCTGAGGCCCGCGGCGAGTCCGGGGCTCTCGGTGCGGTTGCCGTAGCGCAGGCAGACGAAGACGCAGGCGGTGTTGGCGGTGAGGTGCGCCGAGATGAGGACCAGCCAGTAGGCGAGGGAGGGCACCGGCCGGCCGTGCGGCGGCATGGTGTGCGTGCCGTGCGCGGCCGCCGCGAGGTCGAGGGCGACCAGGGTGGTGAGCAGGACGGCGGTGAGGGCCCAGGCGGCGTGCTGGAGGCGGCGGCCGCGGGTGGTGGCGGCGACGAAGTAGAGGACCGCTCCGGCGGAGAGGACGCCGGTGAGGTTGCGGACCAGGGCGACGGTGTGGCCGTGGCCGGGGTTGCGCATCGCGTAGGCGACGACGTCCGGCAGGTTGAGGGTCATCGCGGCCGCGGCGGTGGCCACGGCCAGCCACAGGCCGCGCTGTTCGCGGACGCGGAGGGCGGAGCGGGAGCGCAGCAGCACGGCGGTCCACAGGCAGACCACGGCGGGCACGGCGAGGGCGTCGCCGAGGGCGGCCGCGCCGGAGGCGGCGGCGTACGCGGTCATCGCACGCCCATCGCGGATCCCAGCCGGCCCAGGGGGTCGCCGGAGCTGCCGTTCGGCCGGGGGCCGAGCCCCGCCCGGGTGCGGATCATGCTGGCGAGCATCTCGGCTTCCTGCTCCTGGCGCGTGGTGTAGTTGGTGCGGCCGAGGACCACGGGGGCGGCGCCGTCGGCCTCCTCGCCTTCGAGCGAGTGGTGGCCGAACAGGATGTGGCCGAGTTCGTGGAGCACGATGTGCTCCTGGTGCAGGGGCGAGGTCTGGGCCTCGTAGAAGACGTAGTCGGTGGTGGCGGTGCCGACCCAGAGCCCGCAGACGCCCGATTCGGCGGCCTCCCTGGGGAGGGGGTGCAGGCGTATGGGGCGGCCCCGCTGTTCGGCGATCTTGGTGCACAGCCCTTCGAGGCAGAACCGTTCCGCCAGGTCCAGTTGGCCGAGAATCGCCTCGCAGCGCCTGCGCAGGCTGAGTTGCCGGTAAGGCATGTGCTCCCTCTTCGAACCCTTTCTCGGGCAGCGGTGATAGGCGGGTGCGGAAAGCGGCATGACGTCCATGGCCCCCATGGCAGCCGGAAGGGAGTGCGCTCCCCCGGGATGTGGAGGCCCGTCCACCGCTGGGGCGAACGGGCGTTCCACCATGCCTACAGATTTTCTACGGCAGTCGGCAAGGAAAGTCCGTGCGGGCCGTGCCTATTCGGCCATGTGCGCGCGGACCGGCCGGTCACCGTCCGGAGACGGTACGGAGCGGCGCTCCGCGTGCGGAGCGCCCGGTCCCTCCTACCGCTTGCGGCCTCCGCCGTCGCCCCCGGCCAGGCCCGCGCGGCGCAGCGCGTCGGCCATGGCGCTGTTGGCGGGCGGCGGGGCGGGGTTGCCACCGCGGCCACGGCCGCCGCCCGCGCCCCCGCCGCCACGCTGCTGCGGCGGGCGTCCGCCGCCGCGCCGGTCCTGGCGGTCCTGGCGGTCCTGGCGGTCCTGACGGTCCTGGCGCGGCCGGCCGCCGGGCTCGGCTCCGGCGGTGGTCTCGTCGTCCAGTCGCAGGGAGAGCGAGATCCGCTTGCGCGGGATGTCCACGTCCATGACCTTGACCCGGACGATGTCGCCGGGCTTGACCACGTCGCGCGGGTCCTTGACGAAGGTCTTCGACATCGCCGAGACGTGCACCAGGCCGTCCTGGTGGACGCCGACGTCCACGAAGGCCCCGAAGGCCGCGACGTTGGTGACCACGCCCTCCAGGACCATGCCGGCGGCGAGGTCGCCGATCTTCTCCACGCCCTCCTTGAAGGTGGCCGTGCGGAACGCCGGCCGGGGGTCGCGGCCCGGCTTCTCCAGTTCGCGCAGGATGTCGGAGACGGTGGGCAGGCCGAAGGTCTCGGTGACGTAGTCCTCGGGGCGCAGGCTGCGCAGCACGGCCGTGTTGCCGATCAGCGCGGCGACCTCGCCACCGGCCTTCTTGCCCATCGCGCGGACCACCGGGTACGCCTCGGGGTGCACGCTGGAGGCGTCCAGCGGGTCGTCGCCGCCGCGGATCCGGAGGAAGCCGGCGCACTGCTCGTACGCCTTGGGGCCCAGCCGGGCCACGTCCTTGAGGGACCTGCGGCTGCGGAAGGGGCCGTTGGCGTCGCGGTGGGCGACGATGTTCTCGGCCAGTCCGCCGCTGATGCCGGAGACCCGGGCGAGCAGCGGGGCCGAGGCGGTGTTGACGTCCACGCCGACGCCGTTGACGCAGTCCTCTACGACCGCGTCGAGGGAGCGGGAAAGCTTCACCTCGGACAGGTCGTGCTGGTATTGGCCGACGCCGATCGACTTGGGGTCGATCTTGACGAGTTCGGCGAGCGGGTCCTGGAGGCGGCGGGCGATGGACACCGCGCCGCGCAGGGACACGTCGAGGTCCGGCAGCTCCTGCGAGGCGAAGGCGGAGGCGGAGTACACGGAGGCACCCGCCTCGGAGACCATCACCTTGGTGAGCCCCAGCTCGGGGTGGCGGGCGATCAGGTCGGCGGCCAGCTTGTCGGTCTCCCGGGAGGCCGTGCCGTTGCCGATGGCCACCAGTTCCACCGCGTGCCGCTCGGCCAGCCGGGCGAGGGTCGCGAGGGACTCGTCCCACTTGTTGGCGGGCACGTGCGGGTAGACGGTGTCGGTGGCCACCACCTTGCCGGTGGCGTCGACCACGGCGACCTTGACGCCGGTACGGAAACCGGGGTCGAGGCCGAGCGTGGCACGCGTGCCCGCGGGCGCTGCGAGCAGCAGGTCGCGCAGGTTGGCGGCGAACACCCGGACCGCCTCGTCCTCGGCGGCCTGGCGCAGCCGCATGCGCAGGTCGATGCCCAGGTGGACCTGGATCTTGGTGCGCCACGCCCAGCGGACGGTGTCGGCGAGCCACTTGTCCGCGGGGCGGCCGCGGTCCGCGACGCCGAACCGCCTGGCGATCATGCCCTCGTACGCGGACGGGCCGGGGAGCTCGGCGGCCCCGGGCTCGTCCGGCTCCAGGGTGAGGTCGAGCACGTCCTCCTTCTCGCCGCGCAGCATGGCGAGCACCCGGTGCGAGGGGAGGGCGGTGAAGGGCTCGGCGAAGTCGAAGTAGTCGGCGAACTTCGCGCCGGCCTCCTCCTTGCCCTCGCGCACCTTGGCGGCCAGCCGGCCGCGGCCCCACATGCGCTCGCGGAGCTCGCCGATCAGGTCGGCGTCCTCGGCGAACCGCTCGGTGAGGATGGCCCGGGCGCCCTCCAGGGCCGCCGCCGCGTCGGCCACGCCCTTGCCGGCGTCGACGAACGCGGCGGCCGCGGCGGCCGGCTCCACGGTGGGGTCGGCGAGCAGCCCGTCGGCGAGCGGCTCCAGGCCGGCCTCGCGGGCGATCTGCGCCTTGGTCCGCCGCTTGGGCTTGAAGGGCAGGTAGATGTCCTCCAGCCGGGCCTTGGTGTCGGCCGCGTTGATCCGCGCCTCCAGCTCGACGTCGAGCTTGCCCTGCTCGCGTACGGAGTCGAGGATCGCCGCGCGCCGGTCCTCCAGCTCGCGCAGGTACCGCAGGCGCTCCTCCAGGGTGCGCAGCTGGGCGTCGTCGAGCATCTCGGTCGCTTCCTTGCGGTAGCGCGCGATGAAGGGGACGGTGGAGCCGCCGTCGAGCAGCTCGACGGCGGCCTTGACCTGCCGCTCCCGTACGCCGAGTTCTTCGGCGATCCTGCCTTCGATGGACGTGGTCACGTTTCTCGGTCCCGCCTTCGTCTCTGCCTTGAGCCGCCAATTGTGGCAGGTGGCGGGTACGGAGCGGGTGAGGCCTTGCCGGTCCGTACCCGCCGGGGGCGGCTCAGCCGAAGAGGTCGGCGGGGAACGCCCCGGCGCCGACGGCGCGGGCGACGAAGCCGCCGCCGAGCTGCCCGAGGCGGTCGAGGCCGGCCGCGCCGAGGTGGGCGTACGGGGCGGCGTCGAGGCGGTCCGTCTCGGTCTCCAGCTCCTCGCGGAGCTCTTCGCCGGCCGGGGTGAGCTTGCCGTCGGTGTCGAGCAGGCCGCGCTCGCGCAGCCGCTCGGCCGCGGCGTCGAGTTCGGCGGGCTCCCAGCCGCGGGTGGCGGTGAGCCACTTCGGGGAGAAGCCCTTGCCGGTGGCGCTGTGGCTGACCAGCGCCTCGACCGGGTCCAGGCCGGCTGCGACCAGGGCGGTGACGTGGCCGTCGCCGCGGTGCTCGCGCAGCAGGGTGGTGGCGTGCCAGAGCCTGAGGTGGGGTTCCTCGGGGACGGGCAGGTCGGCGTGGGCGGAGTAGAGGGGGCGGCCGTGCCGGGTGCAGGCCTCGGTGGCGGTCAGGGCGAGTTCCGCGGCCTCGGCCATCGCGGGGGACTCGACGGTCTCGTCGCCGAGGAGGCGGCGCAGGGTGGCGTCGGCGGCGCGCAGGCGGGCGGCGAGGACCTGCGCGGGCGTGGCGACGTCCCATACGGCCGGGAAGCGCGCCGCGATGAGGTCGTAGCGGTAGTTGTAGAACGTGGCGGCCACGGTTCCGGGCCCGACCGCGCCGAGGGCGGCGGCCCGGGAGGCCAGGTTGGCGGCCGTGCGGTCGGTGAGGCCCAGGGACCGGTACGTGGTGACGGTGTCGGGCGAGAAGTAGACGACGGCGTGGAAGGGGTTGATCGCGCCGTGCCAGGCACGGCGGGCGGCGCGCGGCTCAAGGGTCATGCGCCGCAGGTTACCGACTGGTCGGTCGGTCGGGAACCCCGGCCCGGGCCCGCCGCGCCGCACGCCGCGAACTCCCGTGTACGGTCCAGTACATGACGACTCCTCGGACGATCAACGGTACGACGGTCCTGGTCTGCGACGCCGACGGTCCGCCGGTCGCGGGCGAGCGCGAGGCGCTCGACCTCCTCGGTGACGCGTTCCACCACGGGGCGCGTTGGGTGGCGGTCCCCGCGGAGCGGTTCGACGAGTCGTTCTTCCGGCTGCACACCCGGGTCGCCGGTGACGTCATCCAGAAGTTCGCCAACTACCGGGTGGGGATCGTGGTGCTCGGCGACATCTCCCGCCACACGGCGTCCAGCACGGCTCTCCGGGACTTCGTACGGGAGTGCAACCGCGGCGGCCAGACCTGGTTCCTGGCCGACGAGGAGGAGCTGCGCGGCAGGCTCGCGGCGGACTGATCCGCTCGGTCCCGGCGCCGGGTTCGTCCAAGATCATGACGGCCGGATGGCGATCGTGTGACAGGGGCGCCCATGGACATGACGTGGGGCCACAGGGGTGAATACGGTCGAACAGAACAGCGCCCCCTACCACTTGGAGCCATTCGTGCACCGCAAAGTCATCGCCCCGAGCGTGCTCGCCGCCTCCCTGCTGCTGGTGATCCCGGCGTCGGCGGCGAGCGCTGGTCCGGGCGCCCCGGGTATCGGCGACCCCTACTACCCGGCCAGCGGCAACGGCGGTTACGACGTGTCGCACTACGACCTGCGACTGAAGTACCAGCCGAAGACCGACCTGCTGGAGGGCACCGCCACCCTGCTGGCCACGGCCAAGCAGGACCTCTCCCGCTTCAACCTCGACTTCGGCCTGAAGGTGAGCGAGGTCCGGGTGAACGGGGTGAAGGCGAGGTTCGCCACCTCCGGCACCCAGGAGCTGGAGGTGACCCCGGCGGCGCCGCTGGCCAAGGACAAGCCGCTGACGGTGGTGGTCAAGTACGCCGGCAAGCCCTCGGAGTTCAAGGTGGACGGCTGGACGGCCTGGCACCGCACCCCCGACGGCGGGGTCGCCGCGCAGGAGCCGGATTCGGCCATCTGGTGGTTCCCCGGCAACGACCACCCGCTGGACAAGGCGACGTTCGACGTGTCCGTCAGCGTGCCGGACGGCACCCAGGCCATCAGCAACGGCGTGCTCCAGGCGCAGAGCTCCCGGCTCGGCTGGACCCGGTACAGCTGGCGGTCGAACAAGCCGCAGGCCACGTACCTGGCGACGCTGGCCATCGGCAAGTTCGACATCACCACCGACAGGACGGCGAACGGGCTGCCGATCCTCAACGCCTACAGCAAGGACCTCGGCGACAACGACGGTGCGGCGCGCGCCAGCATCGAGCGGACCGGCGAGGTCGCCGAGTGGCTGGAGGGGATCTTCGGCCCGTACCCCTTCAACGCGCTGGGCGGTTACGTGCCCAACGTGACCAGCGGCTACGCGCTGGAGACGCAGACCCGCCCGTTCTACAGCCCGCGCCAGTTCGCGAACGGCGCGAACGTCTCCGTGGTGGTGCACGAGCTGGCCCACCAGTGGTACGGGGACAGCGTCTCCGTCGACCACTGGAAGGACATCTGGGTCAACGAGGGCTTCGCCCGCTACAGCCAGTGGCTGTGGTCGGAGAAGGAGGGCGAGGGCACCGCCCAGGAACTCGCCGACTGGGCCTACTCCAGCCGTCCCGCAGAGGACCCGTTCTGGCAGGTCAAGCCGGGCGACCCGGGCCCGGAGAACCAGTTCCACCTCGCCGTGTACGACCGCGGGGCCATCGCGCTGCAGGCTCTGCGCAACGAGGTCGGCGACGAGAAGTTCTTCCGGATCCTGAAGGGCTGGCCGACCGAGCGGAAGTACGGCAACGCGAAGGTCGGCGACTTCGTGCGGTACGCCGAGCGGATCTCCGGCAAGCCGCTCGCCGGGCTCTTCGACACCTGGCTGTACACGGCGGGCAAGCCGGCCACCGGCCCGGTCGCCAAGAAGCTCACGGCGAAGCCGCGCGGGGCCGCCGCCGCCCCGGCCGCCCGGACGGCGGAGCCGAAGTCCTGGAAGAAGATCGCCGAGACGAACACGGTGCACGACCACGGCCACGCCCACACCGCCCGCGACGGCCACGGCCACTGACCCCGCGGCTGCCGCCGCCCGCGCTCAGCGGGCGGCGGCGGCCCGCCACCGTGCCCGGGCCTCGCGGGCCAGGGGCAGGTACCGCCACCGCTCCGGCAGCAGCGGTACGACGTTCCGTACGACGGCGCTGAAGCGGCGGAGCCGGCGTTCCTGGGCCGGGGTCCAGTCCAGGCCGAGGGCCGCCCGCGCGTCGGGCGGCATGTAGCCGACGGTGGCGAACGCCCGGAAGCGGAGGAAGAGGGTGCGCAGCTGCGGCCAGGCGATCCGGGTGAGCACCCGCAGGGCGAGCGGGCCGCCCTCCGGGCGGGGCAGCGGCAGGTCCGTGGCGAGGAGCTCCCCGGCCACCTTGGTGAGTTCGAGCTCCTCGGCCAGCATCTTCCGGTAGTAGGGCCAGAACTCCTCGATGGTCTGCGGCATGTCCCGGTCGTGGATGCCGAGGATCCGGCCGACCTGGAGCCACTCCCGGTAGAGCTGCCGCTCCTGCTCCGGGGTGAAGGGGCGGTAGAGGTAGCGGGCGGCGTGCCGGTACACCGGGAAGCCGGTGGCGTGGACCCATGAGTAGCAGGCCGGGTCGAGGGAGTGGTAGTGGCGCCCCCGGGTGTCGGTGCCCTGGATGCCGCGGTGCAGCCGGCGGACGCGCCGGCCCTCGGCGGCCGCCTGCTCGCCGCCGTACACCCACAGCTGGACCGAGCGGATGGACCGTTCGCCCCGCCCCCACGGGTCGGTGCGGAACACCGAGTACTCGTCCACGCCCGCGCCGATCGCCGGGTGGGCGACCTGCATGGTGAAGGCGGGGGGCAGCATCAGCAGCTGCCGGACGTCCCCGGCGATGGTCCACAGCACGCCGCCCGGTGGCGGCGGCTCGGGGTCCTGCTTCACGAGGCTCCTCCCGGTATCGGTGATCCCTCCCACCAGTATGGACACGGCCCGTCCAGATTCCCGGTGCACGGGTGTTACCCATAGGTAACTGCTGCTGCTTTGATGGCCCGGTCGATCTTCCCCACAGGAATGATGGAGACCGCATGCCCCTCACCGCGCACCGCCGCAACCGGGCCGCCTCGGCCGCCGTCGCCGCCGTTGCGGCCGCCGCGCTCGCCGGCACCACCGCCCCCGCCACCGCCGCGGAGCAGGCCGCGACCCCCCGGGTCAGCGTGCTGACGTACAACGTGTTCCTGTTCAGCAAGAGCCTGTACCCGAACTGGGGGCAGGACCACCGGGCCGCCCAGATACCGAAGACCTCCTTCTACCAGGGCCACGACGTGGTCGTGCTGCAGGAGGCGTTCGACAACTCCTCCTCGGACGCCCTGAAGGCCAACTCGGCGGCGCAGTACCCGTACCAGACCCCGGTCGTGGGCCGTTCCAAGACCGGCTGGGACGCCACCGGCGGCGCGTACTCGGCGACCACGCCGGAGGACGGCGGGGTGACGATCCTCAGCAAGTGGCCGATCGTCCGCAAGGAGCAGTACGTCTACAAGGACGCGTGCGGCGCGGACTGGTGGTCCAACAAGGGCTTCGCCTACGTGGTGCTGAACGTCGGCGGCGCCAGGGTCCACGTGGTCGGCACGCACGCGCAGTCCACCGACCCGGGCTGCGCCGCGGGCGAGGCGGCGCAGATGCGCAGCCGCCAGTTCAAGAACATCGACGCCTTCCTGGACGCGAAGAACATCCCCGCGAACGAGCAGGTCATCGTCGCCGGCGACCTGAACGTCGACTCGCACACCCCGGAGCACGGCACCATGCTCGCGGACGCCGGCCTGGCCGGCGCGGACACCCGCACCGGCCACCCGTACTCCTTCGACACCCAGGACAACTCCATCGCCAAGGACCGCTACCCGACGGACCCGCGCGAGGACCTGGACTACGTCCTGCACCGGGCGGGCCACGCGCGCCCGGCCGGCTGGGAGAACAACGTGGTCAAGGAGCAGTCGGCGCCCTGGACCGTCTCCAGCTGGGGCACTTCGTACACGTACACCAACCTTTCCGACCACTACCCGGTCATCGGCCGCTAGCCGCCGCCGGGACGGGCGGTCCGGTGGGCGGGGCAGCCGCCCACCGGCACCGCCGGTGTTCAGTCCTCCTCGTACATCCCGTCGATGACCTCGGCGTACTTCTGGCGCACCACCCTGCGGCGGAGCTTGAGTGAGGGGGTCAGCTCGCCCGTCTCCGGGCCCCACTCCTCCGTGAGCACCCGGTACTTCTTGATCTGCTCGGTGCGGTTGAGCCGGGCGTTGGCGGCTTCCACCGCGCGGGCGATCTCCTCCAGGACCAGGGGGTGGGCGGCGAGCGCGGTGGGAGCGGTGTCCTCGACGCCGTGCGCGGCGGCCCAGACCGGGGCGAGTTCGGCGTCCAGCACCAGCAGGGCCACCAGGTAGGAGCGGCCGTCGCCGTGCACCAGGGCCTGCCCGATCAGCGGATGCTCCTTGACCGTGTTCTCCACCAGCGCGGGCGAGACGTTCTTGCCGGTGGAGGTGATGATGAGTTCCTTCTTGCGGTCGGTCAGCCAGAGGAACCCGTCCTCGTCGATCCGGCCGACGTCCCCGGTCGGGAACCAGCCCTCCGCGTCGCTCGCGCTCTCCACCGTGCCGTCGGGCCGCAGGTAGCCGTCGAAGACCGTCGCGCCGCGGGCGAGGATCTCCCCGTCCTCGGCGAGCCGCAGCTCCAGGCCCTCGATCGGGCGGCCCACCGAACCCAGCCGGAACGCGTCCTGGCTGTTCACGGTGCACACCCCGGCGGTCTCCGTGAGGCCCCAGGCGTCCATCACGGTGATGCCCCAGCCGGCCCAGAACCGGGTGACGTCCAGCGGCATCGGGGCGGTCGCGCTCGCCGTCCAGACCAGCCGGTCCATCCCGGCCAGCGACAGCAGCGGATCGAGCACCCGCTCCTTGGCCCGCCCGTACGCCTCCGCGACGGCGGCCGGCACCTCCTCGCCGCGCTCGCGGTGGCCGGCGAACGCGCGGGCCACCTCGTTGGCCGCCTCGACGGCCTGCCGCTGCTCCTCGGGCAGCCGGGCCAGTGCCGCGCGTACGGAGGCCGCCAGCTTCTCCCAGACCCGCGGCACGCCGAAGAACTGGACGGGGCGCAGCTCGCGCACCGCGCCGGCGACGGCCGCCGGGTCGGGGCACAGCCGGACGTGCGCGGCGCGCAGCAGCGGCAGGTAGATGCCGAGGATCCGCTCGGCGATGTGGGCGAGCGGCAGGTAGCTGATGTGCTCGGCGTGCTCGGGCAGTTCCACGTGCCGGTCCAGCCGGACCGCCTGGAGCATGATGTTGCGGTGGGTGAGCCGGACGCCCTTGGGGTCGCCGGTGGTGCCGGAGGTGTAGACGACGGTCAGCGGGTCCGCCGGCCGGATCTCCCGCCAGCCCTTCTCGAAGGCCTCCGCCGCGTGGACGCGGGCGCCGGCGGCGTGCAGGGCGCCGAACGTGCGGTGGGCGCCCGCCTCGGCGGCCTCGGCGACGACGAGGCGCTCCAGCGGTACGTCCGGATCGTCCAGCAGCGGTTCCCAGCGGGCCAGTTCGCGGGCACCCTCGACGACGGCGAAGCGGGCGCGGCTGTGGCGGGCGATGTGCGCGATCTGCCCGGGCGCGGAGGTCCCGTACACGGTGACCGGGACGGCCCCGAGGTGGACCAGGGCGAGGTCGGCCAGCCAGTGCTCGGGGCGGTTGCCCAGCATCAGCAGGACGTGCTCGCCGCGTTCGACGCCGAGGGCGGCGAACCCGGAGGCGAGGACGGCGGCCTTGCGCCGGACCTCGGACCACGTGAGGGTCGACCAGCCGTCGCCCTCGCGCCAGGACAGGGCGGGCAGGTCGGCGTGGTCGACGGCGTTGCGGGCGAGCAGGACGGGGAGGGTGAGCTCCTCGGCGGGGGCGGGCAGTCGCAGTTTCGTCGTCATGGGCAGCTCCTGGCCGTTTCACATCGTTGGTGCGACAGCAATACTGTTCAACCTGAGGTGCAGTGAGCAGAGAGCGAGGCACAGCCGATGAGCAGCCAGGCGCAGGAGCCCACGCTCACCGTGGACGAACTCGCCGCGCGGGCCGGGGTCACCGTCCGTACCGTACGGTTCTACAGCACGCGCGGGCTTTTGCCCCCTCCCGTGATCGGTCCTCGTCGCGTGGGGCGCTACGGGCCCGAGCACCTGTCGCGGCTGGCCCTGATCGAGGAGCTCCAGGTCCAGGGAATGACGCTGTCGGCCATCGAGCGCTACCTGGACGCGCTGCCCGACGACCTGAGCGCCCACGACCTGGCCATCCACCGTGCGCTGGTCGCCAGCTGGGCGCCGGACCCGGCGGAGGAGGCGTCGTGGACGGAGCTGGAGCGGCGGGCCGGGCGGGCGCTGTCCGACGCCGACGTGCGGCGGCTCGAGGCGATGAACGTGGTCAGCGGGGCGGGTGAGGGGTTCCGCGTGGATCCGGGCCTGCTCCGGCTGGGCGTGGCGCTGCTGGACGTACCGATCTCGCACGAGACGATCCTGGCGGCCCGGACGGTGCTGCTGGACCACGCCCGGTCCACGGCGCACCAGCTGACGGCCCTGTTCCGGGACGAGGTGTGGGGCCCTTATCTGGAGGGTGAGGACGACCCGGAGCGGGTGGAGTCCATGAAGGCGCTCTCCGCGCACATGCAGCCGCTGGTGGTGCAGGCCCTGGTCACGGCGTTCCAGCGGTCGTTGCGGGACGAGCTGCGGGCGGCGTTCACCTCCGAGGGCTGAGCGGCTCGGGGAAGTTTTCCCGGCCGCGGCTGTCACGTTCCGCAGGGCTGTCCGGTCCTTGCTGGTGACGCGGCGGAACGGCCGCCGCGCGCGGACCGAAGGAGCTTCCACCATGCAGCAGCTGACCGTCGTGGGCGGCGGGTTCGCCGGTCTCGTCGCCGCCATCGACGCCGCCGAGGCGGGCGCCCGGGTGACCGTGTACGAGGCCCACCGCGAGCTCGGCGGGCGGGCCCGCACCGCCTCGGGCCCGTACCGGACGAACGAGGGGCCGCACGCCCTGTACCGCGGCGGCCCGCACTGGGCCTGGCTCGCCGAGCGGGACCTGATCGGGCCGCTCGCCCGGGTGCCGCTGGCCGAGACCCTGCGGCTGCGGCTGCACCAGGACGGGCGGCTGCGGCGCACCCCGCCCGTGCCCCTGCTCCGGCTGGCCCGCCGGCCGGTCACCGACGCCCCCGTCGACCGGACCTTCCTGAGCTGGGCCGCGCCGCTGGTCGGCGAGCGGGGCGCGCGTCAGGCGGCGAACTTCCTGGCGGTGGCCCTGTTCCACCACGACGTGGGCGCGCTGTCGGCGGCCTTCGTGCAGGAGCGGCTGGTGCGGGTCGCCGCGTTCCCGCCGGAGGCCAGCTACCCCAGGGGCGGCTGGCAGTCGGTGGTGGACCGGATGGCTGCCCGGGCGCGGGCACTGGGCGTGCGGATCGAGACCGGCGCCCGGCTGACCGGACTGCCCGGCGACGGGCCGGTGGTGGTGGCGACCTCGCTGGCCGCCGCCCGGACCCTCCTCGGCGATGCCTCCCTGACCTGGGAGAGCGGCCGTACCGTGCTGCTGGACCTGGCACTGGACGCACGCCGCGGCGACCCGTGGGTGCTGTCGGACCTCGACGCCCCGGCCTGGCTCGAACGGTTCACCGGGCAGGACCCGGGCCTGGCCCCGGCCGGGCACTCCCTGGTGCAGGGCCAGCTGCCGATCGGGCCCGGCCAGTCCAAGGCCGAGGGCATCGCCCGGGCCGAACGCCTCCTCGACCTCGGCTTCCGGGGCTGGCGCGAGCGGGTCCTGTGGCGCCGCGAGGCCCTCGCCTCCGGCCGTACCGGCGCCGTGGACCTGCCCGGCACCACCTGGCGGGACCGGCCGGCCGTCGACCGCGGCCACGGCGTGTACCTGGCGGGCGACCAGGTGGCCGCCCCGGGCGTGCTGAGCGAGGTCTCGTTCAACAGCGCCCGGGAGGCGGTCACCCTGGCGGTGCGCGGCGGACGGCCGCTGCACACGACCGCCTGAACCGGTCCCTGGACCAGGGGGTCAGTCCGTGAACGTCTCGCCGCGCTCCGCCTTCTCCAGCAGCAGCGCCGGCGGGGTGAACCGGTCGCCGTACGACGCGGCCAGCTCCCGGGCGCGGGCCACGAAGCCGGGCAGACCGCCCTCGTAGCCGTTGATGTACTGGAGCACGCCGCCCGTCCACGCCGGGAACCCGATGCCCATGATGGAGCCGATGTTGGCGTCGGCGACGGAGGTGAGGACGCCCTCCTCGAAGCACCGGACGGTGTCCAGGGCCTCCGCGAAGAGCATGCGCTCCTTCATGTCCTCGAAGGGGATCTCGTACCCGGGCTTGGCGAAGTGCTCCCGCAGCCCCGGCCAGATGCGGTCCCGCTTGCCGTCCTCGGTGTACTCGTAGAAGCCGGCGCCACCGCTGCGCCCGGGCCGGCCGAACTCGTCGACCATCCGGTCGATGACCCGGTCGGCCGGGTGCTCGACCCATTCCCCTCCCTCGGCCTCGACGGCGCGCCGGGTCTCGTTGCGGATCTTGCGGGGCAAGGTCAGGGTGAGCTCGTCCATCAGGGAGAGCACCTTGGCGGGGTAGCCGGCCTGGGCCGCGGCCTGCTCGACCGACGCGGGCTCGACGCCCTCGCCGACCATCGCCACGCCCTCGTTGATGAACTGGCCGATGACCCGGGAGGTGAAGAAACCGCGCGAGTCGTTGACCACGATGGGCGTCTTGTTGATCTGCCGGACGAGGTCGAAGGCGCGGGCGATGGCCTCGTCACCGGTCCGCTCGCCCTTGATGATCTCGACGAGCGGCATCTTGTCCACGGGCGAGAAGAAGTGCAGCCCGATGAAGTCGGCGGGGCGGGTGACGCCCTCGGCCAGCCCGGTGATGGGCAGGGTGGAGGTGTTCGAGCACAGCAGGGCGTCGGGGGCCACGACGTCCTGGATCTCCTGGAACACCCTGTGCTTGAGCGCGGTGTCCTCGAAGACCGCTTCGATGACGGCGTCGCATCCGGCCAGGTCGGCGACGTCGGCGGTCGGCGTGATCCGGGCGAGCAGTTCGGCCCGCGCGGCCTCCGTGGTACGGCCCCGGGCCACCGCCTTGTCGAGCAGCTTCTCGGAGTACGCCTTGCCCTTGGCGGCGGCCTCGGGGCTGACGTCCTTGAGCACCACCTCGATGCCGGCCCTGGCGCAGGAGTAGGCGATGCCCGCGCCCATCATGCCGGCGCCGAGCACCGCGACCTTGGCGACCTTGCGCGGGGGGACGCCCTGGGGCCGGCTGCGTCCGGCGTTGACGGCCTGCAGGTCGAAGAAGAACGCCTGGATCATGTTCTTGGCGGTCTGCCCGGTGACCAGCTCGGTGAAGTAGCGGGCCTCGATGACCTGGGCCGTCTCGAAGTCGACCTGGGAGCCCTCGACCGCGGCGGCCAGGATGTTGCGCGGGGCCGGGTAGGGGGCGCCGCCCAGCTGCTTCTTCAGGTTGGCCGGGAAGGCGGGCAGGTTGGCGGCGAACTTGGGGTTCGCCGGGGTGCCGCCCGGGATCCGGTAGCCGGGGACGTCCCAGGGCTGCCTGGACTCGGGGTTGGCGTCGATGAAGGCACGGGCCTTGGCCAGCATCTCCTCGGGGGTGGCGGCCAGTTCGTGGACGAGGCCGTTGTCCAGGGCGCGACGGGGGCTGTACTGGGTGCCCTGGAGGAGGACCTTGAGCAGTGCGTCGGTGATGCCCATGAGACGGACGGTGCGGGTGACTCCGCCGCCGGCCGGGAGCAGGCCGAGGGTGACCTCGGGCAGGCCGATCTTCGAGCCGGGCGCGTCGAGGGCGACGCGGTGGTGGGAGGCGAGGCAGATCTCGTAACCCCCGCCGAGGGCCGAGCCGTTGATGGCCGCGACGACGGGGACGCCGAGGGTCTCGATGCGGCGCAGCGAGGCCTTGATGGCGGTGCCGGCGTCGAAGGCGAGCTGGGCGTCCTCGGGGCGGAGCCGGATCATGTCCTTGAGGTCGCCGCCGGCGAAGAAGGTCTTCTTGGCGGAGGTGTAGATGATGCCGCGGATGGAGTCCTTCTCGGCCTCGGCGCGGTCGGCGACGGCCGCGATGGAGTCCTTGAAGGCCTGGTTCATGGTGTTGGCGGACTGGTTGGGGTCGTCGAGGACCAGGGTGACCACGCCGGTCTCGTCCTGTTCCCAGCGGATGGTGCCGTTGCTCATGGGGTCGTCTCCGTAGGTTCGCGGGGGTGCTGGGCGGGCTGGTCGTCTGCCGTTACAGGCGCTCGACGATCGTGGCGATGCCCATGCCGCCACCGACGCAGAGGGTGGCCAACCCGTACCGCTTGTCCTGTCGTTCGAGTTCGTCGACGAGGGTGCCGAGGATCATGGCGCCGGTGGCGCCGAGCGGGTGGCCGAGCGCGATCGCACCGCCGTTGACGTTGACCTTGTCGAGGCTGATGCCCATGTCCTGGACGAAGCGCAGGACGACGCCGGCGAACGCCTCGTTGATCTCGACGAGGTCGATGTCCTCGATGGTCAGTCCTGCCTTCGCGAGGGCCTTGCGGGTGGCCGGGGCGGGACCGGTGAGCATGATGGTGGGCTCGGATCCGGAGACGGCGGCGGCGACGATCCGGGCGCGCGGGGCGAGGCCGTTGCGCTCGCCCGCCTCGCGGGAGCCGATGGCGACGAGCGAGGCGCCGTCGACGATGCCGGAGGAGTTGCCGGCGTGGTGGACGTGGTCGATCCGCTCCACCCAGTGGTACTTCTGGAGCGCGACGGCGTCGAAGCCGCCGAGTTCGCCGATGTCCGCGAAGGACGGCTTCAGCTTGGCCAGCGAGTCGGCGGTGGTGCCGGGGCGCATGAACTCGTCGTGGTCGAGGACGACCAGCCCGGTGCGGTCGGTGACCGGGACGACCGACTTCGCGAAGCGGCCTTCCTTCCAGGCGGTGGCGGCCCGCTCCTGGGACAGCGCGGCGTACTCGTCCACGTCCCGGCGGGAGAACCCGCCGAGGGTGGCGATCAGGTCGGCGCCGATGCCCTGGGGGACGAAGTTGACGGTGTGGTTGGTCATCGGGTCGGCGAACCAGGCGCCGCCGTCGGACGCCATCGGAACCCGGGACATGGACTCGACGCCGCCGGCGAGGACCAGGTCCTCCCAGCCGGAGCGGACCTTCGCGGCGGCCATGTTGACCGCTTCCAGGCCCGAGGCACAGAAGCGGTTCTCCTGTACGCCGGCGACGGTGTCCGGCAGGCCGGCCGCGATCGCCGCGATCCTGGCGATGTCGGAGCCCTGGTCCCCGACCGGGCCGACCACGCCGAGGACGATGTCGTCGATGGTCGCCGGGTCCAGCCCGGGATTGCGCTCGCGCAGCGCGTCGATCAGGCCGACCACCAGGTCGATGGGCTTGGTGCCGTGCAGGGCGCCGTTGGCCTTGCCCCGGCCGCGCGGGGTGCGGATCGCGTCGTATACGTAAGCTTCGCTGCTCACTGGTCAGGCCTTTCGGAAAGGGGTTAGCCGAGCAGGGAACGACCGATGATCTCTTTCATGATCTCGGTCGTCCCGCCGTAGATGGTCTGGATGCGGCCGTCGGTGAAGGCCCGCGCGACCCGGTATTCGGTCATGTAGCCGTAGCCGCCGTGCAGCTGGAGGCAGCGGTCCGCGACCCGCTTCTGCAGTTCGGTGGCCCACCACTTGGCCATCGAGGCGTGCACGTGGTCGAGTTCGCCGTCGGAGTGGTCGACTATGCAGCGGTCGAGGAAGGTGCGGGTGACGGCGCACTCCGTGGCCATCTCCGCGATCTCGAATCGGATGTGCTGGAGCTTGGACAGCGGGCGTCCGAAGGCCTCCCGCTCCTTGACGTACGCCGTGGTGATCTCCAGCAGGTGCTCCGCGGCCGCGATCCCGGCCATCGCGATGGCCAGCCGCTCCTGGGGCAGGTTGCCCATCAGGTGCGTGAAGGCGCCGTTGAGCTGCCCGAGCAGGTTCTCCTTGGGGACGACCACGTCGTGGAAGAACAGCTCCGCGGTGTCCTGCGCCTTCTGGCCGATCTTGTCGAGGTTCCGGCCCCGCTCGAAGCCGGCCGCGCCCCGCTCCACGACCAGCAGGGACAGGCCGTGCGCCCCGCCCTCCGGGGTGGTCTTGGCCACCACGACGACCAGGTCGGCCAGGATGCCGTTGGAGATGAAGGTCTTCGACCCGTTGAGCACCCAGTGGTCGCCGCGGTCCTCGGCGGTGGTCCGGATGCCCTGGAGGTCGGAACCCGCGCCCGGCTCGGTCATGGCGATGGCGGTGACGGTCTCGCCGCTGCAGAAGCCGGGCAGCCAGCGCCGCTTCTGCTCCTCGGTCGCGAGGGAGGTCAGGTAGGGGCCGATGATGTCGTTGTGCAGGCCGATGGCGAGCCCGGGAGTTCCGGCCCGGGTGAACTCCTCGGCGATCACGGCGGCGTACCGGAAGTCGGTGTTGCCGCCGCCCCCGTACTCCTCCGGTACGGCGAGGCCCAGCAGTCCCTGCCGGCCGGCCGCCAGCCAGGCTTCCCGGCTGACGACGCCGTCCTTCTCCCACTGCTCGTAGTGGGGCAGCACCTCCTTTTCGAGGAAGGTGCGGACCGTGGCCCGGAACGCCTCGTGTTCGGCTTCGAAGATCCGCCGCTGCATGCTGTCGTCCCCCTAGAGCCAGTTCTTGACGGTTTCGATGGTCCGCGCCGGATCGGGGCCGACCGGGGCGACGTTGAGCATGGTGACCCCCGCCTCCCTGAAGGCTTCGATCCGGTCGCGTACGTACCCTTCGGGTCCGCAGAGCGTCATCAGCTCGCAGAACTCGTCCGGTACGGCGGCGGCCGCGTCGCGTTTGCGGCCGGAGAGGTACAGCTCCTGGATCTTCCGGGCCTCGTCGGCGTAGCCGTAGGCCACGGCGAGGTCGTTGTAGAAGTTCTTCCCGACGGCGCCCATGCCGCCGACGTACAGGGCGATCTGCGGGCGGACCAGGTCGCGGGCGGCAGCCGCGTCCTCGCCGATGGCGAGCAGCCCTCCGGCTACGGTCTGGAGCGGGCCCAGGGAGGGGTCCCGCTTGGCGGTGCCCTCGGCCAGGGCGGCGCCCCAGACCTGCCGCGCCTTCTCCGGGAGGAACAGCGTGGGCAGCCAGCCGTCGGCGATCTCGGCGGTCAGCGCCACGTTGGCCGGGCCGAGCGAGGCGATGTGGACGGGGATGCGGTCGCGCACCGGCCGGGTGAGGATCTTCAGCGGTTTGCCGTGCCTGCCGCCCTTCTCCGGGGGCAGCGGCATGTCGGTGATGCCGTGGTGGTCGATGGTCTCGCGGCGCCAGATCCGCCGGCACAGCTCGACCGTCTCCCTGGTCCGGCCGAGCGGACGGTCGTACGGCTTGCCGTGCCAGCCCTCGATCACCTGGGGGCCGGAGGCGCCCAGACCCAGCACGGCCCGGCCGCCCGAGAGGGCGTCGAGTCCGGCGGCGGTCTGCGCGATCAGGGCCGGGGTGCGGGAGTAGACGTTGACGATGGCGGAGCCGATCTTCATCCGCTCGGTACGGGCGGCCAGGTACCCCATGATCGTCGGGGAGTCGAAGCCCCAGGCCTCGGCCACCCAGACGGCGTCCAGCCCGGCCCGCTCCAGCTCGGCCGCCTCGTCGGCGGCGCGGCGCGGATCCCCCGCGTAGTCGAGCAGCATGGAGAGTTCCATCAGGCGTCCTTCCCGGTCAGCGCGGGGACGTCCCAGTCGCGCGCGACGGCTTCGGTGTCGGCTCCGGGCTGCGCGGGCCCCCCGGGGGCCGCCGTAGGCGTGGCGGAGAAACGGGGCGCGGGCGCCGGCTGGACGATCCCCGCCGCTTCGGTGAAGGTGCCCCGGGCCGCGAGGTGCGGGTGGGCCGGGGCCTCGCGCAGCGACAGCACCGGCGCGACGCAGGCGTCCGTGCCCTCGAAGACCGCCGTCCACTCGTCCCGGGTACGGCTCCTGAAGCGTTCGGCGACGGCTTCGCGCAGCTCGGCCCAGCGGGCGAGGTCCTTGCGGGCGGGGGCCCGGTCGGCGATCCCGAGCAGCTCGGTGAAGGTGTCGTAGAACTGCTGCTCCAGCGCGCCGACCGCCATATAGTGGCCGTCGGAGGTCTCGTAGGTGCCGTAGAAGGGGCAGCCGCCGTCGAGCAGGTTGGCCCCCCGCCGGTCCTGCCAGCCACCGGCCGCCATCATGCCGTGGATCATCGCGGTGAGGTGGGCGGTGCCGTCGACGATCGCCGCGTCCACCACCTGGCCCGTGCCGCCCGGGGTACGGGCGTGCTGGAGGGCCGCCAGCACGCCGATCACGAGGTAGAGGGAGCCGCCCGCGTAGTCGCCCACCAGGTTGGCGGGGACGGCCGGGGGTCGGCCCGGATCGCCGATCATGCCGAGCGCACCGGTGACGGCGATGTACGCGATGTCGTGGCCGGCGGTAGTGGCGAGCGGGCCCTCCTGGCCCCAGCCGGTCATCCGGCCGTACACCAGCGCGGGGTTGCGCGCGTGGCACTCGGCCGGGCCGACCCCGAGCCGCTCGGCCACCCCGGGCCGGAACCCCTCGATCAGCACGTCGGCGCGCTCCACCAGGTCGAGCACACGGGCGGGGCCCGTCGGCGACTTGAGGTCGACCAGGACGGAGCGCTTGCCGCGGTTGGTGACGTCATAGGCCGGGTCGATCGCGAGCCCACCCCCGCCGGGGCGGTCCACCCGTACGACGTCGGCGCCGAGGTCCGCCAGGAGCATGGCGGCGAACGGGCCGGGGCCGATGCCCGCCAGCTCGACGACCCGCACCCCGGCGAGCGGGCCCTGCCCCGCGCCGTTCCCTGTCACTGCCATCGAGCCCCCAGCACCTCTGGTGTGCGACTGTGTGACACAACTGATGTAACACCAGCGATGCTAGGAATCCGCGCCCTCTCAGCACAAGACCTGTGGACAACTCGATTGAGCAAGCGCTTAGGCGCTCACTCCGCCGCGTTCCGCCCGTCGAGCTCCTTGACGTGCCGCTTCAGCGCCACCGTCCGGTAGCTCTCCTCCACCCATTCGCACAGCACCTGCGCACTGGGCGCCCCCTTCTCCCCCAGCGGCACGGACACCCAGCCCGCCCTCGCCAGGCCGTACCCCGTCGGCTCCGCCCCCGGGGCGGCCATGGCGTGGCCGTGCAGCGCCTCGTCCTTCAGCTTCACCGACAGACCGGGCGGCTGCGGGCCGTCCGCGTTCCCGAGGAACAGGAAGATCTTCTTGTTGACCTTCACCACGCAGTCCTCCGGCCCCCAGGGGAACTCCTCGACCGCCTCGGGCAGCCCCAGCGCGAACTCCCGCACCGCTTCCCACTTGCGCACCGCAGCCTTCACCGAACGCCTCCACTTACCGCAGGTCACACCCGCCCGCACGAACACCTCACGGTCAAGCTAGCCTCAGCCAGCGACACCAGTCGGGAGGAGCGGGGATGAACAGCCAGGACACACCTGAACGCACGTACGACGTAGTCCTCTTCGGAGCGACCGGCTTCGTGGGCACACTGACCGCCGAGTACCTCGCCGCCCACGCGCCCGCCGGCTGCAGATGGGCCCTGGCCGGCCGCGACACCGGCAAACTGGAACGCCTCCGGGAACGGCTCGCCGCCATCGACCCGGCCTGCGCGAAGATCCCGCTGCTGCGGGCCGACGCCACCGACCCCGCGTCCGTACGCGAGATCGCCTCCTCCACCCGGGTCCTGGCCACCACCGTCGGCCCGTACGTCTGGTACGGCGCGGAACTCGTCGCCGCCTGCGCCGCGTCCGGCACCGACTACGTCGACCTGACCGGCGAGCCCGAGTTCGTCGACCGCACGTACGTCGAACACGACGCACGGGCCCGCGAGACCGGTGCCCGCCTCGTGCACGCCTGCGGCTTCGACTCCATCCCGGCCGACCTCGGCGCGTACTTCACCGTCCGCCGGCTGCCCGAAGGCGTCCCCCTCAAGGTCGACGGCTTCATGCGCGGCGGCGGCCTGTTCTCCGGCGGCACCCTCGCCTCGGCCCTCACCGCCCTGGGCCGCGGCCCCCAGACCCTCGCCGCGGCCCGGGAACGCCGCCTCCACGAACCCCGTCTGCTCGGACGCCGTGCCCGCGGCCCCGTCGGCGCGCCCCGCTTCAGCCGGGAGACCGGCACCTGGGCGCTCCCCCTGCCCACCCTCGACCCGCGGATCGTCGCCCGCTCCGCGGCCGCCCTCGACCGCTACGGCCCCGACTTCCGCTACCGCCACTACGCCTCGGTCGCCCACCTCCCGGTGGCGCTCGGCGGCGTGGCGGCGGTGGGCGCGGTCGCGGCCCTGGCCCAGGTGCCGCCGGCCCGCCGCTGGCTGATGGACCGCTGGGAACCCGGCCAGGGCCCGGACGCGGAACGCCGCGCCCGCAGCTGGTTCAGCGTGCGCTTCGTCGGCGAGGGCGGCGGCCACCGCGTCCTCACCGAGGTCTCCGGCGGCGACCCGGGCTACGGCGAGACCGCCAAGATGCTCGCCGAGTCGGCCCTCTGCCTCGCCTACGACGACCTCCCCGACACCGCCGGCCAGCTCACCACGGCCGTGGCCATGGGCGACGCCCTCATCGAACGGCTCCAGGCCGCGGGGATCCGCTTCCGGGTGGCGCACGAGCGCTGAGGGGGACCGGCCCGCCCTCCTCCTCGCCTCAGCCGCGCCTCAGCCGGCGTCGCGGAGCGCGCGCCGGCACAGCGAGTCGGCGAGCCGCGTGGTCTCGGGGATGCGGTAACGCGGGCTGAGGGCGAGGGCGTGCGCACAGGCCGTGTCCAGCGACACCCGGTGCCCGACGGACACGTACACCGGCTTGATCCCGTCCTGGGTGCGCACCGCCCGGCCCACCTCTCCGCCGTCCTCGGCCAGCAGCGGGGAGGTCTCCCCGCGCCGGACGCCGGGCTCCTCGTAGGTGAAGGTGAACGGGTTCTTCGCCACGCCCATGGCGGGGAGCCCGGTCACCACGCCGAGGTGGCACGCCAGGCCGAAGCGGCGCGGGTGGGCTATCCCGTAGCCGTCGCAGACCACCAGGTCCGGGGTGGCGCCGAGGGCGTCGAGCGCGGCCAGTACGGTCGGCAGCTCGCGGAACGCGAGCAGCCCCGGCACGTACGGGAAGCTGACCTTCCCGACCGCGGTCGCCTCCTCCACCACGTCGAGCGTCCGCGCGTCGAGCACCACGGCCGCCGCCGCGACCAGGTCGCGCTCGTCGTCGTACGCCACGTCGACCCCGGCGACCAGGCCCCGGCCAACGGCCGGGCCGGCCTCGCCGAACACGACGCGGCTCCGCAATTCGTCTTGTATCGCCCGGGCCTCGGCCTCGTCGGCGGGGGTCTTCACACTCGTCATGATGGTGCGAGAGTAGCCTGGCGATCATGTTCGTTATGGAGCTGACCTATACCGCGCCCATCGAGGACGTCGAAGCGCTGCTGGACGCGCACATCGCCTGGCTGGACGGCTACTACGCCTCGGGCGTCTTCCTGGCCTCGGGCCGCAAGGTGCCCAGGGACGGCGGGGTCATCCTGGCGGGAGGCGTCTCCCGCGGCGAGATCGAGAAGATCGCGACGGAAGACCCCTTCAGCGAGGCGGGCGTCTGCGAATACCGCATCACCGAGTTCATCGCCACCAAGACCTCGGCGGACCTGGCCACGGTCCGGGACACGCCCCAGGGGTAGGAGCGCGGGGCGGGGGCGGGGGCGGGGGCGACTGGGCCTGCTGGGGCGGGACCTGGATCCCGGGCGGGGGTGGGGATGAGTGGGCCCGCTGGGGCAGGGGCGTTGGTTGCGTCGGGGTGGTTGCCCGTCCGTCCCATCGTCCTTCCGAGGCGGGCGTCGGCGTCAAGGGCGCTCCTTCGTCGCGTCGCTGCGCGATGGCCTTCGGCCACCCTTGACCCCGCCACCCGCCCCGGAAAAACGACAGACGAACGGACAACCC
>NZ_JBIBBM010000012.1:0-229810 GCF_042900645.1 Streptomyces sp. NPDC012888 | reverse complement strand
CTACATGAACGAGCGCTACGGCTCCCCGGTCGAGGCCTGGAACTTCTGGCAGGCCAACCACTGGTACTAAACCAGCGGACCCAGCGCAGCACGCGCACGCGGACACACGAAGGCCCCGGTGGCCGGCCTCCGAGGCCGGCCACCGGGGCCTTCGAGCCGTACCGGCGACCGCGCCTACTGGAAGATCGCCATGGCCTGCACCTCCAGCAGCGCTTCGTCCGGCTTCCACTCCTGCACCTTGCCCAGGCAGTGCGCCGAGAACGTGCCCTGCGGGACCTGGATCCGCAGCCCCTCCGTCGCACACGTCACCCGGACGCGGGGGCCCCGGGCCGGGTCGGCCGCGTCCCCGTAGGGGGCCACGAACACGATGGCGTCGGTCCCCTCCGTCCCTCCCGCCCCTCCCGCTCCCGCCGCCGCTGCCCGGAAGCGGCCCCGGATCAGGACGAAGCCCTCGACGTCGCCCAGCCGGACGGAGCCCTGTGCGGCGGAGGCCGTCCGCAGCAGCGCGGTGCTGCGGGTGACGGACCGGCTCGGCAGGTCGACGCGGACGATGACGTGCTTGTCCTCCAGGACCTTCATGATCACGCCGATCACCGAGATCGGTTCCGCGACCTCCATGTAGCGGCTGACGATCTCCTTGTTCTCCTTGTGGCCGCCGTCCGCGCCGACCCCGAACACCTTCGCGCGCACCGTGCCGTCCTTGCCCTTGCTGGTGCGCTGCTCGACCTCCTTGCGCAGGGCGGCCGTGTAACCGCTCATCTGGTAGTGGTCCATGACCGTCTTGTCGTGCAGGTAGAAGCAGATGCCGTCCGTGATGTCCCCGGCGGCGGCCCGGCGGGCGCGCACCACCCGCAGCAGCGCCACCGTCAGCAGCGCCGCGAAGCCGGCGAAGGTCGCCGTCCACAGCAGCATCCAGGCCCACCACACGGCCCACCACGCTTCACTCGTGACACCCACGGATCTCCTTGAACGCGTCGATGAGGGACTGCCCGGTGGCATCGGCCATGCGCCCGCCGGTCGCCCTGGCGGCCCGGTCGAGTTCCCGCGCGTCGGCCTCGCCGTACCGGACGGTGTACGTGCGGACCGCGCGGGCGGCCGGCGGCAGGGCGGCGTACCGGGCGAGGAAGGTGTCGAGGCCGATCCCGGCGTTGTTCTCCCCGTCCGTCATCAGCACGATCGAGATGCGCTGCCCCGGGTCCCTCGCCACCGCGTCGGCGGCCCCGCGGTAGGCGTGGTCGAGGGCCGACCACACGGCGGTGCTGGTGTCGAAGCCGTCGCCGGCGACCATGCCCCGCAGCCGCTCCAGGTCGTCCTCACCCCTGTACGTCACGCTGCGCTCGTCCAGTACGCGGCCGCCGAACCGCACCACCGTCACCGTCTCGCCCACGTGGAACCGGACGAACTTGCCGGAACCGGAGTCGTCAGCACCGCTCAGCCCGGCCATCGTGGCGCGCAGGTTCGCGATCCGTTCGCCGCGCATGGACCCGGAGAAGTCGAGCAGGAAGACCACCCGGGTCGGCCCGCCTCCCTTCGCGCTGCCGTAGTCGGCCAGCAGGCGGTCGACGACCGCCTGGCTGTCGGGGAAGTACAGCGCGTTCCCGAGCGGGGCGCGCAGGCCGGGGACGCGGGGGACGTCGGGTTCGACCGGCCGGCGCAGCGTACGCTCCATGATCTTCTGCTGCACCGCTCCGCTCCGCAGCCAGGCCGCCAGCCGGTCGTACGCGTCCCGCTTGGCCGGGTCCAGCAGCATGAGCGGGTAGTCGGACAGCACGATGCCGTCCTTCGGGTAGACGATCTCCAGGGGCGTGCGCAGCCCGCCCGAGCGGTTGAGGGAGAGCAGCTCGGACTCGTACGTGATCAGCGCGTCGAGCCGGGCCTCGTCCCGCGCGTACGCGTCGCCGAGCCGGCCGGAGGAGTCCTCGGCCAGCGCGTGTCCGGCGAAGAAGCCGCGCAGCCGGTCGCAGGAGACGTCCTCGGGCCGCAGTGCCCTGCCCGTGCCCGCGGCGGCGGTCGCGACGCCCACCAGCGCGGAGAGTCCGCTGTTCGACCTGCGGGGGTCGGCCATGGCGTACCTGAGCGTCCCGGCCGCCGCGGCGTCCGCCACGTCCGCCCACGACAGCCGCCCGTCGGGGGTCGCCCGTCGCAGCCGCTGCGCCACCTCGGGCTTCATGCCGACGACGACGGGGGAGCGCATCGTGCTCGTCGACAGCGGGCCGTCCACCTGCCGTCCGTTCTGCCTGAGCAGGAGCTGGAAGGGGCGGGAGGAGGACAGCCAGGCCACGTCGTGCCCGTAGCGGCCGGACGCCAGGGAGGCCGCGGCCTCGACCGTGCCCCGGTAGTCCATCGTCAGCGTGATGCCGGTGTCCCGCCGCAGGTCCTCGAACAGGGGCTCCACGTCGGCCAGTTCGGAGCTCGCCAGGACCCGCAGGGTCACCGGGTCGCCGCTGCCCGGGGAGCAGCCGGGCAGGGTGGCCAGCAGCCACAGGCACGCCAGCGTGACGGCGGTCAGGAGCCTGCCGCGGTGCCGGCCCGGGGTGCCGCGCGCGGTCACCGGGCCGCGTCCGGGAGCTGCGCGGGAGGGCAGTCGCCGATGGCGGAGATCATCTGCTCCAGGAAGCGGATGCGGGGAATGGGGGAGCGGGTGTCGCTGCTCCGCAGCGCCGGGACCGGGACCCTCCGCTCCGTCAGGAAGTCCGACAGCTGGTCGCCGGCCACCTCTCCGGCCGGGTCGAGGATCCGGAAGCCCAGCTCCATCGCGCGCCGGCGCAGCGCCGGGTCGCCGACCACGAGCTCACCGAGCCGCTCGCCCTCGCCGTTGAGGGCGATGAACTGCGGCTGCGTCACGAACTGGGTCGAGGGGTAGAGCAGCACGCGCTCGGAGTCGAGCCGTTCGGACTTGGCGCGGTACCGCACCTGGTAGCTCAGGTACTGGTGCTCGTACGCCACGACCACCGGCGCGATCCCCTTGCCCTCCGGCGACACGTACGTCTTGAACACGTCGGCGGCCGGCAGGCCCTGTTCCATGAGGTGCCGGATGGACCGCGCGCGGCCGCTCGCCTCCTGCTCGGTGGAGGGCACCTCGGGGCCGTTGCCGCGCCAGGTGTAGGAGACCAGCGCCAGATAGGTCCCGGCCGAGTTGGAGCCGCACACGTCGGGGCTCTGGGCGAAGACCCGGTTGTCGTTGGAGATCCCGTGCCGCTCGATGCCGAGGTCGCTCCAGCGCCGGCCCCGGTCGATGGTCTCCAGGAACTTCCGCATGTCGAGGGAGTAGTAGAGCGGCTGGTCCGGGCCCTCGGCGGGCAGCGGGGTGGCGATGCCCGCGTCGTGCAGGGTCTCGGCGTACTGCCGGTAGGTCGCCAGCACGATGGGGCTCACGAAGGGGCGGTGGACCTTGGCGTACTGCCCGGCCGTCGAACGCATTCCGGTGATCAGATCGCCGGCCGGCTGGCCGGAGGGGAAGACGAAGTCGAAGGCGGCGAGGTCGCGCAGGGCGACCTCGCGCGAGCCGGTACTGGTGATGTGGACCTTGATGCGGTGCCTCAGCAGGATGCGCTGGACCTCCTCGTCCTCGAAGAAGTCCCGTTTGGAGGCCATCTTCCCTTCGAGGACGAGGATCCGTTCGAAGGGCAGCAGCAGGTTGCCCGACACGGCGAGCGCCGTGAGCCCCGTCAGGAGGGTGGCCAGCGCGGGCAGGAAGAACAGCAGCAGGCCGCGCCGCGACCACGCGCCGGACGCCCGTCCGCGGACGACGAGGCGCGGCTCCTCGACGACAGGTCTTTCCCCGACGACCACGCCAGCCCCCCAGCCGTTCGCGTGCCCCACCCTGAGGGTGGCACCATGCACCACCCGGCCGGCCATTCACGCACGCACCGGCGAATCCCGGGTTAACAACTGGCGTACACCCGAAGGGAGTTCGAACATGGCGCAAAACGACCGGACGCACGGCTCATCCGCCGAAGGCGAGGTCTGGGACCCCTTCGGCACGCTGCGCCGCGCGCTGTGGATCGGCGGCGGCCAATGGGCCGGCAAGTCGACCGTCGCCCGGCTGCTGGCCGTCCGGTACGGCGTCACCGCGTACCACTACGACTACCACGACGCCCGCGCTCACAACGACCGCAGGATCGCCCGCCGCCTCGCCCTCGGCGAGCCCGTCACCGAGCCCGACCCGGACGAGGTGTGGGTCCACACCACCCCGGAACGGATGGCCGCCGGGACACTGGCCGGCTTCCCGGTGCGGTTCCAGTGGGCCCTCGACGACCTGCGCGCACTCGTCTCCGGCCGGCCGGTCATCGCCGAGGGCTGGGGGCTCCGGCCGGAGCTCGTCGCGCCCGTCGCAGATTCGCCGCGCCGGATGATCGTGATGGTGCCCACGCCCGGCTTCCGCGAACGGCAGGCCCGCGAACTGCCCCGGGCCGCCTCGCTCGGACACCCCTTCAGCGACCCCGCCCGGGCGCAGGCCAACCGACTGGCCCGGGACCGGCTCGTCGCCGAGGACGCCGTCCGCACGGCCCACCGGCTCGGCATCCGCGTGATCGAGATCGACGGGTCCCGCGACGCGGACGCGATCGCGGAGCTCGTGGCCGACCACTTCGGCCCCTACCTCCCGGAACGGGAACCCGGCGCCGGTGCCGCGCGCCCGGGGCCGTGACGGTGGCACCGGGCGGTGCGGCGGTGAGCACCGGGCACTGGGCGGTGGGCCGGTGCGGCGGTGGGCGGTGCGGCGGTGGCCGGTGCGGCTGCTCAGCGCCCGGGCCGCACCGTCCGGAGCCGGGAGGCCTGGGCCTCCCGGCCCGCCGTGCCCTCCTTGATGGCGGCGGCCCGGTCCATCCCGGCCCAGCCCGAGCCGCTCTCCGCGTTGACCTCGTCCCGCGCCGACCGCAGCCCGTAGTGGGCGAACAGCCGCTGCTCCTCCTGCACCGACAGGACGCTGCCGCAGTCCAGCGCCGCGCACGGAGCCCGCTCGATCAGCGAGACGGCGTACGGCAGGGTGAGGCGGTGCCCGTCCAGCAGCGCGTGCCGCAGCGGGACGAAGACACCGCCCAGGCCGGAGGCCGGGTCGGTGACGCGGGCCCACTCGGGCCTGCCGGTGGTGTCGTCCACCAGGACGTACTCGACCGAGCCCAGGCGCTGACCCTGGTCCGTGAACGCCGCGATCCCGGCCGTGGCCGTCAGCTGCTCCTGAGTGATCATTGCTTCTCCCTGTCTCCGGTCGGCGGCTGCCTGCACCGTTCGGCTACCCGCCGTCGGCCCGCGGAACCGACCCGGGCGGTCCCGTCTCAGCAGCCGGTCCGGGAACAGGGCCCGTCGCTCAGGCGGTGCAGCGGATCATCGTCAGCGGCGGGTTCGCGTGGTACTCCTCCCAGAACGCCTCGCCGAACTCCTCCACGCCGGCCTGGGAGACGCCCAGCGGGACCCACTCGATCCCGGTGAACCCGGCCGCCGTCAGCGTCTGCTCGTACGTCTTCCTCGACGGCGTGGTCGCCTCGAAGGACACCGGCGGTTCCAGCAGGGCCGTCAGCCGGATCCCCGTGCCGATCTCGTTGTCCTTGCCGGTGGATTCGAGCAGGAACCCGTACTTGGCCAGCGACGGGCCGCCGAAGTCGTAGTCCGGCTCCTGCGCGAAGAGGAAGAACGAGCCGCCGTCGACGAGGCTGCGGCGGATGTTGCGCATCATCTGCTCGATCTCGGCCACGTCCTTCGCGTAGTTGAACGCCTGGACGGCCACGGCGACGTCGAACGGCTCGTCGAAGGTCCGCAGCGTGGCGGTGTCGCCGACCTCGTAGTCGATGCCGAGGGGCTCCGCCTGCTCGCCGGCGGCGGCGGCTTCGACCATCGCAGGGGAGATGTCGAACCCGAGGACGCGGGAGGCGCCCCGGCGCTTGAGCTCGCGGCTGTAGAAGCCGGTACCGCAGGCGATGTCGAGCACCGACTTGCCGGTGACGTCGCCGACCAGGGCGAGGAAGCCCGGGACTTCGGCGTAGCGGATGACGGGCAGGGTCTTGAAGCCCTCGAAGGCTTCACCGATGCCGTCGTACAACTGACCACTCATCGTGGTGTTCTCCTCGATTTGTGGCGTCGGCCCTCACGATGAGCCGCGGCCCTTGGGGGAAGTCTCTTCCTTGATCAAACCGAGTTCGTACTGGTGGAAGGCACGAAAACCGGCCGCCCGCGATGTATGGAGATCTCCCGGCGTTGTCGGGGGCGGCCCGGGCCGGCCCGGCGCCGGGTGGAGGCGGACGCTCAGGCCAGCAACCGCTCCCTCACCGCGGCGAGGACGTCCGCGCGGCTGCGCGGGCCGTTGTCGGCCGCGATCAGGTGGTCGCCGATGCGCAGGGAGAAGGTGATCAGGCAGCGCGCCTCGACATCGCCCTCGTCGGGGCAGAAGGCCCCGTAGAGCCGGCGCAGGTAGTCCATGCGGCGGTTGTCGGCGCGGCGGAGCCGGTCGGCCACGCCTTCGTCACGCCGCGCCCAGTCCCGGACGGCCAGCTCGACCCCGGCATCGGTCACGGGCGTCTCGGCCGACCCGACGAAGTCGAAGAGACGTCCGAGCCGCTCCCGGGCGTCGCCCCCGTCCCGTTCGATCCGCTCGATGACGTCCTGGGCGACCCCGCGCTCCCAGGTGTCGAGCATCTCCTCCAGCAGGGCCGCCCGGTTGCGGAAGTACCCGTAGAAACCGCCCTTGGTGACGCCGAGTCGCTGGGCGAGCACCTCGACGCGGACGGCCTCGGGGCCGCCGCGGGCGAGCGCGCGCAGCCCCTCGTCGATCCACCTGTCCCGCGGCGTACGGATCGTCCCCATGCGGTATTCCTCCTCACATCAGGGGGCCAGTATACGGAGCCGTATATCCGGGGCTATGATCCGTCTATACGCCACCGTATAGATCGGAGTCCGTGATGAACGGCCTGCGCCTCCCCGCCACCGACCACACGTCCCGCCCCTGGCGGATCCACGAACTGGCCCCGGACTTCCGGCTCGAGGACCTGTGGGCGCTGCCCACCCCGGGCGGCCCCGACGACCTGCGGCACCTGGTCCGGCAGATGGCGGAGGGCGAGGGCGGCCCCGACGGCGGCAACCTCGTGGGCCGCTTCCTGTTCGCGGTGCGCTGGAAGCTCGGCGCGCTCCTGGGCTGGGACGGCCCGGACGGCGGCCTCGGCGGCCGGGTCGCGACGCTGCGCGACCGGCTCCCGGACGACCTCCGCGACGGCCCGCGGGGCCCGGACGTCAGCGCGGCGCCCTTCACGTCGGTCTTCCAGACGGACCGGGAGTGGGCCGCGGAGTACGCCAACAAGACCATGCACGGGGTGATGCACATCGGCTGGGTACCGGACGGGAGCGGCGGCTACCGCGGCCAGATGGCCGTCCTGGTCAAGCCCAACGGCCGCCTCGGGTCCCTGTACATGCTCGGCATCAAACCCTTCCGCTACCTGGGCGTGTACCCGGCCCTGATGCGGTCGATCGGCCGCGAGTGGCAGGAGAACGCGGCGCGACGCACCGCGGGCTGACGCACCGTCGCCTGTCAGGACCGGGCGGGTCACTCCTCGTTGAGCCAGCCGCACACGTAGTACTGCTGGTCCGCGTCCCGTTCGATGATCCACTGGTTGAGGACGTCGCCCGCGAGTTCCCCGGTCTCGGGGTCCCGTCGGGTGATCTTCGCTTCCACGCTGAGCTCGTCCATGTCCGCGGGGATCTCGTAGGGCTGGAGTTCCCAGCGGTGCACGAAGTAGCCGTTGAGGGCGAACCCGAGCAGTCCCGAGCGCAGCCGCGGGCAGGTGCCCCGGCGCAGCGAGGTCATGTCGTGGTCGGCCAGACCGTTCATGTAGAGCGCGAAGACCCGCTCGACGGCCTGGCGGTCGAGCGGCGTGTGCGTGGGGGAGGGGGTGCGGCCGGCGCTGCGTTCGGGGACGGACGGACCGGCCGTGACGGGTGCCGCGGTGGACGGGGACGAGGACGGGAAGGGGGACGGGGACGGGGACGGGGACCCGGACGGGGAGTGCCGGGTGGGCGCCGTCGAGCCGGTCGCACCGCTGCGGCCCCCGTCGCCGCCACCGGAACCGGACTCCGGCAACCACCACGGCATCGCGAGCAGGGCGGCCACGACGGCCGCCGCCGGCACCCCCAGCCATAACCCCCGCCGCCGGCCGCCACGCGCGGGACCGGGCCCCGCCGGGGTCGGCCGTCCCGTCGCGGGCCCGGCGCCCAGCCGCAGCGTGGACGCGGACGTCGGCGCGGCGTCCGGCCCGGCGGGCTCCGCTTCGCCCGCCGGCCCGGCGAGCATCTCGTACGCCTGCTCGGCGGTGAGGCGCTGCGCCGGATCCTTGCGGAGGAGGCCCGCCAGCACGGGGGCCAGCTCCCCGGCGCGGACGGCGGCGGCGGGCTCCTCCGTGGCGACGGCGACGAAGACCGCCCACGAACCGGAACCGGAACCCGAACCGCCGAACGGAGGGTGTCCCTCCACCGCCGTGAACAGCGTCGCACCCAGGGACCACAGGTCCGATTCGGCGGTCGCCGGGAGACCGCGCACCTGCTCGGGGGACATGTAGACCGGGGTGCCCATGAGGGCCCCCGACCGGGTCAGACCGGGCTCGCCCTCCACGGCGGCGATCCCGAAGTCGGTCAGCACCACCCGGTCGCCTTCGAGCAGCACGTTGGCGGGCTTGATGTCCCGGTGGGTGACGCCCGTGGCGTGCACGGCGCGCAACGCCTCCAGGATCTGCCGGCCGATCCTGGCCACGCGGGCCGGCGGAAGCGGACCGTCCTGCTTGATCACGTCGTCCAGGGAGCGCCCGTCGACGAGTTCCATCACGATCCACGGGCGGCCGTCGTCGCCCGCTATCCGGTCGTGGACGGTGATGACCCCCGGGTGCTTCAGCCTGGCGGCCGCGCGCGCCTCGCGGTCCAGGCGGCCGATCCACGCCTCCCGCCGGGAGGCGTCGAGCTCGCCGGGGAGCCGGAGCTCCTTGAGGGCGACCTCCCGGCCGAGTTGCTCGTCGTGGGCCCGCCAGACGGTCCCCATGCCGCCCTGGCCGAGCAGTTCGGCAAGCCGGTACCGGCCGGCCAGCAGTCGTCCGCGATCGTCAGTCACGACGGGAACCTAACCCACCGCGCCTGGCCGTGCGAACGCCGACCCGGCCCATGTGCCCGCCCACACCGCCCAGTTGGCGCCGCCGGTGCTCCGCGACCGGAACGAAGAGGGCAGGGCGGTGCCGGAGCACCACCCTGCCCTGTCGGCCGGGACGTCAGCTGACGTGGTCGTACAGCCAGCCCGTCGCGATCTTCGTGCGCGCCGCGAACGTGGACGTGCCGCTCAGGCCGGTGGCGGTGTAGCGGTAGACGTCGCCGGCGGTGGTGACGGCGACCAGGTCGGCGCGGCCGTCGCCGTTGATGTCACCCGGGGCCGCGAGGTGCGCGTACACGCCCCAGCCGGCGCCGACCAGGACGCGGGCGGCGAAGGGGGCGGCGGCCGAGCCGGTGCCGGGGTGGACGTAGAGGCGGTCGCCGTCGCGGGAGATCAGGTCGGGACGGCCGTCGCCGGTGACGTCACCGGCACCGGTCAGCTTGTCCAGCGGCCAGCCGGTGCCGACCTTCACCGCGGCTCCCACCTGGGGCCCGGATCCGCCCTTCACGCCCGCGTGGAGGAACAGGTTGCCCCAGCCGTCCAGGCCCAGGACGTCGCCCTTGCCGTCACCGGTGACGTCGCCGGGAGCGACCCTCTCGTAGTACTGGTAGAAGGCCCCGCTGGAGGAGATCATGTGGCCCACCCCGTCGCGCTCGCTGACGAAGCCCGGGTTGGTGGCGACCAGCAGGTTGGCGCGGTCGGTCTGGTCGAGGGCCGATCCGTTGCCCATGCTCCAGTGGTACCCGTACGAGCCGGCGGTCCCGTACTGCTTGGCCGCGGCCAGGGTGCCGTTGGCCAGGGTGGCGTGGTTGGACGCGGTGCCCGCCTTGTCGACGGTGAACAGGCCGTGCTTGCCGTAGTCGGGGACACCTCCCTGGTTGACGTGCTGGGCGGTGTACTGACCGCCGCCGCGCTCGTAGGAACGGGTGGCGAACTTGCCGCCGCCGACCGAGAGGTACTTGTAGTACGCGCCGGAGTGGGCACGGGCCGTCAGGTCGGCCTTGCCGTCGTCGTTGACGTCGTCGGTGCCGATGATCTGGTTGTAGATGTTCCAGCCGCTGCCGACCTTGACGCGGGTCTGGAACGGGGCGGTGGCGGAACCGGTGCCCTTGTAGAAGTACAGGTCGCCGGCGAGGGTCTTCGCCACCAGGTCGGCGACGGTGTCGCCGTCGAGGTCGTTGGTGGCGACGATCTGGTCGTAGATGTTCCAGCCGCCGCCGACCTTGACGCGCGTCTTGAACGGGCCGGCGGAGTCGACGGTTCCCTTGCCGGCGTACAGGTAGAGGGAGCCGTCGGGCGTCCGGGCCAGCAGGTCCTGGCGGCCGTCCCGGGTCAGATCACCGGGGGCGAGGACCTTGTTGTAGATCTGCCATCCGCTTCCTTGCCACACCAGCGCCTTGTCGGTGGCGGTGGGGCTCACGGTGGCGTGCAGGTTGAGCGTGCCGTCGGAGTGCAGCGTCAGCAGGTCCGGGGCCGCGGTGCCCCACAGGTTGTCCGCCGGCAGGATCTCCTTGGCGGAGGCACCGCGCAGGTCGTCGGCGCCGATGGTGAACGCCGAGGCGGTGCCCGTGCCGGACGCGACGACCGTCAGCTTCCCGGTCACGGCCGAGCGGGTCAGCCGCTCGCTGCGGCCGTCACCGTCGAGGTCGAAGCGGGCCTTGGCCCGGACGGTGGACTGGGCGGAAGGCTGAGGAGACTCCGCGGCGATCGCGGGGACAGCCGACACGAGTCCGGCGCTGAGGGCGAGGGCCGTGCATGCGGCCACCCGGTCGGTGCGCCGGATGGGCAGGAAAGTCAAGGTCCCTCCTGGGACGGTGTGCGGTCTCGTGACACTGGCGACGGCCGGACGGTCGTACCACCGACGCTGCCCGGACGCCGCCGCAGAGGCGTGCCGGCGCGGGGAGCCCCGCGCAACGTAGTGGAGGCTATCCCTCCTGATCTCCAGAAAAAAAGACGTTCCCCGTACAACCTTTCGCCCTTTCGCCCTACGCCCGCGTGGTCCGCGGCCCGTGGACCACGGCCCGGAGGGCAGGCCCGTCCTCCCGGTTCCGGTCCGGGTGCCCCGGTCCCCGAGCCGGCCGCCGCCCGTCCAGGTGAACCGGGACCCGCCCGCCGCAGACGCCCGGCGACAGGGTGCACCCCGCCCCACCTGCGCCGGGCCCGCTCCCCACCGCCTGGGGACGCATCCGCTCGCCGGCCACCCCCGCAGGCGCTTCGGCTACGGTGAGCGGCCGCGGCCGCGCCCGGCCGCGTTGACACGGCCCGTACCACGAGGCAGGCGAGCCATGCACCGCACCACCCCCTGGCAGGACCGGTCCGTCGTCGTCACCGGCGGAACGCGCGGCATCGGACGGGGCATCGCCGAACTCTTCGCCCGCCGCGGCGCGGCCGTCCTCCTGACCGGGCGGGACGGGACGGTGGCCCGCCAGGTCGCCGCAGGCCTCGCCCGGTCCACCGGCGGACGCGTCGCCGGATGCGCCGTGGACCTCCGCGATCCGCACGCGGTCGAGGAAATGGCCGCCGAGGCCGAGCGGCACCACGGACACGTCGACGTCCTCTGCGCGAACGCGGGGATCTTCCCCGAGAAGCCGCTCCGCGAGATGACCGCCGCCGACGTCGACGAGGTCCTGGCGGTCAACCTCCGCGGCTGCATCCTCGCCGTCCGCGCCTGCCTGCCCGCCATGGAACGCGCCGGCCGGGGCCGGATCGTCCTCACCTCCTCCATCACCGGCCCCACCACCGGGTACACCGGCTGGTCCCACTACGGGGCCAGCAAGGCCGGCCAGCTCGGATTCCTGCGCGGCGCAGCCCTGGAACTGGCCCCGCTCGGCATCACGGTCAACGCCGTGCTGCCGGGCAACGTCCGCACCGAGGGCCTGGAGGAGCTGGGGGAGGACTACCTGCGCCGGATGGCGGCCTCCATCCCGCTGGGCAGGCTGGGCGAGACCACGGACGTCGCCCACGCCGTGGGCTTCCTCGCCTCCGACGAGGCCGCGTTCATCACCGGCCAGACACTCACCGTCGACGGCGGCCAGACCGTCCCCGAATCCCTCGACGCCCTGGCCGCCACCGGCGCGTGACGGGGCCGGGCCGACCACCGTCCCGGATCAGACGCGCCCAAGGGTCCGGTTCCCCGGCGCGGCCGGGTCGGTGGAGGTGAAGAACTCCATGGCGGCCGGGTGCCATTCGTCCCGATCGGGGGTCCGGAACACCTCCTCCGCCGCCGGCTCCGGTACGCCGCGGCCCACTTCCCCGCTGGACCGGATCTTCCGGCGGTCTTCCTGAAGCCGGGACCGCCCTGTTCACTGGCACCGTCATGCCGCGCCCCTGAACCCAGGAGGTCCCATGCACGACGAACGGCCGGTCCCGGAAACGGACGTGCTGGTGATCGGCGGCGGCCCGGCCGGCACCACCGCGGCCGCCCTGCTGGCCCGCGAGGGCTTCGCCGTCACCCTGCTGGAAAAGGCCCGTTTCCCCCGCTACCACATCGGGGAGTCCCTCCTGCCCTCCCTCCTGCCCCTCCTCGACCTGCTCGGCGCCCGCCAGTCCATCGAAGACCGCGGTTACGTCCGCAAGCAGGGCGCCTACTACGACTGGGGCGGCCAGCAGTGGCACCTCACCTTCGACGGCATCGGCCCCGACGCCCCCTACAGCTTCCAGGTCGTCCGCGCCGACTTCGACCACGCGCTCCTCGACCACGCCCGGGCGCAGGGCGTACGGGTCCACGAGGAGACCGCGGTCCGCACGGTCGACTTCCACGACGGCCGGGCCCGTTCCGCCGCCTGGACGTCACCGGACGGCCACGAGGGCAGCACGTCCTTCCGCCACCTGGTGGACGCCTCCGGCCGCGCCGGCCTGCTCACCGCACGCCACTTCCGCACGCGCCGCTTCCACGACGCGTTCCGCAACGTCGCCACCTGGACGTACTGGCAGGGCGCCGAACCCGCCCCGGGCGCCCCCGAAGGAGCGATCCGCCTGCACTCCCTGCCGGACCACGGCTGGTTCTGGGCGATCCCCCTGCACGACGGCACCCTCAGCGTCGGCCTGGTCACCGACAAGCACTCCTTCGCCCGTTCCCGCCACGAACTCGGCTCCACCGAGGCCCTGTACGCGGACCGGCTGGCCCGTACCCCGGCCCTCGCCCGACTCCTCGCCGACGCCGTACGGACCGCCGGCCTCCGCGTGGAGAGCGACTACTCCTACACGGCCGAACGGTTCTGCGGACCGGGCTGGTTCGCCGCCGGCGACGCCGCCTGCTTCCTCGACCCCCTGCTCTCCACCGGCGTCCACCTCGCCATGTACAGCGGCCTGCTCGCCGCCGCCTCCATCGCCGCCACCCTCCACGACGACGCCACCGAAACCGAGGCCACCGCCTTCTACCAGGGCGCCTACCGCCACGCCTACGAACGTCTCCTCGTCCTCGTCGGCGCCTTCTACGACATCCACCAGGGCCGCGACGCGCACTTCCGCCGCGCCCAGCGACTCAGCCACCGCGACCAGAAGCCCCTGCGCCTGCACGAGTCCTTCCTCAACATCGTCACCGGCGTCGAAGACCTCCACGACACCCGCGGCGACGCCCTCACGCACCTCTTCACCGCCCTGCGCGAGCCCCTCCCCGGCCACAGCCGGGCAGGCCTCGGCGGCCACGGCGCCAGCCGCATGACCCCCTGGCCCACCACGCCCGCCCAGTCGGTCGGCGGCCTCCGCCTCACACTGCGACCCCGACTGGGCCTGCACCGCCCCGACCACTGACGCGCCCGGCTCCCGGCGGGCTCCGCGTGACCGGGCGCCCCGGCCCTGACGGCCGGGGCGCCCGGGTGCGGCGGGGGCCGGTCAGGGGCAGCGGGTCGTGGCGCCGCCGTTGCTGAGGTAGGCGCCGTAGATCCACCCGAGGCTGGATCCGGCGGCGTCGCGGATCCAGGTCCACCTGTTGCCGTAGTCGTTCACCACGTAGCAGTCGTAGGAGACGCGGGCGTCCTGGGACACGTACCCCACGGTGGTGCAGGCTCCGTACGGGCCCGTGTGGACCGCGGCACTGCCGGACTTGGTGACCCTGCCGGAACCGCTGTCCACGTTCTCGTGCGGCCAGTACGCGTTCCCGCACGTGACGGCGGACTCCCCGGCCGGGGCCGCCTGCGCGGGCACGGCCACGGCCCCGGCTGCCGCCGTTGCCCCGAGGGCCACCGCGACGAGGGCGCTGCGAAGACGCATGGATCCTCCTGTGATCGGTGCTGGTGATGGGAATACGAGCGCTGCGCCCGCCCGATCAGCCTCGCCGCCCCGCCCCCGGCACGTCGACTCGTTTCGGTCTGGCCCGAAGCGAGGGCCGGCGGGAGGATCGCAGCGCCGATGTCCGTGAGCGCGACGCGTACGAGGGGGGCTCGTGCTTCGCCTTCACTTCACCACCGCCGACCTGGCCCGGGTCCGCATCACCAGCCTTGGGCCGCTCGCCGAGACGGAACTGGCCCTGCGTAACCTGCAGGAGCACGACCGCCGGGCCGTGTTCGGCAACTGGCGCGCCCGGTCCGGCCCCCGCGTCCGGGCCGACGGCCGGGACCTCGCCCGCTTCCTGGCCCCCGCACCGCCCGGAGGCATGGTCGACCTGTTCAGCCTGACCGGCCCCGCGGACGGCATCGACGAGGCCATGGACCGCCTGCGCGCCGTCCCGCACCGGCAGTTGTACGAGGAGTTCACGTTCCACCCGGGCATGGCGACGCGCCGCGCCCCCTGGCTGGGCCGGGTCCTGGAGCGCGACCGTGAGGCGGCCGATCGGCTGGCCCGGGCGCTGGAGCACTGCCACGAGGTGGCCGTGGCCCCGTACTGGGACCGGATCCACCACCACTTACGGGCCGAGGCCGTGCTCTTCGGGCAGCTCGTCGCCCACGACGGCCTGGCCGCCTTCCTCGGCCGCCTCCAGCCGCTGGTCCGGTGGCGGGCACCCGTGCTCGAAGTCCCCGGATACCGGCCCTGGCAGAAAAGCTCCGACGTACACATGGCCGGCCGGGACCTGGTCCTGGCGCCCTCCGTCTTCTGCGGCCCGGTACCCCAGCCCTTCGCCCGCCCCCACGGCCGGCAGATCCTGCTGATCTACCCCGCGTTGCGCGACCTCGCCGCCGCGAGCACGATCTGGGCGGACCCCACCGGCCCCCCGCACGGCGCCGCCGTCCCCCAGCCCCTGATCGCCCTCCTCGGCCGTACCAGGGCCACCGTGCTCAGCGCGATCGCCGAGCACGCCCTGTGCACGACCACCCAGCTCGCCGCGCACACGAGGACCTCCCTGGCCAGCGCCAGCGAGCACGCGACCGTGCTGCGCCGGGCCGGGCTGACGTCGGTCGTCCGCGACCACAAGCACGTCCGGCACAGCATCAGCCCGGCCGGCCTGGCCCTCCTCGCAACCACCGCCGCCAGGTGAAGGCGGCGGCCGCCCGGCACCAGGGCGACCACCGCCCCCGCCGCGCCGTTCCGGCGGAGCTCAGAGCATGTTCTTGTAGATGTTCCAGCCGGTGCCGAACTTCACCCGGGCGGCGAACGTCCCGGTCCCGGCGTTGCCCGTCGAGGTGTACAGGTACATGTCGCCGTTGGCGACGCGCGCGAGTACGTCGCCCTTGCTGTCGCCGTCGATGTCACCCGGCACGACCAGCATGTCGTAGATGCCCCAGCCGGTCGCGATCTGCTCCCGGGCGGCGAACGGCGCGGTGGACGTGCCCGTGCCCTTGTAGAGGAACAGCCGGCCGGAGGTGTCGCGGGCGAGCAGGTCGGGGCGCCCGTCGCCCGAGTAGTCGCCGGCGCCGACGACCGCGTTGTAGATGTTCCAGTTGGCGCCGACCTTGATGCGCGCGCCGAGCTTGGTGTACACCGCCCCGTCGCCGGGGTGCAGCCACAGGCCGCCGGCGGAGTCGCGGCTGATCAGGTCGCCCTTGCCGTCACCGGTGAGGTCGCCGGGGCCGACCATCATGTCGTAGTTCCAGGTCGTGCTGACCTTCTGGCCGCGGATGTACAGGTCGCTGCCGATGTTCTGCACGTAGCCGGCGTGGTTGTGGCTGTTGAGACCGGTGGCGTACGTGTTGCGGGACCCGGGCGTCTCGGTGCCGGCGTTGACCGGGGGCGACAGGTAGTCGCCGTTGGCCAGGGCGTAGTACTTGGCCAGGGTGTTGTTGGTCTGGGTCATGAGGTTCTGACCCTTGCCGTAGAGCTGCGTCGTGCCCGCGCCGACGACGAACTCGTTGCGTTCGTAGCCGCTGCCGAAGTACGCGCGTGCGGCGAACCGGCCGCCGCCGACCGACTTGTACCAGTACTGCAGGCCGTCGCGGTTCCGGGCGAGCAGGTCGCCCAGGCCGTCGCCGTCACCGTCGTCCGAGCCGGTGATCATGTTGTACGTGTTCCAGCCGGAGCCGACCTTCACGCGGGGCTTGAGCGGCGCGGTGGCGCTGCCGGAACCCTTGTGGAACCACAGCTCGCCGGTCAGGGTGCGGGTGAAGACGTCGCCGATGCCGTCGCCGTCGACGTCGTTCGCGCCGACGAGCTGGTCGTAGATCCCCCAGCCGGATCCGACCTTGACCCGCGTGTCGAACGGCTTGCCGACCGTGCCCGTCCCCGTGTACAGGTACAGGCCGCCCGTGTGGTCGCGGGCCAGCAGGTCGGGCCGCCGGTCCCCGGTGATGTCGCCGGTGGCGACGACGCGGTTGTACGTCTGCCAGCCGCGGCCGGACCACAGCGGCGCCGAAGTGGACTTCAGGCCGGCCTCGTAGAGCGTGAGAACGCCGTCGAAGGAGAGGGAGAGCAGCTCGGGCCTGGTCGTGCCGCCCACGTCGCCCACCGGCAGCAGGTCCTTGAACGAGGCCGAGGGGTCGGTCTTGTGGATCGCGTAGTCGCTCCACGCCTTGGCCGACGACAGGTAGACGGCCGTGTGCTGGTCGTACTCCATGACGATCATGTCACTGATGCCGTCGCCGTCGACGTCGTGCCGCGGCTTGGCGGCGGCGGCCACCCGCGCGGACGGCGCGGCCCGTCCGGGCATGACCACGGTCGGGTGCTCGGCGGCGCGCCGCGCTCCGGCACCGGAGGACGGCTGCGGGACCGGGGCGGGCGCGGGCCGCGCCACGGCGGAGCCGGGCGCGGGGTGCTGCGGGGCCGCGGTGCTCGGGGCGGCGGCGAGGGCGCCGGCGGCCAGGGCCAGTACGCCACCGGCCGCCAGCAGGCGCAGGCGTCCGCGCTGTGGTGTAGTCAAGATCCCCCCTCGGGAACGAGCCGTGGGGGAATGTGACCGGGAACACGCGTCCGTGCGTGAACGGCCCCCCACTTCCGTCCGTGCAGCGTACGTCGTGCCGCTGACAGAGGAGGGGCCGGGTCGCGCCGACTCCCGTGCCGGGGTGGGCCGTTGGTGGCGCGGGACGGGACGGTCGCCCGGCGGTGCGCCGCGTACGGAACGCCGTTCACGGTCCGTCACGCTCCGCCGGGCCGGCGGCCGGCGGCCGGTCAGGCGTGCTGCCAGACCGGGGCGGTGTGCCGGGCGGCGCCCTGGACGAAGTTCGACAGGGTGCCGTTCGCGTTCAGGACGACGATGGTGTTGTCGTCCTGGAGGATCACCGACTTGCCCTTCGCGAAGTAGGTCCAGTTGCTCCAGCTGCCGCGCGAGGTCATCTGCACGCCGTACAGCCCGTCCTTCTTCACCAGGCGGACCTTCGTGCCGCCCACGACCCCGTAGACGCCGAGCTTCGGGGAGGTGGTGGTGGCGCCGGTCCAGCTGTGGACCTCGCCGTCGATCGTGAGGCGCACGTAGCGCTGACCGACCTTGCGGACGTCCTGGTACGCGGTGTGTCCCGGGCGCAGGAAGCCGACGCGCTTGCCGTTCTCGACGACGTGCGAGCTGAAGGCCTGCGGACCGGCCTTGTAGGTCTTGACGGTCAGGCCGCCGTACGTGGTCGTGGAGTGGAGCCGGCCCGCGGTGTTGCACTCCTTCGGCAGCAGCGGGAACGCGGTGGCGGTCCACGGCGCGTCGCCGCCCCCGGCGCGCTGCCTGAAGACGGGAGCGCTGGACAGCACACCGTCGATGCGCAGGCCGGCGGCCTGGTCGACCGGCTTGCTCTGGTCGACGGTGTTCAGGACCTTGCCCTGCTCGTCGCGCAGCTGGGCCACGGCACCCGTGTGGGCGCTGTTGGTCAGCTTGACCGTCCGGCCGGCGGACACGGACGGGACGACCTTGCTCACGATGCACTTCTCGGCGACCACCAGGGTGCGCGCGGGGGAGGCTTCCTGCGCCGGGGCAGAGGCCGCGAAGGCCGCGGTGGGGGTGGCGATCGCCGCGCCGGCGAGGGCGAGGGCGAGGGCCGCGGTGGTGGTGGCGCGGAGGGTGGTGCGCATGACGACTCCTTGATGCGTGGGAGGTGTGTGAGGAGCGCCGTATGCCGTGGTCTCTTGCGGTGGAGTCCGTCGAGTTCGGGCCGTTGGCTGCATGAGCAAGATTAATGATCTTGTGGGGTGGAATCGTCGGGTCCGCGTCACAGCCGTGTGACAGCCCCCGGCACCCGAGCACCTCCGGCACCCGAGCACCCCGGGCACCCGAGCCCCCCGGGCGCCCGAGCACCCCCGGCGACCTGCGGCCTTGCGCGGCTCACCCCCGTCCGGAGCCCCGCGGGAGCAGCCTGCGCAGGGCCTCGGCGGATCCGGCGTCGTTCGGGGTGTAGAACTCCAGGCGGTGGTCGAGGCTGTCGGGCTGGAGCCACACCTGGTAGGTGACGCTCAGGGCGCCGACCGCCGGGTGCAGCAGGTGCATCGCGGCCGTGGTGCAGTCGCGGACGTCCCCCTCGGCCCACAGCCCCGCGAACGCGTCGCTGCCCATCATGATCTCGCCGAGCAGGGACGCGAGCCGCGCGTCGGTCGGGTGGCGGCCGGCGGTGAGCCGCAGGTAGCCGACGTGGATCTCGGCCAGCTCGGACCAGTTGCGGTAGAACTCCCGCGCGGACGGGTCCAGGAAGAACGCCCTCGGCACGGACGGCCGCCGCTCCCGGTCCTCCGGGTCCTCGAACGCGAACCCTTCGCCCAGCAGGGCGTGACCGGCGCGGTTCCACCCCAGGACGTCCCCGCGGCGGCCGAGGAGCACCGCGGGCGTCGCCTCGTCCAGGGCGGCGAGGAGGGCGACCACGCGCTCGTGCGGCGTCTCGTCCGGGGGCTCGCTCAGGCAGGAACGGCCGGGCCGACGGGCGAGGTTGCGCAGGTGGGCGCTCTCCACCTCGTCCAGCCGCAGCACCCGCGCCAGCGCGTCCAGCACCTGCTCGGAGGCCGACTCGGCCAGCCCCTGCTCCAGCCGCGTGTAGTAGCCGGCGCTGACCCCCGCGAGCTGGGCCAGCTCCTCCCGCCGGAGACCGGGGACGCGGCGGGAGGTGCCGTACGTGCGCAGCCCGGCCTCGCCGGGCGTCATCCGGTCCCGACGGTTCTTCAGAAACGCTCCCAGGCTCTCCATGAACCCGACGGTAGGCCGTGGACCGGGCCGCCGGGGACGCCGAGGGTGTACCTGGCGGGTGTACCCACGGCAGGGGGATGGCCGGGTCGGCCACCGCCACCGAGCGTGGGTCCATGACGACGACCGAGAAGAAGACGCACGGACACCGGAAGCCCACGCGGACGCGCACGGAAAGGGCCGGCGCCGGGCGGCCGGACCTCCGGGCCCGGCTCGGCCTGCTCGTGGTCCTCGGCCCGGTCCTCCTGGTCTCCATGGACGGGTCGATCCTCTTCCTGGCGATGCCGCGGATCTCCCGGGCCCTCGCGCCGACCGCCGACCAGGCACTGTGGATCCTCGACGGCTACGGCTTCGCCGTGGGCTCCCTGCTGATCGCCTTCGGCAACCTCGGCGACCGCTACGGACGCCTGCGGCTGCTGAAGGCCGGCGCGGCCGTCTTCGGACTGGCCTCCCTCGCGGCCGCCTCCGCCCCGACGCCCGGACTGCTCATCGCGGGCCGGGTCCTGATGGGGGTCGCCGGCGCCACCCTGCTGCCCTCGGCGCTGGCCGTGGTCAGCGAGCTGTTCCCCGACCCGCGTCGCCGGGCCAGGGCCATCGGCGTCTTCGCCGCGGCGTTCGCGGCCGGGTTCGCGATCGGACCGGTCGTCGGCGGGCTGCTGCTGGAGCGGTTCCGGTGGGGCTCGGTGTTCCTGGTCAACCTGCCCGTCATCGCCCTGTTCCTGCTCCTCGCGCCACGACTCGTCCGCGAGGTCACGCCCGCCCGCCCCGGACGCGTCGACGCGCTCAGCGTGGCCACCTCCTCCGCCGGCCTGCTGTTCACCGTCTACGGCCTGAAGCACCTCGCCGCCGACGGGATCGCCGCCCTTCCGCTCGGCGCGATGGCCGCCGGCACCGTCCTGCTGGTCCGGTTCGCCGCCCGGCAGCGCCGGCTCGTCCACCCGCTGATCGACTTCTCGCTCTTCCGGGACCGCGTCTTCACCCTCGCCATCGTCACCGGTCTGCTGCCGCTCGCCGCCTGGTCCGCGACGAACTACCTGGCCGGGATCCACCTGCAGTCCGTCCTCGGCCTGGACGTGCTGCACGTCGCCCTGCTGGCGCTCCCCGGGGCCGCCGTCCTCACCGTCACCTCCGTCGTCGCCCCGGGCTTCGTCGACCGCATCGGCAAGCGGGCGGTGCTGGTCACCGGCCACTTCGCCATCGCCGTCGGCCTGCTCGCCCTGCTCGCCGTCACCCCCACCAGCGGCACCGGCTGGTACGTCGTCTCCACCGCCGTCACCGGGATCGGCTACGGGATCTCCTTCGCGGTGGTCGCGGACACCGCGGTCGGAGCCGTCCCCGCGGAGCGGGCCGGCGCGGCCGGAGCCATCGCCGAGACCAGTAACGAGCTCGGCAACGCCCTCGGCATCGCCCTCCTCGGTTCGCTGGCCGTGCTCGTCTTCCGCCTCCGAGGACCCGGCCTGGCCCCCACCCTCGACGAGACCCTCCACCTCACCGGTCTCGGCGCGGCGGGCGCCGCGCGCGCCAAGGCGGCCTTCGTGACCGGCCTGCACGTCGTCGCGGTCACCGCGAGCGCGCTGCACGCGGTTCTCGGCGCGGCGGCCCTGCGCCGGTTCCCGAAGGCGGAGCCGGCCGACGCCGGGCCCGCCCGTCCGGCCGCGGGCCTCTGATCGCGGAGCTCGCGCCCGCGGTGGAGACTGGTGGGGACGCCTCCAGAGAGGGCCTGGGACCATGGGCGACTACGTCGAGCTTCCGGGGGTCACCACCTGGTACGAGACCGACGGGTCCGGTGACCCCCTGCTGCTGCTCCACGGCGGCTTCTGCACCATCGAGACGTGGGGCGCACAGCGGGGCGATCTGGCGGAGCGGTACCGGCTGTTCATGCCCGAGCGCCGCGGGCACGGACGCACGCCCGACGTCGAGGGGCCGCTGACCTACCGGGACATGGCCGACGACACCGCCGCCTTCCTCGACTCCGTCGTCGGCGCCCCGGCCCACCTCGTCGGCTGGAGCGACGGCGGCACAGTCGCCCTGCTCGTCGCCCTCGCCCGCCCCGACCTGGTCCGAAAGCTCGTGGTGATCGGCACCAACTTCCGCCCCTCCCCCGAGTGCTGGGCCGACCCGGCGGCACTCGACCGCATGACCCCCGACAGTCCCGACATGGCGTTCTTCCGCGAGATGTACGTGCCCCTGGCGCCCGAGGGCGCCGGGCACTGGCCGGCACTGGCGGAACGGATGGTCGAGATGTGGCGCACCCAACCGACGCTCACCATCGGCGACCTGGCCGGCATCACCGCGCCCACCCTGGTCGTCTCCGGCGACGACGACCTGGTGACCCTCGAGCACACGGCCGCCCTGTACCGGGCGATCCCCCGCTCCCAACTGGCGGTGGTACCCGGAACCTCGCACCTGGCGCCACTGGAGAAGCCCCAGCAGGTCAACCGGTTGATCCTCGACCACCTGGGCGGCGAACCGGTGGAGACCATGCTCCCGATCCGGCGCAGCGAGCCGGCCGGCACACCATGACCGAATCCGGTGCCCCGTACGTCACTCCCCGGGGCGGTCGCCGCCGCTCCGGCGGTGCCGGTACCGCGACCTCCACCGGGCGAAGAGCTCGCCGGGGGTACGGGCGGGTGGTGTCCGTTCCGCCGGCCACCGCTCCTGCCGGGTCAGAGCGACATGGGGCATGAGGTAGCGGTCGCCGCCGGTCTCCAGCACGCACAACGGGACGTCGTCGGCGGCGTCGGGGTGCGCGATCCGCACGACCAGGCGCCTGGGCGGGACGGTGGGGACCTCACCCTCGAGGACGGTGGCCCCGCGGCGCGGGGCGCGGGCAGCGGCGACGGTCCTCCCGTCGACCCAGACCTCCGCACGCCGGCGCCGCGGATCGTGCAGGACGGTGATCGAGTGACCGTCCTGATCCAGGTGGTAACGGTGGTGGCGGCTCGCCATGCCGGCCTCCCGGGAAGCTCCTTCCACCAGCGTAGTCGGCCGCCCCCCGCACCCGCCCGCCGCCCGGGGCGGCCGCGGGACGGCCGGAACCGGCGGCGCCGCCCGCCCCCGCTTTGTAGGCTCGACCCCGGGCCCCGACGCGTACGCGGGGCCGTACACACTGCGAAGGCACGGGACGGCGGCCACATGACCACAGCACGGGATCTGCTGATCGTCGCACTGGACGGCGGGGCCGGGGGTGCCGCCGCCGAGCAGGGCGATCTCTCGCTCGCACTCGCGGGCGCCGAGGTGATCGACCTCCTCGGGACCGGGGCCGTCCGGTTGGACGGCGACCGGATCGTGCCGGCGAGCCAACCGGCCCCGCAGGACGCGCTCCTGGCCGAGGCGGTCTCGTCCCTCGTCGGGGAACCCCCGTACGAGGCGCTCAGCGACTGGCTGTGGCGCCGCGGCCGCGGCCTGGCCGCGGCCTACCGGGACGCGCTGGAAGCGGAGGGGCGACTCGCCGCCAGGTCCCGCCGCGGACTCTTCGCCCGCAAGGGCAACCCGGTACCGGCCGCAACACCCGCCCACGATCGGACGGTACAACCGCGAGCCACGCCGGACGCCGCCCTCACCGCCCTCGCGGAAGCCGCCGGCGTCCACGGCGAACGGACCGCGGACGCCCCGGACATCACCGACGACGCCGTCGCGGCCGTGCTGGCCGCCGTCTACGACGCGGTGGTGGAACTGGCATCGGAACGCCAGCGGCGCACCATCAGCGAGGCCGCCTTCGACAACATCTGGCGCGGACCGGTCGGCTGACGCCACGCCCGCGCCGACAGGGTCCGTGCGCCTCGCCCACCAACAGGCGAATGACCGCCTTGGGGGCGGCCGATGCCGTGGGATGGGCTGGTCGTTCCGTCTCACTGTTGGGAGATCAACATGAAGGTTCGTGCCATCGTCGTCGGCGCCTGTCTGGCCGCGGGTGTGGTCCTGGGCGGCGCGAGCGTCGCCGTCGCGGACGCGGGCGCGAATGGCGTCGCGGCGGGCTCGCCCGGCGTCCTGTCGGGGAACGTGGTCCAGATCCCGGTCCACATCCCCATCAACGTGTGCGGCAACTCCATCAACATCATCGGGGTGCTCAACCCGACTGCCGGCAACACCTGCGTCAACGCCTGAGTGATATCCGAGCCGTCCGCCGTTCAAGCGGCGGCGCGTTCGGAACGCGCCACTCGTGGCAGCGACCCGCCGGGCCGCTGCCACGTTCGTCGTGCTGTGGCGGACCACCTGCGCCGAGAGCAGCCGCTCCGGTCCGGCCCCGTTCCCTTCCGGTCGACACGCCGGACCGAGCGGGAGACGATGGAGCCGCCACGACCGCTCGTCACCGCGGCGCGACACCGCAAAAGAGTCACGGCATGGCCGGCCGGCGGCCCGAGCGCCCTCAGCCCCGGCCGGACGGGCCCGCCGTCGCCGGGCCGCCGCGTCCGCGCCGGCGCAGGCCTCGACCTCGCGCAGCGGCCGCGGACCCTCTCCGGCCGGACCGGAGCTCCGACAAGGAGGAGCACCATGCACCGACGAGCCCGCCTCACCGCCGCCCTCCTCCTCGCGCTGGGCACCCCCGCCCTCGCCACGGTGGCGCCGACGGCCTTCGCCCAGGCGGCCCCGGCAGCGCCCACCGTGACCTGCGCCGTGTCCGCCGCCGACGGGACGGACCGGGTCGACGTCTCGGGTGACGGGTTCACGCAGGGCCCGGCCCAGCTGTCCTCGCCGGGCGGCGGCACGACCACCTTCGCCGTCCCCGACGGCGGCTCCTTCCGGATCGGGAACAAGCCCGACGACCGGTACGCGGTGACGCAGGGAGGCCGCACCACCGCGTGCACCGGAGGCACGGAGCCGACGGCCGCACCCGGCACCACCTACAAGGCGGGGCTCACCGCCGGCTGGGACGCGGTACGCGCCGACTGCGGCGCCCGCCCGCCCGCCTCGGCGAACACCGGCTTCACGGACGGCTGGAACAAGGGCGCGGCCACGGCGAGGGAAGTCTTCTGCCAGTAGCCGGGCGGTACCCACGCGCTACGACGGGGGTCGCCCACGTCCACCCCGGCCACACCGCGTCCGCCGCCATCGCCCCCGCGGCAGGCCTCGCCCTGACCCGGCCGAGCGTCGCGTCGAGGTCGTCGACACCGATGCTCAGCAGGGTCCGCGGCACGCCCGACCTCCTCGGCGCCGAAGAGTTCCGTGTGCCGGCCCGGCACACCGCAGTGGGATAAGTGGGATAATTTAGAAATATACGGCGTATCCCTGCACCCGGAGGAGGCCGGGACATGGGCCGTCCGGACACCCCCGACAGGCGGCGGCGCCTGAGCCGCCCGCTGGTGCTCGCCGCCGCCCTCGCCCTCGTCGACGAGGAGGGCCTGAAGGCGCTCACCATGCGGCGCCTGGCCACCCGCCTGGGCGTGGAGCCCATGGCCATCTACCGGTACACCGCCGGCAAGGAAGCCCTCCTCGACGGACTGGTCGAGGCCTTCTTCGCCGAGGTGAACGACCGGCTGCGGACCTCGCCCGAGGAAGCCCCGGGCCCTGCCGGCGTGCCCGCCTGGCGGGCGGAGCTGCGGCGGATCGCGCGCGCCTTCGCCGCGGTGGTGCACGCCCACCCCGAGGTCCTGCCCGTCGTGGCGACCCGGCCGCTGTCCGTACCGGTGGCCCGGCGCCCCGCGCCCGTGCTCCAGCTCACCGAGCACATCCTCGCCGTACTCGCCCGGGCCGGCTTCGACGACGCCACCACGCTGACGATCTACCGCGCCTTCGCGGCCTGGAACCTCGGCTGCCTCCTCGTCGACAAACGCCAGGTCGTCGACGACCCCGACGAGCCGGAACCCATGCTCCGCCTGGGACTGCACCGGCTGCCCGCCGCCCAGTACCCGCGGCTGCGCGCGCTCGTCCCGCGGCTCGCCGAATACGACGACGAGGAGGAACTGATCGCGGGCCTCGACAGCCTCCTGAGCCGCATGCCCGAGGCGCCCCTTGACGCGTTCTACGGCCGCAGCGCACGCTGAGGATACGAAGTACACATCGGATATATCCATACATAGGCCATATATGCGTCCGTGCTCAACCGGTGCCGCTGCCTCCCGGCATGAGCCGGACGATGCCCCAGGGAGCACCCCATGCCCAGCGAAGACACGATCCTGCGCGTCCGGGTCACCGCCAGAGACCCCGACACCCTGCGCAACCTCCTGCGCGAAGCCCACCCCGACGTCGGCGGGCGGGTCCAGCAAGCCGCCGACGGCACCTGCACCATCGACGCCTACGTCACCCCCGAGGCGGCCGAGGCCCTGCCGCGCGAAGGCGTGACCGTCACGACCGTCGAGGACGCCACTGCCGTGGGGCGGGCCCGCCAGGCCGAGGTCGCCGAGGGGAACCGGTTCGCTCCCGAAGACGCCGTCCCCCAGGGGCTCGGCCTCAAGGTGCAGGACCCGTAGGGAGACACGCCATGCCGTACATGAACATCGTCGAGGTCGAGTCCGGTCTGAGCAGCCTGGGCACCGCCTTCCCGGCCACGAGCGACCTCGTCGAACTGCCCGAGCCCTCCGTCGAGGGCCGAACCTGCCACGCCCTGCGGATCGGCACCCACCGCCGCGAGCCCAAGAACGCCGTCGTCCTCACCGGCGGTGTGCACGCCCGGGAGTGGGGCAGCTGCGAGATCCTCCTCGACTTCGCGGCCGACCTGCTGCACGCACACGACGGCGGAACCGGCCTGGCGTACGGCGGCACGCACTACACCTCCGCCCAGGTCCGCACCATCCTCGAGGAACTCGACGTCGTGGTCTTCCCGCTCGTCAATCCCGACGGCCGGCGCCACAGCCAGACCGTCGACTGGGACTGGCGGCGCAACCGCAACCCGGCCCAGTCCGGCGGGAATCCGGCCGCGGTCGGCGTCGACATCAACCGCAACTTCGACTTCCTCTTCGACTTCGCGGCCGCCTTCCACCCGCTCGCCCCGGTCCGCGTCTCGGACGACCCGGCCGACCAGAACCAGGTGTACCAGGGCCCCGGGCCGTTCTCGGAGCCGGAGACGCGCAACGTCCGCTGGCTGCTCGACCACTTCGTGCGCACCCGCTGGTACGTCGACGTGCACAGCTACACCCAGACCATGCTCTACGTCTGGGGTGACGACGACAGCCAGTCCGACGACCCCGCCAGGAACTTCCGCAACCCCGCCTTCGACGGCAAGCGCGGCCTGAAGAACGACCTGCTCTACGGGGAGTTCCTCCCGAAGGTGGACGCGGACGACTCCGTCGTTCTCGCCGAGCAGTTCTGCACGGCGCTCAAGGGCGTACGCGGCAAGACCTACACCCCGAAGCCCTCCTTCGACCTCTACCCCACCTGCGGCACCAGCGGCGACTACACGTTCGCGCGCCACATCATCGAGCCGGACCAGGACCGGATCCTGCCGTTCACCGTCGAATGGGGGACGGAGTTCCAGCCGCCGTGGCCGGAGATGAAGAAGATCGTCCTCGACGTCGACGCCGGGCTCGTCCAGTTCTGCCTCACCGCGCTCGCCCCGTGACCCGTCCCGTTCCGTCCCTCACCAGCCGGCGCCGAGCAGCCCCGAGAGCCCGGCGGCCGGCTCCACGGGGTCCGTGAGGCCGGCGTACACGGGAGTCCCAGTAGCCGACGACCCCCACCCCGCCGGGCCGGCTCACCGTCGTCACCCGTCCGGCCCGGCCCAAGGGCCCCTCCCGCCACGGACGGCCCACCTTCACCACCCGCAACAGGCCACGAGCCGGATGACGTGCCTAACGTCGATGTCCACGCACCGGTCGGAAAATCGTGGAGGCGTCATGTCCCGTCGGGCCCGCCGTCTCGTCGGCGTCTGCGCCGGCATGGTCGCCGTCGGCCTCCTCGCCACCGGCGGCGCGCTCGCTCCGCCGCAGCGCCCGGTCTCCGAGGGGGACGGGGGAGGCGAGGTCGCCCTGGGTGCCTACCTCCACTACGGCTCGCCCGGTGTCGAGCGGATGCGGAAGCTGTCGCGCTGGCTCGGGGGCGCCGAAGTGCGCGCCGGGCACACGTACCTGCCCGGCGACACCTGGACGAACATCGAGGGCGCACCCGATTCCCTGCGCAGCTGGGCGCGGTGGCGGGAGGCCGGAGCGGACCGGATGTTCGTCCTGAACGTGCCCATGCTCGACCACAACGAGGACCGGGTCCCCGATGAACGGGTCGCGCAGCGCCTCCGCTCGGGCGCCCGCGGCGACCACGACCACCACTTCGCGCGTCTGGCCGAGCGCCTGGTCGCGCTCGGGGTGCCCGACACGGTGATCGTGCTCGGCTGGGAGATGAACGGTTTCGACTACACCCACCGCTGCCGGCCGGACCCGGAGAACTGGAAGAAGTACTGGCGGCGCATCGTCGCCGCCATGCGGTCGGTCGAGGGGCAGCGGTTCCTCTTCGACTTCGCCCCCAACCGGGGGCCCGACGCGATCCCCTGGACCAGGTGCTATCCCGGTGACGACGTCGTCGACATCATCGGCATGGACACCTACGACCAGCCGCCCGGCGACGACTTCCACGAGCACGTGACCCAGCCCTACGGACTAGGCCGGCAGGTCGAGTTCGCCAGGGAGCACGGCAAGATGCTCTCCTACCCGGAATGGGGACTCTTCCGCAACGGTGACAACGCGGCGTACATGCGGGACATGCTGGAGTGGATCGCCGAGCACAGGCCGCTGTACCACAGCATCACCGACTACTGCCCGCACGGCGTGTGGCAGTGCGGTCGGAACCCCCGCTCCGCCGCCGTGTTCAGGAAGTTCCTCTCCCGCTCCGACCACGAGCCCTGACCGCGTCCGGCCCGGCGGTCTCCCGGTCGGGGTTCGCGAGAACGCTCGGGCGCCGACGCCTTCCGGCTATCCCGCGCCGGCCGCGGTGGCGGTGTCGATGGCGAACAGGTCGTAGGTGTCCGTCAGCTTCAGCAGGCGCGCGGGCTGGGCCTGGAGCCCCCTGACGGCCAGCAGGCCGCCTTCGGCACGCAGCCGCCGACGCAGGACGACGAGCAGGTTCAGCCCGCTGGAGTCCATGAAGGACACCCCCGACACGTCCAGGTACAGCGTCTTGCCGCCGAGGGGGATGATGGTCGCCGCCTGCACCACCTGGGGGCAGGTGTGCAGGTCCAGTTCGCCGCTGACGGTGATCAGGGTGTGGTCGGAGTGCTGTCGGGTGAGCACGGTGAAGTCGCTCATCGGTTCGCCCCTCGCGTTCTCGAAGGTCGAGCCCATCACGCCCCACCCACGAGGAGGGGCATCAAGCACACGGCGTAGGGCCGCGTACAGCCGAGCGAGACAACCCGTACCGCGCCCCGGTCACCGAGCCGGTGACCTGCAAGGGCGGCGCGGGGCCTCTCACCAGACCAGGCTGGTAGTCCTGCGAGCGTCCCACAGGCGGGCGGACCTTTTCCAGCCCGTTCGGACAAGCGGAGGCAGAACTACCGGATGGGGTGCCTCCGGCGGGAGACCCTGCTACCGGCTCGCCGGATCCGACAGCGGACCGGCCTCGCGAGACCGCGCCGGGCGGGAACTAGCCGCTGCACTCGGTCACTTCGCCGCCCTGCCGGACGAGGTAGTCACCGGGAGGCACGTTCATGACCTGGAAGCCGCCGTTCTGGGCGATCTCCACCGTCCCTCCGAAACCGGCCGAGCCGAACACGTAGGCCGGGCCCGGAGTGAAACCGCCGCCGGAGAGGTGGACCTTTCCGTTGTCCAGCACGCCGGAGGTCGAGCACGTCGCGGTCGGCAGGACGTCGTACGGGGACGCCGCGAGGGCGGTGGGGCCGGTGACGAAAGCTGCACCGGCGACGAGTGCGCCGAGGGCGAGCAGGCGCGCGGGTCGGCTCATGGGTTTCTTCCTCTCCCGGACACGAAGCGGACTTCCCCCCTCCATCCTGCCTCCCCGGACCCACCGGGGCGACCTGCCGACCGGGCACCGAAGCACGCGGTGACGTCCCCTTCACGTGCTGTCGTGGTCCCAGGAGAGGGGGACGGCCGGAGCGACGGGAGAGGCATGGGGCGCGCACCCCCACGAGCCGGTGGAGTGGAAAGCTGGGCAGGTGAATGACGCCATCACCGCGGCCTGGCAGCGAGCGGCCGACCACCAGCGCCGGTTCGACGCCCGCTTCGCCGCCTACTTCGACTCCCTGACCGACCCGGCCGCCGGCCGCCTGGACGTTCCGGGGCGCGGCACCTTCCCGGCCCGCGCGCTGGAGCTGGTGCGCGAGCTGTCACTGCGCGGCGGCAAGCGGCTGCGCGTGGCCCTGCTCCACGAAGCCTCGGCCCTGGTCACCGACGGGAGCGTTCCGGGACTGGACGAGGCCGCCATCAGCATCGAACTGCTGCAGACCCACGGCCTGATCCACGACGACATCATCGACGACGCACCCACACGCCGCGGCGGACCCTCCACCTACTACGCCTACCGCCGCGACTTCCCCGACCGGCCCGACACCGCCCTCGCCCTCGCCGTCCTCGCCGGCGACCTGGCGGCCTTCCTCGCCGGGCGGGTCCTGCTCACCAGCGCCCTGCCGCCCGACCGGGTCCTCGCCATGGCGGCGGTCCACGCCGACGTCTCCGCTTCCACCGTGGCCGGACAACTCATCGACCTGGAAAGGGACTTCCATCCCGCGCCCGACACGGAGCTCCTGCACGAGGTCACCGAGTACAAGTCCACCCGCTACTCGGTCCTCGCGCCGATGCTCCTGGGTCTGCTCGCCGCCGGCGTCGACCCGACCCCCTACGACGCCGAACTCCGCCGCTACGCCACTGCGGTGGGCATCGCCAACCAGATCCACGACGACTGGCTCGACCTCTTCGGGGATCCCGCCTCCCTGGGCAAACCCGCCGGTTCCGACATCCGTTCCGGCCGCCGCAGCTATGCCGTCCGCGCCCTCCTGTCCGCCGCCGACGACGCCGAACGCAGGCTGCTGGAGGGAGCGCTGGCAAACCCGGACTGCGACGACGACACCCTCGAGCGCATCCGCCGCACCGCTCGGACCCACGGCATCGACCGCGTCCTCGCAGCCGACGCCGACCGCCAGGCCCGCCGGGCGGCAGCACAGGCCGCCGCCTGGCGGGGGCGCTGGAGGCCGGACGCCGTGGCGTTCTTCGAGCACCTGCCGACCTGGTCCGTCCGACGCGACCGTTAGGGCAGGTCGGCGAGCGCGCCGGGCGGCCAGGAGCCGCTCAGACAGGCGGAACGTCGTCGAGCCGCATCAGGTCATCCGCGCTCAGCGTGAGCTCCACGGCCTTGGCGGAGTCGGTGATGGAGGACGGGCGGCTGGCTCCCGGTAGCGGCAGCACGGCCGGGGAGCGGGCGAGCAGCCAGGCCAGGGCGACCTGTTGGGGGCTCACGCCGTGCTCGGCCGCGACGTGGTGGAAGGCGGTGCCCGTGGAAGTGGGACCGGAGGGGTCGTCGAGGGAGCTCCGCGATATGCCGCCGAGCGGGCTCCAGGGCAGGAAGGCCAGTCCCAGTTCGGTGCTCAGCCGCAGTTCGGGCTCGCTGTCGCGGACGGCGGGGGAGTACCGGTTCTGCACGGAGGCGAGTCCCCCGCCGAGGATCTCGTGCGCCTGGCGGATCCGGGAGGTGGTGACGTTGGAGATCCCCGCGGCGCGGATCGTTCCCGCGTCGAGCAACTCGCGCAACGCGCCGACGGATTCGGCCCAGGGCACGGCCGGGTCCGGCTTGTGCAGCTGGTACAGGCCGATGGCCTCGACGCCGAGGCGCCTGGCGGAGGCTTCGGCGGCCCGCTTGAGGTGTGCGGGGGTGGCGTCGACGGTCCAGCTGCCGTCGCCGGGGCGCCCGCGGCCGCCCTTGGTGGCCACCAGGACGCCGGAGGTGTCGCCGCCGTAGCGGGCCAGGGCGCGGGCGATCAGCAGTTCGTTGTGGCCCGCCTCGCCGGCGTGCCAGTGATAGCTGTCGGCGGTGTCGATGAGCGTGACGCCGGCGTCGAGCGCGGCGTGGATGGTGGCGATGGCCTGCGTCTCGTCGGGGCGGCGTTCGATGGACAGCGGCATGGCGCCCAGCCCGACGGCGCTGACGGAGGTATGGGCGAGGGGGCGGTATCGCATGACGGCTCGGATTCCTCAGGCAGTGGGGGACGGCTCGGTGGTGAGGGTCTCGACGACGGCGCCCGGCAGCCAGTCGGTGGAGCGGGAGATGGAGAAACCCAGGGCTTTGGCACGGGCGTTGCTCATGGCGTAGTGGCGGTCGAAGGAGAAGGGCGAGGCCGGTTCGCCCGCGCTGACGGTCCGGTAGACGGGCTCCCGGCCCACCTGCGCGGCGGTGATCGCGGCGACGCCGTACACGTCGAGCGGGCCGTCGGAGCAGGCGTTGACCGGGCCGGTGAAGTCGGCCGTGGCCGCCCATGCCAACAGCTCCGCCAGTTCCCGGTGATGGACGAAGACGGTCGGCAGTGCCCGTGCGTGCACGAGGACTTCTTCGCCACGGGCGATGCGGCTGACGTAGTGCGCCAGCCGACCGGTGAACTCCTGTGCCCCGCCGCCGAGTACGTGGGCGCTGCGGACGGTGGCGTACGCGAAGCCGTCGGCGCGGGCGAACACGGCCTCCGCCTGGCGCTTCCCCTCGGCGTAGTGCCCCTCGACGTACGCGTCGTCGTGCCAGGGAAGGTCCGGAGCCACGCGCCAGGCGGCCGGATCGACGGTCTCCTCGGGTACGGGCGCGCCGGCCGGCACGGCGGGCAGCGCCGCGGTGGCGGGGTCGTACACCTCGATCGTGGAGGTCATGACGTAACGTCGCGCGCGGTCGGCGAACGCGCGTGCGGCGATGGCGGCCTGGACCGGTGTGTAGCAGACCTGGTCCACCACGACGTCGAACGTGCGGAAGCGGATCGCGGCAGTCAGCGCGGCCTCGTCGTTCCGGTCGACGACCAGGTGCTCGACGCCGGTGGGCGGCGAAGTGGAACCGCGATTGATCACCGTGACCTGGTGTCCTGCGGCTTGCAGGCGACCCACCAGGAGCTTTCCGAAGTAGCGGCTTCCGCCGATGACGCAGATCCGTTGCATGCCCCCATCCTGGAGACCTACCGTCATCAGCAGAAGTACCGAACTCCTGCATAGGTATTAAGGAAAACTGTTGATCGATGTGCAGCGGCTCCGCGTCCTGCGGGCGGTGGCGGAACACGGCAGCTTCAACCAGGCCGCCACGGCCCTGCGCCTCACCCCTTCGGCCGTCTCCCAGCACGTGGCCGCCCTGGAGCGCAGCCTCGGCACCCAGGTCGTCGCCCGCAGTACCCGCGGCGTCACCCTCACCCCGGCAGGGCGCATCATGGTCGGCGCCGCCGAGTCCGTCGCGGCAGAGATCGAACACGCGCGGAACAAGGTGGCGCAGCTCGGCACCGGTCGCCCCCGGCTCACCATCGCCACCTTCACCAGCGGCGGCAGGCTCCTGCTGCCCGCAGCGCTCACCCGGCTCACGGCGGCGCATCCCCGCATGCTGCTCCACATCAGGGAGGGCGAACCCGAGGACACCCTGCCGCTGGTCCGGCAGGGCGCCGTGGACCTCGCCCTCGCCTACCACTTCGACGGCCCGCTACCCGTCGGGCCGGGCATCACCTCCGCCCTGGAGTGGACGCCGCTCCTGGACGACCCCCTGCACGTCGTCCTCCCGACGGAGCACCGGCTCGCCGACCGCGACGCGCTCGACCTGACCGAGCTGGCGGCCGAACCCTGGGTGCTCGGCTGCCTGAAGACCGAGGCGTACCTGCGCCGCTACGCCGCGCGTGCCGGTTTCGATCCGGACGTCCGCGGGACCACGACCGACTACTTCTTCGCCCGCTCACTGGTCGCCGCCGGTACGGGGATCTCCCTGATCCCCTCCATCGCCCTCGCTCCGGACGTCCCCGGCTCCTGCACCGTCCCCATCACGTCTCCGGCGCCGGTCCGGCACATCGGCGTCGCCACGATCGACCGCGGCGACCGGCCGCACCTGGCGACCCTCGTCCACGCCCTCCGCGATCAGGCCGCGCGGTACGACGTGCCCTGAAGGAGGGCCGCGGCCGCGGGCGACGAGGACCGCGGTTCAGAGCAGGCCGGGGCCGTTGTCGATGTCGAGACCGCGGCTGTTGTCGACGCGCCGGCTGTTGTCCACGCGCGTGCTCACGTCGACGTCCGAGCTCGCACCGCAGCGGTTGTTCCTGGTCGACTGCGATGCGTCGCCGAGCTCGGCATCGCCGCCGTCTCCGGTGTCGACGTCGGAAGCCGTGTTCCCTTCGTTGGGGGCTTCCTGCCCGGAGACGGCCGAGATCAACTGACTGACCAGGGAATCCCCGCCGGAGGCATCGGCGACGGAAAGATTCGTCGGGTTGTTGCACCGCACGACGACAGGGAGATCCTCCCCGACAGGCGCCGCGGCCGCGGCGCCGTTACCGAATACCGCAGCACTGAGGGCGATCACGATGACCGATGCGGTGCGAACGACAGACTTCACGGACTTCCTTTCCCGAGGGCGCCGCATGAGGCGCCGTGAAGAACCGCCCGGGCGCGCTCTCGCGGCGCAGGGCGGCTCGGATGTGGCCACCGCGGTTCAGCGTGCTTGCTCAAGGCATCGGGCAGGCACGGTGCGGCCGTCGCGCCCCGAGGTGCCGGGGCCGACGGTGTCCGGTCCAGGGGCGGTCAGAGCAGGCTCGGCGCGTTGTCGAGGGTGAGCCTGCTGCTGTTGTCCACGCGCTGGCTGTTGTCGATGCGCGTGCTCGCGTCGACGTCCGAGCTCAGGCCGCAGCGGTTGTTGTTCGCCGACTGGGAGGCGTCCCCGCCCAGGGCGTTGCCCCCGGAACCCGTCTGCACCGCAGAGGCGTTGTTGCCGTCATTGGAGCCGAGGACGTCGATCAACTGGCGCACCAGCGAATCTCCACCGGAGGCGTCGACGAGCGAGACGTTCGTCGGGTTGTTGCACTGGATGACCACGGGGATTTCCTCCCCGAAAGGCGCCGCCGACGCGGCGCCGTGGCCCGCTACCGCCGTGCCGAAAGCGATGACGAGAACCGAAACGGCGCGAATGACAGACTTCACGGGGATTCCTTTCAGAGGGGCGCCGAATCGGGCGCCGCGCGTGGTCAACCAACGGGCCCCGTTCTCGGTTGCGGCCTGTTCCCCCGGTTCACCCGCCCGGCCGTCCCGGCGACCGGGTGCCGCCGCTGCGACGCGTTCGCCCTGTTCACCCCGTCAACCCCGCAGACTGGCGCCCGTCACCCGGATGCAAGACTGGCCCGGGTCGGACGGCGACGAGCCGGCTGAACACGAAAGAGCAAGCGGACCGGCAGGAGGCGCAGTTGAGCATCAGCGTCGAGGGACAGATCGACATATCGGGTCCGGTGGGCAAACTGCTCCACCGGCGGAGGCTGTACAACACCACGGTGATGCAGTCCTTCGGCATCGACCCCGTCACCGGAGAGATCTTCGTACTGCAGGTCGCCGAAGGCGGGCTCACCCTCCCCGGCGAGTCCGGCCCCAGGACCGGCAGGCAGCGGGCGTACGCCGGCGACCTGGCCCTGACCCGGCTCGACCAGGCGGGTGTGATCACCGGGCACATGTACCTGCGGGGCTTCGGCCACGGCGTGTCCATGGGTGTCGAGCACCACGACGGCGTGTCCCGGCTGTGGACGGAGACGGCCTCCATCCCCATGGGCGCCAACGTGCCGGAGGAGGAGAAGGAGGGTTACGGCACCGCCGTCACCCACTTCGCGTTCCGCGACGGAGCGGTCGTCGACTCCGGATCCGCCCAGCTCGCCCAGCCGTACCGGCCGGTCAGCGGTGCCACCAACGTGACGTGCACGATCGACCCGACGACGAACCGGGTGATCGTGCGCTTCAAGAGCGGCAGCATGATGTTCGAGTCGTACGACCTGGACAAGGCCAGGGCCGGGGACTGGACACCGCTGACCCGCATCACCCAGCCGGACGCGAAGGGAACCTTCCAGGGGTACGCGTCCCTCGGCGGCGTGCTGTACATGATCGCCGGCAACGGCTACTCGGACACCGTCAAGCCGCCCGGCAACACCTACCTGACCGCCGTCGAATGGGCCACCGGCGCCGTCCTGGACCAGCAGTTCGTCAGCGCCGCGCCCGGTCTGGAGCTGCGCGAACCCGAGGGCATGGCCGTATCGGTGCGGAACGGCGTGCCGCACGTGCACTTCGGCTTCGCCGGCGAGGAGCCCGGCCCGCGGACCTGCACCATCCTGTCGCTGTCCGGCGCGCCGGAGGTCGACGGGGTGAAGGTGCTGGCCGACTGGCAGCCCATCCCGCTGGCGAGCGGCGTCACCGCCGACGTCCGGGCCCCCCGGGGGCGACTCGTCGGCATCGCCGGCACGACGGTGCTGCAGCTCAGTGGCGGGGTGAAGGGGACCTTCGAGGCGGACACCCGGATCGGCACGCTGCCCGACGCGCTGGCGCCGAGCATGGCGGCGCAGGCCAGCGTGCCGCGCAACAACAGCGGCGGCGTGTGCACCGCACGGGCGGAGGCGGACTCCGCCCAGCAGCTCTGGCTCTACGGCGGGCGCTCCACGAACCCCATCACCTGGGCGCAGCTGGACAACTTCAGCGCCGTCTGGCGCTGACCTCCCCTCGCCCCTCCCTCCCCTCCACACCCTTCCCTGTCCCCCTCTTCCCAGGCCAAGGAGACCGACCACTCATGTCCCACAACCGCCGCCGCATCCTCGGTGCCGCGCTGGCCCTGCCCGCCACGCTGACCGCGACGAACCTGGTGGCCGCCACCCCCGCCGTCGCCGCCGGTGGCGTCGAGGCGCAGCCGTGGACCAACCTGCTCCTGGAACCCGGCGTCACCGCCCAGGCCGGGGCGACTCCGCAGGTCCGCCTGATCACCATCGCCGGCACGGTCTTCCTCCAGGCGCGGGGCTCGGTGACCTGCAACCTCGCCGCCGACACGAAGATCGCCACCCTGCCGGCCGGGCTCCGCCCGACCGGGCTGGTCCGCGCCACCGCCCCGCGGAACAACAGCCAGGGCATCAACGCCTGCCGTTTCGAGGTCAACACCGCCGGATCCCTGACCATCTACGGCGGCAACAGCGGGAACCCGATCACCTGGGTCCAGCTGGACTCCGTCCAGACGATCTGGAACTGACCCCGGCGGACGGGCCGGCCCCACACCGTGCCACCGCCGTGACGGCCGGAGGCCGGCGACGTCGGACCGTGCCCGTCAAACCCGGCTGGAGCCGGGCCTCGTAGCGGGCGGCCATGGCCGTGGCGCGGTTCCGCAGGGCGGCGCGCAAGGACGCCGGGGCCAGGGCTTCCGCGTCCGCGCCGAGCCGCCACAGCGCCCATGCGGCGTGCCCCACGCCCTCGCGGCGCTGCTCCTCAGCGGGGTGTGGGGAGGGTGAGGCGGGTGGTGGGGGAGGGGGCGGGGAGTGGTACGGGGCTGGCGCCGTCGTGGTCCGGCGTGACCTCCGCGAGCGGGCGGGTGCCTTCGGCGGCCCGGGCCATCCACTGCCCGATCCGGGAGGGGGTGACGTTCGTCGGCGTGGCGGGCTCCGTGCCGCTGATCCACGTGGTGAGGGTGAACCGGTGGTCGGCGAACCGGCCGCTGGGGCACGTGGACGGCACGACCTCGTGGAAAGCGCCGGCCGGGAAGAAGACGATGGTGTCGTGATCCGGTTCGACGGTGCGGTAGGAGTCGGCCGGCCGGACGCCTCCGTCGTGCAGCAGGAGGTCGTACACCCGGAGTTGGCCGCCGCCGAACCCGCGGGGCGTGCGGTGCAGGTAGTACACCGCGGAGAGGGCGGTGCCGACGTCCCGTACCCGCGAGGCGTCGGTGTGGACGCCGTAGTGGCCCCCTTCGCCGTGTGCCGTCAGCAGCGTCACCGACTGCGTGAGGGTGGCCCGGTGGCCCAGTACCTCCTGGACGAGCGGGAGGCAGTCGGCGAGGTGGGCGCTGAACACCGGGCTGGTCACGGGGAGGACGAGCGAGTTGCGGCCTTTGTGGGACGCCTGACCCGTGAGGGGGTCGAGGACGGTTCCCGCGTAGAAGTCGGCCTCCCGCGCTATCGCGTACGACAGGAGGGTGTCGGCGCGTTCCGCACCGAGGAAGTTCTCGAAGCGGCAGACGGGCACCGGGAGAACAGGAGCCGGTGACCACTGGTCGGAGGGAGGCAGGGCCCGGGTGCTGATTTCCGTCGGCGTGGCCGGTTCCATCGCGTATCCGCTCATGGGCCGGAAACGTACGCGGGGCGTCGGTCGCGCTGAAGGGAGCGCACGGGGGCGCACGGGAGTACGAGCCTCCGGTCCGACCCGCCGCGGGCCAACCGAGCCCACCGCCACCGCACTTGCTCGTCGTGGCCACTTGACACCACCTGGGTACTGAGGCGACGGTTAGGTCTGCCTAACCTTAGTGAGTGGATGGTGTGTACGTCCCGTCCGCGGGCATCGATACTTGGCTTCAACGGAAGGACCAGCATGTCGGGACGCCGCGAGGACAGCGGTCAGCCAGCCCAGGACCTGGTCGGCATAGGTTTCGGCCCGTCCAATCTCGCGCTGGCCATCGCGGTCGCCGACCACAACCGGCGTGACGGGCAGCGCGCCTTGCGCGCACGGTTCGTCGAGCAGCAGGAACGCTTCGGCTGGCATCGCGGCATGCTGCTGGAAGGCGCGACCATGCAGGTCTCCTTCCTCAAGGACCTGGTCACGATGCGTGACCCCGGCAGCCGCTACACCTTCCTGATGTACCTTCAGGACCGCGGCCGCCTGGCCGACTTCATCAACCAGAAGACCTTCTTCCCCACCCGGCTGGAGTTCCACGACTACTTCGAGTGGTGCGCCGCCGAGTTCACGGACAGCGTCGACTACGGCCGGCGCGTCACCGGACTCAGCCCCGTCCGCACCGCCGACGGGCGGGTCGAGGCGGTGGACGTGGTCTCCGAGGGCGCCGTCGGCGAGACGCGCCAGGAGGTCGTCCGGACGCTCAACGTCTCGGTCGGCACCGGCCTCACGCCCCGGCTGCCCGAAGGGGTGACGTCCGGTGAGCACGTGTGGCACACCCGGGACCTCCTCTTCCGGGCCCCGCAACTCAAGGAGCTCCGCCACCAGCGGTTCGTCGTCGTCGGCGCCGGGCAGTCCGCCGCGGAGACCGCCGACTACCTGCACCGCACCTTCCCCGAGGCCGAGGTCAACGCGGTCTTCTCGCGCTACGGGTACAGCCCGGCGGACGACAGTCCCTTCGCGAACAGGATCTTCGACCCGTCGGCGGTCGACGACTTCTTCACGGCGCCGGCCGAGGTCAAGCAGGACCTCTACGGCTACCACCGCAACACCAACTACTCCGTCGTCGACGGCGAGCTCATCGAGCAGCTCTACCGCACCCACTACCAGGAGCGGGTCGCGGGCCGGGAGCGCCTGCGCATCCTCAACACCTCCGAACTCGGCGCGGTGGAGCACCTCGACGACGGCGCCCGCGCGGTCGTCCGTTCGCTGACGACCGGCGAGCAGCAGGTCCTCGACTGCGACGCCGTGGTCATGGCCACCGGCTACCGGCCCGTCGACCCGCGCGGGCTGCTCGGTGAACTCGCCGCGGACTGCCTCACCGACGAGGAGGGCCGGCTCCGTGTCGACCGGGACCACCGCCTGCTGATGGCCGATCACGTCGACGTGGGCGTCTACCTCCAGGGGGGTACCGAGCACACCCACGGCATCACCTCCTCCCTGCTGTCGACGCTCGCCGTCCGCTCCGGCGAGATCTGCGACTCCCTGCTGCTCCGCCGCACCGCCCGGGCCCTGCGGGCCGACCGGGGCCGGGAGATCGACCCCATCCGCGGCTGAGGGCGGACACGACAGCGACGACCGGCCGGCGGCGCGCACACCGCGCCGCCGGCCGGCGCACGCGCGCGCACGAGCGGGGCGGCCGCGGTCCGGGCAGCCCCGCCCGGGCACGCGGGGCCCCGCCCGTACCCCGCGCCTCGGACGCCGGCGGGGCCGAAACCTCCCCCCGGGGGCCGCCCGAGGGGGCGGCCCCCGGCCGGCTACTCGCCCGGCCGGAAGTGCCGCGCCAGCACCTGCGAGATCACGCGCACCGCGCCCGGGTCGAGGACGCCGTCGTGGTCCCCGGCGACCGTGTGGACCTCCACCCCGCCCTCCGTGAAGGCGGCCCACTCCGAGGCCTCCCGCGGGGCGTCCTCGGCACGGAAGTGCAGCAGCGTCCCCCGGTAGACCCCCGGCGAGAAGCCGACCAGCAGCCCGTCCGCGGCACGGTAGTTGGCCCGCATCGCGGCGATCGTGCCCTCCGGGAGGCCGAGCCCGTCGACGGCGGACGTGACGGCCGCGGCGGCATCCTCGTCCGCGTCCGCCTCCGGTGCTCCACCCTCCCCCCCGCCCGGATACGCGTCGAGCAACGCCAGCAGGGAGACCTCCTCACCGCGCGCCTGGAGCCGGCACGCCAGCGCGTGCGCGACGACGCCGCCCAGCGACCAGCCGAGCAGGCGGTAGGGACCGCTCGGCTGCACTCGGACGAGTTCGGCCAGGTACGTCTCGACCAGCTGGTCCAGGGACTCCGGTGCCGGGCCGCCCGCCAGGTTCGGCGCCTGGAGCGCGTGCACGGCGACGTCCTCCGGTACCTGGCCGAGGAGGGCGGCGTAGCGCCACCCGAGCCCGGTCGCGGGAGCAGGACACCACAACGGTGCGGGGGCCTCCGCGCCGGTGTCCGGCCCGGGGCGCAGCGTGAACAGCACCTCCAGCCCCGACCCGGCCCCGGCGGCGTCGCGCAGCAGGCCGGCCAGCGCCGCCGGCGTCGCGTTGCGGAACAGGTCGGCCACGGCCAGCCGGCGCCCGGTCGCCTGCCGGAGCCGGTCCCGCAGCCGCATCAGGAGCATCGAATGCCCGCCCAGGGCGAAGAAGTCGTCCTCCGGGCCGGCTCCGGGGCGGTCCAGGAGCTCCGCGAAGACCTCGCAGACCAGCGCTTCCACGACGTCGCGGGGACCGCGTCCGGTGTGGGCCTGCGCGGCGGGCGGCGCGGGCAGGGCCCGCCGGTCGAGCTTGCCGTGGTCGGTCAGCGGGAGGGCGGTCAGCTCGACGAAGACCGACGGCACCATGTAGTCGGGGAGCACGCGGGTGAGCTGCTCGCGCAGCGCGACCGGGTCGAAGGCCGAGCCCGCCGCCGGCACGACGTAGCCGACCACGTACTTGCCCCGCACCTGGTCCTCGCGGACGTCGACCGCGGCCTGCAACACCGACGGATCGGAGGCCAGCGCCGCGGTGATCTCGCCCAGCTCGATGCGGAACCCCCGGATCTTCACCTGGTCGTCGGTGCGGCCGAGGTAGTCGATCTTCCCGTCGGGCATCCAGCGCACCAGGTCGCCCGTGCGGTACATGCGGGTGCCCGGAGCGCCGAAGGGGTCCGCCACGAACCTCTCCGCGGTCAGCGACCGCCGGTCGAGGTACCCGCGCGCCAGGCCCGCCCCGGACAGGTACAGCTCGCCGATCACTCCGGCCGGCACCGGCTGGAGGCGTCCGTCGAGCACGTACGCGGCCGTGTTCGCGGTCGGCCGGCCCACCAGCGGGCGCTCGCCGTCCGAGACGCGCGCCGCCAGCGAGTCGACCGTGCACTCGGTGGGCCCGTAGAGGTTGAACCCGGCGGTGTTCGCCAGCCCCCGCATGTCCCGCCACAACGGCGAGGGCACCGCCTCCCCGCCCACACCGAGCGCGAGCAGGGAGCTCCGGCCGTCCTCGATCAGTCCCGCGCCGGCCAGCTGCATGGCGTGGGACGGGGTGACCTCGATGAAGTCGATCCGGTGGTCGCGGATGAACCCGACGAGGAGGTCCGGGTCCCGCAGCGTGTCCTCGGTGACGACGTGCAGGGCGTGCCCGTCCAGCATCCACAGCTGGGGCTGCCAGGACGCGTCGAAGGCGAACGACCAGCCGTGCGCCACGCGCAGGCCACGGCCGCCGGCGGCCTCGACCGTGGGGCGGTACAGCAGCTCACGGTGGCTGTAGAACAGGTTCGCGATGCTGCGGTGCTCCACGACGACGCCCTTGGGCAGGCCCGTCGACCCCGAGGTGTAGATCACGTACGCCGGATGCCCCGCCAGCGGGTGGGGCAGTTCCGACGGCGCCGGGGTGCCGGCCGACTCGGCCAGCCGCGCCTGCACCTCGGGCGAGTCCAGGACGACGGTCCCGACCGCGGTGGCGTCCGGGGCGAGCGCGGCCAGCGAGCCGGTGGTGACCAGCAGGGTCGGCCGGGCGTCGCTCAGGATGTGCGCGATGCGTCCGGCCGGGTACGCCGGATCGATCGGCACGTACGCGCCGCCCGCCCGCATCACGGCCAGCAGGGCGACCACGGTGTCGGCCGCGCGGGGGAGCAGCAGGGCCACCATCCGCTCCGGCCCCACCCCCTCGGCCCGCAGCAGCGAGGCCAGGCGGGCGGTGCGCCGGTCCAGCTCGGCGAACGTGTACGACACGTCCCCGCACACGAGGGCCGGGGCGTCCGGCGTGGCCCGGACCTGGCTCTCGAAGAGCTCCGTCAGCGTGGACAGCGGGGCGTCCACCCGGTCGCCCTTCCAGTCGACGAGCACCTGCTGGCGCTCCTCGGCCGACAGCAGGTCCAGGCTGCTGATCGCCCGTTCCGGAGCCCGGGTGACCGCTTCGAGGACGCGCAGGAACCGGGTGGCCATGTTCGCGGCCGTGGCCCGGTCGAAGAGGTCCGTGCTGTACTCCACGCCCAGGGTCATGCCGTCCCGGCCCTGCTCCTCGACGATCTCGAAGGCCAGGTCGAACTTGGAGGTTCCCATCTCCACCGGCTCCTGGACCACGGTCAGGCCCCCGAAGGACAGGTCCGTCGCCGGACGGGCCTGGTGGCTGAGCATCACCTGGAACAGCGGGTGACGCGCCATGGAGCGGGCCGGGTTGAGCAGCTCCACCAGTCGCTCGAACGGGATGTCCTGGTGGGCGTACGCGGCCAGGTCGGTCTCGCGGACCCGCGCGACGAGCTCACGGAAGGTGGGGTCGCCGGAGGTGTCGGTGCGCAGTACCAGGGTGTTGGCGAAGAACCCGACGACGTCGTCCACGGCGTCGTCCCCGCGCCCCGCGACGGGCGAGCCCACCGGGATGTCGGTGCCGGCGCCGAGCCGGGTCAGCAACACGCCCAGCGCGGCGTGCAGGACCATGAAGACGCTCGCGTCGCACCGGCGGGCCAGCGCCCGGAGCCGCACGTGCACGTCGGCGGGGACCGCCGCCTCGACGGTGGCCCCGCGCAGGCTCGGGGAAGCGGCCCGGGGCCTGTCGGTGGGCAGCGGAAGCTCCTCCGGCAGCCCCTCGAGGGCCTTGCGCCAGAAGCCGGCCTGGCTGCTCAGCAGGGACTCCGGGTCGGACTCGTCGCCGAGCAGCCGGCGCTGCCAGACGGCGTGGTCCGCGTAGCCGACGGGAAGCGGCGCGAACGCCGGCAACTCGTCCCGGGTGCGGGCGAGGTAGGCGTCCGAGAGGTCCTGCAGCAGGGGCAGCGCCGACCAGCCGTCGGCGGCGACGTGGTGCAGCACCAGCAGCAGCACGTGCTGCCCGCCGCCCACGGCGAACAGCTCGGCGGTGAACGGCGGCTCCTCGTCGATGCGGAACGGGCGTGCCGCGGCCGCGGCCAGCAGGCCGGCCAGCTCCCCCTCGTCCGCCCGGGTCACGGGCAGCGCGGGCCGCGCCGACCCCACGGGCAGGATCACCTGCCGGGGAGCACCGGCGTCGTCGGTGAGCAGCGTACGGAGGGTCTCGTGCCGGTCGGTCAGGTCCCCCAGCGCCTCGCGCATGGCCTCCGGGTCGAGGTCACCCGTGAGCCGGGCGGCGAACGCCATGTTGTAGGCGGGGTGCGGGCCCTCCAGGCCGTACTGGAACCACATCCGCGCCTGTGCGAAGGACAGCGGCAGCGGATCGGGCCGCACCTCCGCACGGAGCGCCGGCCGTTCGGCGCCGGCCGTGAGCCGCCGGGACAGCGCGGCGACGGTGGGGGCGTCGAAGAGCGTCCGCAGCGCGAGGTCCGCGCCGAGGGTGGAACGCACCCTGCTGGCCAGGCGGGTGGCGAGCAGCGAATGCCCGCCCAGGTCGAAGAAGTCGTCGTCGATACCGACCTCGGGAAGACCGAGGACCTCGGCGAACAGGTCGCACAGGATCTCCTCGGCGGGGGTCCGGGGACGCCGGCCGGCGCCCGCCCCGGCGCCGAGGTCCGGCGCCGGCAGGGCCCGCCGGTCGAGCTTGCCGCTCGGCGTGAGCGGCAGGGCGTCCAGAACCACGATCGCGGCCGGGACGCAGTGCTCGGGCAGCGTGGACGCCAGCGCCCGGCGCAGCAGGACGACGTCGGGCGCGGTGCCGGCGACGTAGCCGACGAGGACGGGGTCACCACCCGCCGCCAGGTCGCGGCGGGCCACCACCGCGGCCTCCCGGACGCCGGGCTGTGCGGCGAGCGCGGCCTCGACCTCCCCGGGCTCGATGCGGAAACCGCGGATCTTGACCTGGTCGTCGGTGCGTCCCAGGTACTCGACGACACCGCCGGCGGTCAGCCGCGCCAGGTCGCCGGTGCGGTACATGCGGCTGCCGGGCGGGCCGAACGGGTCGGCCGTGAAACGCTCCGCGGTCAGCGCGGGCCGCCCCAGATAGCCGTGGGCGAGCTGCGGACCGGCGAGGTACAGCTCGCCGGGCACCCCGGCGGGGACCGGGCGCAGGCCCGCGTCCAGCACGTACACACCGGTGTTCCACACCGGGCGGCCGATGGGCACGGTGTCGCGACCGGCGTCCTCGGGCGGGCAGGCCCGGTGGGTGACGTCGACGGCCGCCTCGGTCGGCCCGTACAGGTTGTGGAGCTCCACGGCGCCGCCGTAGAGCCGGTGGAAGGCGCCCACCAGGTCGGGGGCGAGCGCCTCACCGCTGCACAGCACGCGGGTGAGTCCGGTGCAGCCGGCGGCCTCGGGCTCGCCGAGGAAGGCCCGCAGCATCGACGGCACGAAGTGGGCCGTGGTGACGCCCCGTTCGCGGATCAGCCGGGCGAGGTACTGCGGATCGAGGTGGCCCTGCGGGCGGGCCACCACCAGCGTGGCGCCCGTGATCAGCGGCCAGAAGAACTCCCACACCGAGACGTCGAAGCTGGAGGGCGTCTTCTGGAGCACGCGGTCGTCGACGGTCAGCCCGTACTCGGCCTGGGTCCACAGCAGCCGGTTGACGATCGCGGAATGCGGTACGACCACCCCCTTGGGACGGCCGGTGGAGCCGGACGTGTAGATCACGTACGCCGGGTCGCCCGGCAGGGCCGGACGGACGTCCGCCGCCGCGGCACCACCGTCCGCGGACGACCCCGGGCCGTCGGCCGGTACGACGGGGACCGACGCGTCCCGCGGCAGGAGCGCGCCGGTCGCGGTGTCGGTCACCAGCGCGACCGGGTCGGCGTCGGCGAGCATGAACGCGATCCGGTCGGCCGGATAGCCGGGGTCCAGCGGCAGGTACGCGGCCCCGGCGCGCAGGACGGCGTTCAGGGCCACCACCAGCTCGGCGGACCGCGGCAGGGCCACGGCCACCACCCTGCCCGGTCCGGCGCCGAGCCGGACGAGCCGGGACGCCAGCTCCCCGGCACGCGCGTCGAGTTCGGCGTAGGTCAGCTCGACGTCCTCGAACACGACGGCGGTCGCCCGGGGCGTACGGGCGGCCTGCCCGGCCAGGAGCGCCGCCAGTGTGGTGTCCGGGACGGCGTGCCGGGCGGGCGGGGCGGTCAGCGCGGCCGCCTCCCCGGCTCCGAGCAGGTCGATCCGCCCGAGGGGCAGGTCCGTGGCGGTGGTGAAGGCCCCGAAGGCCCGCTCCAGCCGGTCCGCGACCTGCCGCACCCACTCCTCGTCCAGCGCGTCCGGACGGTAGCCGAGTTCCAGGCGCAGCCGTCTGCCGGGCAGCGCCGTCAGGGCGAGCGGATAGTGCACCCCCTCGTCGCCGCCCGCGTCCTCCATCCGCAGGCCGGGGGCGAGTTCGGCCATGGAGTCCGGGTCGAAGGGGTAGTTCTCCACCACGGCGAGGGTGTCGAAGAGGTCCCGGCCACCGGCCGCCCGCTGGATCTCGGCCAGGCCCAGGTGCTGGTGCGGCACCAGGTCGGACTGCTCGGCCTGCAGCCGGGCCAGCGCCGACGCGAACGGTTCCGCCGGCGGCAGCACGGCCCGTACCGGCACGGTGTTGACGAACACGCCGATCATCGACTCCACACCCGGCAGGTCGGCCGGACGGCCGGACACGATGCCGCCGAAGACCACGTCGGTGCGGCCCAGCGTGCGGGCCAGCGCCAGGGCCCACGCGCCCTGGACGACGGTGCCCAGGGTCAGGCCGCGGGACCGGGCGGTCGCCGCCACCGAGGCCGAGAGCTCCTCGGGAAGCTCGACGACCACCTTGCGCGGCCGCGCGGTGACCGAGTCACCGGCACCCGGGGCGACCAGCGTCGGGCTGTCGACGCCCTCCAGCGAGGCGGTCCACGCCGCGACGGCGGCCCGCCGGTCCCGGGAGGCCAGCCAGTCGAGGTACACCCTCGGCGGCACCGGAACGGGCAGTGCCGGACCCCCGGCCCCCGCGCGGAGCCCCGCGTAGAGCGCGAACAGCTCCTGCACCAGCAGCGGTTGGGACCATCCGTCCAGGACCACGTGGTGGTTGGTCACCACCAGTCGGTGCACGTCCTCGGCGAGCTTCAGCAGCCGGAACCGGATCAGCGGAGGCCGGCCGAGGTCGAACCCGCGCTCCGTGTCGAGGAGCGTCAGCCGCTCCTCCTCCCGTGCCCGGTCCGCGTCGGCGAGCCCCGACAGGTCGTCGAAGGCCCAGGGCACGTCCACCCCCGACGGTATGAGGGCCGCCGCCTTGCCCTGCCGGTTCCGGCGGAACGCGGCGCGCAGCCCGGGCCGCCGGTCCAGCAGGCGCTGCGCGGCCTCCCGCAGCCGCGGGCCGTCCACCGGGCCGCGCAGGCCGAGCCGCAGGTGCCCCGCGTACACGTCGAGGCCGGTGCCGTCGAGCTCGGCCCGGAACAGCAGGCCCTCCTGGAGAGGGGTCAGCGGGAGGATGTCCTCCAGCTTGGGACGGGCGTTCACGAAAGCCTCCAGTCGGCCTCGAAGTCGTCGATCTCGTCCTGGGTCAGGGAGATCAGGGAAAGGTCGGAAGGCGTCCAGCCCCCCGCGTCGGCGGCCGTGGTGTGGCGCGCCAGCGCCCCCAGGTACGCGAGCCAGGCTTCCGCGAGCTCGCGCACCCGTGCGCCGGGCAGGGCCCCCGGCGCGTACGACCAGGTGGCCGTCAGGCGGGCCCCGTCCGGACCGGGAGCCACATGGACGTCGATCTCCAGGGCGTGGGCCAGCGGCAGCGCGGGGTCGACGCCGTGGAAGAGGGCGTCGTCACCGGGCACCGGCTGCCACGCCTCCCCGTCACCGCCCGCACCGAACCGGCCCAGGTAGTTGAAGGCGACTTCGGGTACGGGCAGGTCCGCCAGCACGCCCGCCGTCTCCGGGTTGAGGTGGCGCAGCGCCCCGAACCCGAGCCCGCCGTCGGAGGCCGACCGCAGCTGCTCCTTGACGCTCTTCAGGGCCTGGCCCGCCGCCGGGCCGCCGGCCCGCGCCTCGGCCAGGTCGACGGCGCCGGGGTCGATCCGTACCGGATGGACGGAGGTGAACCAGCCCACCGTCCGCGAGAGATCCGTCCGCGTGCCGACGGCGTCCTCCCGCCCGTGGCCTTCGAGCTGGACGCTCAGCGCCCGGTCGCCCGCGGCCGCGGACCGCGTGCCACTGCTCCTTTGCTCGGCGACCGCCAGGGCCAGGGCGGTCAGGAGCACGTCCTCGGTGTTCGCGTGGAAGGCGGCGGGAACGCTGGTGAGCAGTGCCCCGGTCTCCCGCGCGTCCACCGTCACGGTGTGGCGTGCGACGGAGCCCGCCGTGTCCCGGGCGGGATCCAGGGCGTCCGCGAGTTCCGGCCCCCGGCCGCCGCCGTCCAGCGCCGACCGCCAGACGTCCAGCTGCGCCACCGCCGGCGCGCTCCGCGCGTAGTCGCGCAGCAGCAGGCTCCAGGCGCGCAGCGAGGTGCCCTCCGGCTGGGGTTCCGCACCGCGCCAGGCGGCGTCCAGGTCGTCGCACAGGATGCGCCAGGACACACCGTCGACGACCAGGTGGTGCACCACGAGCACCAGCCGCCCCCGGGCGCCGGCCGGGCCCGGCTCCCAGACGGCCTGGAGCATGACCCCGGAGCCGGGGTGGAGCCGGTCGCGGGCGGCGGCGGCCTCGTCGGCCAGGCTGCCCTCGGCGATCCGCAGGACGTCCTGGGCCCGTACCGTGCCGCGGGCCGGCGCGTCCAGCTCCCAGCCGCCGTCCTCCGCGGTCACCAGCCGGGCCCGCAGCGCGGGGTGGGTGTCGAGGACGGCCTGGAGGACCGCGGTCAGCGCGTCGCGGGACAGCCCGGCCGGGGTGGCCAGGGTCATGCCCTGGCTGTAGCCGTCGATGGTGGTCCCGGAGCCACCGGACGCGGCGAGTTCCCGCAGCCATGCGGTGATCGGGGTCTCCGGCACGCGCCCGGTGCCGTCGTCGGCCGGCCGGCCCGCGCCCGTGTCCAGCGGCTCGGCGACCGCGGCCAGGGTGGCCGGGGTCTGGTACCGGAACACCTCGCGGGGGCCGATCGACCAGCCGGCCGCCCGCGCCCGGGCGACCAGCTGGAGGGAGACGATGCTGTCCCCGCCGAGCTCGAAGAAGTTGGCGTCGGCGTCCGTGCCCCCGTGCCCCAGGAGGGCCGAGAAGAGGTCGCAGAACAGCCGCTCCGCCTCCGTGGCCGGGGCCCGCCCCCCGCCCCGCTCGGGAAGGACCGGCAGCGGCAGCGCGGCCCGGTCCAGCTTGCGGTTGGAGGACTGCGGAAGGGCGTCCATGGCGACCCACAGCGACGGCACCATGTGGTCGGGCAGCAGGGTCGCGGCGTGCGCGCGCCAGCCGTCCGGGTCGGGCCCGTGGCCGGCGGACGGCACCACGTACGCGACCAGGCGCCGGGAACCGGGCAGGTCGTCGCGGGCGATCACGGCGACCTCGGCGACGCCCTCGTGGCGGCCGAGCACCGCCTCGATCTCCCCGGGCTCGATGCGGAACCCGCGGATCTTCACCTGGTGGTCGGCCCGTCCGAGGCATTCCAGGGAGCCGTCGCCCGTCCACCGGGCGAGGTCGCCCGTGCGGTACATACGGGTCCCGGGCGGGCCGTACGGGTCGGCGGTGAACCGTTCGGCCGTCAGGGCCGGCCGGCCCAGGTAGCCGCGGGCCAGGCCGGCACCGGCCAGGTAGAGCTCGCCGGTCACGCCCGGGGGGACGGGCCGCAGCCGGCCGTCGAGGACGTAGGCCGTCGTGCCGAGGACGGGGCGGCCGATGCGCGGCGCGCCCTCGCCCGTGACGGGGGCGACCACCGAGTCGACGGTGCACTCCGTCGGGCCGTAGAAGTTGTACGCGGTGACGGCCGGGTGCGTGCCGAGCTCCCGCCACAGGGCGTCGGGCATCGCGTCCGCCCCGGGGCCCAGCAGGACCGGCCGGTGGCGGTCCTCGTCGAGCAGGCCGTGCTTGATCAGCTGCTGGAGGTGTGCGGGGGTGAGGTCGAGGTAGTCGATCCGCTCCCGGTCGACGTAGCGGGCCACCGCCTCGGCGTCCGGATAGGTGCCCTCGTCCAGGACGTGCAGTTCGTGCCCGCCGACCATGAGGACGACCGGGTCCAGGGAGGCGTCGAAGGCGAACGAGGCGATGTGTCCCACCCGCAGCCGCCGGCCGCCGGCCTCGGGGACCTCCGGCGGGAACAGGGTCGAGGTGTGGGCCGCGTACAGGTTGGCCAGGTTGGCGTGGGTGACGACCACGCCCTTGGGGCGGCCGGTGGAGCCGGAGGTGTAGATGACGTACGCCATGTCGGCGGGGCCGGCCTGGGCCGGGACGGCGCCGGTCTCCGGCACGGGGGCGTCCCGGTCCACCAGGACGACGGGCAGGCCCGGATCCGCGGGCATCCCGGCCGCCAGGGCGCCGGTGGTCAGCAGGCAGACGGGGCGCGCGTCCTGAAGGGTCCGCGCGAGCCGCTCGACGGGGTACTGCGGGTCGAGGGGCAGGAAGGCCGCTCCGGAGCGCAGCACACCGAGCAGCGCCGGAACCATGTCGTGCCGGGGCAGGGCGAGGGCCACCAGCCGGTCGGCGGCGGCGCCGTGCGCGGCGGCGAGGGCGGCGATCCGGTCGACGCGGGAGTCGAGTTCGGCGTAGGTGAGACGCTCGGGCGCCCCCGGGCCGCCACCGAGGACGAGTGCCACGGCGTCCGGCGTCCGCCGCACCTGCTCCGCGAACGCTTCGTGCAGCGGGGGAGCGGCCGGTGCCGGCACCGGCGCGGCGAGCAGCACCTCGCGCTCCGCCGCGGTCAGCACGTCGTGCGCGGACATCGGCAGGTCCGGACGCGCCACGGCCGCCTCGAGCAGCCGCACCAGCCGTCCGGCCAGCAGTTCCACGGTCTCCCGGTCGAACAGGTCGGCACTGTACTCGGCGAAGCCGCCGACGCCGCCGGGGTCCGCGTCGGGGTCGAAGCCCTCGATGAAGGTCAGGCTGAGATCGAAGGTGGAGGTGCCCGCGGACACGACCTCGGGCCGGCTGCGGAGGCCCGGCACCGGCAGCTTCGACGCTGTCCCCGACTGGTGCACCACCATCACCTGGAACAGCGGGTGACGTGCAGTCGAACGCGGTGGGTTGAGGATCTCGACCAGTCGCTCGAACGGCAGGTCCTGGTGCTCGAAGGCGGAGACGGCGGTGTCACGTACCCGGTGCAGCAGGGTCTCGAACGAGGGGTCGCCGGACGTGTCGGTCCGCAGGACCAGGGTGTTGACGAAGAACCCGACCAGGCCGTCCAGTTCCTCCCGGGAACGTCCGGCCACGGGCGTGCCCACGGGGATGTCCTCGCCCGCGCCGAGCCGGGTCAGCAGGGCGGCCACGGCCGCCTGGTAGACCATGAACGGGGTGACGCCCCGGTCGGCGGCGAGGGTGCGGACCTGCTGCGCGAGGCCGGCTCCGACACCGAACCGGACCATGCCGCCGCGGTTGGTGGCCTCGGCCGGCCTCGGCCGGTCGGTGGGCAGGCGCAGTTCGTCCGGAGCCCCGTCGAGGGCCTGCCGCCAGTACGCGGACTGGCGGGCCGCGAGGCTGTGGGCGTCGGAGGCGTCGCCGAGCAGCTCGCGCTGCCAGACGGCGAAGTCGGCGTACCGGAGCGGGAGTTCCTCCCAGCCGGGGGCCTCCCCGGCCTGTCGCGCCCGGTAGGCCTCGGCGAGGTCGCCGACCAGGACAGGCAGGGACTGCCCGTCGCCCGCGATGTGGTGGAGCAGCAGGAGGAGTACGTGTTCCTCGGGTCCGCACGCGAAGAGGGTGACGCGGAGCGGGGGCTCCCGGTCCAGGTCGAAGACGTGCGCGGCGGCCTCGGCGAGGGCGTCGCCCACCGTGTCCGGGGCCGCGCGGCGTACGTCCAGGCGCGGGCCGTCCCCCGGGTCCAGCACCACCTGGTACGGCCTGCCGTCCTCCGAGCGGAAGACGGTGCGCAGGGTCTCGTGCCGCGCCGCGACGTCCGCCACGGCGGCGTCGAGCGCGTCCGCGTCGAGCGCGCCGTCGATCCGCAGCGCGGTCGGGATGTTGTAGGCGGGGCCGGGCTCCTCGAGCTGGTGCAGGAGCCACAGGCGCTGCTGCGAGAACGACAGCGGGAGCGGCCCGGTGGCCGCACCCGCGGTCAGCGCAGGACCGGAACCGGAACCGGAACCGGAACCGGAACCGGGAGCCGGGGGCCGCGCCGCGACGGCCTCGTCGAGCAGCCGGGCCAGCCCCGCCGGAGTACGGGCGTCGAACAGCGCGCGCAGGGCCGGCCGGACGCCGAACTCCGCCTCCACGCGCGTCATGAGCCGGGCGGCGAGCATGGAGTGTCCGCCCAGCAGGAAGAAGTCGTCGTCCGGCCCGGCGGCGGTCTCCAGCACGTCGGAGAAGAGGGAACACAGCGTGGCCTCGGCCGGACCGGCCGGTTCGCGGTGGACGCCGCTGACGTGGACCGGCGCCGGCAGCGCCCGGCGGTCGAGCTTGTTGTTGCTGGTGAGCGGCAGCTTCTCCAGCGGCACGATGGCGGAGGGCACCATGTGCGCGGGCAGGACGGCGGCGAGCCGCTCGCGCAGGCCCGACACGTCCGGCCCGGGAGCGCCTTCGGCGGGGACCACGTAGGCGACGAGCCTGAGGTCCCCGGGGACGTCCTCGCGGGCGATGACCGCGGCCTGGTCGATGCCGTCGGCGCGGCGCAGGAGCTGCTCGACCTCCCCGGGCTCGATGCGGAAGCCACGGATCTTGACCTGGTGGTCCACCCGCCCCAGGTACTCCAGCACGCCGTCCGCGGTCCACCGGGCGAGGTCGCCCGTGCGGTACATGCGGGTCCCCGGGGCGCCGAACGGGTCGGCGACGAAGCGCTCCGCGGTCAGGACCGGCCGCCCGAGGTAGCCGCGGGCCAGGCCGTCGCCCGCGACGTACAGCTCACCGGGGGAGCCCGGGGGGACGGGGTGGAGCCGGTCGTCGAGGAGGCGGACCGCGGTGTCGTGCACGGGGGTGCCGATCGGGACCACGGTCCCGTCGTGCCCGGGGGAGCAGGCCCACAGGGTGGCGTCGACCGTGGTCTCGGTGGGGCCGTAGGAGTTGAACATGCGCGTGGTCGCGGACCAGCGGCGCATCAGCTCGGCCGGACACGCCTCGCCCGCGACGATCAGCGTCACACCTGCGGGGAGCGCGTGCTCGCCGGGAAGGGTGGCCAGCACACCGGGCGGCAGCGTCAGGTGGGTGACGCCGTGCCGCGTGCAGAAGTCGGCCAGCGGCGGCCCGAGGCGCTGCTCGGCGGGCACGATGGCCAGGCAGCCGCCGGTGAGCAGGGCCATGGTCCACTCCCACACCGAGGTGTCGAAGCTGAACGAGGCGAACTGCAGCACGCGGCTGCCCGGGCCGACGCCGAAGTGCTCGGCCATGCTGGAGACGAGGCTGGGAACGCCCAGGTGGGTGACGACCACGCCCTTGGGCCGGCCGGTCGAGCCCGAGGTGTAGATCAGGTACACGGCCTCCGCGGGCAGGGACGGCCGGAACTCCGCCGTGCGGCCGAGGCCCGGCCGGGACGCGTCGTCCACGAGGACCCTCACGGCCGGGTCGGCGGGCAGGCGGCCGGAGGACGCGGTGTCCGTGACCAGCAGGACGGGCCGGGCGTCCTCCAGCATCAGCGCGATCCGGTCCGCCGGGTACTCCGGGTCCACCGGCAGGTAGGCCGCACCCGCCTTCATCACGGCGAGGGCGGCGACCAGGAACTCCCCGGTACGGGGCAGGGCCACGGCCACGACCCGCTCGGGGCCGGCGCCCAGGGCGGCCAGTTCGCCCGCCAGGGCGGTGGACCGCTCGTCGAGCTCGGCGTAGGTGAGGCGCTGCTCGGTGCCGCCCGCCTCCTCGCCCTCCCAGATCAGCGCGGGGGCCTCCGGCGCCCTGCGGACCTGCTCGGCGAACAGCTCGGGGATGGTGCGGGAGGGCACCGCACGGCTGTCGGCGCCCCACGTGGTGAGGACCCGCTCCCGCTCCTCGGCGTCGAGCAGTTCCAGGTCGCCGATCGGGGTGTCCGGCGCCGTGGAGGCCGCGTCGAGCAGCCGCTCGAAGCGGCCGAGGAGCCGCTCTACGGTGTCCTGCGTGTACAGGTCACGGCGGTAGGTGGTGTCGAGGGTGAGCGTGCCCGCCGCGTCCAGGACCGCGGACACGGCCAGGTCGAAGGCGGCGGCGTTGCCGGGCATCGCGCGCTCGGTCAGCCGTATGCCGGGCAGGTCGAACCCCTCCCACACATCGCTGCGCAGGGAGAACATGACGTCGAAGAACACGTGGTGACCGAGCGTCCGCTCGGGCCGCAGCTCCTGCACCAGGGTGTCGAAGGGGACCGTCTGGTGGGCGTAGGCCCCCAGGCAGGTCTCCCGGACGGATCCGAGCAGGCTGCGGAACGTCGTGCCGGGGCCGGCCGTGGTGCGCAGGACGAGGGTGTTGCCGAAGTTGCCGACGAGGTCCTCGGCCCCTCCGGCGGAGCGCAGCACGGCCGGCGAGCCGACGAGCACGTCCGGCGCCCCCGAGGTGCGGTGCAGCAGGGTGTTGAAGACGGCGAGCAGGGCCATGAACGGGCTGACCCCCTCCGACCGGCACAGCGCGTGCACCTTGTCCCGCAGGGCGGACGGCAGGGTACGGGCGACGCGCCCGCCCGCCTCGGCGCGCACGGCCCTGCGGGGGAAGTCGGTGGGCAGCGGGAGCGGCGCCGGGGTGTCCTCCAGGGCCCGGCGCCAGTGGTCCAGGTCGGCCTCCGCCCACGGTGCCCGCCGGCTCTCGGCCAGGGCGAGGTCGGCGTACTGGACGGGGAGTTCGGGCAGCGCACCGCCTTGGTAGGAGGTGGCGACGTCGCGCAGCAGGACCTGCCAGCTGCCGTCGTCCCAGGCGATGTGGTGGGCGACGAGGACCAGCACGTGTTCGGTGGCGGCGAGCCGCAGGACCTGGAACCGGACGGGTGTGTCCCGGGCGAGGTCGAAGGGAAGGGCGGCCAGCCGGGCGGCGACCGCGTCGACCTCCGCCTCCCGCCGGTCCTCGCCGACGGCCGACAGGTCGGTGACCGCGACGTCGAGGACGGCGTCGGGCAGGACCACCTGCAGCGGGTTGCCGTCGTCGTCCGCCCGGTAGACCGTCCGCAGTACGTGATGCCGCCGGCTCACGGCCCGCAGCGCCGTGACGAACCGCGGCACGTCGAGGTCGCCGGACAGCCGGACGGCGACGCTGATGTTGTACGAGGTGCCCTGCGGCTCCAGCTGGTGGAGCAGCCACATCCGGCGCTGCGCGGCGGACAGGGGAGAGGGGCCGGTGGCGCGCACCACGGACGTCCGCGGGGACGCGTCCCGGGCCTCCTGCCGGGCGATGCCACGCGCAGCCAGCTGACGGCGCATCAACTCCCGGCGCCGCTCGATGGATTCGTTGTTCTGGCCGATGTCCGCACCCGACACGAAGGTTCACGTCCCCTCAAGGCATGACTGATGGGCCGAACCATAACTTAGGATAGCCTTATCTTGCTATGGTTGGGCCGCTCCGCCGGGCGCCGCCGGCGGCCCAGAAATCGCAGGTGGAGGCCCGGAGTTGCGTATCAAACAGCTGGCACTGGATCTCTCCCCGCTCCGGGCCGGCGGCCCGCTGGGCCTCGTCCTGGCCGCCCGCGTCCTCGCCCTCCTCGCCATCGGGCTCACCTCCGTGGGCGTGGTCGTCCAGGTCTACGAACAGACCGGTTCCTCCGCGCAGGTCGGCATGGTCAGCCTCGTCCTGGCCTCCGGGCTGCTCCTGGGCTTCCTGGCCGGCGGCGTCCTCGCCGACCGGCGGGACCGCAAGGGCCTCATCCTCGTCGGCAGCGGGTGGGCCGTCGTCACCTTCGCGGTGCTCGCCGTGAACGCGGCCGCCGACCGTCCGGCGCTGTGGGTGGTCTACCTCACCGGGGCCCTCTTCGGGTTCACCGAAGGCGTCGCGGAGACCGCCCTCACGGCCGTCCTCCCGGCTCTCGTCAGCGAGGAGCACATACCGGCGACGGGTGCGCTGGTGACCGTCACCACCACCCTCGGCGCGATCGCCGGACCGATGCTCGGGGGCGTGCTGATCGCGGGACCCGGACTCGCGACCACGTTCGCCCTCGCGGCGGCCGGCACGGCGGTCACCACGCTCCTGCTGACGCGGCTGGACCCCATGCCGCCCACCGGGGCGGCTCCGCCCGGGCCGCCGGAGGACGCGACGGGTGACGAGAACGGCCGGACCCCCGACGACGGCACACCGGTGACCGGGAGGGCGGGCGCCCTCGCGGACCTGCGGGAGGGCTTCCGGTTCGTCGGCGGCAACCGCGTCGTCTCGGCCGTCCTCGTCGTCGACCTGTGCGTCGCCGTCTTCGCCACCCCGCAGGCGCTCTTCCCCGAGCTGGCGGAACGACGTCTGGGGGGCGGCCCCGAGCTGGTGGGCCTGCTCACCACGGCGCCGATGATCGGTGCGGCGCTCGCCTCGCTCACGTCCGGCTGGACCGGTCGGACACGGCGTCACTGGCGCGTCCTGTGCGCGGCCGTGGCCGGCTGGGGACTGGCCTGTCTCGGCTTCGGCCTCAGCCCCTGGCTCGGCCTCGGCCTGGTCTTCCTGGCCCTCGGCGGGGTCGCGGACACGATCTCCGAGATCATGCGCCGCACGCTGCTGATGACCCACACCCCCGATCCGCTCCAGGGCCGGGTCAGCAGCCTGTGGCTGGCCCAGGCCATGACCGCCCCCGCGCTGGGCGGTGTCATCGCCGGCCTCGCCTCCTCGGCCGTGGGGCCGGCCGCGACCGTCGCCGGCGGCGGTGCGCTCTGCCTGACCACCCTCGCCGTCGTGGCGCTGATCTACCGTCAACTCTGGCGCGATTCCTACCAGTCGGTCACGAACGACCCCGGAAACGACGAGGTCGGACGAGGGGATAACAGAGGCGCAACAGCATCCGCATAACGCTTGCTGGCCAAGAGTTAGGTATGGCTATCCTTTCCCAGTGCTTCCCGAATCTCCCCCACCGCGCACCGCACGTGGGGGGACCGCCAGCCCCACCGCGGCACCCGTCCCACCGGCCGGGACGGCTCCGCGTCGGGCTGCTCCCCATCTCCTCGTCGTTCCCGCGTGCCTGACCGTCCTCGCGCTGCTCTGCGTGGCCTCCCTGGCACTCGGCACCAAGTCGATCCCACCCGACCGCCTGGTCGACCTCCTGTTCCACCCGGACGGGAGTGAGGAGTCGGGGATCATCCATCAGATGCGCGTGCCCCGGACCGAGTTCGGGCTCGTCGTGGGCGCCGCCCTCGGCATGTCGGGGGCGCTGATGCAGGGACTGACCCGCAACCCGCTGGCGGATCCGGGACTCCTCGGCGTGAGCGCCGGAGCATCGCTCGGCGTCGTCGTCGGAACGGGACTGCTCGGCGTCACGGCCGTGTACGGCTACGTGTGGTTCGCGTTCGCCGGAGCACTCCTGACCATCGCACTCGTCTACGCCCTCGGCGCCGCGGGCAGGGGCGGCGCGACACCGGCCAAGCTGGCCCTCGCGGGCGCCGCCGTGTCCGCGCTGCTGCTGTCCCTCGTCAACGCCGTGCTCCTCTTCGACGCGGCGGCCCTGGGCGACTTCCGGTTCTGGGCGGTCGGTTCGCTCACCGGTCAGCCCGCGGAGGTGCTCGCAGGGGTGCTGCCCTTCATCGCGTCCGGCGCCCTGCTGGCGGCCTTCACCGCGCCGGCCCTGAACAGACTCGCCCTGGGCGACGGGGTGGCCACCGCACTCGGGCAGAACGTCGGCCGGGTCCGCGTCCGCGGGGCGGCGGCCGTCACGCTGCTGGCCGGCGGTGCGGTCGCCCTCTGCGGGCCGATCGCCTTCATCGGCCTCGTCATCCCGCACATCGCACGCCGCCTCACCGGCCCCGACCACCGGTGGATCGTCGTCTACTCGGCCCTCCTGGGCCCCTGTCTGCTGATCGCCGCCGACCTGGTCGGCCGGCTGATCGCCCGCCCCGACGAACTCCACGTCGGCATCGTCGTCACGGCGGTCGGTGCTCCGTTCTTCATCCTGTCGGTCCGCCGCCGCCGACTGCGGGAGCTCTGAGCCATGCCCACCACCCTCGCAGCGGCGCCGGCACCCGCCGGCACCCGGTCCGCGGGCGGAGTCGTCCTGCGGGTGCCCCGGACGCGGGCGTCCTGGGTCGTCCGGCCGCGCAGCCTCGCCGTCACCCTGGTTCTCACCGTCGCCGTCGGCTTCGCGTTCGTCGTGGAACTCGCCTTCGGCGAACTCGACTTCCCGCTCTCCGAGGTCGTCGCAGCCCTGTCCGGCGGCGGCGACCCGGCCACCCACATGGTGGTCCACAGCCTGCGCCTGCCGCGGGCGCTCGTGGGGCTGCTGTGCGGGGCGGCCTTCGGAGTCGCCGGCGCCATCTTCCAGACCCTCACGCGCAACCCCCTCGCCAGCCCGGACGTCATCGGCATCTCGGCGGGCGCGGGGACGGTGGCGACGGCCGGCCTGCTGTTCGGCGTCGGTTCCGGGATCGGCCTCCAGAGCTTCGCCCTGGCCGGCGGGCTGGGGGCCACCGCCGTGATCTACGCACTCGCCTGGAAGGGCGGCACCACCGGGTACCGCATCGTCCTGGTCGGCATCGGCATCGCCGCCCTGTGCACCAGCGCGACGAGCTACCTCCTGCTCAAGGCCGGCGTGTACCAGGCCCAGCAGGCCCTCATGTGGCTCACCGGCAGCCTCAACGCCCGTGACTGGAGCCATGTCGGCCCGCTGGCCGTGTCCCTGGCCGTGCTCCTGCCGGCCGTGGTCCTGGTCGGACCGTGGCTCACCGGGCTCCAGCTCGGCGACGAGACCGCCAAGGTCCTCGGACTGCCGGTCCAGACCGCCCGGATCGCCCTCCTCGTGGTCGGCGCGGCCCTGGTCTCGTTCGCGAGTGCCGCGGCCGGCCCGATCGCCTTCGTCGCGCTGGTCGCCCCGCAGATCGCACTGCGTCTGGTCAAGGCGCCCGGCCCGGCCCTCGTGCCGTCGGCGCTGGTGGGCTCCCTCGTCGTTCTCGTCGGCGACGTGGCCGGCCGCCAGGTGCTGGAGGGCACCGAACTTCCCGTGGGCGTCGTGTGCGGTGTACTCGGCGCCCCCTGCCTGCTCTGGCTGCTCGGCAGGTCCAACCGCACCGGATCAGGAGGCTGACGTGGACGAACGACCCCAGGGGCTGGTGGCGGAGGAGCTGACCCTCGCCTACGACGGCCGGCCCGTCGTCGAGGGCCTCGACGTGGTGATACCGGCCGGCAAGGTCACCGCGGTGATCGGTGCCAACGCCTGCGGCAAGTCCACCCTGCTGCGGGGGCTCTCCCGCCTGCTCACGCCCGAGCGGGGCTCGGTGTACCTCGACGGCCGGCTCATCCACTCGCTGCGCGGCAAGGAGCTGGCACGCCGGCTCGGCATGCTGCCGCAGTCCCCGGTCGCGCCCGAGGGCATCACCGTCCTCGACCTCGTCAAGCGCGGCCGCAGCCCGCACCAGTCCTGGTGGCGGCAGTGGTCCCCCGAGGACGAGCAGGCCGTCCACGAGGCCCTGGAGGCCACCGGCCTGACCGAGCAGGCGGACCGCAGCGTGGACGAGCTCTCCGGCGGTCAGCGCCAGCGGGCCTGGATCGCCATGGCCCTCGCCCAGGGCACCCCCCTCCTGCTGCTCGACGAGCCCACCAACCACCTCGACCTCGCCCACCAGATCGACATCCTCGACCTGGTCGTCGACCTGAACCGCGACCAGGGCCGCACCGTCGTCCTGGTGCTGCACGACCTCAACCACGCCTGCCGCTACGCCGACCACGTCATCGCCCTGAAGCAGGGGAGGATCGTCGCCGAAGGCGCTCCGGCCGACGTCATCGACGAGGAACTCGTCACCGAGGTCTTCGGGCTGAGCTGCACGGTCATCGACGATCCGGCGGGCGGCGGCCCGCACATCATCCCGTTCGGCAGGCACCACGGCGTCTCCGGCCGGGCGAAACCGGCGGTCACGTCCGGCTGACCGGCACCCCGGCTGACCGGCACCCCACCACCCCGCACCCCTGGCCCCACCACCCCGCACCCCCGTACCCGAGCCCCACGCACCATCACCCCGCACGATCCCCCGCGGCGATCCGCCGCTCGGAAGGACACCCATGCCCATCTTCGACAACGCCTCGGCCTCCGCCTCCCACGAAGTCCGCCCCGACCGGCGCCGGTTCCTGGCCCTTGCGGGCCTCGTCGCCGCCGCGCCGCTGCTGGCCGCCTGCGGCGGCTCCGAGGAGCCCGGGACCTCGGCCAAGGCCCCCTCGGGCAAGCCCGCCCCGAGCGGTCCCTGGAGCTTCACCGACGACCGCGGCAAGAAGATCGAGCTGGCCAAGCGCCCGGAGCGGATCGTCGCCCAGTCCCACCCGGCCGCCGCCCTCTGGGACTTCGGGATCCGGCCCGTCGGCATCTTCGGCCCCCAGAAGACCGAGGACGGCAAGCCCAGCCCTCAGATCGGCAACGTCGACCTGGCGAAGACCACCTCGGTCGGCACCGCGTTCGGCGAGTTCCAGATGGAGAAGCTGATCTCCCTCAAGCCCGAGCTCATCGTCACCATCGCGTACGGCCCGATGGTCTGGTACATCCCCGAAGACATCATGAAGAAGGTCGAGGAGGTCGCCCCGATCGCCGTCATCCAGCTGATGGGCGTGGCGGTCCCGGACGCCGTCAAGCGCTTCGGCGAGCTGGCCGCGGCTCTCGGCGCGGACCCGGAGAGCGCCGAGATCAAGAAGGCGAAGGCCGAGTTCGAGGCCGCCGCCGAAGGCGTGAAGAAGGCAGCCGAGGCCAAGAAGGGCCTGTCGGTCGCCGTCGTCTCCGGCACCAAGGAGAACTTCTTCGTCGCCGACCCCGCCTTCCACGGCGACGTCAAGTACTTCCAGCAGCTCGGCCTCGACATCGTCAAGCCCGAGAAGGCCGAAGCGGGCTTCGAGTCCCTCAGCTGGGAGCAGGCCGGCCGGTACAAGGCCGACCTGGTCCTCGAGGACGCGCGCCCGGAGGGCGGCCTGACCCACCAGCAGCTCGACGGCTACCCCACCTGGAAGGCCGCCCCCGCCGTCCAGGCCGGCCAGGTCGCCGACTGGCAGACCGAGACCCCGTTCACCTACCAGCGCTTCACCAAGGTGCTGAACGACCTCGCCGCGGCCGTCACCAAGGCCCGCGTCGACGTCGTCTGACCGGAACGCCCTTGACGAAGGCCCCCCACCGCTCGCGCGGTGGGGGGCCTTCCCGGTGTGCGGGCGTTACGAGGCCTCGGCCACGCTCCGGGGACGCAGGTCGGTCCAGGCGGTCTCGATGTAGGCCACGGCCTCCGCCCGGCCCACCGGGCCGAGCACGCTCCGCCAGCCGTCCGGAGCCGTCTGGAACGACGGCCACAGGGAGTGCTGGCCCTCGTCGTTGACGAGGACCAGGAAGGTGCCGTTCTCGTCGTCGAAGGGGTTGGTCATGAGGTGGTGCCTTTCTTGGTCGGGCCGGGTCGAATCGGGCGGGGCCGGGTCGGCCGGGGCTCAGGTCCGGTCGGAGGTGGTCAGCATGGTGCGCAGAGCACGCTTGTCGATCTTCCCGATGGCGGTGAGGGGGAGGTCCGTGACGGTGGACACCCGGTCGGGCAGCTTGAACGAGGCGACGCCGCGCTCCAGCAGGAACCCGCGCAGCTCCTGCACGGTGGGACCCGAGGCCCCGTCCGGCACGATGACCGCGCAGATCCGCTCGCCCTCACCGCCCGGCTCGGGGATCCCGACGGCGGCGCAGCGGCGCACCCGCGGGTGGGCGGCCACGTGGGCCTCGACCTCCTCCGCGGAGACGCTCTCGCCGTTGCGGTCGATCGTGTCCTTGACCCGGCCCTCCACCACGAGGTGGCCGGAGGGCAGCTGCCGGACGAGGTCCCCGGAGCAGTAGAAGCCGTCGGGCGTGAAGGCCGTGGCGTTCACCTCGGGGGCGCGGTAGTAGCCGCGCAGCGTGTACGGTCCGCGCACCAGGAGTTCGCCCACCTCCCCGGGCGGCACCTCCCGGCCGTCGGAGTCCACGACGCGCAGCTCGTCGTCCTCGCTGAGCGGGCGGCCCTGGGACACGGCGACGAGATCGGCGTCGTCCCCGGGACGGGTGTAGTTCAGGAGGCCCTCGGCCATGCCGAAGACCTGCTGGACGGCGCAGCCGAGCGTGTCCGGGATGGTCCGGGCCAGGTCTGCGGAGAGCTTCGACCCGCCGGCCTGGAGGACCCGCAGGCTGGAGATGTCCGCCGGGTCCCACTCGGCCGCGTCGATCCACAGCGGGATCAGCGGCGGCACCAGCGCGGTGTGCGTGACCCGCTCGGACTCGATCAGGGGGAAGGCGTCACCGGGGGCCGGGGACGGGGCAAGGACGACCTTCCCGCCGACCGACAGGGTGCCGAGCATGCCGGGGCAGGCCAGGGGGAAGTTGTGCGCGATCGGCAGGCTCGCCAAGTACACGGTGTCCTGGTCGAGTTCGCACACCGCAGCGCTGGCCCGGGCGTTGAACCCGTAGTCGTTGTGGGTCCTGGGGATCAGCTTGGGAACCCCCGTCGTCCCGCCCGACACCAGCAGGAGGGCGACGTCGGCGGGGTCCGGGTCGGCGAAGGATCGGGGCTCGGCGTCCACCTTCGCGAGCGCCGTGTACGGTCCGGGGTCACCCGCGACCAGCACGTGCCGCAGGTCCGGAGCCTGTTCCAGTACGGCAGCGGCCAACGTCCGGTAGTCGAACGCCCCGTACTCGTCGGCGATCACGTAGGCCACCGCCCCGGACAGGCGCGCCAGGTGGCCGATCTCGGTGATCCGGTGGGCGGGCAGCGTCAGCGCCGGTACGGCGCCGAGGCGGGCCAGTGCGAAGAACAGGACCGGGAACGCGGCGTCGTTGGGCAGCTGGACCAGGACCCGGTCGCCGGCCCCGATCCCGAGGTCGGCCAGACCGGCGGCCATCCGGTCGGCCCGCTCGTCGAGTTGACGGTAACTCAGCCGCTCGGTCCCGGCGACGACGGCGGTGCGGTCCGCGTACTCCTGCGCCCAGTCGTGAAGCAGCGTGCCGAGGGTCCGGCCGTCCCAGTGGCCGGCCGCCGCGTAGCGGGCTGCGGTCTCCTCCGGCCAGGGGGTCAGTCCCGAAGGCAGGGGAGCGGGGGGCATGGTGGCGTCTTGGGTCACGGTGACTCGACTCTCGTGGGCCGGAGGGCGCCGTGCGCACTCACTGTGTTCCGCTCGTCAGGGGCGTGGACGCCGGAACCGCTGACGGCATCCACAAACAAGTCTGGTTAGGTTAACCTAACTCTCGTCGTTGCACACCTCCCGTCGCGAAGGGTGCTCAGGATGGTCATGTCTGTTGCTGCGAAAGCTGTTTGACGTCAGTTTTCGACCGCACTCCTCACTGGGCACCGCCGCCTCCGCCCGGGCATCCGGAAGGCGCGAAACAGGCCCGCGACTCCTTCACCACACGACGCGTTAGGAAGAAGCCGCTTCATGTTGTCGATCGACGACCTCCGCCGTGTGGTCACCGACCTGCTCGGCTCGGACGCCGAGCCCGTCGGTGACCAGGTCAACCTCATCGAACTGGGCCTGGACTCGCTCAAGTTGATGAGGATCGCGGACCGCTTCCGGCGGGCCGGGATGGACGTGGGATTCGCCGACCTGGCACGACGGCCGACCCTGGCCGCATGGGGAACCCTGCTCGCCGCCGCCGCTCCGCAGCCCGTGGCCGCCGCCGAGCCCACCACCACCGCAGCCGCCCCCGCCCGGCCGGCCCCGGCCGACGGCCTTCCCGACGGGGCGGAGCCCTTCCCGCTCGCGCTGATGCAGCACGCGTACTGGATCGGCCGGGGATCACAGACCCTCGGAGCGGTGGCGGCACACCTGTACACCGAGTTCGAGGGAAGCGGCGTCGACCCGGACCGGCTGGGCACGGCGGTGGCCGCCCTCGCCGAACGGCACCCCATGCTCCGCGCGCGGATCCTCGACGACGGCCGGCAGGTCATCGGACCGTGGACCCGCGGCACCCGCATCCCCGTCCTCGACCTGCGCCACGCCACCGAGGAGGAGGCCGAGCGGGAGGCCGACCGGCTGCGGGACGAACTCTCCCACCAACTCCTGGACGTGTCGGAGGGTCAGGTCTTCGACGTCCGCCTCACCCGGCTGCCCGGCGGCCGCACCCGGGTCCACGTCGACGTGGACATGCTGGCCGCCGACGCACGCAGCTTCCGCGTCATGCTCGCCGACCTGGTCCACCTCTACGATCACCCCGACCAGCCGCTCCCCGAACTCGCCTACACCTACTCCCGCTACCTCGCGGAACGCCGCGCCCAGCCACCGCGCCCGCAGGACGTCGCCTGGTGGCGCGAGCGCCTGGGCGAACTCCCCGGCGCGCCCGACCTGCCGACCCGCCCCGAAGCGGAACGCGGCCCGGCCAATCGCGTCACCCGGCTCCACCACTGGCTCGCCCCCGAACAGCGGGCCGCCCTCACCGAACAGGCCCGCAAGCACGCGGTCACCCCCGCCGTCGCCGCCGCCACCGCCTTCGCCGAGGTGCTCGGCGCCTGGAGCGGAGAGCCCCGCTTCCTGCTCAACGTCCCCATGTTCGACCGCCGTCCGCTCCACCCCGACGTCGACGGCCTCGTGGGCGACTTCACCAGCTCCGTCCTCCTCGACGTCGACCTCACCGGCGTCCGCAGCTTCGCGGACCGGGCGCGCGACGCCCAGGACCGGATGCACGCCGCGGCCGCCCACTCCTCGTACTCGGGCGTCGAGGTCCTGCGGGACCTCTCCCGCGACCAGGGCACGCAGGTCCTCGCGCCGGTCGTCTTCACCAGCGCCCTCGACCTCGGCGAGCTCTTCGGCGCCGAAGTGGAACGCGTACTGGGCGAACCCGTGTGGATCGTCTCCCAGGGCCCGCAGGTCCTGCTCGACGCCCAGATCACCGAACTCCACGACGGACTCCTCGTGAACTGGGACGTCCGGTCGGACGCCTTCCCCGACGGCACCGCCGAAGCCATGTTCGCGGCCTTCACCGACCTGATCGGCCGGGTCGCCGACGGCACCGCCTGGGACGTCCCGGTCGGCCCGCTCGCCACCCCCGCCCAGCTCGCCGTACGCGCCGCGGCGAACCGCACCGACGGGCCCGTCCCGCAACACCCCCTGCACCACTCCTTCTTCGCCCGGGCCGCCGTAGCGCCGTCCGCGCCCGCGGTCCTCGCCGCCGACGGCACGACCCTCGACTACGGCCGGCTCGCGGACCGGGCGCTGCGCGTCGCCGGAGCCCTCCGCGACCACGGGGTCGAGCCGGGCGACGCCGTAGCGATCAGCCTCCCCAAGGGCCCCGACCAGATCGTCGCCGTCCTCGGCGTCCACGCCGCCGGCGCCCACTACGTACCGATCGGCATCGAGCAGCCCCCCGCCCGGGCGCGGTCCATACGCGAGCGGGCGGGCGCCACCCTCGTCCTCGGCTCCACCACCGGGCCCGGTGCCCTCGCCCTCGGCGAAGCCTCCACCTGGCCCGACCCGCTGCCCGAGCCGGTGTACGCCGCACCCGACACCGTCGCGTACGTCCTGTTCACCTCGGGCTCCACCGGAGAGCCCAAGGGCGTCGAGGTCTCCCACCGGGCCGCCGCCAACACCGTCGACGACCTGGTCGAACGGCTCGGCCTCGGCACCGGCGACCGCACCCTGGCCCTGTCCGCCCTCGACTTCGACCTGTCCGTCTTCGACGTCTTCGCCCCCCTGTCCGCGGGCGGCGCCGTGGTCACCGTCGACGAGGCCACCCGCAAGGACGCCGCCGCCTGGACGGGCCTGGTACGCCGGCACGCCGTCACCGTCCTCAACTGCGTGCCCAGCCTGCTCGACATGCTGCTGACCGCGGCCGAGCAGGACCCGCCCGGCGACACGCTGCGCGCCGTCCTCCTCGGCGGCGACTGGGTCGGCGTGGACCTGCCCGTCCGCCTGCACGCCCAGGTCCCCGGCTGCCGCTTCCTCGGGCTGGGCGGCACCACCGAGACCGCCATCCACTCCACCGTCCAGGAAGCCGTCGGCGGCCGGGTGCCCGCCCGGTGGACGAGCGTCCCCTACGGCACCCCCCTGCGCAACGTCCGCTGCCGCGTCGTCGACGTCCAGGGCCGGGACTGCCCCGACTGGGTCGCCGGCGAACTGTGGATCGGCGGCACGGGCGTGGCCGACGGCTACCGCCAGGACCCCGTCCGCACCGCGGACCGCTTCCTCGAACAGGACGGACTGCGCTGGTACCGCACCGGCGACCGCGCGCGCTACTGGCCCGACGGCACCCTGGAGTTCCTCGGACGCGCCGACGACCAGGTGAAGATCCGCGGCTTCCGCATCGAACTCGGAGAGGTCGAAGCAGCCCTCGCCGAGCACCCCGCGGTCCGCCAGGCCACCGCCCTCGTCCTGCGCACCGGCCCCACGCCGAGGCTCTGCGCCGTCGTCGCGACCGGGACCGGGGAGGCCGACACGGAGGACATCCGCGCCCGGGCCGCCGAACGCCTGCCCGCCCACATGCTGCCCGACACCCTCGCCGTACTCGACGAGATGCCGCTGACCGCCAACGGCAAGACGGACCGCCGCGCACTGCGCGAGCTCCTCACCGGGCGGATGGGGACGGACCGCGCCCAGGCCGGGGCGCGGACCGCGCTGGAAGACGTGATCGCCCGTGTCTGGGCCGACGTCCTCGCCGCCGGATCCGTGGGCCGGGAGGACGACTTCTTCGCCCTCGGAGGCGACTCCATCCTCGCCACGCGCATCACCTCCCGGCTGCGTGAGGCCCTCGACACCGACGACCTGTCGGTCCACGACGTCCTCGCCTCCCTCACCGTGGCCGACCTCGCCCGCAGGCTCACCGCCCGCGAGGAGGAACGCGGCCGGCTGGAGGCCGTGGCCGAGGTCTTCCTGGAGATCGACGGTCTCACCGACGAGGAGATCGAGGCCCAGCTGGCGGCCGGCGACGGCAGCGGCACCGCCCCCGCGGGCCCGGACCATGCCTGAACACCCGCCCGCACACGCGGGCACCGGCGCCTCAGCCTGGTTCCGCCGGTACGCTCCCCGGCCGGACGCCGCTGCACGCATCGTGTGCTTCGGCCCGGCCGGCGGGGCCCCGGCCTTCTACCGGGACTGGGCCCGTACGGTCCCCCAGGACGTGGAGGTCCTCTCGGTGGTCCTCCCGGGGCGCGAACGCCGGACGGCCGAGCCCGCGATCACCCGCATGGCCGACCTGGCCGACGCGCTCGCGCGGGCCGTGACCGCATGCCTGGACCGGCCCACCGTGTTCTTCGGACACAGCATGGGGGCGTCCGTCGCCTTCGAGGTCACCCGCCGGCTCGAACTCCGGCCGGGACCACGGCCCGTGGGCCTGGTGGTCTCGGGCCGCCCCAGCCCCCGCCTGCTGCTGGAACACCCCTCGCCGGTCGCCGGCTACGACGACGAGCAGATAATCGCCTACCTGCGCGGCCTGGGCGGCACCCCCGACGAACTCCTCGACGACCCGGCGGTCCACGAACTGATCCTGCCGCCGTGCAGGGCGGACTTCGGGGTCATCGGGCGCTACGCACCGGACCTCGGCCGGCCCCGGATCAGCACCCCGGTCCGCGTGCTCCGGGGTGCGTCCGACCCCGCCACGCCCGCCTGGGACGCCCTCCGCTGGCGTGAGGTCGCCTCACGGGTGACCGTCCCGGACGCCCTGCCCGGTGGCCACTTCTACCTGCTGGACCACCTGCCCGCCGTGGTCGACCACGTGCTCCGAACCCTGCGGGGCGAGGCGGACACCGCTCCGGGCGGGGCTTGGGCTGCAAGCCCCTCCACCGATCCCCGCGGGACCACCCGCCCCACCGGCCCGACCGGCCCCACCGGCCCCACACGCCCCTCCGGACCCACCGACTCCGGGAAAGAGAGAGAAGTCGTGACCCAGGCCCCTGCCTACCATGAGCGCCGGATACCGCTGACCGGCGACGTGCTGAGCACCGCGGCTGCCCTGTCCGAGACCTCGGCGGACGCCTACGTGCTCTACGAGAACCGAGGCGCCGTCGGATGGGCCGAAGGCGAACACGGCACCATCACCGTCCACGCGGACCGCACCGTCCTCACCGTCAAGGACTCCGGAGCGGCGGACACCTCCGCGGTGTTCACCGCCGAGGGCGGCGTGCTCGACGCCCTGGACCGGGCCCTCGCCGCCGTACCCGTCCACGGCTGGCGTGCCTACGGCTGGGCGGCCTTCGAACTCAGCTACCCCCTGCACGGCCTGCCCGCCACACCCGGCGACGCCCCGCTGGCCGTGCTGGCCGTCCCGGCACGCGAGGTGCGGCTGGAGGAGGGCGGCGCCCTGCTCCGCACCCTCGATGCGAACGAACTCGACTCCCTGGAACAGCGCGTACGCTCGGCGGCCGCCCTCGGCGGTGCCGTCGGCAGCAGCCACCGCGTCCTCGCGGACGTCGACAACCACGACGCGGAGTCCTACAAGGCGGCGGTCTCCGCCGCCGTGGACGAGATCCGCGCGGGGAAGCTCACCAAGGTCATCCTGTCCCGCGCCGTGCCGGTGCCCTCGCCGATCGACCTGCCCACCACCTACGTGGAGGGCCGCCGCGGCAACGATCCGGCCCGTTCGTTCCTCCTGCGCCTGGCCGGCTGGGAGACCGCCGGCTTCAGCCCGGAGATCGTCGCCGCCGTCGGCGGGGCGGGCCACGTCGTCGCCCAGCCGCTGGCGGGGACACGTGCCCTCGAAGGGGACCCGGAGGGCGATGCCGGCCGCCGGGCCGAGCTGTACCGGGACGAGAAGGAGGTCTTCGAGCACGCGGCCTCCGTCCGCCTGGTCGTCGAGGAGCTCCAGCAGGTCTGCACGCGGGAGTCGGTCACCGTGGACGACTTCATGTCCATCAAGGAGCGCGGCAGCGTCCAGCACCTGGCCTCCCGGCTCTCGGGCACCCTCGCCGACGGGCACACGGCGTGGGACGCCGTCGGCGCGCTGTTCCCGGCCGTCACCGCGTCCGGCATCCCCAAGGCCGAGGGATGCGACCTCATCCGGCGCGCCGAGTCCGGCCCCCGCGGCCTCTACAGCGGCGCGGTGCTGACCGTGGACGCGGACGGCACGGTCGACGCGGCGCTCGTCCTGCGCAGCGTCTACCGGCACGAGGGCCGCACCTGGCTGCGGGCCGGCGCCGGAATCGTCGCGCACTCCACCCCGGAGCGCGAACTGGAGGAGACCCGTGAGAAGCTGCGCAGCGTCTCGCGGTTCCTCGTGCCGGCGGCGGAAGCCCCGGTCTCCGACGGTCCCGAGGTCTCCGCCCTGGACGAGGAGTCCGCAGCGCTGGCCCGCTGAACCTCCACCGACCGGGTCGGAAGCACGACGGGCCGGGCGCCGCGCGCAGAAGCGCGGCACCCGGCCCGTCCGGCCGGTCGTGCGACGCGTCGTCAGGACGCCTTGCGCAGCTCCAGCGTGCAGCACTTCACGCTGCCGCCGGCCTTGAGCAGCTCGGACAGGTCGACGCCCAGGGGACGGTAGCCGCGGTCGCGCAGCTGCGCGGCCAGGCCCACGGCCCCCTGCGGGAGGACGACGTTGAGACCGTCCGAGGTGGCGTTGAGGCCGAAGACGCGGGCGTCGGCATCGCCGGCGATCAGCGCGTCGGGGAACAGCCGGCGCAGGACGGCCCGGCTGGAAGCCGAGAACGCCGGCGGGTAGTAGGCGACGGTCTGGTCGTCCAGCACGCTCAGCGCGGTGTCCAGGTGGTAGTACTCCGGGTCCACGAGGGTCAGACTGATCACCGGCCGGCCGAAGAAGTCCTGGGCCTCCGCGTGCGAGCGGGGGTCGCTGCGGAACCCGGTGCCCGCCAGCAGCAGATCACCGACGAGGAGGTAGTCGCCCTCGCCCTCGTTGACCAGTTCGGCGGTCTTGGGCCCGGGGAACCCGTTGCCGTGCAGCCAGTCGCGGTACGCGGGAGCCTCCGCGACCCGCTCCGCGTCACGGAACCTCGCCACGAGGGCGCGGCCGTCGATCACCGTGGCCCCGTTCGCGGCGAAGACCATGTCCGGCAGGCCCTCGACGGGCTCGATCAGGTCCACCGTGTGGCCGAGGTCCACGTACACCTGGCGCAGCTGCTCCCACTGGGCCACGGCCAGAGCCCTGTCCACCGGCTTGCCCGGGTCCATCCACGGGTTGATGGAGTAGACCACGTCGAAGTACGTGGGGCGGCACATGAGGTAGTGCCGGGGCGTCGCAGTGCGCATGGTGTGAGTCCCTGGGGTGATGGGCTGTCCTCTTGCCGTCGCTCCGTCAGCGACCCGAGGCAGAACGCGAGTAGTAAAGCAAGGCTTACCTAAATTCCGCAACGGGGGGTTACGATGCAGGAGTTGGAGGCGAAGCAGCGTGCCGGACGCAGGACGGCCGGCCCGCGCCCGTCGCTCTCGGGGAGAGGAGTCGGTCATGCCTGCACCCGTGGACGGACCCGTCGAGCAGGCGCACCGGAAGGTCGCGGAGCTCGACGACGCCGTGATGGAACTCGTCCGCAGGCGCACCGCCGCTCACGCGGAACTCGTCGCCCTGCGGGTCCGGGCCGGCCTGCCCGCCACGGAACTCGCGCGCGAGAACGAGGTCATGCGCCGCTACAACGAAGCCCTGGGCCCGAGCGGTACGGCACTCGCCCTGCTCCTGATGGAGCTCGCCCGCCGGACCCGGGTGCCCGAGGTGCGCATCCCGGCCCGGCCCCGGCGCCAGGGCGAGCAGGCCAGGATCGAAGCGCACCGGGCGTAGCCGGCACCGTGACCGCGCTGGTCGACCGCTACGGGGTCAGGCACTCGGCGAGCAGGCCGACGACGTCGTGCCAGGCCCGCCGCGCGTGCAGTGGGTGGTGGCCGACGCCGGGGACCACGGGGTGGTCGACCGGCGGGTGGTGGAAGGCGTGCAGGGCGCCGCCGTAGACCACGAGGCGCCAGTCGACGCCCGCCGCCTGCATCTCGGCGGCGAAAGCGTCCCGTTGCGCGAGCGACATGATCGGGTCTTCCGACCCGACCCCGGCCCACACCGGGCAGCGGATGCGCGCGGCCTCGCCCGGGCGGCCCGTGGTCAGCGCGTTGACCGTCCCGATCGCACGCAGGTCGACGCCGGCACGACCGAGCTCCAGCGCGACGGCGCCCCCGGTGCCGTAGCCGACGGCGGCGATCCGGCCGGGGTCGGTCCGCGGCTCGGCGCGCAAGACGTCGAGCGCCGCATGACCGATGTCCCGCATCCGGTCCGGGCTGGCGAGCAGCGGCATGCAACGGGCCAGCATCTCCTCGGGGTCACCCAGGTACCGCCCGCCGTGAAGGTCGAAGGCCAGCGCCACGTATCCCAGCTCGGCGAGAGCATCGGCCCGGCGGCGCTCGACGTCGCTGAGCCCCGTGCCCTCCGGCCCGAGCAGCACCGCCGGCCGGCGATCGACTCCGGCCGGGAGGGCGAGGTACCCGATCATCGTCAGACCGTCGGCCGGGTACTCGACCGTGCGCGTCGTCATCGTGGTCATACGACGGGACTGTAGTGATCGTCGGTCCGGTCGGGCCGCTGTTCCGCCGCCGGCGGAACAGCGCGGGCGGTCGGCGGTCAGCGGTAGGCGGCGAGGAAGGCGCGGACGCCGGCGGCGGCGTAGTGGTCGAGGTCGGCCTCGGTGTGCTGGGGGCCGCCGTGGAACATGGCCTTGTTCACGGGGATCCACAGCAGCAGGCCGGAGAAGTGGTGGGCGGCCAGGAGCGGCTCCTCGCACCGGAGCAGCCCGTGGTCGGCGAGGCGCTCGAAGGTGCCCGCCAGGGTGGCCAGGACCCGTTCGAACCCCTGCTCGTACCAGCTGGCGCCCAGTTCGGGGAAGGAGTCCGCGTTGGCGATGACCAGGCGCCGGAGCTGGAGCACCTCGGGCCGGGTGAGTGCGGCCAGGAACTGGCGGGCGAGACGGGTCAGGTTGTCTTCCAGGGCTTCTGCGTCGGCCGGGATGTGGGCCACCAGGTCGACCATGCCGTCGATCCGGTCGGTGGTGGCCAGGACGATCTCGGCGAACAGCTTCTCCTTGTCGGAGAAGTGCTTGTAGACGGTCTGCTTGGACACCGCGGCCAGCTTGGCGATGTCGTCCATGCTGGTGCCGGAGTAGCCCTTGTTCATGAACGCGCTGGTCGCCGCCTCCATGATCGCCTGGTGCTTCAGCGCCGACCGGCCCTGCTCGCTCGCTTCCATGCCACCTCCCGGGTTCGGTACTGGACGGTCCCAGTCGTCAGGGCAAGTACTGTACCGTCCAGTTCCATGATTGGGTGTGGGAGTACCCCCACACCGCCGACGCGCCGCGGGATAGGGTCGGACAGTGGCAGGAGGAGAGCAGGGCATGAGCGAAGAGGAACCGGAACTGTCCGGCGGCGAAGGCGGCGAAGGGGGCGAAGGCGGCGAAGCGCCCGATCCGGCGGCCGAGGTGCTCGCCCGTCGGATCGAGTACCTCTTCGAGTACGTGCAGCCCCTGGGCCGCCGGTACACGCTGCAGGAGGTCGTCGACGGCATCAAGGAGGCCGCGGGGCCCGGCGACGCCAAGCTGTCGGTGGGCCGGCTGTGGGCACTGGCCAAGGGCAGGGCGCCGAATCCGACCGTGGGCACCCTGCGCGTGCTGGGCGCGTTCTTCGGCGTACCGCTGGCCTACTTCGTCGACGACGAGGTCGAGGCCCGGGTCTCCGCCCAGCTCGCCCTGATCGCCGCGATGCGGGCGAACGACGTGCGCTCGGTGGCGCTGCGCGCGGCGGCCGTGGCGACCATGTCGACGCAGGGCATCGAGGCCGTCCGTTCCCTGATCGAGAAGGGCGGCGCCGCCGCGGGCGGGCCGAGCGCATAGCGGCGCCGCCACGCGCCCGCGACGCCCCGCGGCCCCGGGAGGGGGCCGCCGGAATGTGTCATGTCCCTGTGTAAAGATCGATGGATCACGCACGGCCTGACCAGCCGCGCGGCCGTCCGGCTGCACAAGGGGACACGGAAGACGCATGGACCGCGAAGACTGGCGGGCCCTCAGGGGGAGATATCAGGCGCTGATCCGGCGCTTCGCACTACCGCACCCCTTCCAGGTGGAACACCTCTGCGAGGCCATCGCCGCCGAGCGCGGGCGGCCGCTGCACCTGCTGCCGATGCCGGACTCCATGCCCGTGGGCGCCGGCGTCTGCGGCATGTGGGTTTCCTTCGGCTCCGCGGACCAGGTCTACTACAACGTGGTGACCAGCCGCCCCCACCAGACCCACATCATCCTGCACGAGCTCGCCCACATCCTGCTCGACCACCGCGAGTCGACCGCTCCGGAGCCGGCGATGCTCGCCCAGCTCTTCCCCGACCTCGATCCGGCCATGGCCGCCCGCCTGCTGGGCCGCACCAGGACGACGGCCACGACCCGGCAGGAGCAGGAGGCCGAACTGCTCGCCTCGGTGATGTGGCAGCACTTCAGCGCGGCGCCCGCGACCCTGCCGACCGCCGCACCCCACACGGCCGACACCCTGAACCGGGTGATCGGCGCCTTCTCCCACCGTTCCACACCCCCGAGGTCCCGTTGAGGCTCTTCGACTTCGTCGCCGTCCCACCGCTGTGGCTGTTCGTCTTCTGGAAGCTGCCCGGGATCCGGGCGGCGCCCCGGCAGCACCGGTTGATGTGGCGGATGTGGGCGATCTGGGCCGTGGCCTTCACGATCGGCATCCCCGCCGTACGCCGGGTCATCGATGCCGCCGTGGGGCTGGAGAGCTTCACCAACCTGCCCGTCCACATGCTGTCGTTGTGCGCGATGGCGATGCTGTTCGAGTTCATCCGGGAGGCCACGGGGGCGCGCCACCACGGGATGGCGCGCCTGCGCTGGGCCGTGCTGGGCCTGGCCGAGGCGGGGCTGGTGGTGACCTTCGCGCTCACCCCGCTGCCGGACGGCGAGGCGGACCTGGTGACGGCCGTCAACTCCCCTGCGATGACGGCCTATTGGATGATCTTCCTCGGCTACGTGGCGTACGGGGTGGTGAGCGCCATCCGGCTGTGCTGGCGTTACGGGCGGCACGCCGCGCCGGGTCCGACCCGGACCTCGATGCGCCTGCTGGGCCTGGCCAGCTGCCTGGGCCTGGTGTACGTCGTTCACCGGCTGGTCCACCTGGTGGCGACGGCCGCGGGAGGGCCCGGGCCGTCCGCGCGCGGGGTGGTGGCGACCACGCAGGCCCTGCTCGCCGGGACCCTGCTGCTGCTCGTGGCCAGCGTGTGCTGGCCCTCGCTGGCGGAGGGGCGGCGGCGGGCCCGCCTGCGGCGGCAGGTGAAGGCCATCCGCCCGTTCTGGCGCCTGCTCACCGGGGCGACCCCGGAAGTCGTGCTGCCGCTGCCGGAGGAGCTGCACGAGGACGAGGAACTCGTCCGGTACCGCTACGTCATCGAAATACGGGACAGCGCCATGGCCCTGTCCGGCCACGTCGGCGAGGCGGAGCAGGAGGACGCCCGCCGGGCCGCGGCCGACGCCGGGGTGCCCGGCCCGGAGGAGACGGCCGAGGCGGCGGTCCTGCTGTTCGCCGCGGGGTGCGAACGGGCGGGCCTGCCGCCCAGGTTCCCCGAGCACGCCCTGGTGCAGGAGAGCGCCGACCTGGACACCGAGGCCGAGTGGCTGCGCAGGGTAGCCCTGGCGGCTGCGGCGCCGGCGGCGGCCAGGATCGCCGAAGCCCTCCGGGCCGCAGCGGAGGCGGCGGACGGCGTGAACGCCGGCCACCGCGGTACCGAGTAGGCCGTGCGCCCCGGTACGGCGGGCTGACCAGGCCCCACCGGCCGGCAGGCGGCGTCGACCCGACGTCGACGGGCAGGGCGGTCATGCCAGCAGGCGCAGTGATGCCGCCGCGATTCCCACCCGTACGCTCTGGCCCCAGCTCAGCTGCAGCGCATCGGCTTCCATCCCGTCGCCGAAGACCACGAGCCGGTCCGATTCCACGGTCAGCCGCAGCCCCTGCTCGCGCTCGAGATGGCCGGAGGTCCTCGAGGTTCCGGTGGCGGGGGACGGCCAGGCCTCACGCACGAACCACAGGAGCCGGCGGTCGCAGGGCGCGGGCAGCCGGGTGGTGCTGCCGCGTTCCAGCCACAGGGAGCGCAGCCAGCCGGTGGCCCCGGTGCCGGTGCCGACGATCACGCCGGAGGACGCCTGGGGCTCGCCCGGGCCCTGTTCGCCGTCGGGGCCCAGGCGGTAGCGCGCCGTCTGGTGGCCGGGCGGGCCCAGATAGATCTCGTTCAGCGCGAGCAGGCGCTGGGTGTCGTCGGCGACGGCCTCGACCATGGTCAGTTCTTCCGTCCGCCCCCCGGCGATCGCCGCACGCAGGAGGGCGGCCGTGTCGGCGCAGCGGTGGCGGACCAGGACTCCCGGGTTGCGACCCGGGTCGGTGTCGATGCCCACCACCGGCTGCCCGGAGAGGTACTTCGCGGTGTTGGCCACCAGGCCGTCCTGCCCGACCACGACCACCACGTCCTCCGGCGCGAACAGGAAGCGGTCCAGGTCCGCCCGTTCGACCTGGGAGCTGCGCCAGGTGAGCGGAACCGCCGCGGCCACCTCCCGCAGCGCCCGCCGGGTCCGGTTGTGGCGCTCGAGCACCTCGTCGATCGAGCGGTGCCGGCTGGAGAGGAAGAACGCGGCCTGGCCGTGCGTCCCGTGGCGGTCGATCAGTTCCTCGTACTCGGTCCTGCGGTGCACGAGCACCGCCCGGGGGGCCAGGCTCACGTGTCCGCCCCGGGACCCGGTCGCCCGAGCCTGCCGATCAGCCCGGTGAGGACGTCGGGGGTGAGCGTGATGCTTTCGACCCGCGGCAGGTTCTCCGCCAGGCGGGTCGCCGCCAGGGCGTACAGCGTGCCGGGGCCGGTCTCGCCGTGCACCCGCAACCAGGCGGCCTGGGCCTCCGCACGCGCCGAGCCGGTCTCGCGCGCCGCCGCGGCGTCCGCGCGGGCCAGACGGACCTTGCGCTCCGCCTCGGCCTCGGTCCGTACTCGGTCGGCCGCCGCCTTCTCCTCGGCCTCGCGCCGGGAGTTGATGCCCCGCTGCTCCACCAGCTGTTCCTCGCGCCGGGCCAGTTCGATCTGGCTGGCCAGCTCGTTCTCGGCGATCGCGCGCTCGCGTTCGACGGCGACCGCCCGCCGCTCGTAGGTGGCCCGGTCCGCCTCCATCTGGATCTGTTCGCGGGCCGGCGTCCGCAGGGCGCGCTCCACCTCGGGTTCGGGCCGGATCGCGACGACGCGCACGGCCACCACGTCGAGGCCGGTGGCCGGGAGTCTGGGCTCGGCGGCGAGGCCGGCGGCGACGCTCTGCCGCACGGCCGCGACGCCGTCGACCAGGGCGACGGCCAGTGGAGTGCGGGCCAGCACGTCCAGGGTGTGCTGCTGAGCGGTCTCGGTGAGGAGGGTGGAGATCTGCTCCAGCGGGGCTCCGCGCCAGCTGCCGGTGTCCGGGTCGACGGAGAAGTCGAGCCGGTCCGCCGCCTCGGCCGGGTCGCTGATCCGGTAGGTGACGGTGGCCTGCACGGTGACGTCCTGGAAGTCGGCCGTGCGGGCATGGAACGCCATGGCCAACTCCCGCTCGTCGACGGGAACTTCGGACAGTGCCGCCGACAGCGACCGGTACCAGAAGCTGAGCCCGCGGCCGTCGTGGACGAGTCGGCCGCGCTTGTGGTGGCGGATGTGACTGGTGGGCGCGGATCGCAGATGACGCCAGCCGAAGCGCCGGGTGATGTCGGCCATGGTGAACCCCCTCATTTCGTCACCATGACGATAATGGAGGGGTGGCGATATCGTCAAGTGGACGAGAACAGGCGGGCGACCGGCGCGGTGCGGGGGCACCGCGCCGGTCGCGCGGCCTCAGCGGGCCGTCGCGAAGTTCTGGGTCCAGTAGTGGCTGGTCCCGGAGAGGCCGACGCCTATCTCCTTGAACGAGCAGTTGAGGATGTTCGCCCTGTGGCCGGGGCTGTGCATCCAGGCGTTCATGACCTTGGCGGGGGTGTTGTAGCCGTAGGCCACGTTCTCGCCGTAGGTGCGCCACTGGTACCCGGCGCGGGTGATGCGCTGGCCGGGGTTGGAGCCGTCGGAGCCGGTGTGCGACATCCGGTGGTGGCGGGCCTGGTCCCGGCTGTGGCTCTGGGCGGCCTTGGTCAGCTTCGCGTTGACCTTCACCGGGCGGCAACCGGCCTTGGCGCGCTCCCTGTTGACCAGCGCGACGACCTTGGCGGTCGGGCTGGTGGTGGCCGTCGCCGCGGGGGCGGCCGGCGGGGTTTCCTGGGAGGCCATGGCGGCCGTGGGTATGCCCGTGATGCCCAGGGCGGCGACCGCGATGGCCGCCTTCCGGAAGTGAGTCGTCCTGCGGTGCTTGTGCATGCGTGACCTCATTCGATGTGCGAAAGGCCGACGGCGCCGGGGTCTCCGGCGCCGGACGGGCCGCCATTCTTCGAAGTCGACGAGGACATGGCAAGTCGCTCCGCTTCGGCGTGCGTCAGCCGGGCCGCACCGAGCTTGAAATGAGCGCGCGGTCATGCAAGTCGCCCGGTCGGCGCCCGGCGCGCAATTTCTGACGATCAGTCAAAGTCCGTTTTCACCTGCGACTTCATCGTCCCGGTCCCTGATGCCGAGACGGGCATCGCGCCGGAGTCGGAGCATGTCGCTGCTCATCGGGCATGTGCGGACATAGCGAGGCGCGGCAGGCGGCCGTGATGCTTCCGTTACCCCGCAGTGATCCGTGATCCATGTCACGGTGCTCCGCGCTGGGACATCACTGCCGAAGTCGCGTCTGTGACGGACCGTGAGGCCCCGCCCGTTCCGCGGTCAGTCGTCGCAGGACTCGGCCAGGTAGTCGGCCGCCAGTCGGCCCGCCCGCGTGAACCAGTCGGCGAGGACGGCCACTTCGTCGGGCGTGTACTCGGCGAAGAGCTGGGCCAGGCGCACGTAGTACGGCTCGTAGACGGCCCGGACGCGGTCCGCGGCCGCCGGGACCGCGACCACGCGCACCCGTCGCCGGTCGGCGGGGTCCGGCTGCCGGGTCACGAAACCGCCGCGTTCCAGACGGTTCAGGATGCCCGTGACCGCGCCGGTCGTGACATGGGCCCGGGCCGCGAGGTCGCCCGCGGTGACCGGGGTGTCGCCGGCCTCGAGGACGTAGGCGAAGCAGATCAGGTCGGTCGCGCTGAGCCCGAGGTTCCGGGCGAACTCCTGTTGGCCGACCATGCTCGTCGCGATCAGGTGGTCCATCGCTCCGATCGCTTCGGCGGGGGTGGCGGCGGGGCGGGGGGAGCCTTCCATGAAAAATCCCTTAGCTGCTAAGATAAATTCCTCACTTGCTGAGACATCTTAGATCCGTGCAGGTCGGAAGGGGTTGCAAGGATGAGCGGACATGGGTACGACGAGGGCCACACCGTCGCCGGATGGACCGGGACGGCCGTGGCGACGGCCGGGGCGGCCCTGACCGGGGTGGGCGTGTGCGGGTGGGCCCCCGGCATCTGGTCGGGGCTCGGGGTGCTGGTGCTGGCCGCCCTGCTCACCTGGGCCCTGCACCTCGCGGGCTGGGGCAAGGCCCCCGGGCCCCGGCCCGTCGGCGAGTGGGGCCTGCGGTCCCGCGACCTGGCCGCTCGCGCCGGGCACGAGGACTGCCTCGGCTGCCGCCTGGCCGGCCGGCGCCGGGCGTCCGTACCGGACGCGGACGTCGGGGCGGCCGTGGCCCCGGTACTCGCGAGCGGCACCGCGGCCGCGGACCCGGCCTCCTGAAACCGGCGGACGGATGGGCCTGCCGGCGGCTGTGCGCCCGGGCGGACGCGCCCCCGCGCTGCCCCGACCGCCGGCGGGGCCGTCAGTCCCGGCCCGCCGCCGGGACGTGGCCCGCCGCTGTCCGCACCGTGGCCTCCAGCTCGTCGCGGTCCATCCCGAGTGTCTCCGCGAAGTGGTCCAGGGCCGTATCCAGCAGCCACCAGGGTTCGCGGGCGTCTTCCCAGGCGTCCCGCCAGATCACGTGCTGCTCGTCCGTCCACCGGGCCGAGTCGCCGAGCTCCTCCTGGAGCCGGGCCAGGTCGGCCTGCGCTTCGTCGGTCGCCTCCTGCATCTCTATCAGTTCGTCGAGCACGTCGGACAGTTCGGTTTCCATGGCGGGAGTCTAAGTACTCCCGAGGAAGTGATCTCCGAATTGTGTCGACAGGGCGCCTCGGCACCCGGCACAGTGGCCACCCGTGACGAGCAGTGAACTGTGGACCCGTGAGACCGCCGACCGCTACGACGCCGAGGAGGCCGGAGCGTCCTCGGCCGCCGTCCTCGGACCGACCCTCACCTTCCTCGCCGAGCTCGCCGGAGACGGCCGGGCGTTGGAGTTCGCCATCGGAACCGGACGGGTGGGCGTCCCGCTCCGGGAACGCGGCGTGCCGGTGGTGGGCATCGAACTGTCCGAGCACATGGCGGCGGTGCTGCGGCGCAAGACGGACGAGGAGACACTCCCGGTGACCGTGGGGGACATGGCCACCACCGTCGTCCCCGGCCAGTTCTCCCTGGTCTACCTCGTCTACAACACCATCACGAACCTGCTCACGCAGGACGAGCAGGTCGAGTGCTTCCGCAACGCCGCACGGCATCTGGAGCCCGGCGGCCGGTTCGTCATCGAGCTGGGTGTGCCGCCGCTGCGGTTCCTGCCGCCCGGCCAGGTCGCGGTGCCCTTCGACGTCTCCGAGCGGCATCTCGGCTTCGACACCTTCGACCTGGTCGAGCAGGTGCTCGTCTCGCACCACTTCACCCGTGACGGCGACGACGGCCGCTACCGCCGTGAGAACTCCCGGCACCGGTACGCCTGGCCGGCGGAGCTCGACCTGATGGCGCGGATCGCCGGGCTCGAACTGGAACGCCGGGTCGCGGACTGGGACGGAGCTCCGTTCACCCAGGACTCGGCGAAGCACATCTCCGTGTGGCGCAAGCCGGTCTGAGGCCGGCCACCGGGCCCTTCCCACGGTCTCGGCCGAGCCTGCCGGGAGCAGTGACGGGGACCTCGGACAGCGGGAGGCCGCCGGTGGCGGCAGCGGTGTGGGGGAGTGGGGGAGGGGCGGAGTGGCGGAGCCGGGTCCGCCGACGGGACGTGCCCCGCGTACCCGGGAATCGCCCGGCACGACCCCTGGGAGCCAGGCACGACCGCGACCGGTCAGCGCACGGCGCCCACCCCCGCGCCAACGGTCGCCGAAGGCGGAACCGAGTGTCCGACCTGCGCCGATGCCGCACGGATCGTGCGGCACCGGAGTCGAGGGGCAGCATGGAAGGGAGCCTTCGACCCGGCGCGCGCCCTGAGCGGGCTCCGCGAAGGAAGGAGCTGTCCAGGATGGGTGCCCACCAGCCGCGGCCCGGCCAGGGGCCGGACCGCCGGGCGGCGGCGTCGCCGCCGGGAGGGCTGCTCGACCTGCTCAGCGTCGCCGCCATCGTGCTGGACACCCGCGGTCGGATCGTGTTCTGGAGCCCCCAGGCCGACGAGGTCTTCGGCTACACCGCCGACGAGGCCCTCGGCCACGACGCGGCCATGCTGGTCCGCGAAGAGCACAAGGACCTCGTGGTCAAACTGTTCGCCGAGGTGATGAGCACCGGAGCGAGCTGGGCCGGCGCGTTCCCGATCCGGCACAAGGACGGCAGCACGCGCCTGGTGGAGTTCCGCAACATGCGGCTGCTGGACGACCTCGGCGACGTCTACGCCCTGGGCATCGCCGCCGACCAGCGGACGCTGCAGCGCGTGGAGACCGACCTGGCCCTTTCCCAGCGCCTGGTCTCACAGGCCCCGATCGGCATCGCCCTGCTGGACACCGACCTGCGCTACCTGCTGGTCAACCCGGCCCTGGAACGCATCAACGGCGTCCCGGCCGCCGACCACATCGGCAAGCACCCCCACGACATCCTGGCGTTCCTCGACATCGACACCATCGAGTCCGCGATGCGCCAGGTGCTGATGACGGGCACGCCCCTGATCGACCAGTACACCGTCGGCCGCACCAAGGCCGACCCCGAGCACGACCACGCCTGGTCGGTCTCGTACTACCGGCTCGACGGTCCCAGCGGCCGGGTGATCGGCGTCGCGAACTCGGTGGTCGACGTCAGTGAACGCCACCGGGCCACCACCGAGGCCGACCGGGCCCGGCGCCGCCTGGCCATGGTCGCGGACGTCTCCGCCCGCGTCGGCTCCACCCTCGAGGTGGAGCACACCGCCCAGGAGCTGGTCGACGTCGCCGTGCCCGACCTGGCCGACCTCGCGGCGGTGGACGTCCTCGACGACGTCCTGGCCTTCCGCCGCACCGCACCCTCCCACGAGCCGGGCCCGGAGCTGTTCCGCGCACTCGCCGTGGCCGCCGCCTACCCCACCCACGCCACCACCGCCTCCCTGGCGGCCGGCGACCTCGCGGCGTACGGCGCGGACCGGCTGATCACCCGTTGCGTCCACACCGGACAGCCCATCGTCGTCACCCGCGCCGACGGCGACGACCTGCGGCACATCGCCCGCGACGCCGATGCGGCGGCCGCCTTCGCACGGGCCGGCGTGCACTCCTACCTCGCCGTGCCGCTGATCGCCCGCAACGAGGTCCTCGGCGCGTTCGACCTGCTGCGCGCCCGCAACCCCCTCCCCTTCGACGAGGACGACGTCCTCCTCGCGGCGGAGATCGCCGCCCGGGCCGCCGTCGCCATCGACAACGCCCGCTGGCACCAGAGCGTCCGCAACACCGCCGAAACCCTCCAGCGCAGCCTCCTGCCGGGCCACCCGCCCCCGCTCGCGGGCCTGGACGTCGCCTCCCTCTACCAGCCCGCCCAGGCCACCCACGAGATCGGCGGCGACTGGTACGACGTCATCCCCCTGGAGGGCGACAAGACCGCCCTGGTGGTCGGCGACGTCATGGGCAACGGCATCGACGCCGCCGCCACCATGGGCCGCCTGCGCACCGCCACCTGCACCCTCGCCGACCTCGACCTCGCCCCCGACCAGGTCCTCCAGCACCTGGACAAGATCACCCGGGGCCTGGAGCACTACATCGCCACCTGCATCTACGCCGTCTACGACCCCCTCCACCACCGGTGCCACATCGCCAACGCCGGGCACCTCCCGCCCGTCCTCGCCCCAGCCGGCCACCACCCCAGGCTGCTCGACCTGCCCACCGGCGCGCCCCTCGGCGTCGGCGGCGTCCCCTTCGACACCACCGCCTTCGACCTGCGCCCCGGCGACCGGCTGGTCCTCTACACCGACGGCCTCGTCGAAACCCGCCACCACCCCATCGACGAACGCCTCGACACCCTGCTGCGCACCCTCGACGAACCGCGCCGGCCCCTTCAGGAGACCTGCCGGTGGCTCCTGCGCTCCCTGCGGTGCCCCGACGACCACGACGACGTCGCGATCCTCCTCGCACAAGCCGCGCCCACGCCCTGACCAGGCCGCGCCCTCCCGGGCAGGCGGGACGGTGGACTCGGCGGGACGATGAAGGGGGAAGCGCCGCACCGCGGCGTGCCCCGTACCAGCCGCCCGGCAAGCGGAGCGAACCCGTCGGGCCGGCGTGCGGCCGGCCCGCGCCCCCGCCCCACCGGAGGAGCGCCATGAACCGCCGCGTCCCAGCCCGTCGCCCCCGCGTCACCGCCCGCCTCACCGCCCTGGGCGCGGCACCGCTCATCGCCCTGTCCGCGCTCGCCCCGGCGGCCACGGCCGCGACCACCACCGCGCCCGCCGCAGCCGCAGCCGCCACCACGTTCCCGGACACCTGCCACCTGCGGAGCCTGCCCGCGGACCCGTACCACCTGGGCTGCCGCGAGGGCTTCGACCTGGGGGTGGCGGCAGGCCACGAGAACGGGCTGAACTGCCAGAAGCTCCCGCCCCCGCTGTCGCCCGTGAACCCCACCCCGTACGAGAAGGGCAAGCGGCAGGGCTACGTCGAGGGTTACAACCAGGCCTTCCAGCACACCTACGAGCGCAACTGCGACCTGCCCCAGCTCCCGCCGCCGCAGACGCAGCCGCCGCAGTCCCAGACGCCGGAGGGCATGGCCGCCGCGGGCCAGGCCGCCGGAGCCAAGTGGGGCGCGGAGGACGCCCGGCTCACCTGCACCCGCGAGCACGCCGACCTGACCCCGCCGGCGAAACCCGACACGCTGATCACCGCCTACCAGAACGGCTACCGCGTCGGCTACGACGTCGCCTACGACGAGGCGTACCGCCGGCACTGCATGAACAGATGACCTCGAGAAACAGCAAAGGCAAGGATCCCGACGGACTCCTTGCCATGTTCAACTTATAACGCATAGGGGGGCTTGCGGCAAGGGCCGGGGCATCGCTCAGAATCTCCCGCTGTAACCGGAAATTCCGAAACGGGGGTTCTATGTTCGACGTCGTCATCGCCGGTGCCGGACCGACCGGGCTGATGCTCGCCGCGGAACTGCGGCTGCACGGTGTGCGCGTGGTCGTGCTGGAGCGGGAGGCCGAGCCGACCAAGGTGGTCCGTGCGCTCGGCCTGCACGCCCGCAGCGTCGAGGTGATGGCCCAGCGCGGCCTGCTGGACCGGTTCCTGGCGTGCGGGCAGAAGTTCGCGGTCGGCGGGTTCTTCGCGGGCATCGACAGGCCGTGGCCGGAGCACCTCGACACCGCGCACCCGTACGTACTCGGCATTCCGCAGCCCGTCACCGACCGGCTGCTGACCGAGCACGCCGTCGCACTCGGCACGGAGATCCGGCGGGGCTGCGAACTGGTCGGAGTGGCCCAGGACGAGGACGGGGTGACCGTCGAGCTGGCGGACGGCTCGCACATGCGCTCGCGGTACCTCGTCGGTTGCGACGGCGGCCGCAGCACGGTGCGCAAGCTGCTCGGCATCGGCTTCCCCGGCGAGCCCGCCAGGGCCGACACCCTGCTGGGCGAGATGCGGGTGTCCGTGCAGCCGGAGACCCTGGCCGCCACGGTGGCCGAAGTCCGCAGGACACAGCTCCGGTTCGGGGCCATGCCCCTGGGTGACGGGGCGTACCGCGTGATCGTGCCCGCCGAAGGCGTGGCGGAGGACCGTACGACCCCGCCGACCCTCGAGGAGTTCAAACGGCAACTGCGGGCGCACGCCGGCACCGACTTCGGCGTGCACGATGCCCGCTGGCTGTCCCGGTTCGGCGATGCCACCCGGCAGGCCGAGCGCTACCGCGCCGGCCGGGTACTGCTGGCCGGCGACGCCGCGCACGTCCACCCGCCGACCGGCGGGCAGGGCCTCAACCTCGGCATCCAGGACGCGTTCAACCTCGGCTGGAAGCTGGCCGCCGAGGTCGGCGGCCGGGCGCCGGAGGGCCTCCTCGACAGCTACGAGAGCGAACGGCACCCGGTGGCGGCCGCGGTACTGGACAACACCCGCGCGCAGATGGAGCTGATGTCCACCGAGCCCGGTCCGCAGTCGGTACGCCGGCTGATCACGGAACTGATGGGGTTCGAGGAGGTGAACCGCCACCTGATCGAGAAGATCACCGCCCTCGGGGTCCGCTACGACCTCGGCGAGGGCCACGACCTGCTCGGCCGGCACCTGCGGGACGTGACGCTCAAGCGCGGCAGCCTGTACGAGCTGATGCACACTGGCCGCGGGCTGCTGCTCGACCAGACGGGCGGCCTGTCGGCGGCGGGCTGGGCCGACCGCGTCGACCACGTGGTCGACGTCAGCGACGAGTTGGACGTGCCCGCAGTGCTGCTGCGGCCCGACGGCCACGTGGTCTGGGCCGGCGAAGCCCAGCAGGACCTGGAGGCGGCACTCCAGCGGTGGTACGGCACCGCCGCCGACTGAGCAGCGGCGGGCGCGGTCCGCGAGGGGTGTGCCTGATCCGACCGCCCCCGCTACGTCCTACTCCTCCGGCTCCCAGGCGCGGAGCAGGTCGGGCAGCCCTGCGTCTCCGTCCACGCGCAAGGAGTCGGCGGGGATGCGGTCGTACAGGTAGAGGACCAGCTCACTGGCCGTGCCATGGACGGAGACGCCGGCCGCGTCGGAGTCGTGGCCGGTGGCGGCAGTGGGCGCGGGGATGCGGGTGGAGCGTGCGCCGTCACCGTCGACCGTGAGGCGCCAGGACCGGCCCCCGGTAACGGTCTCCGCCACCCAGGTGCTTCACCAGATCGAACAGCGTCCACCCGGGGCACGTCGGCACCGGTACGTCGAGACCGGGCGCGGCGGCGACCGCGGTACGGAAGGCGGTCGACCGTTCGTCGATCAGTCGCAGCAGGTCGGGGAACTCGAGATTCTTTTCCACGCCGGACATCTGTCACCGCGCTCCGCCGATGGACAGCGGTTCTTTGCCGGCCGGGGCTACTCCACGAGTGCCGCGGTGCACTGCTCGGCGAGGTCCTCCGCGTGCGGCGGTAGTTCGGTGCCCGCGCGGACATGGCGGCGGACGATGGACAGCGGGAGGTCGATCAATGCGAGCGTGACGCGCTCCCGGGCCTGTTCGCCGACGGCGCCCAGGGCCTCGCCGAGGCCGTGCACCGCGGCGAGGGTCCGGTGGTTGCCCGCATCGGCGCGGGTGATGTGCTCCTGTGACCAGTGCGCCCGGTCGAAGTCGGCGGCGCCGTACAGGAGGAGGGCCGCCTCCTCGGGGTGGTGGCGGCTCCAGGCGACCACGTGCCGGGACGCCGCGCGCGCCGCCCGGCGGGGATCGCCCTCGCTGCCGAGCACGTCGGCGTAGCCCTCCTGGAAGCGCTCCACCGTGCGCAGCCACACCTCCGCGAGCAGGGCCGTGCGGCCGCTGAAGCGGTGGTACACGGACCCGCTCGGCGCGCCGACGGCCTGGGCGACCGCGGACATGGTCACGCACGCCGGTCCGCCGGCGGCGGCGAGGCGGACGGCGGCGTCGAGGAGCTGCTCCGTACTGAAGCGGGGTGGTCTCGCCATGAAACAGAGGGTACCCTCCAATTTATTGGAGGGCTGTCTCCAATAAAGCGTTGGGGGAGAGACATGGGCGTCTACAACGTGCACGAGCGCCTGCTGGCCGCCGGAACCGGCGAGGTGGGCGCGCTCATCGACACACTGGCCGGCGGGGACGACGACCGGCTCTGGCCAGGCGAGCAGTGGTCGCCGATGGAGTTCGACCGCCCCTTGGGTCCCGGAGCCGCGGGCGGTCACGGACCGGTCCGGTACACCGTGACCGGCTACGTGCCGGGCCGGTGGATCCGCTTCGAGTTCACCGGCCCCAGCGGCTTCGACGGCTTCCACGAACTGGCCGTGCTGCCCGCCGGTCCCGACCACACCCGTCTGCACCACACCTTGACCATGTCCACGCGCGGCCCGGCCCGGCTCACCTGGCCGCTGGTCTTCCGCCCGATGCACGACGCCTGCATGGAGGACGCCTTCGACCGCGCCGAACTCGCCTGCACCGGCACGGTCCTGCGCCCGGCCCGCTGGTCGCGGTACGTCCGCTTCCTCCACGCCCTCGCCTCCCGCACCCTCCGCCACCGCGAGCAGTCCGGCGCCGACAGCTGAGCAGCGGTCACGACGGTGGCCTCGGTCAGCCCGTACGGAGAGCGGCAGCGCCCGGCGCGGTCGGCAGCTCGGCCGCGCTGCCTACCGCGCCGGACGGTGACAGCGCCGCTCCGACAGCGGCCCACAGGGCGGTGACGATCAGTGCCGCCCAGGCGATGTGGATCACGCTGGCCATCGCGAACACGACCGTCAGGCTGCCGAACAGCAGCGCCATGTGGCCGGCGCAACGGAGCCGCCCAACAGCCCGGCCGCCTTGCCCGCCTTGGCGGGTACGCCGGACCCCGTGCCCGGGGGCAGGATGCCGTCGGCAGTACGGTCCCCGCGGGGGGCTCCGCCGTTGCCGTCGCCCGTACCACTGCCGGTGGGACCGGCCGACTCACTCCCTTGCCCGCCCGGCCGACCAGGAACCCGGCCACGGCCGCGCCAACCAGGAAGACCCCCCGGGCGCCGGCGGGCGAACTCCTGCAGGTCGCCGACCAGCCCCTCGGGGCCGCTGCGCTCCATACGGGTGGCGACCTCATGACCGCCGTCCGCGATCTTCCGGACCCTTTGGGCCATGGCGGAGTCGGACTTCCCGTCCTCGCTCCTCTCCTGCAGTTCCTGCGCCAGCCGGCGCACGTTCTCGGCCAGATGCCGGGTCTGGGCCTGCGCCTGGCCCTCCAGCTGATCGCGCAGGTCGCCGACGAGGTTCCCCGCCCCGTCGGCGCCTGCCCGGATTCGAGCACCCAACCCCCCCGGGCCGGTCCGGCCACCACACCACACCACACCGGGGGCGACCGGGGGCGTCCGGAACGTGGGGATGGGGCCGCTGCCCCGCCCGGGGCGGCCCCATCCCCGTCGTACCGGGCGTCGCGCGGCACGTCCGTTACTCCCGAGTGCCGTGCGGCGCTTCGGGCTTCCCGGTTCCCATGACCTCTTCCGCCGCCTCCTTGAGCTTCTGCGCCATGCCAGGACCCCGACTCCTGTCGTCGGACCGGGACGCCTTCCGCTGCCTCTCCTCCTCCGGCGTCATGTCGTTCTCGCCGGTCACTTGCTCCAGTGGTGATCTGCTGTCCTTCGGGTCAGGCATGACGGCGCTCCTTTGGCTCCTTCGGTGCCGGACCCTGCGCCTGTCCACTCCCCGTCTCCTGAACCCTCGCGGTCTCGTCGGGCCGGGACCGCGCGCCGCGGTCAGTCGGAGACCGTTCCGCTCATCAGATCGATCAAGCGCGGCATCCCGCCCTCGGCCAGCGCACGCCGCTGGTCGTCAGCGGGCGTGCCGACCCGGAGGAGACGGTGGACGAGCCCGCTCACCGCCCGCAGGTCGCCTGCTTCCTCGAGGGCGGGCCCGATGTGCTCCAGCAGGGCGTAGAGCACGTCCCCACTGCTGTGGGGGCGGCCGAGGGGATCGACCAGGGTGCCGTTCAGCCCGTACCGGGCGGCATGCCAGTTCGCCGCCTGAAGCAGCTCGGGGGCGGTCACCGGCAGGGCGGCGCCCGACTTCTCCTCCATGATCGCCGTGGCCACCAGGGCCCGGACGATCCCCGCGAACATCACGGCGTCGTCGGCCCGCAGCTGGACGTCGAGACACCGCACTTCGACGGTGGGGTAGCGCTCGGACAGCCGGGCCTGCCAGTACACCTGCCCCCGGTCGGCGATGACACCCGATGCCACGAGGGCGTCCAGGCGCTGTCCGTAGTCGGCGAAGGAGTCGAAGAGCGGGGGCGGGCCGCTGACGGGCCACCGGCTGAAGACGATGGTGCGCCAGCTCGCGAAACCCGTGTCCCGTCCGTCCCACAGGGGGGAATTGGCACCCATGGCCAGCAGCACCGGCAGCCAGCCGCGGATGCGGTTGAGGACCGCTACACCCGTCTCCGGGTCGGGCACGCCGGCGTGGACGTGCATACCGCAGATCAGCTGCTCGTCGACGAGCTGGCGGGCCTCCCCCTCCATGCGCAGGTAGCGCGGGGACGGGGTCACCGGCACCGGAAGGGTCCCCCGCACCGGCGCCGCACCCGTGGCCGCGACACGGCAGCCGCTCGCCTCCGCGGCCGAGCCGATGGCATGCCGCAGGCGCAGGAGGTGCCCTCCCACCTCGTGAAGGGTGGAGCACACGGGGGTGGCGACCTCCACCTGCGCCTGGAGCAGTTCGTCCTGGACCTCGTCGCGTTCCGCGAAGGGTTGGAGGCCGGCGGTTCGGCACACGGCCTCGACCAGCGGTGTGGGCACGCCCGTGACCGGGTCCACCAGCAAATACTCTTCTTCGACACCTACTGTGATCACACCCCCCGACTACCCCCCATCGGGATGATCACCCCTCGGCCGAGCCGCCCGTCAGCGAACGGAGCCGGCGGAAGGGCCGAGCCCGGGAACCCGGGGCCTCACCGGGGGCGCCGGCCCCTGGACGCCGGGTTTCCCGGCCGCTTCTGGGAGCGCTCTCAGGGGGCGGGCGGCAGCGCTTATCCTGTTCGGCGTCGGACCGAGCGGTGCGGCGTCGGCCGCGGACGGAAACAGGAGTGCCTGACTTGCCCGAGCAGACCGCGGGGTCGTCCCGTCCCACACTGGAAGCCGTCGCCGCGCGGGCCGGCGTGTCCCGGGCGACGGTCTCACGGGTCGTCAACGGCGGGGCGGGCGTGCGGCGGCCGGTGGCGGACAAGGTCCGCGAGGCGGTCCGGGAACTCGGCTACGTGCCGAACCGCGCGGCCCGCTCGCTGGTCACGCGCCGCCACGGAGCGGTCGCCGTGATCATCGCGGAGCCGGAGTTCCGCATCTTCTCCGACCCGTTCTTCGAGAAGCAGGTGCGCGGGATCAGCCGCGAGCTGACCGCCCAGGACACCCAGCTGGTGCTGCTGTGGGTGGAGGGCCTCGGCGACCACGAGCGCATCGCGCGCTACCTGGACGCCGGGCACGTGGACGGGGCGCTGGCCTTCTCCCTGCACAGCGACGACCGGCTGCCCGCGCTGATCGCGCGCAGCCGGGTACCCGTGGTGTTCGGGGGGCGTCCGGCACCGGCGGCCGGGCCGGACGTGCCCTTCGTCGACTGCGACAACCGCGGTGGCGCCCGGGCCGCGGTAGCGCACCTGGTGTCCCTGGGGCGCCGCCGCATCGGCCACATCGCGGGCCCCCTCAACCAGACCTCGGCGCTGGACCGGATCGCCGGCTACCACGACGTGCTGGTCGACGCCGATCCGGCGCTGCTGTGCCAGGGCGACTTCACCCTGGAGGGCGGGGCCCGCGCGATGGCCGGGCTGCTCGACCGGCAGCCGGACCTCGACGCCGTCTTCGCCGCCAACGACCTGATGGCCGCGGGTGCCCTGCGCACCCTGCGGGAGCGCGGGCTCCGGGTGCCGGAGGACGTGGCGGTGGTGGGGTTCGACGACATGGACGCGGTGGTCCGGGAGGCCGAGCCGGCGCTCACCACGGTGCGGCAGGACATCGAGGGCATGGGCCGTCTGATGGTCAGGCTGCTGATGCGGGTGCTGGACGGGGCGGCCGGCGCGGCGTCGGCGTCGGTGATCACGCCGACGAGTCTGGTCCGGCGCGTGTCGGCGTGAGGATACGGCGGCGGGCGCGGGGCCCGTGCTGCCCCGCGCCCGCCGCTCTTCCCTACCGCGTTCCCACCCGTGCGGGTCAGTCGTACGGGATGACCAGGACGGAGGTGTCCGTGCCCGTCCGGAGCCGGGCATCGGCGCTGCCGATCGCGCTCCACACCTCCAGCCGGACCGTTCCGCCGCGCAGGTCGCCGAGCGTGCCGGTGGCGGCCTTGAGGCCCCGGGTCTGGTTGTACTCCTCCCAGCCGGCGACCGGGTCGGTGGCGAAGTAGTGGTAGGTCTCCGTCCGCTCGAAGGTGCCGTCGCCGGTGAGGTCGTAGCTGACCCGGGCCTGCTGGCCGAGGCCGACGGCCGGGCCGGCGTCGACCGGGAGGCGGAACGCGGTCGTGCCGCCCGCCCGGAGGGTGCCGTTGACTCCCCTGGCCTCGTAGACCAGCGGCTCGTACGGGGTGCCGTCGTGGTTGGTGCCGTCGGCCGAGGGGACGGTGTCGCTGCCGGGCGTGCCGTCCGTGGCGGTGGTGAGCACGCCGCCCGAGCGGAGGCGGTAGGTGTCACCGCCGGAGGGGTCCGGGTCGGGGTCGGGGTCCGTGCCGCTCCCGGTGGCGGTGGCCGTGGAACGGGGCGGCACGCTGAGGGTCCTGCCGTCGGAGAAGGTGACCGTACGGGTGGCGGATCCGTGGTTGTGGGCGGCGTAGGTGCGGGTGCCGTTCCGGCTGAAGACCGCGGAGGTGGGAACGGAGCCGGTCACCGAAGGGTCGGGGGCGCCGAGGGCGTTCAGGGACGTGATCCAGTGGTAGGTGTGGGCCTTGGACTCGCCCGCCTCGGGGGTGTACCCGGCATGGCCCGCGTCCCACTTGGTCTTCGCGGCCGCCGGGTCGGCCAGTGACTGGAACTCCCACAGGACGTCCCGCCATTCGGCCGCGGGGCCGCCGTTCTCGCGCTCCATCTCGGCGATGTTGCGCCGGATCGCGTCCTTGTGGCCGCCCAGGTGGAGCGATCCGCCGGTGACAGGGAGGACGTTGATGCCGTGGATCTCCTCGGGGTTGGCGGTCCACCAGGTGGCGTAGGCGGCGCCGCTGCCCCAGACCATGCCGGCGGTGTCGTGGCCGAAGGAGGCGGGGAAGACCTGCCCGTCCGCGTCGAACCAGTACTGGGCGATGGCCTCGCCCTCCGTGGCGAGCAGGTACGAGCCGAGGTCGCGCAGACCCGTGTCGCCGGTGGCGGACCCCCAGAGCACCAGGGCGGCACTGAGGTTGGTGGACTCGGAGGAGGACTCCTGGTTGTTGCCGGCGGCGAAGCCCTGGTGTCCGGAGGCCCAGCTGTGGCCGGCGTAGACGTCGAACCCCCGCAGGAAGGGGAAGGCACTGTCGGTGCGGGAGGGGTTGGCGGTGTCGCGGATCAGCGTCTTCACCATGCCGCCCCAGGCGGAGTCGGCGGCCCAGCCGGGGTCGTACTGGGCGACGATCGCGGCGGCGTAGACGTAGTAGCCGTAATGGAAGTGGTGGTCGTTGAGCTCGGTGTCGCTGCCGTAGGAGGCGGGGTAGCCGGTGAGGGTCTTCCAGGTGCGGTCGTAGGAGAACTCGTTGGCGCCGCCGGCGGTGAGCCAGTCCTGGAGGCGGCCCTTGAGGAGGGTGAGGAGCCGGTCGCGGATGGCGGTCTCGCCGATCTGTTCGGCGAGCGGCACGAGCTGGGCGAGTCGGCCGAGCGCCTTGCCGGTCCAGTAGGTGTCGACGGCCCCGGAGAACGGGTCGGCGGCGTACGCGACCTCGTTCAGGTACCCGCGCAGCCGGGCGGTGTCGACGTCGCCCGTGCGGGGGAGGGCGGGGAGGACCGGGGCGGTCTTCTGGGTGGTGGTGAAGGCGGCGCCCTCCCGGACCTTCATGGTGCCGCGCGGCGAGACGTACGTGTAGGGGGTGAGGGGGTCGGTGGTGTGGAGCCACTGGTGCCGGTAGAGGGCCTGGAGGGTGCCGCGTTCGGTGCCCTCCTTGGCTTCGGTGGTGAGGGTGTAGGTGGCGCGGACGGTGCCGCCGGTGGTGCTCCAGTCGACGCGGGATCCGGTGACGAAGCTGAACGCGTACTTCCGGTACGTGGCGAGGGCGTCGGGGGAGGGGAGCACGGCGACGGAGAAGTAGTTCCGGCCGCCGAGCCCGGCGCTGATCGTGGTGCCGCTGACGGTCCAGTCGGCGCCGGTCGGGGCGAAGAGGGCGTAGTGGTGGCCGGCGACGGTGATGCCCAGGACGTTGCCCTGGTCCGCGAAGACGGTGGGGGCGCCGGCGGTGGTGAGGCGGGCGTCACCGCCGGTGCCCTGGGCGTACACGAACGGGCTGCCGTGGCCGATGGTGGTGCGCAGGGTGCGGGTGCCGTCGGACCAGTAGGGGGTGACGGTCCAGTCGGACCAGGAGTCGGCCTTGGTGTCGGGCGAGTTCAGTCCGGTGAGGCCGACGGTGAGGTCGCGTTTGTGGGCGAACTCGTACTGGCGGCCGTCCCCCACGACGGCGGGGGCGGTGGGGTAGCCGATCTCCAGTCCGCCGGGGACCGCCTGGTAGGTGAGGGGATGGCCGTACATGGGGGTGGAGTACGGGTTGTCGCCGTAGCGCTGGAAGGCCAGCGAGGACCACCAGTCGTTGGTGGGGACCGGTTTGCCCGCGGCCGCGGGGGTGACCTTGGGGGTGACGGGCGTACCGGTGTTGGTGGTGGGGCCGGAGGTTCCGGCGGGCCGGGTGTCGGAATGGCTTCCGGCGCCCACGGGGACGGTGGCGGCTGCCACCGGGCCCGCGGCCGGTCCGAGGCCGACGGCGGCCAGGACGGCGGCCAGGACGAGGGGGGCGGCTCGGCCCGAGTGGGGGACGGGCATGGGGAACACCTCATGTCATCGCGGTGGGTCATGTCCGGGACTCGTATCCGAGAGCGCTCTCAGTTGGCCGGAAACGTAAGACTCCCGAAACACAGGTGTCAAGGGAACGCGCAACAACGGAAGTTGGGGCCCATTCCGGACCATCGCGGCTTCGACTCTTGACGGATCATGTCCGCCGCGGGCACGCTCCCCTCGCTGACTGAGAGCGCTCTCAGGCCCTCGTTCACGTTCTCCCCGCTCACGTTCGTCCCCCGAAGCCAAGGGAGGCTTCCCATGCCCACTGCCCGACCCGTCGGCGGAACCGCCGGCAGAACCGCCGGCACCACGGCCGGCCCCGCGGCCCTCCGTCTGGGGGCGGTCGTCCTCGCCGGGGCCCTGCTCGCCGCCTGCGGCGGTTCTCCGGAAGGCGGCACCTCCGGCAGCGCGGACGGCAAGGTCACGATCACCGTGGACCTGTTCGGGTCCTTCGGCTACGAGGAGGCCGGGCTGTACGACGAGTACGAGAAGCTGCACCCGGGCGTCACCATCAAGCAGACCGACACCGAGGACGAGGCCGACTACTGGAAGTCGCTGCAGACCCGGCTGGCCGGCGGGGGCGGTCTCGCCGACGTCCAGGCCGTGGAGGTGGGCCGGATCGCCTCCGTCGCGCAGCAGCAGGCAGACAGGTTCGAGGACCTGCGCAAGCACGGGGCGGACGCGCTGAAGGGCCAGTTCGCCGAGGCCACGTGGGCGGCGGCCACCGGACGGAACGGCGAGATCCTGGGCCTGGGCACCGACGTGGGACCCGAGGCGATGTGCTACCGGACCGACCTGTTCGCCCGGGCCGGTCTGCCGACCGACCGCGAGGAGCTCTCCAGGAAGTGGGCGACGTGGGAGGGCTACCTGGAACTCGGCCGCCAGTACAAGACGAACACCCCCGACCGGAGCGCCTGGCTCGACAGCGTCGGCAGCCTCTACTCCGTCATGATCGGCCAGCAGAAGGAGCGCTACTACGACGCCTCCGGCAAGCTGGTCTGGGACACCAACCCCGCCCTGAAAGCGGCCTGGGACGCGTCGGTGACCGCGGCACGGAGCGGGCTGAGCGCCAAACTGGACCAGTGGTCACCCCAGTGGAACCAGGCGTTCGCCGCCGGCTCCTTCGCCACCCTGCCCTGCCCGGCCTGGATGCTCGGCTACATCAAGGGGCAGGCCGGTGATGCCGGCAAGGGCAAGTGGGACGTCGCCAAGCTGCCGGCGGGCGCGGGCAACTGGGGCGGCTCGTACCTGGCCGTGCCACGCGCCGCCAAGCACAAGAAGCAGGCGTACGAGCTGATCACCTGGCTCACGGCGCCCGCGCAGCAGGCCAAGCTCTTCCGCAAGCAGGGCAACTTCCCGTCCGCCACCGGCGCCATCGCCGAGATCTCGGGGGCGACCGACCCCTACTTCTCCGGCGCCCCCATCGGCCGGATCTTCGGCGATGCCGCGAAGGCCGCCCCGGTCCAGGTCCTCGGCGTGCACGACCAGAACATCGCCCAGCAGATCACCAACGCCCTGGGCGAGGTCGAACGCAAGGGCACGGCACCGGAGCAGGCCTGGGCCAACGCCAGGAAGGGCGTGGCGAACACCATCGGCTGACCGCCCCGACGGCTCGCCTCGACGGGCCCCCGACAGCCCGCCCCGACAGCCCGCCCCGACGGCCCGCATCGGCTGACCGCCTCCGCCGACCGGCTCCCGAACACTCCACCTGCCCCTCCCGAAGGGCCGCAACGTGACCCTGACAGCAGACACACGGACGACACGGCGCCGACCGTCCCCGGCCCGTCCGTCCACCCTCCGGCGAACGTGGCGCACGCTCTCCCCGTACGCCTACGTCGCCCCCTTCTTCACCCTGTTCACCGCCTTCGGGCTCTTCCCGCTGCTCTACACGGCGTACGTGTCCCTGTACCGCGTGGAGCTGCAGACACCCGGCGACATGCAGTGGCGGGGGCTCGGCAACTACACCGCGCTCCTCGGCGACGAGTTCTTCTGGACCTCGCTGCGCAACACCTTCACCATCGGGGTGCTGTCCACCGTCCCGCAGCTGGTCATGGCGCTCGGCCTCGCGCACCTCCTCAACCACAGGCTGCGGGGCCGCACCTTCTTCCGCACCGCCATGCTGCTTCCGTACGCCACCTCGGTCGCCGCCGCCACGCTCGTCTTCGCCCAGCTCTACGGCCGGGACTTCGGCCTGGTCAACCACGTGCTGGGGCTCGTCGGCATCGACCCGGTCGACTGGCAGACCGGCACGCTCGCCTCCCAGATCGCCGTCTCCTCCATCGTCGTCTGGCGCTGGACCGGCTACAACGCACTGATCTACCTGGCCGGCATGCAGTCCATCCCGCACGAGCTCTACGAGGCCGCCGAGATGGACGGGGCGTCCCGGTGGCGGCAGTTCTTCCACGTCACCCTGCCCGGGCTGCGGCCGACCATCCTCTTCACGGTCGTCGTGTCCACGATCGGGGCCACCCAGCTCTTCGGCGAACCGCTGCTGTTCGAGGGATCCGTCTCCGGCGGCATCTCCCACCAGTACCAGACGCTCGGCCTGTACATGTACGAGCAGGGCTGGGGCTTCTTCCACCTGGGCCGGGCGGCCGCCATCGCCTGGGTGATGTTCCTGCTGATCGTGCTGGTCATCGGCGTCAACGCCGTGATCGGACGGCGCCGCACCCGCAAGGAGACAGCACGATGACCGTCCTCGACCACGAGGAGACCGGCCGATGACCTCCCTCGCCGATCCGCCGGTCACGCGCCCGCGGCCCCCCGGGCCGCCCGCCGCCGACGGACGCCGCCGGTCCCGCGCCGGCCGCACGATGCAGGGCGGGAAACTCGCCCATGCGGTCCTGGTCCTCGCCGTGCTGGTCTCGGCCTTCCCCTTCTACTGGACCATCGTCGCGGCCAGCCGCTCCAACGCCGACCTCGCCCGGGTGCCGCCGACCCTCCTGCCCGGCCCCCACCTGCTGCGGAACTTCGAGGCGGTGGTGGAGGAGGCCGACATAGGCCGGGCGCTGGTCAACTCCCTCGTCGTGTCTGGGTCGATCACCCTCGGCACGGTCCTGTGCTCCACGCTCGCCGGGTTCGCCTTCGCCAAACTGCGCTTCCGCGGCCGCGGCGCACTGCTCGCCGTCACGGTCGGCACCATGATGATCCCGCCGCAGCTCGGCGTCATCCCGCTGTTCATGCTCATCGCCGAGCTCCAGTGGGTCAACCAGCTCCAGGCCGTCGTCCTGCCCGGACTGGTCTCCGCCTTCGGCGTGTTCTTCATGCGGCAGTACCTCGCCCAGGCGCTGCCGGACGAACTGATCGAAGCGGCCCGCGTGGACGGCGCCTCCTCCGCCCGGATCTTCTGGTCGATCGTGGTGCCCGTCGCCCGGCCCGGCATGGCCGTGCTCGGCCTGCTGACCTTCATGACCGCCTGGAACGACTTCTTCTGGCCGGTCGTCGCCCTCAGCTCGTCCGAGCCGACCGTGCAGGTCGCCCTGCGGCAACTCGGCGGCGGCTACGTCAACGACCAGTCCGTCATCATGGCCGGCACGCTGCTGGGCACCCTGCCGGTCCTGCTGGTCTTCGGCCTGCTCGGGCGGCAGATCGTCGGCGGCATCATGCAGGGCGCGGTCAAGGGCTGAACGCGCCGGGGCCCACGCATCCCCCCACCCCACGGACGACGGCTCGCCGCTCACCGGCAGGGCCGGCCGCCCACCCTCGACCCCTCTCATCCACGGGAGACCCCCACCCATGACCTCCACAGACGCGCTTCCACGCCCCGGCGCCACCCTCCGGTTCCCCGAGCACTTCCGCTGGGGTACGGCCACCGCCGCGTACCAGATCGAGGGAGCCGCGGACGAAGACGGCCGGACCCCCTCCATCTGGGACACGTTCAGCCGCACCCCGGGCAAGGTGCGCAACGGCGACACCGGCGACATCGCCGCCGACCACTACCACCGCGTCAGCGAGGACGTCGCGCTCATGCGGCAACTCGGCGTGTCCGACTACCGCTTCTCCCTCGCCTGGCCCCGCGTGCAGCCGACCGGCCGGGGACCCGCGCTCCAGAAGGGCCTGGACTTCTACCGCCGCCTGACCGACGAGCTGCGCGCGGCGGGCATCCGCCCCGTGGCCACCCTCTACCACTGGGACCTCCCCCAGGAGCTGGAGGACGCCGGCGGCTGGCCGCACCGGGAGACCGCGTACCGCTTCGCCGAGTACGCGGGCCTCGCGGCGGAAGCGCTCGGCGACCGGGTGGCGACCTGGACCACCCTCAACGAGCCCTGGTGCGCGGCCTTCCTCGGCTACGGCAGCGGGGTGCACGCCCCCGGCCGCACCAGCGCCGTCGACTCGCTGCGCGCCGCCCACCACCTCAACCTGGCGCACGGCCTCGCCGTCCAGGCGCTGCGCGGAGCCCTGCCCGGCACCGCCGAGATCTCGCTCACCCTGAACCTCCACGCGGTGCGCGCCCACACCGACTCGCCGGAGGACCTCGACGCGGCCCGCCGCATCGACGCCGTCGGCAACCGGATCTTCCTCGATCCGGTCTTCCACGGCCGCCTCCCGGAGGACCTGGTCAGGGACACGGCGTCGGTCACCGACTGGTCCTTCGTCGAGGACGGAGACCTCCGGACGGCCGCCGCCCCGGTCGACTCGCTGGGCATCAACTACTACTCGCCCACCGAGGTCGCGGCCGCCACCCCGTCTCCGCCCTCCCTGTCGCCCTCGCCCTGGGCCGGTGCGGAGCGGTACGTCCGCTTCGCCGACGTACCCGGCCCGCGTACGGCCATGGACTGGCCGGTCGACGCCGACGGGCTGTACGAGCTGCTGGTCCGGCTCCGGGACGACCTGCCGGGCGTACCGCTCGTCGTCACCGAGAACGGTGCGGCGTACGAGGACTACGCCGATCCCTCGGGGCAGGTGAAGGACCCCGAGCGGGTGGCCTATCTGCAGGCCCACTTGGCGGCCGTGCACCGGGCCGTCGAGGACGGCGCCGATGTCCGCGGCTACTTCCTGTGGTCCCTGATGGACAACTTCGAATGGGCCTACGGCTACAGCAAGCGGTTCGGCATCGTCCATGTCGACTTCCCGACCCAGCGCCGCACGTTCAAGGCGAGCGCCCGCTGGTACGCGGACGTCATCGCCCGCGGCGGCCTGACCCCCTGACCCCGACCGCCGGGTCCAGTGGTGCCGTCGGCCGTCGGCCGTCCGGTCTACCGGGGACGCTCTGACCCGCTGGCGTTCACCCGCCGGTGGAGCGGCAGGCTCACGCTGCTGCTGGCCGAGACGGACGGCTGAGCCGCACGGAACACCGGTGCCCCGGCGGGTCCTCCTGCCGGGGCACCGGTGCGTCCGGAGCGAAATACTTCGCCATCGTCCCAATTCGATATCCACGTCCACGGATATCCCTTTTCCAATTCGATGATCCTCCGTCGAGCGCCCGGGTGGCGCGCCGGGCACTGCAAAGGTGATCTTGCGTGCAAACCGGGCATCCCGTCTGAGATGGGCGGAGAAGTGCCTGGTCAAAGGTGGTGCGGGGTGTGGTGTAGCGGGCAGTAGAGTGACCCCGACATACTCGACAGACGGAGTGCGCGTGAAAACAAGAAAGCCCCGTTCCGGATTTCCGGGCGGTCGGGGGAGTACGCGAATTGCCGCGCTCTCCGTGGTGGGTGCGATAACGGCTGCCGGTCTCGGCGTACTGGCGCCCGTGCCGACAGCGGCCGCCGCCACGGATCCCGTTGCCGAGGGCTCGATGAGCCCCGAGGACTTCGCGCTCGCCAAGGCGAAGGAGACCGGGCAGCCCTACGAGCTGGTCTCGGCCCGGACGGAAGCCTCGGACACCTGGGCGATGCCGACCGGAAAGTGGTCCGTCAAGCGCTACGGCACCCCGGTGCGGGTGCTGCGCGCCGGAGTCTGGGTGCCCACGGATCCGACGCTGGTGTTCGCGGCCGACGGCAAGGTCGTCTCCAAGGCCGCGACGGTGTCCGTCACGTTCTCCGGTGGCGGCACCGCCCCGTTGCTGACCGGTGTGAAGGACGGCCGCACGCTGTCCCTGTCATGGCCCAAGGCGCTGCCGAAGCCCACGCTCGCCGGCAACGTCGCGACGTACGCGAACGTCCTGCCGGACGTGGACCTCCAGGTGAAGGCCGAGGTCGAAGGGTTCTCGCAGCTGTTGGTCGTCAAGACCGCCGAAGCCGCGAAGAACCCCGAGCTCGCGGCCCTGAAGTTCCGGATCGGCACCGTCGGGCTGAACGTCACGACGGACGCCGCGACCGGAGCGATCACCGCGGTCAACCCCGCCGGTCAGAGGGTCTTCACCAGCCCTTCCCCGCTGATGTGGGACTCCACCACCACGGCAGCGTCGGCAGGGACGCAGACCGCGCCCTCCGCCATGACGCTGCAGTCCTCCGCCACGACCCTCACCACCGGGGAAGAGGCGCCCGCACCCGCCGACGCCTTCATCCCGCAGGTCGGCGCCCAGGACGCGCACATGCCGACGACGGTCGCGAACGGCACCCTGGAGATCAAGCCCGACCAGGCGCTGCTGACCGGAGCCCAGACCAGGTACCCGGTCTTCATCGACCCGTCATGGGCATGGGGCGAACGGCAGAACTGGACGCGGGTCTACAAGAAGTACCCGAACACCTCGTACTGGAACAGCAAGGACGACGTTCGCGTCGGCTACGAGACCGAGACCAACGGCCTCTCCCGCTCCTTCTTCCAGTTCGACACCTCCAACCTCAAGGGCGCCCAGGTCAACAAGTCGACGCTGCGGGTCCGCAACACCTGGTCCTGGTCGTGCCAGGACCGGCCGGTGCAGCTGTGGCACGTCGGCGGGATCTCCCCCAAGACCACCTGGAACAACCAGCCCGGCAAGATCGGCGGCTCGCCGCTGGCCACCGTCAACGACTCCAAGGGCTGGAGCAAGGACTGCGCCGCGGGGAACCTGGAGTTCGACACGACCGGGCTGGCCAGGCAGGCCGCCGCGGGCGGCTGGTCCAGCGTGACCGTCGGTCTCTACGCCGGCAACGAGTCGGACACCTTCGGCTGGAAGCGCTTCGACCCGAAGACCCTGACGGTCGAGACCGAGTACAACAACCCGCCCGCCACGCCGAGCGGACTCGGGACGAACCCGTCCACCTCCTGCACCGCGGGCGGTCTCGTCGGCAACGCGAGTGTCAGCCTGCACGCCGCCGTCGACGACGCGGACGGCGGCAACCTCCAGGCCGACTTCGAGCTCTACAAGACCGGCCAGAGCACCGCGACCGCGAAGCAGTCCGTCCCGGCGAACAAGGGCAGGGTGGCCACCTGGGCCGTCCCCGACGCCAGCCTCCCCGATGGCGACTACACGTGGCGGGTCCGGGCGAAGGACCAGGACAACGCCTACTCCGCCTGGTCGGCCACGTGCAAGTTCTCCGTCGACCGGGACCGCCCCGGCACTCCGCCGCTGATCAGCTCGACCCAGTTCCCGGACGGCAGGAGCGGCTGGCCGGCCGTCACCGGCAAGGCCCGCACGCCGGGCACCTTCACGCTCAGCGCCAACGGCGTGGCCGACGCCAAGGAGATCCTCTACTACACGGACTTCGACCCCGGCGCGCGCGCCGTCGCGCCCGGCACGAACGTGACCCTCACCCCGCCCGGCTTCGGACCCCACTACGTCTACGCCTACACGGTGGACAAGGCCGGCAACCGGTCCGACACCACCGCCTACCTGTTCTACGCGGCCCGCTCCGCAGAGCGGGACGGTCCGGGCGACCTGAACGGTGACGGCCACCGGGACATCTGGACGCTCGACAAGCAGGGCTCGCTGCTCACTTACGCGGGGCAGGGCAACGGCAAGTTCTCCGCCGCCACCAACGGCGGGCAGAGCTTCCAGGGCGCCCACATCGCACCGGGCGGCGACTGGGGCCAGGACGGCTACAACGACCTCCTCGTCCTCAAGTACGACGACGTCGAGAAGAAGAAGAGGCTCTGGGTCCACCCCAACAACGGCAGCGGCACCGTGTCCGGCCCGCAAGCCGAACTGAACGTCTCCTGCCCCGCCGTCAACGAGGAGACGGGCTGCCTCGGCGACGAGACGTGGACCGGCGACGACCACTGGTTCAACGCGGAACAGGTCATCTCGGCCGGCGACCTCAACGGTGACAATCACCCCGACGTCCTGGTCAAGCAGGGCAAGTTCCTCTGGGCCTACTACGGCAACCGCGCCGCCCCCGACCTCGACCTCGGCAACACCCGCGCCCCGGTGCTCGTCGGGGGTGGCGACTGGGACAGGTTCACCGTCATCGCCCCGGGCGACCTGAACGGTGACGGGATCGCCGACCTGTGGCTGCGCGACAACGCGAGCGGCGACATCCTGCGCTCGTACGGCAGCAAGGCCCCCAACGGCTACCTCGACCCGACGACCTGGGGCAACACGGCCGCCCGCGTCAAGATCGGAACCGGCGTCGGGGCCGCCACGTACCCGACCGTCGGGTCCGTCGGCGACGTCACCGGCGACGGCATCGCCGACCTGTGGGCCCGCAAGACCGACAACACCGTGACCGGCTGGCCGGGCAAGACGCCCGCAGCCGACAACGTCTCCTTCGCCGCCTCCTTCCCCATCGACGGCATCGGCGGCGCCCGGATCACCGCCGGCACCACGCTCGCCTCCGGCCAGGAGTTCAACAGCGGCAACGCCAAGCTCGTGATGCAGAGCGACGGCAACCTCGTGCTGCAGACGAGGACGGGCAAGCCGATCTGGGCGACCAACACCAACGGCAACCCCGGCGCCATCGCCCGCATGCAGAGCGACGGCAACCTCGTCGTCTACAAGGCCGACGGCACCACCAAGCTGTGGAGCAGCAACACCAACACGCCCTACTCCTACGCCGTACTCAACCCCCGCGGCGTACTCGTCATCCACAACGCCTCCGGCCAGGGCCTGTGGACCAGCGGCTCGCAAAGTCGCCCGGACTACAACGGCGACGGCTTCACCGACGTCCTCGCCATCGACCCCCACGGCGACATGTGGGTCTACCCCGGCACCGGCGGCACCGGCACGAGCACCCTCGGCAGCCGCTACCTCGTCGGCATCGGCTGGTGGCCGGAGCACTGGACCCACGCCTACACCGCCGACCTCGACAACGACGGCTACTCGGACGTCATCGGACGGACCAAGGAAGGCGACCTCTGGCTCTACCCCGGCAACGGCGGAAGCGGCACCTACTCCTTCGGAGCCCCGGTCATGATCGGCGTCGGCTGGAACTTCCACGCCCTGGGCTTCGGTGACATCAACGGCGACGGCCGGACCGACGTCGCCGCCCGGGACACCAACGGCGACCTGTGGATGTACCCCCACATCGGCGGGACCGGCACCGGCACGCTCGGACCCCGCGCCTTCCTCGGCAACGGCTTCTGGCCCGACGGCTGGACCACGCTGCGGTTCGCGGACCTCAACGGCGACTACAAGACCGACATCCTGGGCCGCACCAACGGCGGCGAACTGTACGTCTTCCCCAACACCACCAAGGACGGCGTGGTCAGCTTCGGCGCCCGCTACTTCACCGGCAACGGCTGGTGGCCGGGCGAGTGGAACCCCTACGCCACCGACCTCAACAGCGACGGTTCCCCCGAACAGGTGGGCGTCACGCGCAACGGTGAGCTCTTCGACTTCCTGAACGAGCGCACCCTCGTCGGCACCGGCTGGCAGTCCTTCAACGTCATCCTCTGACCGGACGGGCCCGGCAAGGGGCGGGGTGCCGCACGAGCGGTACCCCGCCCCCTTGCCGTTACGTGCGGACGGGCCCGCACGCGGCCGGGCCCCGGGGGCACCGACGCTGCCGCCGCACGGCGCCAGAGGCACCCCTCCGCGCGGTAGCGCTGCGCCGGAAGGTTGAAGCCCCGGCCGGGCCACCCGCGAGAACACGGCGACGCCCCGAGATTCGAAGGCATGGACAACACGGCCGTGGTGGTCATCGACATGCTCAACCCCTACCAGCACCAGGACGCACACCTCCTGGTCCCCTCCGTCCGGGCCGCCCTGTCCGGCGTCGTGGACGTGCTCGCCGCGGCCCGGGCCGCCGACGTGCCGGTCGTCTACGTGAACGACAACTTCGGCCAGTGGCGCTCGCACCACGGCCAGATCATCGACGCCGCGCTGGCGGGTGAGCACCCCGAGCTGGTGGAGCCCGTCCTCCCGGACGAGGACTCCCTCTTCGTCGTCAAGGCCCGCCACTCCGTCTTCTACGAGACCCCGCTCGCCTATCTGCTCAGCACCATGGACATCTCCCGGCTGGTGCTGGTGGGCCAGGTCACCGAGCAGTGCGTGCTCTACTCCGCCCTGGACGCCCACATCCGCCACCTCGACGTCGTCGTCCCCACGCAAGCCGTCGCCCACATCCATGCCGACCTCGCCGACGCCGCCCTGCGCATGATGGAGCTCAACATGGGCGCCCGGCTGACCAGCGACCCCCTGCGTTTCTGACCCCCCCGGGGCCCGACGACCGGCGGGTGGTGCCGCGGTACACCACCCGCCGGAGGTCAGGGGGCTCCGGACGCGTTCACGGCCGGTCGCCCTCGGTGCGGTATCGCTGCGCGAGCCGTGCGAGGGCGACCGCGCCGAGGAGGAGTCCGAAGTCGCGCAGCGCGACGTCGTAGTGGCCGGGGACGGTGAGCAGGTTGACGATGATCCCCGCAAGCCATCCGGCCACCAGCCAGCCCCCGAAGCGAGGGGCCAGCGCGACGGCCACGCCGGCCAGGATCTCGACGACGCCCACGGCGTACATGGCCGCCTGGGCGCTGCCGGGCAGGATGCCGTCGATCCACGGCGCGAGGTAGGCGGACCAGTCCGTGAGGAGGTTGGCGAACTTGTCCAGGCCGAACAGGATCGGCGCCACGGTGAATCCGGTACGGAGGATGACGAACGCCTGGTAGCCCGGGTCGGCGAGCGCCGGCCGCTCGGCGCCCGGAGGGGTGCGTGTCGTTGGCGAGGCCATGACCCTCTCCCTTCTAAAAGCAAGGTTCATTTCTCATAGAAGCTCGGTCCGGCTCTATAGTCAAGAGCTGTGGGTTTTACACTGGTGTGCGTGGACACACCGAAGGAAGTACGCGGTCCCGACGTCTCCGACATCTCTGACGTCTCCGACGTCTCCGCCATCGCCGCCCTCGACGAGCCGACCCGCAGGAGGCTGTACGACCACGTGGTGCGCCAGCCGGGCGCCGTCAGCCGTGACGAGGCGGCCGCGGCGCTCGGGCTGGCCCGGAAGACCGCCGCGTTCCACCTCGACCGGCTGGCCGGAGAATCCCTGCTCGACGTCGTCTACGAGCGCCGCAGCGGACGCTCCGGACCGGGCGCCGGAAGGCCGGCGAAGCTCTACCGCCGCTCGGCGAGGCAGGTCGCCGTCCACCTGCCGGAACGCCACTACGAGCTGGCCGGACGGCTACTCGCCCGAGCCGTGGAGGAATCCGACGCGACGGGTGAACCGGTGCGCCAGGTGCTGCACCGCGAGGCCGAGGCCCTCGGCGCGCGACTGGGCGAACGGAACGAGACGAACCTCTTCACCCTGCTGGAGCGGTACGGCTACGAGCCACGCCGCGAGGACGCCGGCATCGTCCTGGCCAACTGTCCCTTCCACACACTGGCCCGGGAACACACCCGGACCGTGTGCGGCATGAACCTCCACCTGCTCCGCGGAGTCCTCAGCGGTCTCGACGCGACAGGCCTCCAGGCATCCCTGGCACCCAGCCCAGGCCACTGCTGCGTCCGCCTGGAGCCGCACGCCGCATCGAACCCGCCGGACGCCTGACCGCTCCGCCCCGGTCCTACCCACGAGTGGTAGTCGCCGGGCAGGGCCGAACCGATGGCCCGCTTGGCCGGACGCTACCGGAACACCGGCCGCCGCAACGGGAGTCCCGTCCGGTTCCGCTTCCGGGACCCCCGACCGCCGGGGGCCGGACCTCGGCCGACGCGTCGGCCCCGTCCACGCGCAGAGCGGCAGGGCCGCCTCTTCCGGCCCGGACCTCGCCATCACTCCCGGCACGTGCCACGAGAACGGCAGGAAACCGAACCCGGTCGACCTCCTCCGGCGTCGTCCGGCGTGGGCCTGATCTGCGGGCTCGCCCTGGGCGGCCCGCGGTGGCGCGCGGTCCCAACGGGACGTCGCCGCGCGCCGTGTGATACTTACTCACCCGGCGCGCGGACACGCGCACGCCGACCCGCTCTGAGCAAAACTTGAGCTTTCCCCCGGCCCTTCATAACGATCGGATCTCATCAATCCGCCTCCGTTTGGCGCCCCGGGCCCCTGTCGGCGAGCCATGATCACTGCCGGTGAGAACCCGCGGATGCAAACGTCCGATATGGCTCTTGATCAACGGATCGACCGCATGCGGAGGGTGGCGTATCCGGCCGCACGACCGTCGCCGTCGGGCCCTCCCCAACCCCGGCCGGTGATGTGAGGATGCGCGAGCTGCGAGACAAACGATCTCGCAGGCCAGGAAGGCACTCACATGAACCGTCGTACAGGGGACCGGGCGGGGCGCGTGGCCCCGCTGATATCCCTTGCGCATGGGCGAGTCGGACCCCGCCGGGGCCGCACTCTGCCGCGCGTGGCCATGGCGATGGCCACCCTCATGGCACTGGAGGCCGCGGTGGTCGTCGCGACCACCGGTCAGGCCGTGGCGCTGCCCCAGGGGAAGACCCCGGCCGCACCCCAGAAGCCCGTCAGGTACGCCAACTCCGCCAAGGACCTGGCCTCCGCGCAGGTCGCCGCCCGCCTGTCGGGCCACCGGGTCGAGGCGCTCTCCGAGCGCACCGAGAACGCGTCCACCTTCGCCAACCCCGACGGCAGCACGACCGTCGAGGCCGCCAGCGGCCCCATCCGCTTCCAGGACGCCTCCGGCACCTGGCAGCCCATCGACGTGGACCTCGTCCCGTCCGCCGGCGGCGGGCTGCGCGCCAAGTCGCACCCGCTCGACCTCAAGCTGGCCGGCCGCACGCCCACCGACAAGGCGGCCAAGATCAAGGCGGCCGGCGCCCCCGGTGCCGGGAAGACGCCGTCCACCCCCCTGGTCTCGCTCGCCGAGGACGGCAAGCAGCTGACCATCGGGTGGCGCGGCGCGCTGCCCGAACCGAAGATCGAAGGCACCTCAGCCCGCTACGTCGACGCGCTCACCCGCACCGACCTGATCGTCGAGTCGACCCGTACCGGCTTCGAGCAGTACCTGGAGCTCAAGGACCGCAGCGCCATCGCGGCCAACGGCTCGGTCACCCTCACGCTGACCGCCAAGGGCGTCAAGGCCCAGGTCAACGACGACCGTTCGGTCACCTTCCTCGACACCCGGACGGGCAAGCAGGTCGGCGTCCTGCCGGCGCCCGTCATGTGGGACGCCGACGTCGACCCGAAGTCCGGCGACCACAAGAACATCGCCGACGTGGGCCTGAAGGTCACGCAGAACGGCGACGAGATCGACCTGACGCTCACTCCGGACGCGAAGTTCCTGGCTGACCCCAAGACGAAGTTCCCGGTCACCATCGACCCGGCCGTCAGCATCGGCGTCGGCTTCGACACCTTCGTCCAGCAGGGCTACACGACGGACGTGTCGGCGCAGACCGAACTGAAGCTCGGCAACAACGGCTCCGGCCAGATCGCCCGCTCCTTCCTCAGCTTCCCCATGGCGAAGATGACGGGCAAGCAGATCCTCGACGCCAAGCTGAACCTGTGGAACCACCACTCCTGGTCCTGCACGGCCAAGGGCTGGGAGGTCTGGGACACCGGCTCGGCGTCCACCTCCACCCGCTGGACCAGCCAGCCGAGCTGGGGCAAGAAGTGGGCGTCCAGCACGTCCACCAAGGGCTTCTCGTCCTCCTGCAACGACGGCTGGGTGAGCCAGGGCATCACCTCGCTCGCCGCCGCCTGGGCCGCCAACGGCAACAGCAACAACACCCTCGGCATCCGGGCCACCGACGAGTCCGACCCGTACGGCTGGAAGCGCTTCAACTCCGGCAACGCGGCCTCGAACACCCCCTACCTGTCCGTCACGTACAACACCAAGCCCGGCGTGGCGTCCCCGGTGTCACCGCTGACCGGCACCTCGACCAGCGACACCACGCCCACCCTGACGGGCAAGGCCACCGACGCCGACGGCAACACCGTCCGGCTCACCTACGAGATCTGGACGCCGACCGGCACCACGGCCCTGCAGAGCGGAACCTCCGCGTTCGTCGCCTCGGGCGCCAACGCCCCCTGGACGCCGACCACCGCCCTGGCCCCCGGCCAGTACAAGTGGCGCGCCTCCGTCTACGACGGCTCGGCGTACAACGGCAACTGGTCGGCCTGGCAGACCTTCACGGTCGACACCACCGCCCCGGCCGCGTCGACCATCTCCTCGACGCACTTCCCGGCGGGCCAGTGGTCCGGAACCCCCGACGGCAACGGCAACTTCACCGGCGACTTCACCTTCACCCCGCCCTCCGGCGACGTGAAGGACATCCAGTACTCGCTCGACGGCGGTAGCTGGACCACGGTCGCCACCACCACGGCCGTCACCCGCTCGCTGACCTTCGGCGCCGGCGATCACACCCTCAAGGCGCGCACCCGCGACGCCGCCGGCAACACCTCGGCCGAGACCGCCTACACCTTCTCCGCCGGTGGCGGCGCCGCGCTGCTCACCCCGGGCGAGGGCGAGCGCCCGGCCCGCCGCGTGGGCCTGTCCGCCCAGGGCAAGGACAACCACACCGGCGTCGTCTACCAGTACCGCCGCGGCGAGACGGACACCTGGAAGGACGTCCCCGTGGCGGACGTCCGCAAGGCGTCCGACGGCTCCACCGTCCCCGGCTGGCCGGCCTCCGCCCCCGCGGGCAACCCGATCGGCCTCACCTGGAACATCACCGACACCCTCGCCGCCGACGGCGCGATCGACGTGCGGGCCGGCTTCACCAGCGGCTCGGGGTACACCTACTCCCCGCACCACACGATCACCGTCGACCGCATCGCCGGTGACGCACCGCTGACCTCCGTCGGACCGGGCACGCTCAACCAGCTGACCGGTGACTTCTCCCTCACCGAGACCGACGCCTCCGCGTTCGACATGTCGGTGACGCGTTCCGCCTCCTCCCGCCGCCCCGGCGCGGGCGCGGCGCAGGACGGCCAGGCCCCGATCTTCGGCAAGGAGTGGACCTCCGGCACCGTCGCCGAACTGACCGAGACCCGGTGGTCCTACGTCAAGAAGACCTCCGCCACCTCCGTCGCGATCGTCGACAACACCGGTGAGGAGGTCGGCTTCACCGCCACCTCCGGCAACGGCTGGAAGCCCGAACCGGGCTCCGAGGAACTGCTCCTCACCGGCTCCCTGACCGGCTCGTTCACCCTGAAGGAGAACGACGGCGCCACCGTCACCTTCGCCAAGGCCGACGCGGCCGGCCTCAACTGGCCGATGACCGGCGCCACCAAGGGCGGCCTGGAGCACGCCACCACCACGGTCGTCTCCGAAGCCGTGACGGTCGACGGCAAGAAGCTGGCCCGTCCCAAGCGGATCATCGCACCCACCTCCGCGGTCTCCGCGCAGACCTGCACCACGGCACCCGCCACCAAGGGCTGCCGCGCCCTGGAGTTCGTCTACGCGGACACCACCACCGCCACCGGCTACTCCACCGGCGCCGACTTCGGCGACTTCGCCGGACAGGTCAAGGAGATCCGTCTGTGGTCCACCTGGGGCGGCGCCGCCGGCGCCACCTCCCAGGCCATCGCGACGTACCGCTACGACGCGGGCGGCAAGCTGCGCCAGGCGTGGAACCCCCACCTGAACCAGGGCATGCAGACCCAGTACTCGTACGACTCCGCGGGCCGCGTCACGTGGTACCACGCACAGTCCGAGATCCCCTGGGACTTCACCTACGGCAAGGCGGGCAACGCCGCCACCGCCGGTGACGGCATGCTGCTGAAGGCCACCCGCAAGGGCCTCAAGCAGGGCACGGCCGACGTCGAGGAGGGCACCGCCTCCACCAGCGTCGTCTACGACGTACCGCTGACCGGAACCACCGCCCCCTACAAGATGGGTGCCGCGGACGTGAAGGCGTGGGGCCAGACCGACGCCCCGACCGACGCCACCGCCGTCTTCCCGGCGGACTCCGTCCCGGCCGGCCACGCCGGTTCGGCCCTCACCGCGGCGGACTACAAGCGCGCCCGGATCACGTACACCAACGCCTCCGGCCGCGAGGTCAACGCCGCCGAGCCCGGCGGTCACGTCTCCGCCACGGAGTACGACCACCACGGCAACGCCGTCCGCGAGCTGACCGCGGACAACCGTGCCCTGGCACTGGGCGTCACGGACGCCGACAAGGCCCAGCTGGCCGACCTCGGCATCAACGGACTGGCCACCGCCGACCGCGCGGAGCTGCTCTCCAACCGGTCGATCTTCGACGCCAAGGGCACCCGCGAGCTCCAGGAGCTCGGCCCGCTGCACCGCATCTCGCTGGCCGAGGACCTGAAGTCGGGCAGCACCACCGTGGCGACCGCCGGTGCCTCCGTCGTCGCCCGCGGCTGGACCGTCAACGAGTACGACGCGGGCCGTCCGACCGACGGCACCGCGACCATCGAGGACCAGGTCACCAAGGCCACCAAGGGCGCCCAGCTGCTCGTGCACCCGACGCTGCACGCCGACGCGCGGGCCACGCAGACGGTCTACGACTGGGTCAAGGGCCTGTCCACCAAGACGATCCAGGACCCGTCCGGTCTGGCGATCACCAGCTCGACCGAGACCGACGCGCAGGGCCGGGTCACCAAGTCGATCCGTCCCGGCTCCAACGGTTCCGACGCGGCCACCTTCGTGACCAGGTACTGGTCCGCCACCGGCACCGGTGAGTGCGCCGGCCGCCCGGAGTGGGCCGACCTGCCGTGCTACAGCGGCCCGGCGACCGCCACCACCGGCGGCGGCACCAACCCCGCCGAGCTGCCCGGCCGTACGGTCGAGTACAACTGGTGGGGTGAGATCTCCAAGGTCTCCGAGACCGCCAACGGCGTGACCCGCACCACCCTCACCGAGTTCGACAACGCCGGTCGCCCCACCTCGGTGAAGACCACCGGCGGCGTCGGCGCGGCGGTACCCGACCGTGCCTTCGAGTACGACCCGCACACCGGCAACGTGGTCAAGACCACCTCGCCGACCGGCGGCACCATCACCCAGCAGTACGACAAGCTCGGCCGGCTCATCTCGTACACGGACGCCGACGGTGGCACCACCACCTTCGCGTACGACCTGCTGAACCGCCCGGTCAAGGCCACCGACTCCGCGCCGTCGACCGTGACGTACGCCTACGATCACGACGCCGAGCCGCGCGGCCTCGTCACCAGCACCACCGACTCGGTCGCCGGCACCTTCTCCACCACCTACGACGCCGACGGCGGCGTGGCCACGGAGAAGCTCCCCGGCGGCTACACCCTGAAGGTCCGCGAGGACTCCACCGGCGCCGGCCTGGAGCGGGTCTACACCCGCGACAGCGACGGTCAGATGGTGTACTCCGACATCGTGAGCCGGTCGGCGCACGGCCAGGCGCTCACCCACTCCGGCTGGTCCGCCCAGGACTACTCCTACGACCGTGCCGGACGACTGACCCGCGTCAACGACACCGTCGGCGACGTGTGCACGACCCGCTCGTACACCTTCGACAAGCGCAGCAACCGCACCGGACTGACCACGGCGGAAGGTGCCGCCGGCACCGACTGCCCGACCACCGGCGGCACCGCCAAGACGTACGGGTACGACACCGGCGACCGTCTGGTCGACGCCGGCTACGCCTACGACGCCTTCGGCCGCACCACCGCGCTGCCCGGCAGCACCCTCGACTACTTCGCCAACGACCTGGTGCAGCGTCAGACCTCGGGCGCCAACCGCCAGACGTGGACCCTCGACGCCGCCCACCGCTTCCGCAGCTGGACGGTCGAGACCCAGATCGACGGCGTGTGGACGCAGGAGCAGCACAAGCGCAACCACTACGACGGACAGAGCGACAACCCGCGCTGGATCGTCGAGGACGTGGCCACCGGCGCGCTGACCCGCAACGTCGAATCGGCGAGCGGGCAGCTCGCCGCCACCACCGGCGCCCAGGGCGGCGTCGTCCTCCAGCTGACCAACATCCACGGCGACGTCGCCCTCCAGCTCCCGCTGGACCCGGCCGACGCCCCGCAGGTGCTGGACAGCGACGAGTACGGAGTCGCCCGCGACGGCCGGCCCTCGACCCGCTACGGCTGGCTCGGCGGCAACCAGCGCTCCAGCGAGACCCTCACCGGTCTGACCCTGATGGGCCAGCGCGTCTACAACCCGACCACGGGCAGGTTCCTGTCCGTCGACCCGGTCCCGGCCGGATCGCCGAACTACTACGGCTACCCGGCCGACCCCATCACCATGGTGGACCTCGACGGCCGCGGCTGGAGCAAGGTCTGGTCGTACTACCTGCGTGACTCCCAGGCCAAGAAGCTGGCCAAGGCGCTCAAGGGCGGCGGCAACGTCGCCAAGATCCTCGGCCGGTTCGTCGGCTACATCCCGAGCCCCGTGGGCAAGGCCCTCGGAGTGGCGCTCCAGGCGCTGGGCTGGGGTGCCAAGACGCTCGGCAAGGTCATCGACGCCGCGCGCAAGGCACCGGGCTGGGGCGTGGCCATCCGGTTCGGCATCTGGAAGGGCAAGAAGTGGGGCATCCCGTACTGGGTCCCGCTGATCACCGTCCACCCGTCCCGGGGCAACCGCTGAGGCCGCTCCCGTGGCCGGCACCGCCCTCCTGCCGGACTGACTGACAGCCCGGCGTGACGGCACCTCCCCGGGCCGGCCGACACCCTCGGCCGGCCCGGGTCCAGGCGCCCGCACGGTCCCTTCCGGGGCCGTGCGGGCGCCCGGCCGTTTCCCTCCGCGTGCCCTCCGCCGCATCCTTGTCGCACGACCACCTGAGAAGGACCCCCATGAGCCACCCCTCCCCGCTCCCCGGCGAAGCCCTCCCGGACCGGCGCCACCTGGCCGGACTGCTCGAAGCCGAACGGACCCTCGCCTTCCAGCGCATCACCCCGGCCTGGGCCCACTTCCTGACCGCCGTCGCCGCCGCGGCCGGGATCTGGCTGCCCGCCGAGGGCGCCGCCCGGGCCGTCGCCGTGGCCGCGGTACTGCTGCCCGGCCTCCACCTGCTGCTGCGTGCCAAGGCACTGACCGAGACGGTCATCGTCTTCCGCGACGACGAAGACGGCGACGGCGCCGGCTCCGGCTCCGGCTCCGGAAGCGCGGTGACGCCGGCCGGCAAGAGCCGCGACGACGAGGCCGAACCCGAGGTGGACGACGCCACCATCGGCCGGATCGCCGGCCGCGCCGTCGTCGTCACGGGGGCCCTCGTCTGTGTCGTCCTCGCCCTGGCCATCGCCCTGCTGCCGCTCACCTGGCTCCGCGTCGCCCTGCCGGGCCTGTGCCTGTGGTTCCTCTACGACCTCTACCGCTCCCACCGCAGGCGCGCCGAGGCGCGCGTGGTCGTCGCCCGGGCCGCGACCGAACCGTGGTACCCCGCCTACCGCCGCCTGATCGAGGAACGCCGGGCGTCCCTGAAATGACACACGGTGGGCGTGCGCGGCCGGACGCGCCCCTCATGGGCGCTGTGCGCCCCCGTGCCCGGAGACGGCCGCCCGGAACTCGGTGGGGGTCGTCCCGTACGCTTCGCGGAACATCCGGCTGAACGTGGTGGCACTGGAGAAGCCCCAGCGGGCGGCGATCGCCTGGACGGGACGACCGCTCGCCTCCGGCCGCGCGAGTTCCGCACGCGCCCGTTCCAGTCGGCCCCGGCGGATGTAGGCCGCCACGCTGACGGGGTGGTCGCTGAAGAGGGAGTACAGCGAGCGGAGCGACATGTGGTGCCGGTCCGCGACGGCCCGGGGCGTCAGGTCCGGGTCGCCCAGGTTGTTGTCGATGAAGCGGGTGACCCGGTGGAACATCTCCTGGGCGCGTGCTTCGGCCGGAGCGGCGTCGGGGGCGCCGAGCTGCCGCGCCAGACAGGCGGTCGCCAGGTCGAGTGCGACGGACCCCATGCCGGCGAGTTCCGCGGGCCGGCAGCTCGCGCCCTGGGCGAGCAGGGTCCGCAGGAAACCGCCGAGGATGGCACCCGTTCCCCTGTCACCGCGGATGCGCTGCCCGAGGATGCCCCGGACCTCGTCGTGCCGCAGCGCCAGCGTCGCGTGGGGGATCTGCAGAATGCCCACGGCGGACGGCCCGTGGACGCTCGCCCCTTCGCTCGGGAGCGACGTGTCCGTCAGGACCAGGTCCCCCGCGGCGAGCGACTGGCGGCCCCGCTGGGCGATCCAGAAGGCGCCCCGTGTGACCAGCGCCAACTGGAACTGCTCGGGATCACCCCTGCGGACATGGGCCGACGTGCGGCGCGAGAGCAACGGGGAGAACGTGAGCGCCGACAGCCGCGCGGAACCCAGATCCATGTCGGTGACCTCCGCGTCGAAGTCGGAGGCCTGACCGGCGTCCAGGCTCACGGGCATGAGGTGCTTCGACACCGTCTCGCGGAACCACTCGAACCTCCCGTGAGAAGCCGAACCCTCTTCTCCCGGACCCACCGGACCCACCGGCCCAACCGGACCCACCGGACCCATGCCTCCGTCCCGCCGCGCGGCTTCGGTCATCCGCCACCCCCGGCAGCTTCCCGGCTCGGGTGCGGGACGTCCGCACGGGCCGGCGCGGCCGGCACCGTGGCCGGACGACCGGGTCGACGGAACGCGCATCGCTGCTGCCGGCATCGACCTGTCCGTTGATCCGCTGCCGTTCCCCTGGCGGTCCGCCTCACCGTCAGAGCCTGCGGATCTCGAAGCCGGACCTGGCCTGGTCCAGCAGCTCGTCGGCGGTCTTGCCGGCCGACTTGCCGTCCGGGACGCTGACCGCCAGGGTCAGCCGTTCCTGCCGGGAGGTGACCACGATGAGGAACTTGTGCAGCCGGCGGGGCGCACCCGCGGTGTTCTCGTTGTAGGTCTCGGTGTAGAGCGCGGCGTCGCGGCCCTGGTGGGTGGTGGACTCCACCGTGACGACGGCGCGCGATCCGCCCGTGGGCGGGGTGGCGGCCTCGCGCTCCTGCTTCCACCGGTCGGCGATCGCGCGGGCGGTCTCGGTGGTCTTCTCCTGACGGTCCACGACGAGCCACTGGTCGCCCTTGGGCGTGGTGTAGCGAGTGGCGCGGTAGTCGCCCTTCTCCTTGTCCAGCTTGTCCTCGACGGTGATGGACCAGTCGGCCGGTGCGGCGACGGTCACGTGCATGCGGTACTCGTCGTACTCCTTCCAGCCGTCCGGCAGCCCGTCCCGGGTGAACACGAGGACGAGGGCGGCGATCACGGCGACGGCGAGCGCCGCGGCCGCCGCGATGCCGTACGGGCCGCGGAGGCGGCGCGCCCAGGTCGCCGCGGCCGGTTCGGGGGCCTCCCCGCCGGCGGTCACGGTCGGCGGGTGGCCGGGCCGGTCCTCGCCGGCGGCGGGATTGGCCACCGTGTGCAGCAACTGCTGTGCGACTCCCGCGGTGAGCCGGGTCTCCGGCTCCTTGCGGAGCAGGCCGCTGATCGGACCGGCCAGGTCACCGGCGTTCTGCGGTGCGGGGATCTCGGCGAGCAGGACCGCCTGCAGGGTGGAGGCCGTGGTCTGCCTGCGGAAGGGCGAGACGCCTTCGACGCTCTGGTAGAGCATCACCCCGAGGGACCACAGGTCGGATTCCGGGCCCGGGCGGCGGCCGAGGACGCGTTCCGGGGCGAGGTACTCGGGTGATCCGATGAAGGAGCCGGTGTCGGTGAGTCTCTCCTCGCCCTCCACCTGGGCGATGCCGAAATCGGTGAGGACGACCCGGTCGTGACGGCCCACCATGACGTTGCCCGGCTTGACGTCCCGGTGCAACACCCCCGCCTCGTGGGCGGCGGTGAGCGCGCCCAGGACGGCGAGACCGATCCGTGCGGCTTCGTGCGGGGCGAGCGTGCCTTCGTCCAGGACCTCGGCCAGGGACCTCCCGCGCAGCAGCTCCATCACGATCCAGGGGCGGCCGTCCTCGGTGACCACGTCGTGGATGGTCACCACCGACGGGTGGTCGATCCGGGCGGCCGCACGTGCTTCCCGCTCCATCCGCAGGTAGGCGGTGCGGCGTTCGGACTCCGAGAAGTGCTCCGGCACCCGTGGTTCCTTGACGGCCACGTCGCGGTCCACGACCTCGTCCCTGGCCCGCCACACCGTACCCATCCCGCCGGCACCGAGCCGCTCGAGCAACCGGTAGCGGCCGCCGATGCGGCGCCCGGCGTCAGGTGCGGATGCCGGTGCCGGTGCCGGTGCCGGAACCCGTGCCGGGGCCGGCCGCGGTGCCGGTGGCCGGAGCGCGTAGCTCGTCGGCTCGTCCTGTGTTCCCCCGTTGTTGGTCATGTGCTCATCATGCACCGCGACTTGGTACGTCTTGAGCCATCCGGACGTCTGCTTCCGGTCACGACGGCCTGCACTTCGGCAGCGGCGAGCGCCTGCTCCGCGCGGCTGAGTCCGCCGCGCAGGCAGGTGACCAGGGTGCGGAGCCGGGCCGGGTGCGGCGGCAGCGCGGACACGGCGCTCAGCTCCCGTACTGCTCGCGCCGCTGCGGGCGGGGGCTGGGGAGGGTCTGCCCGTTCACCGCTGCCTCCCCAGCACATGTTCGATTTGCTGCGCGAGTCCGACGCGTGCGGCCGGCCGCTATTTCGAACTGAAGATCGTTTGGCAGTAGGCTCAGTCCGCAACGCGACGCGAAGGGGAGGTCTGTGGCGCGGGTTGCGGTGATCGGCGGGGGAATCAGCGGGCTGGGGACGGCGCTCGTGCTCGGCCGCCGGGGCCATACGGTCACGTTGTTCGAGCAAGCCGCACGGCAGGCCGGAGACGACCTGGACCGGGACTTCTTCCACTGGGACAGGCCCCGAGTCCCCCAGGCCGACCACCCCCACTCGTTCCTCGCGCCCGTCCGCACCGTGCTGCGCGCCGAGACCCCGATGTCTACACGGACCTGCTGGCACGCGGAGCCCGGGCGTACCACGACTTCGACTGGTTCGACGAGCACCCGCCGCACCGGGCCGGCGATGAGGACCTGATAACCCTGCGCACCCGCCGCATCGTGTTGGAGGCCGCCCTGACCGCGGTCTTGCTGCGGGAACCCACCGTCGAAGTGCGGCACGCCTGCCGGGTGCGTGCCCTCACGTTCGAGGAAGGCCGCCCTGCACGTGTCACCGGCGTACGGGTGGGTGCGGAAACGCACCAGGCGGACCTCGTCGTCGACGCGGCCGGCCGCCGCTCGCCGGTCCCCTCCTGGCTGACGACGGCCGGCTGCCGCCCGCCCGTGATCGACAGCCACCGCACCGGCATCGCCTATCTGTGCCGCTGGTACCGGCTGCGCGCCGACGGTCCACGGGATCCCGGACGGGTGAAGACCGGCTCGGCCGCACCCTTCGCTCTCGCCGGCGTCTTCCCTTCGGACAACGACACCTTCGTGGTGCACCTGGTGATCTCCACGAGTGACCCGACCCGAGGCGCGCTCACCGATCCCGCCGTGTTCGAGGCCGCCGCCCGCCTCTTCCCCGCCACCGCCGCCCGGCTCGACCTGGCCCCCGAACCACGGACAGCCGTCCTGGCGATGGCCGGCCTGGACAACCGCTGGACCGCCCTCGTCGACGATGACGGACCCATCGTCACCGGCCTGGTCAACGCCGGGGACAGCCTCATCCACACCAACCCCACCTCGGGCCACGGCGCTGCCCTCGGCCTGCGCGCCGCCCAGCACCTCGCCGCCCATGCCGACCGGATCGCCGCGGACCCCGTCGCCTACCACTCCTGGACCGCAGAGGCCCTCCGCCCGTTGTTCGACGCGCAGGTGACGGCCGACCGCGCCCACGAGCAACGCCTCGGGAAGAGCTCAGGGCCCTCCGATCGACGGGTTGCCGCCCTGGCGGCCTGTGCCTTCGACGATCCCGTCGTCATGCGAGCCCGTGCCCGGGTGCGCCATCTCCTGCAACCGGCCGAGGACGCCTACGGCACCGACGAAGTGAACCGGGCCGTCACCGACTGGCTGGCCGACCACCCGGACTTCTCGCCGACGGACGACGGCCCGACTCGCGACCAGTGGGACGCACTCGTCCAGGGCTGAGCGCCTGCTACGGGCGCGTGACAGAGGTCCGCCGGGTGCCCTGACGCGGCCGTCGGCGACGAGCCGCCGACGCGGCGCGAGCCGCGCCGCGGCTGCCGGCCGGCACTGTCGTGGGTTGCTCTCGCCACGAAAACCCGGTGCGATTGAACTGTGCGAGCGGGAGGTCCACGCCGCAGGATCGTCAAAGGGCATGTGGGACTCTACGAGGAGTGACGGTGTGGTGAAGCGTGCGGAGGCGCCTGATGATCCTCTCCTCGACTTCGCCCGCCTGCTCACGGAAGCCGCCGAGACCCTGGTGACGACGCTGGCCGACGCCACCCGGCACGCTCCCCCTCCGAGGTTGTCCGCCCTGCAGTGGCAGGCCCTGCGGGTCGTGCGCCGTTCTCCGGGCCTCAACCTCACCCGTCTGGCGGACGAGGTCGGGGCAGCCGCCCCGGCGGCCAGCCGGCTGTGTGACCGGCTGGAGGCGGCGGGCCTCCTGCGCCGGGAGCAGCAGCCCGTGAACCGTCGCGAGATCGGCCTCTTCCTGACCAAACACGGCCACGAAGCCGTGGAGGCGCTGGCCGACCAGCGCGCGCGGGTGATCCACGACATCCTCGCCCACATGGACCCGGACGAGCGCGCGCAGCTCCTCGCCGGACTGCGGGCCTTCGCCCGTGCGGCAGGCGGCCCGGCCGAAGGCACCGGCCCCGTCCCGTCGTGAGCGCCCCCGGCCCGCCTCACCGCTTCCCCCGACGCCGGGAGGCTACCGCCCAGTAGGCGCCGGCCGCCCGTGCCAGTCCAGACACACGACCGCGGCATCCGCCGGAAGCTCGCCGCCGTGGTGTTGTACCAGCCCGTCCACCAGGGCCCGCGCCGCCTCGAGGGCGGACGCCCGGCGCGTGGCGGCGATGGTCTCCCGCAGCGCTCGTTCCCCGAAGGCGCTGCCGTCGGGGGAGGGGGAGCCGTGAACGCCACTGCTGACCATGACCAGCCGGTCACCGCTCCGCACGTCGAACCGCTGACGCTGGTAGACGGTCTCCTCGAACATGCCCAGCGGGAGCTGGGCGTCCAGGGTGATGCGTTCCGCCATGCCGTCGCGCAGCCGGAACACCTGGGGCGATCCCGCGTCCACCGCCTGCACCTGGCCGGTCGCGAGGTCGAACCGCAGCAGCAGGCTCGGTGCCGATCGCGCGCCGCCGTACTCCCCGTAGACGGCCTGGTCGGCGAGGTGGGCCTGGTCCTCCAGCGGGACCCCGGCGCGACGTGCGTTGCGCAGCGCGTTCACGGTGAGGCTCGTCAGCAGGGCCGCGCTGATGCCGTGGCCCTGCCCGTCGGTCACCGTGACCGTCAGCGAATCCTCGGTGGTGCTCCAGTCGAAGTTGTCCCCGCCGATGTCGTAGGCGGGCTCCAGATGAGCGCCCAGCGTGTACTCCTCCCTGGAGAGCCCGCGACCCGGCAGCAGCTGCCACTGCATCTCCGCGGCCAGGGTCAGCCGCTGGCGGCGACGGGCCAGCAGGTACAGGTCCGTGTCACGCTCGGCGACGAGCAACTCGTGACCCAGCGCCGTGGCGAAGGCGGCCAGCTCCAGCACCTCCGGCGCCTCCTTGGCCGGCTCGGGCATCCGGACGGACAACACGCCCAGCCGATCGCCACGCACGGTGATCGGCAGATGGGCGATGACCACCCCCGCCTCGGGTGTCATCTCCAGCACCGACGTCTGGACGGAGAAGGCCCGCCCGGCCGGCGCGCCGCCGCGCACCGGCACTTCGGCGGCCGTGTGCGGCGGGTGGGTCACCGACTGCAGGACGGAGAGGCCGTAGTCCGCCAGCAGCAACGTCACCTCCTGCGCCTGGACGTAGGCGACGAGCAGGGACCGCGCCGTCGACAGCAACGCGGTGGACGGAGCGGCCCGCAGGGCGCTCTCCGCATCACCCAGCCAGCCTCCAGGGGACACGCTCATGCCCACTCTCCCTCGTGCTCCGCCCGGGAAGGCGCTGCCTCCCCCTCGCCCGGCCGCGCCCCGGGTCCCCCGTGCCGGAAGTCCACGGCCCCGGTGTGCCTGGGTCTCCGGCGTGCGGCCTCGCCTGTGCACCTACCCCATTGTCACGTCCTTCACCGCGGGGGCGGCGCGTCCGACGTGCGCGGTACGCCGGACGGCCGCGCGCGTCCGCGCCCACGGCCCCTCCACGGCCCCCTGCGCCCGGTGCGTCCGGTGGTTCACCCGGCCGGCGGACGGCCGTGCCAGTCGAGGCAGACCACCATCGCGTCGTCATCGGCGTCGATGGGCCCGCGATGACCGGACAGTTCCTGCAGGACGGCGCGCGGTACCTGCGAAGGCGGGAGCAGACGGGTGTTGGCCATCGCGCGGACCAGGGCGCGCTCGCTGTAGCGCTCGCCCGCGGGGGACGCCACGTCGTAGACGCCGTCGCTGACGAACAGCAGCCGGTCCCCGGCCTCCACCTGGAAGCGCTGGACGGTGTACACGGTGTCCTCGAACATGCCGAGCGGGAGCTGGGCCTCGAGTTCGATCGGCTCGGCCTTGCCGTGCCTCAGGCGCCACATCTTCGGCGAGCCGGCGTCGATGATCTCCGTCTCCCCGGTGGCCAGGTCGAAGCGCAGGTGCAGCACGGAGAGGTGCACGGCGCCCTGGTAGTGGCCGTAGACGGCCTGGTCGGCGAGGCACACCTGGTCCGTGAGGGAGAGGCCGGCACGGCGGGCGTTGCGCAGGGCGTTGATGGCCAGGTTGGTGAGGAGGGCGGCCTCGATGCCCTCGCCCATGCCGTTGGTGACGGTGAGGGTGAGGTGGTCCGCGGAGGTCGACCAGTCGAAGTTGTCGCCGTAGATCGCGTAGGCGGGTTCGAGCTGGGCCCCGAGGTCGTACTCGGGGCGGGAGCAGGAGCGGCCCGGCAGCAGCTGCCACTGCATCTCGGCGGCGAGGGTGAGGCGGTCGGCGCGGCGGGCCTGCAGATAGAGGTCGGTGTCCCGCTCGGCGACCACGATCCCGTAGCCCAGGACCTCCGCCACGTCGGCGAGTTCGCCGGCGGTCGCCTCGTCGAGGGCGTCGGCGCGGAGCCGGACGCTGAGGACGCCGAGGCGGTCCCCCCGCACGCTGATCGGAAGGTGCGCGGTGGCCGACCCCGTGCGCTTGTCGGTCTCGACGTAGGGTTCCTGAGCACCGAACGCCCGGCCGGGCGCACTGGTGTGGACGGGAACCGGCTCGGCAGTATAGGGCAACGCGCTGACCGGTTGCAGTATGGTCATCGCGTAGTCGGCCATGAGCAGGTCGACGGATTCGGCGGCGTAGTGAGCGGCGAGCGCTCCCTGCACCGCTTCGAGGAGGGCGTGGGGCGCGGCCCTGCGCAGGGCGCGTTCCACGGCCGTGAATCTCTCCACCGTTCGGGTACCACCTGTTCGGAACTCGGGAAAAGGAGCGGATGGTCTCTCATGCCTCAGCGACTGACAGGGCCTTTGCGAAGTGTCACAGTTGGGGACATGCATTCCAGAACTTCCCCGGGCGGCGATCGGGATGCTGCCGCGCAGTCGACTCGCGAGATCATCGAGCTGCTCGAGGTGCTCTGGAGCCGCGGCAGGGACGCGACCCCGACGGCACCGGCGTCGTCGTCCCAGCTCCGGGTGCTCTACGCGCTGGACCGCAACGAGGGGATCAACCTGCGCACCCTCGGCGAGGTGCTCAGCTCGGCCCCGTCGTCGGTGAGCCGCATGTGTGACCGCCTGCACGCGCTGGGGTTCATCAGGCGTTCCCCGAGTTCGTCCAGTCGCCGGGAACTCGAGCTGCGCCTGACGAGCAGGGGGGAAAGCTACCTCAGGGACCTCAGGGCCCGTCGCGAACGAGCGCTGCTCGAGACCATCAGCAACATGACGGTCGAGGACCGGGCCGCACTCGCAAGGGGTCTGGCCGGCCTCTGCCGAGCTGTCGAGGACACCAGTCCCAAGAGCGGAGAACGGGGCGGCAGCGCTGTGGAAACGGCCTGACCCGGTCTCCGGTCAGGCGAGTCGACCGGTTCACAGTACTCCTGGTGTTCTGGCTGCCGGGCTGTCCCGCAGGGTTGGCGCACTCTGCGCCCAGCCAGAGTCTTTCCTGACACCCACGTTTGTCAAACGGCAAATGTTGTCTGCCTGCAAGGTTAGTGGATTCACGCCTTGACTCACCCACCGCGCCCCACCGCGCCGCACCGCGCCCCACCGCGCCAGGGTGAAGCGGCAGCTGGTGGTCGCGCGTCGATCACGCTGCGCGCGCCCGTGGAGCGCGCCCTCCACCCCGCCGGCCGGGCCGTGTTGAGACCCCCGGGGGCGACTGACGGCCTTTCCCGGGCCGCGATCCCTCGGCTAACATTTGTCGCGCAACAACAATTGCGAAGGCGGACGCATGAACACCACGGAGCCCGAGCCACGGCTTCGAGTCAGTGGCGCCCTGCGAGAACGCGGCGACGCGGTGGCCGACCGCCGGGTGCGGCCGCAGTCGGAACGAGCCGTCCTCTGGTCGAACCGGGCCTGCGACTCCCGGGGGTCGAGACCACCCTGAACGCGCAACAGGGCATGACCGCACCTGGCCGGCAGCAAACCCCTCACCCCCAAAAGGGGGCCGCAGATGTCGTTCTCCGATGATTCCCGTCCCTCACGCCTCATCTCCCCGCCCACACCGCCGACGGACCCGCCGGACACCCACGACGACAGCGCGACGCACGAGATCAGGGCCGAGGAGGACCTGCTCACCGCACGCCACGCCGTCCGGGAGGCCACACTGCGCATCGGCTTCGGGCTGGTGGACCAGACGCGCATCGTGACCACCGCCAGCGAACTCGCCCGCAACGCCTACGTCCACGGCGGCGGAGGTGCCCTCACCGTCGAGCTCGTCCAGCGGGCGGGACGGCTGGGACTGAAGCTCCGCGTCACCGACCAGGGCCCCGGCATCGCCGACCTCGAAGCCGCCTTCGAAGACGGCTTCACCACGGGCGCCGGCCTGGGTCACGGGCTGGGCGGTGCACGCCGGCTGATGGACGAGTTCCACGTCCACACCGCTCCGGGCGAGGGAACGACCGTCACCGCCCTGCGCTGGAAGACCCGGCCGTGAACGCCGCCGCGGCACGGGGGTCCCGGCATCGCCGACATCGGCCCCAGCCTCACCGACGGCATAGACCACGCCGGACCCAGGCCCCCCGACCGCGCTGTCCGGCCTCCCGCCCACGCTCCTCGCGGCCCGCCCGGCCCACACCCGCCGCCGGAACCGCGACGACGCCACCGTCCTGGCCCTCGGCCACCACCTGGACCACAGATGACCAGTGACACCCTCCGCACACCGGCCGCCCTGCGCCGCACCGCACGCCGCATCGCACTCGCCCACCGGCTGGCCCCCGACGACAGAGCCCGTCTGGTGCTGTCCGTGGGCCAGGTCGCCGACCCCGTCCTCGCCGCCGGACACCCCGTCACCCTGACCTCCCGGCACGAGGCGTCCCCGCACGGCAACGGCTCCCTGACGCTCACCCTGCGCCTGCCCACCCGCGACGCCGTCACCACCCCGGCCACAGCACGACTCCCGCTCCCCGGCCGGCAGACCACGGACGGGGCCGTGTACTGGCACCTCGCCACCCCGCCCGCCCCGCCCGCCCCCGCACCCCACCACGGCCCTCTGCCCCCACCCCACGGCAGACCCGCGAGAACCGCGCCCGAGGACGCCACCGACCTCGCCCTGGCCGAAGAAGAACTGCGCGCGGTACTCGCCAAAGCCGACAACCTCACCGCCGAACACCGCAAGCTCAAGCACGAACTGGCCGAAACCAACAGCGGCGTCCTGGCCCTCTACGTACAACTCGACGAGCGGGACGAAGAGCAGCGCCGCTCCCACGGCCGGACCCTGCGCGCCCTCGAAGACGCCCTGCGCCCCAAGCCCCTGGACGTCGAAGGCCTCGAACTCGCCGTCCACTACGCCCCCGCAAGCACCGACGACCCGACCGGCGGCGACCTCTACGACTGGTTCGTACTCCCCGACGGCACCGTCCACATCACCATCGTGGACGCCCTCGGCCACGGCATCGCCAGCACCCGGACCGCGCTGAACGTCACCCACACCGTGCGGACCCTGGCGCTCGAAGGACACCCCCTCGACACCATCGTGGCGCGCACGGACCAGATCCTCGCCCCGCTGGACCACAGCGTCATGGCCACGGTCCTGCTGACCCGGTTCGACCCCGCGACGGGCGAGGTCCACCTCGCGAACGGAAGCCACCCTCCGGCGCTCCTCGTACGAGCCGACGGCACCGCCACCTACCTCATGGCGCGCGGCCGCGGAATCGGCTTCCCGCTCCCCGGCAGCGACAGCGTCGTCACGGCGGCCCTCGCACGCGACGACCTGATCGTCCTCTACACCGACGGCCTCACCGAAAGCCGCAGGGACCCCTTCGAGGGGGAGAGGCGCCTCCTCCTGGCCGCCGGCCGCCACCGGGGCCGCCCCACAGCGGAGATCCCCGCCGCCATCGCCGGCGAGGTGCTCACCGACGTCCTCCACAAGGACGACACCCTCGCCATCGCGGTCCGTTTCCCCGCCCGGCCGCCAGGGCGACGACCGGAACCGGGCGGTCCTTCCCCGCTGACGCCCTGAGGAACGAGGAAGGACTACGGCACCCGGACCCCGATCAGACACGTGTCGTCGTCCGTGTCGGATCTGCTGTGGGCGAGCAGGTAGTTCAGCCGTCGCTCCAGCCCGTCGGCGGGGGTCTCCGCCGCGGCCAGGAGCTGGTTCAGGGAGACCTGCACGGAGGTGTCCCGGCGCTCGACCAGGCCGTCCGTGTACATCAGCAGCGTGTCACCGGGTTCGAGCTGCACCTCTGCCTCCTCGTACTCCGCCTCGGCGATCGCGCCGAGGAGCATGCCGCCCGGCATCGGAAGCGTCTGCGCCCTCGGTCCCCGTACGAGGACGGGCGGCAGGTGGCCCGCCCGGGCCCACCGCAGCACCCGGCTCTCCGGGTCGTACAGGCCGCACACGGCGGTGGCCGTCACCTGCTCGGTCAGATGGTGCGCCACCAGGTTCAGCCATGACAGCAGCTGCCGGGGGCCCGCCCCGGTCACGGCCAGGCCCCGCATCGCGTTGCGCAGGACCACCATGCCCGTGGCCGCGTCGATGCCGTGGCCGGCGACGTCCCCGACGCACAGCAGCACCTTCTTCGACGGCAGCACCACGGTGTCGTACCAGTCGCCGCCCACCATCGACTCCTTCTCGGCGGGCCGGTACCGCACCGCGACCTCCAACCCCGGCGCGTCCAGCGGACCGCGGGCCGGCGGCATGATCGCGTGCTGGAGCTGCAGGGCCAGCCGGTTGCGCTCGGCCGCTTCCTGCTCGGTGTGCGCCAGCTGGTCCCGCGTGGCGGCGAGAGCCACCTCGGTCCAGTGCTGGGACGAGATGTCCTGGTACGCGCCACGGACGGCGAGAAGCCTGTCGTCGGCACCGAGAACCGGCTCGGCGATCACCCGGATGTGACGGGTCACCCCGTCCGGCCGCTGCAGCCGGAACGCCGTCGACGTCGCCCTCCGGTGGTGCAGCAGCGCCTGCAGGAACCGGCCGATGGCGACCGAGTCGTCCGGGTGCACGTGGTCCGCCAGATCGTGCAGCGCCACCGTGCCGTCGGAGACGGCCCGCCCGTACAGATCGAACAGCTGCTGGTTCCAGGTGATCTCGCCCGTCGCGAGGTTCTCCTCGAACCCGCCGATGCGGCCCAGGCGCTGCGCGTGCTGGAGCAGGCTGGCGAGCCGGGCCGTCTCGTCCTCGATGCGCCAGATCAGCAGCACGCACCCGCCGTGCCGGGTGATGCTCAGGTCGGCGACCGACGAGAGCGGCACCTCGTCCACGAGGGCGGTCAGCGTGACCCGCTGCGCCCGGAACGGCTCCCCGGTGGCGTAGACGCGTTCCGTCCGCTCGAACAGCTGGCTCTCGCTGGCGGCCACCGGGTAGGCCTCGAGCAGCAGGGCCCCGTTGACACCGCTGCGGGCCCGCCCCGCCGGGTCCAGGAAATGACTGTTGGCGTGGCGGATCCGGAAGTCGACCAGGTGCCCCTCGGCATCGAGGTGCGGGACGAGGACGAGGGCCGGATCGTACAGGCCTTCCGACAGTTCGATCAGCTCGGCCACAGCGGCCTCGCCCTGGGTCACGGGTGCCTCCGCGTCGCCGGGCGGAAGGCCTTCGAGCGTGTGCGCGCACAGCTCCGCGAGGGCCTCCAGCTGGCGGGCGATCACCGGCGAGGGCGGCGCGAGGGCCTGCGGCCAGCAGATCTCCAGCACGCCGTGGACACGCCCGCCCGTCCCGGACAGCAAGGCGATGCGCCCGCCCTCGGGGAAGTGCCGCTGCCCGATGGAGGGCGTCCCGTCCTCGCCCAGGGAGGAGAAACGCACGGTACGGCGCTCGGTGAGGGCCTGCCGGGCGACCGTGGCCACGCCGGGAGGTACGTAACGCCACCGGGCCGCCTCGTCCGGTGGGAAGCCGGCGTGCGCGCAGAGGGTGAGGGAGCCGTCGGCCCCCGCGGTCCAGACGGCGACGGCCGCCGCTCCCAGCGGCGCGAGGGCGTGTTGCAGCAGGGACTCCGCCACGGCCTGCGTGTCGCCCGTGTGCAGGACGGCGCTCTCGGCCGTACGGAGACGGACGGCGACCGACGCCTCGGACCGCTCACCGCCGCCCGGCCCACCCACCGCCTGGCGCACGAAGTCACCCACGGCCGCGGCGACCTGGTCGTGTGCGGCCTGGTTGACGACCTCCGCGGCGAGTTCGAGCTGCGACATGCCGGTCTGCTCGGCGAGCTCGGCGAGCTGCCGCGCGGCCCGGGCCGGTCCGCAGCGGAGCCGCTCGACCATGACGCCCGTCGCGAGTTCGATCAGGGCCCGGCCGTCAGCGGCGGCGTGGGCGGCTCGTACCTCCTCGCGAAGACGTTCGACCGTGGCGGCCAGACGGCCCACCGCCGACACCTGCTCCCCGGCCCGTGCCGGCAGCAGAGCGTCGCCGGGAGCCCCGGCCTCGGACTCCCCGGCGCCGCGGACCGGCACCAGGGCAGCCCGCCGGGCATCGGACCGGTCCGCCTGCGGCGGGACCGTACCGTCCTGCCCGGCGTCGTGGGGGAGGGTCACGACGCCCCCTGGGTGTCATCGTGCCGGGGTGCCAGCCAGCGGCGGACACAGGCGATGAGGTCGTCCGCGTCGACGGGCTTGGTGACGTAGTCGCTGGCGCCCGAGGCGAGGCTCTTCTCCCGGTCCCCGGGCATGGCCTTGGCGGTGACGGTCACGATGGGCAGGTCCGCGTGGGCCGGCATCCGCCTGATCTCCGCGGTCGCGGCGTACCCGTCCATCTCCGGCATCATCACGTCCATCAGGATCAGGTCGATGCCGGGATGCGAGGCCAGCGCCTCGATGCCCTTGCGCCCGTTCTCCGCGTGCAGCACCTCGATGCCGTGCAGCTCCAGGATGCCGCTGAGGGCGTACAGGTTGCGCGCGTCGTCGTCGACGACGAGCACCGTACGGCCCCGCAGCGAGCCGTCCACGGGGCGGGGCGTCTGCTGCCTGGTCTCCTCACCGCGCAGCAGCGGGACGACGTCGCCGGGCTGGTCGGCGGACAGGTGCAGGGCGATCCGCTCCCGCAGCTCGTCCAGGCTCGACAGCAGCTCCAGGGGTCGCTGCCGGGCGCGTGACTCGAGCATCCTCTCGCGCGCCGCGTCCAGCCGCCGGTTGTTGTGGGCGAGGACGGGGACGGTACGCAGGGCGGGGTCGCCGTCCATGGCGTCGAGGAAGTTCAGGCCCTCGTCGCCGGCCATGTCGAGTTCGAGGACCACGCAGTGGAACGGGGCCGCGGCCAGTGCTTCCGCCGCCTCGTGGGGTCCGACCGCGGCGACCAGTTCGATGTCGTGACGGTCCCCCATGTCGTGCCCGCCGCGCAGTTCGGCCACCGAGCTCTCCGCGACCAGCGACAGCAGCCCGCGGGGTCGTTCCTCGAGCACCAGCAGCCGGCGCGGCTTGCGGACGTCGGCGTCGCCGGACGCCGGCCGGTGACCGGGGGCCGGCTCTTCGGCACGCGGGGCGGAAGCGGGGGAGGAGCCCTCCTGGCCGTGGCCCGCCTGTTCCTGGTACTCGGCGTGCACGGTCGGCAGGTACAGGGTGAAGGTGCTGCCCTCGCCGTGGACGCTGTCGACGGTGAGCGCGCCACCGAGGAGGTAGGCGATCTCGCGGCTGATGGACAGACCGAGCCCGGTGCCGCCGTACTTGCGGTTGGTCGTCCCGTCCGCCTGCTGGAAGGCGCCGAAGATGGCCTCGAGGTGCTCGGCGGCGATCCCGATGCCGGTGTCCTTGACCCGGAAGGCGAGCACGGAGCCGCCGCGGTGCACGGTGGCGGGCAGCTCCTCGTCCGTGGCCGGCTCGATGCGCAGCTCCACGCTTCCGCGTTCGGTGAACTTGACGGCGTTGGAGATCAGGTTGCGCAGCACCTGCCGCAGCCGCGTGTCGTCGGTGACCAGGTCTACGGGCACGCCGGGCGCGGTGGAGAGGGAGAAGGCGAGGTTCTTCTGCGTGGTGAGCGGGCGGAAGGTGACCTCGACGTAGTCCAGGAGCTGGCGCAGCGCGATCGGCTCGGGGTTGAGGTCCATCTTCCCCGCCTCGACCTTCGACAGGTCGAGGATGTCGTTGATCAGCTGCAGCAGGTCCGAGCCGGCCGAGTGGATGACGCCGGCGTACTCGACCTGCTTGGCGGTGAGGTTCCGCGTCGGGTTCTGGGCGAGCAGCTGGGCGAGGATCAGCAGGCTGTTGAGCGGTGTGCGCAGCTCGTGGCTCATGTTGGCGAGGAACTCGGACTTGTACTTCGAGGCCAGCGACAACTGCTGGGCTCGGTCCTCGAGTTCCTGCCGGGCCTGTTCGATCTGCAGGTTCTTCGCCTCGATGTCCCGGTTCTGGGCGACCAGCAGAGCGGCCTTCTCCTCCAGTTCCGCGTTGGAACGCTGCAACTCCTCCTGCTGGACCTGCAACTGCTCGGAACGGGTCTGGAGTTCGCCGGCCAGCCGCTGCGATTCGTCCAGCAGCTCGTCGGTGCGGGCGTTGGCGACGATCGTGTTGACGTTGACCCCGACCGTCTCCATCAGCTGTTCGAGGAAGTCCCGGTGGATGGGGGTGAACTCGGTCAGCGAAGCCAGTTCGATGACGCCGAGGACCTGGTCGTCGACGACGATGGGCAGGACGACGAGACTGCCCGGCCGGGTGGGGCCGAGCCCCGAGGAGATGCTGATGTAGTCGGCCGGCACACCGTCCGCCGTGATGGTACGGCGGCTCCGGGCGGCCTGCCCGACGAGGGACTCGCCGAGACGGAAGCGGTCGTACCCGGCGCTGCCGGCGGGACGGCCGTAGGAGCCCACGCGCCGCAGCACGGTCCCGTCGGCGTCCTCCTCCGCCAGGTAGAAACCGCCGTACTGCGCGGAGACCAGGGGAGCGAGCTCGTCCATGACCAGCTCCGCCACCACGGCCAGGTCGCGGTGGCCCTGCATCAGCCCCGAGATGAGGGCGAGGCTGGACTTGAGCCAGTCCTGTTCCTGGTTGGCCCGCGTGGTCTCCCGCAGGGACCCGACCATCGCGTTGATGTTGTCCTTGAGCTCGGCGACCTCGCCGGAGGCGTCGACGGTGATCGAGCGGGTCAGGTCGCCCTCGGCGACCGCGCTGGCGACCTCCGCGATCGCGCGGACCTGCCGGGTGAGGTTCCCGGCGAGTTCGTTCACGTTCTCGGTGAGCCGCTTCCACGTGCCGGAGGCCCCTTCGACCTCGGCCTGTCCACCGAGCCGTCCCTCACTGCCGACCTCGCGCGCCACGCGCGTCACCTCGGCGGCGAACGAGGACAGCTGGTCGACCATGGTGTTGATGGTGGTCTTCAGCTCCAGGATCTCGCCCCGGGCGTCCACGTCGATCTTCCTGGACAGGTCACCGTTGGCGACGGCGGTCGTCACCTGGGCGATGTTGCGGACCTGCCCGGTCAGGTTGTTCGCCATGGAGTTGACGTTGTCGGTGAGGTCCTTCCAGGTGCCGGCGACGTTGGGCACCCGCGCCTGCCCGCCGAGGATGCCCTCGGTGCCGACCTCGCGGGCGACGCGGGTGACCTCGTCGGCGAAGGCCGACAGCGTGTCCACCATCGTGTTGATGGTGTTCGCGAGCGCGGCGACCTCGCCCTTCGCCTCCACCGTGATCCTGCGGGACAGGTCTCCCCGGGCCACGGCGGTGGCGACCTGCGCGATCGAGCGCACCTGACCGGTGAGGTTGGAGGCCATCACGTTGACGTTGTCGGTGAGGTCCTTCCAGGTGCCCGAGGCGCCGCGCACGGTGGCCTGGCCGCCGAGGTTGCCCTCGGTGCCGACCTCGCGGGCGACGCGGGTGACCTCGTCGGCGAAGGAGGAGAGCTGGTCGACCATCGTGTTGATGGTCTCCTTCAGCTCCAGGATCTCGCCCCGGGCGTCGACGGTGATCTTCTGGGAGAGATCGCCCTGCGCCACGGCCGTGGCGACCTGCGCGATGGAACGTACCTGGGAGGTCAGGTTGCCGGCCATCGCGTTCACGGAGTCGGTCAGGTCCGCCCAGGTGCCCGAGACGCCCGGTACCTCGGCCTGGCCGCCCAGGGTGCCCTCCGTACCGACCTCGCGGGCGACCCGGGTCACCTCGGAGGTGAACAGGGACAACTGGTCGACCATGCCGTTGAACACCGTGGCGATCTCGCCCAGCAGCCCGTCCGCCTCGTCCGGCAGCCGCGTGCCGAAGTCGCCGTCACGGACGGCGGTGAGCCCGGCGAGCAGCTGCCGCAGCTCGGGTTCCCCCACCTTGCCGGCACCACGGGCGCGCGTCCGCTGTGCGGGACGCGCGGTTTCGACCGTTGTCTCAGCCATGCCCATTCCTCGTCGACGTAACGGGTGCCCCGCCGGAGGACGGAGCACCGCAGCGGCCCGCGCGGCCGCCCCCTCGGTGCCTTGCCACATCAAACTGTTGCCGCATGACAAATACGCCGCAGAGTACCCCGTCACCCGGGCGGGGCGAAACCGACCACACGACCACCGCACTCCGGCGCACGCGGCCGTCCCCGCCGGGACGGGGCCCCGGCCCCACGCCTCCGCGGCCGGGCGATACGGTGACCCCGGTGCCACACACGGTCACCCCCACGCCCACCCCCGCCGCCCCAGCGGGCAGCGAACCCGATCCGGAGTTCCCGTCATGAGCCCAGCCCCGACGCCGCCCACCCAGCGTCGCCGCCGAGCAGCTCAGGCCGCGACCGAGGTCGTGGAACTGCTCGAGGTCGTCTGGGAGCGCAGCAGGGACGCACTGTCCCAGCCGGTGTCCACCTCGCAGCTGCGGGCCCTCTACGCCATCGAACGCGAGGAGGGGATCAACCTCCGGACCCTCGGAGAGGTGCTCGGCTCGACGGCCCCCTCGGTGAGCCGCCTCTGTGACCGGATGAGATCCCTGGGGCTCGTGGAACGCTCTCCCAGCCCGGTCAGCCGCCGGGAGCTGGAACTCCGCCTGACCGAGCAGGGCAGGGTCTACCTCCAGGAACTCCGCGAGCAGCGGGAGCACGACCTGACGGAGGCCCTCGGCACCATGTCCTTCGCCGAACGCGAGGAACTGCTCAAGGGCCTGCGGGGCATGAGGAACGCCTTCGAAGCCACGGGGACCGGCACGGCGCTGAGCGGCATCCCGGCGGACTGACCCCACCGTGACCCACCCGCACCCCACCCGAACCCCGGCCGCCCACCAGACGGCGCCCCAAGCCCGCCCGCGGCATCACATACCCTTCCTTCGTCGTTTCGGGAGAGGGCGGGCGAGGACCCAGTGGACGCGATAGGCCGAATCGGGCACGCATGGCTCATACCCCGGGGGCAGGGCGCCGCCGTTCACGCCCGCGACCTCACGACCGCCACCCTCACCGCGTGGGGCTGGCCGGCCGACCGCGTGGAGATCGCCGTACTCCTCGTCTCGGAGCTCGTCACCAACGCCCACCGCCACGCCGGCACGGATGCCTGGCTGCACCTCGATCCCATCCCGGACGGCGCCCGGCTCGCCGTCCGCGACAACGACCCGGCCCCACCCGTGCCCAGGACGCCCGATCTCGACCGCGCCACCGGCGGCTTCGGACTCCACCTGCTGGACCGGCTCTCCGCGGAATGGGGCGTCGACGGCGATTCCACCGGAAAGCGCGTCTGGGCCCACGTCCTCACCTGCGGCCCGGCGGGCTAACCTTTGCCTCACAGCAACTGTTCGGTCGCCGCGCCGCGCAGCGAGCACAGAGAGAGGCCGCAGCATGACAGCGAAGGATCCCCGTCTCGACATCGAGGTCCTGGTCCGCGACTCCGGCACCGCCGTCCTGACGGTGGGCGGTGAACTCGACGTGGACACCGCCACGTCCCTCCACCACCACATGGCGAACCAGTTCCTCCACGGCCGCCGCCACGTCGTCCTCGACCTGTCGAGGCTCGACTTCATGGATTCGTCGGGCCTGAACGTCCTCATCAAGGCGGGCCGCGAAGCCCGAGCCACGTCCGCCCACCTCCACCTCGCCGCTCCCACACCCGCGGTCCGCAGCCTCTTCGAGATAACCGGCCTCACCCTGAACACGCCGATTCACGACGACGTCGAAGAAGCGCTCAAGTCCGCCCACGCGAACCGCGAGGACACGCCCGTCCCGGACTAGCCGGCAGCCGGGCCGGCGGTCCTGCCGCAGGCCTGCATGACGGACGACTGGCTTCCCCCACACGCGTCTGCTCCCACCCGGCATGGCCCGGCAGTACTCGGCGCCGTACGCAAGCCGTTGGGCCCTGCTCGGGACTGCTACGGGTTCACTTCGACAACGAGTGCCGTTCCCGGACCGTGTGGCTCGGGAGGAGTCCGGGACAGCGAACCCCCGCTGCCAGGACGCGCGGCGGGCCACAGCGCCGGACCCGCACCGGTCTGCCCATGTCCGGCGGTCCGTTCGACAGGTACCGACCGGCGGGGGAAGATGGAAGCGAACGACTCCCTCCGGGGTGGGTCGGTACGTGCAGGGGGAGCGTGGACCCGTGCCGTACTGAACGCGGACTTCTCGTTCCTCTCGTCATAACCCTCGCCCCGCTACAGGTGTGAGGAACACAAGATGAGCAAGCGCATTGGTGTCTTCCTGGGCGCCCCGTTGCTGGCGTGCCCTCTCGTCCTCGGCCCGGCTGCATTCGCCGCATGGTCGGCCTCGCCGCAGGCGCCGCTGCCGGCGGCGCAGTGCTTCGTGGAACCGAAGCCGGGCGACGCGACGAAGTCGATCGTCACCGGCGAAGGGTTCAAGAAAGGGACCAAGGTGACCGTGGACCAAACCGACGGCCCCGGCGGCGTACTCGTCACCGTCGGCGACGACGGCAAGTTCACAGCCGCCGACCAGCCCAACGGCAAGTACACCGCTTCCGGTGGTGGCCTCAGCGCGAACTGCCTGAGCGGTCAGGCGGCCCAGGACGCGGTGAACAAGAACGCCATCGACGCCGCCCGCAGGGCCGGAGCCAAGGAAGGGTTCACCATCGGCAAGGAACTCGCCGAGGCCGGCAACTGCGATGCGGAGCCGAAGCCGAAGCCGGTGCCACAGGGACTCGTCCCCGATCCCGCAGCGCAGAAGGAAGCGAAGGAAGCGCACGACGCCGCCTTCGAGGCTGCCTTCAACACAGCCATCAAGCGGTACTGCACCGATTAGGAGTCGGGCAGCGTCGCCACGACCCGGCCGTGGTGCCGGGTCGTGGTGTGCTGCCCGGGCTGGCTAGGTGCTGGCTTGGGTCGGGGACCGCCCCCCTCCGCGTCGGCGGGTGCCTGGCGGTGAACCGGGGCATCGGTCCGCTAGGGGAATGGCACCGGTCCACAGACAGGTCGAGCCCTGCCCGGCGCGAAGAGCGCCGCCACCGATGACGGGCAGGCGTCGCCCCTTTTCCCGCGCAAGGCGCCGCAGGATCGCCGCCTGGAGCCGTAAGCGCAGTGGAACACCTTCGGATCGCGAGTTGGCAGGCCGTGCGGCGCGCCGGGGCTGTACACGAACGACCACTGTCGGTTGTCGTCTCGTCTCGGCCCTGGCCGCCGGTACGGCGGCCGCGTGTTCACGCAAGGCGCTCGGTGTGTCACATCGAATGACCGTCCGGCTCGCCGGCGCGCCCAGGGACGGTGCTCGCGAGGCCTCTAATGCATGATCGCGAGCGCGTCAAGTCCCGAGTTCTCGCAACGTGCCTCCGCCGGAGCGGTCGGGCCTACTTGAAGTGCGGCCCCCACCGGAACGACAACGGGACACCGCGCCGGCCGGACAGGACCCGGTCTCCGATACTTCTACCGCCAGGAGAAAGCCATGATTCGCAAGATCCACGCCTCCCACGACGTCCCCAAGCGACCCCGTCTCCGTCTTGCGACGGCCATCGCCTCGGGCGCGCTGCTCTCCGGTGCCGTTCTGCTGCCGGTCACCGCCGCGTCGGCGTCCACGATGCCCACCACAGCTGTCACGGGCGCGGTGAGCCACGACGACCACCACAAGCACGACCACCACAAGCACGACAAGCACAAGCACGACCACAACAAGCACGACAAGCACAAGCACGACCACGACAAGCACAAGCACGACAAGCACAAGCACGACCACGACAAGCACAAGCACGACCACCACAAGCACGACAAGCACAAGCACGACCACCACAAGCACGACAAGCACAAGCACGACCACGACCACCACAACCACGACAACGACCACCACAAGGACAAGCACGACGACCACTGACAAGCGGACGGTGCCGGGCCGGGCTCACCTGTTGGGCTGATGGATCGGGGCTGTGCCGGAGTCCGGCCGGGTGGCGGAATCGACGCCCCCGGCCGGACTTCCGCATGCCGCGACAAGGAAGAGCGGGCGCGGATTTCCGCCCGGCGGTGGCGGAATGCGACGGCTATCGCGGCGGTTGAGGGGGCGAAGGCCTTGCAGGTCTCGAAGGCGTCGAAGGCGTCGGCTCCTGAATCCCCTGAGCCGACGCCCTCCTTGGACCCTGTGGACCCCCTGGACCTTTAGACCCCAGGGATCTGCCGGGCGCGGAACGCCTCGCGCACCGCGGACGCCGCGTCCGCTCCGTACATGCGCTGCGCGGTCGCGATCGTCGTCAGTGCCGCGTCCTTGAAGCTCGTGTCCGCGCGGAAGCCGAATTGCGCGTTCACGATGATCCGGTCGGCGGTGCGGGCGCCGAGCGCCCCGCGGATGTCCCACAGGGCCCGGGACCAGATCTCGCCGTCCGCGTGGACCTCTCCGGTCCGGTCGGCGTACACCTTGTCCTCGTCGATGCGGCGCAGGCAGTGCGGGGCCGCGCTGTAGGAGACCGCGTCCCAATCGCCGACGCAGGCCGGGTCGGCCTTGAGCGGCCAACCGTACTTCGTGCCCGCGTGCACGCCGACCGCGACGGCGAGGTAGTCGCCGAACGCCTCGCCGATCGCGCCCGCCTCCGGCGACGTGCCGAAGCCGGGGACCTGGGCGTGGTGTACCGCGTGCCCGTACTCGTGGAGGACGATCTCGGCGTCCTCGGCGTCGTCCACCCCGCCCTTGCCGAATCGGATCTCGGCCTTCTTGTCGGTGAAGTAGGAGTTGTCGGCGCCCCATTGGTTGATCCGGACGGGCTGCACCCGGTCGTTGGCGCCGGGCAGCTCGCTGCCGAAGCCGAGGGCCTGCAGGTACTCCTGGGCCTCGTTGACCCAGAAGTACGCCATCACCTGCTCGAACTGGTCGTCGGTACGGCTGTACGTACCCACGTCCGCGAGCCGCGCCGAGGCGCCGGTGTCCGATCGTACGGTCGCCCACCGGCCGGAGAGCGAACCGCTGCCGTCCAGGTTCCGCAGCGCGGCCACGGTGTAAGCGGATTCCGGCACGGCCGCGTTGCCGTCCTTGCCGTCGGTCAACGCCTGGTCCCCGGAGGACTGGACCGGGTTGACCATGAATATGCGGGCCTGGGGGAGTGCGGTGCCGGCGGTGGCGCCTGCGGGCTGGGCGGAGACCGGGGCGGCCATGGTGCAGAGCGCCACGGTGGCGGTGGCCGCGGCGATGAGGCCGCGGGATGTGCGGCGTGCCATGAACATCCTCCTGTGATGGAGTGGCGGGAGGTGGTGTGCGTGTGCGTGGTGGTGCGGCCGTGATCCTTGCGTACGCGGAGCCGCTTTGACCAGGCCCGGGAAGAGGTTGTCGCCGACGGCCGCTGCGGCCGGCGGCATCGCGCGTACGAAAGGCGCGCTCGGCGGCGTACCGGCCCACCACTCGGTGATCCACACCCCGCCCGGCGAACTGCCCGCGCCGCTCGCCGGGCGGGCGCGGGTCCCGGCTCGACCGGTTCGCCGGACCCCTGGCCGGGACGCGTCCGAGCGATCTCATCGTCGCTCCGCCGCGGCAGGCCGCGCCTATCCCCCCAGAGCCGACCACCGCGCCGTCCTGCCCCCCCGGCGACCAGCCGCCCTCTCGGGATGACGCCCCGTGCCGGGCCCTGTGGGCCTGCCGCGGAGGGGACGGGTGTTAGGAAGGCGTCAATGTTTCCGGGACCGCATCCCCCTCGGGGCGGCCTTCCGCGTCCTCGCGCGTTGCCGGTCCGGAGGGCGGCCGGAGGGCCCTTGACCGTTGCCGCGCCTGCCCTGCACGGGCTTTCGGCCCCTGCGTCGATGGCCGGCGGGGGAGGTGCGGAGGTCTTTGGCCGTCGCGTTGGGCACGTCGGCTCGAGCAGCTGCGCGGGGCGCGCCGCCTATGGCGCGGGCGCATACTCGTTGATCGCCGCGCGACCCGTTCGGAGTGGTCCTGGGCGAACGTGGCGGAGTTGCCGGGAAGGGTTGATGGGGATCATGGGCGAGGCGAGCGAGCCGGTGATGCCGGAGGTGGTGGACAGCGCGGCTGCGCGGCTTCAGCCGACGGGCAGGCTGGCGCAGTGGATGCTGCGGCACCGTGTGCAGCCGGTGGGTCCGGCGGCCGGTGAGGCGCACGCAGAGCCGCACGCCTGGTGGAAGGTGATGTGCCTGACCGGCGTGGACTACTTCTCCAGCCTCGCCTATGTCCCCGCGATCGCGGCCCTCGCCGCCGGCGCCGTCTCGCCGCTGGCGACACTGCTGATCGTGGCGCTGACGCTGCTGGGGATGCTGCCGATGTACCGGCGGGTGGCGAAGGAGAGCCCGCACGGCGCCGGGTCGGTGGCGATGCTGGAGGACCTGCTGCCGTTCTGGTGGGGAAAGCTGTTCGTCCTCGTCCTGCTCGGCTTCGTCGCCACGTCGTGGATCATCACCATCACCCTGTCCACCGCGGACGCGTCCGTGCACGTGGTGGAGAACCCCTTCTTCCCGGCCGCCCTGCACGGCCACGAGGTCGCCCTGACCGTCGCTCTACTGCTGGTCCTCGGCGGGGTGTTCCTGCTCGGGTTCAGCGAAGCGGTCAGCGTCGCCATCCCGCTCGTCGCGGTGTTCCTCGCCCTGAACGCCGTCGTCATCGGCGTCGGCCTGGCCCACGTCATCACCACACCCGGCGCGTACGCGGCCTGGACCGATGCCCTCGTCGAAGGTGGCGGCGGTTTCGGCGACCTCGTCGGGCCGGCGCTGCTGGCCTTTCCGCTGCTGGTTCTGGGCCTGTCCGGGTTCGAGACCGGCGTGAGCATGATGCCGTTGGTCGCCGCCGACGGGGCAGACGCCGAGCAGCGGCTGCGCTCACGGATCCGCAACACCCGCCGGCTGCTGACCACCGCCGCCCTCATCATGAGCGTCTACCTGCTCTCGGCGAGCTTCGTCACCACCGTCCTGATTCCGCACGAGCTGTTCGAGCCGGGCGGCGCGGCGAACGGCCGTGCCCTGGCGTGGCTGGCCCATGAGCACGTCGGTGAGGCGTTCGGCACGGTCTACGACATCAGCACCATCCTGATCCTGTGGTTCGCCGGCGCCTCCGCCATGGCCGGGCTCGTCAACATCGTCCCCCGCTACCTCCCCGACTACGGCATGGCTCCCGAATGGGGACGCGCTGTCCGCCCGGTCGTGATCGTCTACACGCTCCTGTGCATCGGCATCACGATCGCCTTCGACGCCGACGTCGACGAGCAGGCCGGCGCCTACGCCACCGGCATCCTCGCCATGATGGTCTCCGGCGCCTTCGCCGTCACCGTGTCCGTCGCCCGGCACCGCCGGCGCGCCACCACCGTCGGCTTCGGCCTGCTCACAGCCGTCCTGCTCTACGCCCTGGTCGCGAACATCATCGACAAGCCGGACGGCATCGTCATCTCCGCGTTCTTCATCGCCGGGATCATCAGCGTGTCGCTGATCTCACGGGTCTCGCGCACCACCGAGCTGCGCGCCGACCGCATCGTCTTCGACGATGACGCCCGCCGGTTCGTCGACGCCACCCTCGCCCACGACGGTGCCATCAACATCATCGCCAACCGCCGCCAAGCCGGCGACGTCGCCGAGTACCGCGACAAGGAACGCGAACAGCGCGGCGTGAACCCGGTGCCCGGCCGCGCCGACGTCATCTTCCTGGAGATCGACGTGGTCGACCCCTCCGACTTCAGCGACACCCTCACCGTCCACGGCGTCGAAGTAGACGGCCACCGGATCCTGCGCGCCGAGGCGCCGGCCGCACCGAACGCCATCGCCGCGATCCTGCTGGCCCTGCGGGATGCCACCGGAGTTCAGCCCCACTGCTACTTCGCCTGGGCCGAGGGCAGCCCGTTGGTGCACATGGTCCGCTACTTCCTCCTGGGACGCGGCGATACCGCACCGGTCACCCGCGAGATCATCCGCAGTCACGAACCCGACCCCGCCCGCCGCCCCGGCATCCACGTCGGAGGCTGACCACCGCAGCCGTACGCAGCCGCGACACCGGCAGGCACGCCGTGAACGCTGCTCCGGACCGCCGCATGCGGCGTCGCGTCGCGCCGAGCAGACCTGGTGTTCGCGGGGACCGTCGGTCGGCGCCAGGCCGTTGACCCTCCCGACCGTCAACGGCCGACCGCGTTCCCGCGGGCCGGCCGCCGGAGGCCGCGTCAGCGGCCCACCGGGTCGCCGTCGGCGCCGTCGTTGCGGCCGAGCAGCAGGACGTGGCCGCCGTGGTCGAGGGGCGTGTCCACGCGCAGGCGGATGCGCCTCCCTCGCCCGTCACGGCGTCGACCAGGTGTACTTCGCCGCGACCGCCGCGGGTGACGGCCACCCAGCCGGAGCCCGGGGACGCTGCCACCGCACGACGTTGCACGCCCTCCCAGGGCGTGCCGCCACGTCGGGGGGCGCCGCCCATGGCGGGAGAGCGGGACGCGGAGGAGGGTGTCGTCGGCGCCCAGGAGCACCGGTTCGCGTGGCGACGAACACCTGCCCGGAATCGGGGTCCTGCGCGTCTCCGAGCCCGTCGTCCGGCACGGGCAGGACCGCGTGCGGCGTGACCGCCGGGCAGCCGGGCGGAGCCGTGAGGAGATCCGCGAACCGGTGGACCGCCAGCGCGCCCGGTTCCCTGTGCCGCAGCACCACCAGCGGGCCGCCGCCGCCCAGCACCCTCACGCCCGGCTCTCCGACGCGTGTGCGGACCCGAGCGGCCTCTCCGGTGGCCAGGTCGACGACGGTCAGGAGGTCCGACCGCGGCTCTGCGTTCTCGCCCGATCCGGTCGTGACGGCCAGTCGGCGGCCGGACGGATCGCAGGCCAGGTGCTCGGCCGGCACGGCCACGGGCACGGTGAGTTCCACGAGTTCCTCGCCGAACGGGTCGAGTACCGGCAGTTCCCCGCGGCGGTCGTCCACACATGCGACCCGCCCTCCCGGCAGCGTCAGGAACCCGGCGTGCTCGGAGAGATGCCGCCCGGTCAGGCGGGCTGTGACCGTGCCGTCCGGCACGCTCGCCACGTACACCGACCCGTCCACGTGGTCGGAGACGAGGAGCGAAGCGGTAGCGGATGGCGGACATCCGCGAACTGCCGAACGCCGCCGGCGACCGCACCGTCCTGGTGATCGCCCACCGGCTCGCCGCCGTCCGGCACGCCGACCACATCGTCGTCCTCGGCGCGGGACGGGTGGACGGCACGGGCGACCACCCGTCGTCGCCCCCGTCGCCCTGGTCCTCGTACGAGCCCTGGCGACCTGGCGCGAGATGGACCTCTCGCACGACCTGGCCTAACGCGTCCTCGCCACCCTGCGGGTGCGCGTCTTCGACGGGCTGGCCCGCAGCGCTCCCGCCCGCGTCGCCGGCCGGCGCAGCGGAGACCTCGCCGCCACCGCCATGGCCGACGTGGAGGCACTGGAGTTCTTCTACGCCCACACCACCGCCCAACTCCTGGCCGCCGGGGCGGTCTTCACCGGCGGTGGTGCGGTCCTCGCCACGGTGGAGCCGTGGCTGCTCGCGGCCGTGGTGGCCCCGCCCGCGCGCTGCTGGCGCGGCCGAGAGTCCTGGTACTGGACGAGTCCACCGCCCACCCTGGACAACTCCGGTGACGCCCAGCTCGCCACCGCGCTCGCCCAGGAAGGCCGCACGACCGTCGTCATCGCCCACCGCCGGGCCACCATCCGCCGGGCGGACCGCAAAGCCGTCCTGGAAGGCGGGCGCATCGTGGGGGAGGGCACCTGGGAGCAGCTCACGAGCCGCCCCGACAGCGCCCTGAACCGCAGCCTCGCCGACACCGCGACCGAGGAGGGGTCCTGACCGGTGCGTCGCACGCGTCCGCCGGGCCGTCGGCCGGCCCGTCCGCCGGCCCGGACACCTGCCTCGCTCCTACTCCGCGGCGGCCGGCGCGGCCAGTCCGGCGGGCAGGTCGCGGACGCCCATGCGCAGGTGCTCGACGTGGTAAAGGGCCTGGTCGAGGAGTTCGGCGACGTGGTCGTCGTACAGGGCGTAGACGATCGAACGGCCGTGGCGCTCGCCGGTCACCAGGCCGAGGTTGCGCAACAGGCGGAGCTGGTGGGAGCAGGCCGAGGCTTCCATGCCGACGGCCGTCGCGAGTTCGCCGACGGAGGACGGGCCCTCGCGGAGCCGGGCCAGGATGTGGAGCCGCGACGGCGTCGCGAGGGCCTGGAGGGTCGCGGCCACTTCCGCGGCGCCGACGGTGTCGAGGCGTTCGCGCGTCGTGGCGCTGCTGGTGGCGTGCGTTCCATGGCCCATGCGACCATGATACGGACAACATATGAAGACCTCTTCAGATGTTCTTGTATGGTGGAGGGGTCACCCCGTCCGCCCGTGAAGGGTTGCTTCGCCATGTCTTCCGTCCTGGACAGGCCCTCGACGGCCGCCGCCGGCCCGGACCGGGTACCGCCCCGGCGGCGCACCCGGATCCTGGCCCTGCCCGAGGCCCGGTGGGCGCTCGCCGCTCTCGGCCTGTTCCTGGCCGGCCTCCCGCTGTACCTGCTGGACGCTCCGGTGTGGCTGTGGGCGCCGCTGTTCGCGGCCACCTACGTGGCGGGTGGCTGGGAGCCGGGCCGGGAGGGGCTGAAAGCCCTCAAGGACAAGACACTGGACGTGGACCTGCTGATGGTGGTCGCGGCCCTCGGAGCGGCCGCGATCGGCCAAGTCCTCGACGGGGCGCTGCTCATCGTCATCTTCGCCACCTCCGGCGCCCTGGAGGCGATCGCCACCGCCCGCACCGCCGACTCCGTACGAGGCCTGCTCGACCTGGCGCCCGAGACGGCGACCAGGATCGCGGACGACGGCACGGAGCAGACCGTCCCGGCCGACTCCCTCGCCGTGGGCGACGTCGTCCTCGTACGGCCCGGGGAGCGCGTCGGCGCCGACGGTCGCGTGGTCGACGGCGCGAGCGAGGTCGACCAGGCCACCATCACCGGTGAGCCGCTGCCCGCGCCCAAGCAGCCCGGCGACGAGGTGTTCGCCGGCACCCTGAACGGTTCGGGCGCCCTGCGGGTGAAGGTCGGGCGTGACCCGTCGGAGTCGGTGATCGCCCGGATCGTGGCGATGGTCGAGGAGGCGGCGGAGACCAAGGCCCCGACGCAGCTGTTCATCGAGAAGGTGGAGCAGCGCTACAGCCTCGGCATGGTGGCCGCCACGCTGCTGATCTTCGTGGTCCCCCTGCTCCTGGGCGCGGATCTGCACTCCACGCTGCTGCGCGCGATGACCTTCATGATCGTGGCCTCGCCCTGCGCCGTCGTCCTGGCCACGATGCCACCGCTGCTGTCGGCGATGGCCAACGCGGGCCGCCACGGCGTACTGGTCAAATCCGCCGTCGTCATGGAACGCCTGGGACAGATCGACGCGGTCGCACTGGACAAGACCGGCACCCTCACCGAAGGCACCCCCCGGCTGACCGATCTGCGCCCGCTCGGCACCTCCGGCCTGGGGGAGGACGAGCTCCTGCACTTCGCCGCGGTCGCGGAGCACCCCAGCGAACACCCCCTCGCGCGCGCCGTCGTCGACGCGGCCCGGGCCCGCGGGCTCGCCCTGACGACCGCCGAGGGCTTCTCCTCCACCCCGGGCACCGGCGTCACCGCCACGGTCGACGGCCGCGCCGTCGCGGTCGGCAGCCCCGCCCGCCTGCTCGACGACCCCACCCACCCGGCCGCCGTCCTGGCCGCCGAACTGGAGGGGGGCGGGCGTACGGCAGTGGTGGTCACCCTCGACGGACACCCCGTCGGCGTACTCGGGATCGCCGACCGGCTCCGCCCCGGGGCCGCCACCGCCACCCGCGCCCTGGCCGGACTGGCCGGCCGCACCCCGGTCCTTCTCACCGGCGACAACCCGCGCGCCGCCGCCCGCCTCGCCGCCGAAGTCGGCATCACCGACGTACGGGCCGGCCTGCTGCCCCAGGACAAGGTGGCCGCCGTCCGCGAACTCCAGAACGGTGGCGCGAAGGTCCTGGTCGTCGGCGACGGCGTCAACGACGCCCCCGCGCTGGCAGCCGCCCACACCGGCATCGCCATGGGCAGGGCCGGCTCCGATCTCGCACTGGAGACCGCCGACGCCGTCGTCGTCCGCGACGAACTCGCCACCATCCCCACCGTGGTCAACCTCTCGCGCCGCGCCCGCACGCTGGTGATCCAGAACCTCGTCATCGCCGGTACCTTCATCACCGCCCTGGCCGTCTGGGACCTCGTCGGCACACTGCCGCTGCCCCTCGGCGTCGCCGGACACGAGGGATCCACCGTCCTCGTCGGCCTGAACGGCCTCCGCCTGCTCGCCGACGGCGCCTGGCAGCGGGCCCGGCCGACCGCACGCTGAACTGTCGGGAAAGCCGGGCCGGACGGTGCCGTGGCTGCGACCACCCTCCGGCCCGGAGCGTGCGGGCCGGCGTTTCAGGCCGCCTGCTCGTGTTCGCAGGCGTCCTCGATGCCGTACGTCTCCCAGGCGGGGAAGTCGTCGTCCGCGGGAACGGCCTCGCCCGGCATCAGCAGGCACGCGTCGAGGGCCGCGCGGAGGGCGTCGGCACGCAGGCCGGTGCCGATGAACACCAGCTCCTGCCCCTGCGTGGTCTCCGGGCCGCGGGCGCCGGAGGGCTCGAAGCGGGCGACGGCACCGGCCTGGGACCACAGGCCGGTCACCCGCGGCCGGCTGGCGAGCCGGAAGAACCCCTTGGAGCGCAGGACGCGCCCGAACGTACCGCTGTCGAGGCCCTTGGTGACGAAGGCCCACAGCCGTCCGGGGTGGAAGGGAAGGTCCGAACGGAACACGAGCGAGGAGATGCCGTACTCCTCGGTCTCCGGCACGTGGTCACCGTTGAGCTCCTTCACCCAGCCCGGAGCCTGCTGCGCCTTCTCCACATCGAAGAGGCCGGTCCCGAGGACGTGTTCGAGGGGCACCCGTCCGCGTACGGCGGGGACGACGCTCGCCTCCGGGTTGAGCCGGGAGAGCGTGGCGCGGAGCCGCCGCGCCTCCTCCGGTCCGACCAGGTCGAGCTTGTTGAGGACGATGACGTCGGCGAACTCGACCTGGTCCATGAGCAGGTCGCTGACGGTGCGCTCGTCGTCCTCGTACTGGTCCAGGCCGCGCGCGGCGAGTTCGTCGCCGCCGTCGAGCTCCGGCAGGAAGCCGACGGCGTCCACGACCGTCACCATCGTGTCCAGGCGGGCGAGGTCTCCGAGGGTGGCGCCGTCGTCCCGGGGGAAGGAGAACGTCGCGGCGACCGGCATGGGCTCGGAGATGCCGCTGGACTCGATGAGCAGGTAGTCGAACCGGCCTTCGCGGGCGAGCCGGTCGACTTCCTCCAGGAGGTCGTCGCGCAGGGTGCAGCAGATGCACCCGTTGGTCATCTCGACCAGGCGTTCCTCGGTACGGGACAGGGCCGCCTCGCCACCGCGCACGAGCGCGGCGTCGATGTTGACCTCGCTCATGTCGTTGACGATGACCGCGACCCGCAGCCCCTCGCGGTTGCCGAGCACGTGATTGAGCAGCGTGGTCTTCCCGGCCCCGAGGAATCCGGAGAGCACGGTCACGGGCAGCCGGTCGGTGGACGTCATGAGCGTTCAGCCCTCCGGGTGGACGAGGCCGCGCTCGTACGCCTTCACCAGGCGCTGCGGGACCTGGTGGACGACGCCGTCGACGGTGACCGGCACCAGCTGCGGCGTGGTCGCCTTCCACTGGGCGCGGCGGTGGCGGGTGTTGCTGCGGGACATCTTCCGCTTGGGGACGGCCATGGTGCGACTCCTCGTTCCGGATCTGACACGGAGAGGCTATATGAAAACGGTTGCCATTCTCAATTCGTCCGGCGCGGCAGGCCCCCGATGCTCGCCCGGGGCGGCCGGCGGCCCTGTCGTACCCGGGTTTCGGGGCAGGACGCGCGGAGACAATACGAGTGGCACACCGTCGGTCTCCTCGGGCCACGGTGGCCGGATCTCGGGGCAGGGGGGCAGCGTGTCGCGTGCGTGGAAGGCCGTGGCCATCGTGGTGGCCTTGGCGGGAACGGGCTCCACACCGTTGATCTGGGTACTGGACGGTTCGGACGCCGGACAGCTCACCGGGGCGTCCATCCAGGCCGCCGTCGGCATCGCGGCCCTGATCTGGGCGCTGCTCCAGCCGGGCGCCCCCCGCAACGCGACGCCCCGTACGGAGGACACGGCGGCGCGGACGGGTACGGCGGACGCGAGCGGCGGTGCGAGCGCCGTCTCGGGCATCAGGCGCCGGCCGGGCCGGGGCGGCAGCGGTTCGGCGCGGGCCGAGGACACCGGCGACGCCAGAGCCACCGGCCGGAACAGCCGCGGTGTCAGCGGCATCGACCACACCTGACCTGACCCCCGGCGGTCAGGCCCCGGCACCCGGCACCCGGCGACCAGCACCGGCCCCGACGGTCGAGAGCAGAGCCGGCCGAAGGCGAGGGACATCCGCTCATGACACCAGGAGACCGCCAGCCCGGGGAACCCTCCCCCTCCGGCCCCGCCGACGAGCAGCAGACGGCCGCCGGCACCACACCCGCAGCCGCATCCCCGCCGGCGACCGGCGAGACCCCCGGGCCCACGTTCCACGCGTCCGGGACCGGGAACGCGAACGCCTCCCACGGAGGCGTCGCCAACTCGGGCGTCATCGGGCGCCTGACCGTGGTCCAGCCCCGGAGATCCCCCAAGGACGCGCAGGGCAGTCCCGACGTCCCGGCGCTCTGGGAGCTCCGGCGACGGCGCATGGCCGGTGCGATCATGCTCGGGTGGGTCACCCCCCAGCTCCAGGACGCCCGTAAGCGGTTGCACCTGGTCGACGTCCCGATGACACTCGCCATCGCCGGCGACCGCCCCACGCCGCTTCCCCCCGGCACCCCACCACGCGACGTGTTCGAACGATCCGCTCAGCAGCTGCTGATCCTCGGGGAGCCGGGCGCGGGCAAGTCGACCCTCATGCTGCGCCTGATGGAGGACCTGCTCCGCGACGGTGATCCGTGGACGACGCCCCTGCCCGTACCGGTCGTCGTACCGCACGACCGTCCCGCCCCCGCCGACATGACGGACTGGTTGATCCCCCAGGTCACCTCCTGGTTCGACCTGCGGCCCGCCGAGGTCGCGGCTCTGCTCCACTTCGGCCTGCTGGTCCCGTGCCTGGAGGGCCTGGACGCCGTCGCCGAAGCCCACATGGAAGGATGGGCAGCGGCTGTCACCGGGCACCTTCGCCGGCACCGTGAGCAACCGATGGTCGTAGCGAGCCGCGAGGCGACGGCCCAGGCCATGCACCTCGACCCGGCCCTCACCGGCAGCCTGCGGATCCAGCCGCTCACCGACACACTGCTCGACGAAGCCGTCGCCTCACTCGGCGACGACCGCCACCCCGTCCAGGACCTGCTCGCCGACAACCCGGGCATCAGGGAATGGTGTACCACCCCGCTGATGCTGGCGGTGGTCGCCGCGGTGGACCCCGGCGACTGGGACGCCCCCTCGCACGAAGAGGTCCTGCAGTTCGCGGTCACCTCGTCCGACCCCCGCCACCTCGAGGCGATATGCGAATCGGCACAGGCCAGGCAGCACGTGCGCGAGCAGTACGCGGCCCTGCGGCACTACGTCGACAGCCTCCTGCGGGAACCCGCCCCCGCTCCCGCCACCCCACTCAGCAAGACCCGCAAGACCCGCAAGACCCGGCCGCTCGAACGCCCCGTGCCACCGGTACGCACGCTGCGCTCGGACCCGAAGCTGACCCGCGGGCTGCGCGGTCTGGCGCGGGCCATGAGGTACAGCGGGCAGGAGTACTTCGACGGCGTCACCCTGCTGGCCGCCTCGGACCCGGCCGAAGCCCGCCTCCTGGGCGCCCGGACCTTCGCCCCGCGGGTACGGCAGGAGATCGTGCGGGACCTGGCGATCGCCGGGATCGTCCTGAGCACCCATGCCTACTCCATGGCCCCGGGCGTCCTGCTGCTGTTCGGCTGGTCGCTGCTCATGCTCTGGTACACCCAGGTGTACGGCGGGGTGTTGGAGGCGCCGGCTCTGCGCTGGGTCGGGCGCTGGACCCACGTCCTGCCCGGCCAGTGGGGCGCAGCGGTGCGGACGGCGGCCCTGGGCTACGTGGTGACGTTCGCGTACGCCATCATGACGAGGCTGCCGTTCGGGACGGCCGCGGTCGTCGCCGCCGTCATGGCGGCCGCGCTCCTGGTCGTGGGAGCCGGCGCGGGCCTCGCCAAGTTCCGTACCCGCGGCACCGCGGCCGACCCGAGACGCTCCCTGCTCCGCGTCCTGCTGCGGGGACTCGCCGCCGCGGCCGTGCTCGGACCGGTCCACGCGGCGGCGGCGTGGTGGTGTGCGGAGCTGGCGGGGACGAAGAGCTTCTCGATCGGTCCGTGGGCCGGCGACGCCGCCTTCGGCGCCTTGTACGTCTTCACGGTGTCCGGCGGATTCGCGCTGATGCGGCACGTGATGGACCGGCTGCGGCTGCGCCTGAACCACGGCGTGCCCTGGCGGCTCGCGGCGTTCCTGTCGACGGCGACCGACCACGGCCTCCTCGTGGCCACCGGCAAGGGGTACCGGTTCGTGCACTCCACGATCCGTTCCGCGGCCGAGGTCGCCCTGGCCGACCGACCCGCCGACGTACCCGCCCCCACCCGTACCCACGGCCCCTGGGCGAGCGGGTACGACAGGCCGGACAGGCTCTTCGCAGGGGTGCTGGACGAGACGGTGGCACGGCGCGACATCCGCCGGAAGCTGGCCGCACGCCCCGACCTCGGGGAGGAGGGCCTGCGGGAGTCCCTCACGGCCCGGCGGGCCGCCGTGCTGTCGCAGGTGTCCGGTCACGAGGAGGCGTACCGTGCCGTGCTCCACCACACCCGGGCCGCCGACGACGCCGACCCCACGATCAGGCACTACCTACCGATCGCCCTGGTGTGGCTGCTCCTCGGCACCAGCCCCCTGGTCCGACTGGTCGTCCGCGACGGAGAGCCGGTCGGCTTGCTGGAGGGGGCCCTCAGCATCGGGCTCGTGCTCGCCCTCCTGATCGCACCGCTGTGGGCCCTGGGCCGCGAAGGCGACGAGCACTCCGTCGCGGTGCCCGTCATCGGCGTCGCGTACGTCCTCGTGGCCGTACTGTCCCTGGTGTTCGCTCTCTTCGGAATCCTGGACAGCCGGTTCGGCCGGGCCGCGCCCGACGCGTTCGACGGCCGGTACCTGGTGGCGGCATGGCTGGGGACCTTCTGCCTGCCCGCCGCGGTGGCGGCCGTCGGTTACGGCATCGGCCGGTCCCTCGACCGCCTGCGCATCGGCCGCCGCGTGAACTGGCCGGCCGCCGAAGCCGCGTTCGAGGAATGGACGGCGGCCCTGGAGCACGAGGTCCTGACCCGCGCCCACGCACTGCTCGACGAGGAACCACCGACGGAGCCGACCCGGCGCGACGACCGCCGCGCCGGCCCCGGGCCACCACCCGGGACCTACTGATCGTTTCAGAGGGGCAGCCCCGTCCGTCGCGGCCTCACACTTCGGCCGGCCACCGTTCCTCGGCGTGGGACGCCGTCAGCGCGCGGGCGTGTCCTGTTCGTAGCAAGAAGCCTGCTCCGGACTGCTCACCGGTGAGGTCCGTTCTGGCCGCTCGTCGGGTAGAGCACCACGGCCGGGATGACGATGATCGATCCGCTCCACGGCTGCATCCACGGCGGACGCGGGCGGGGCGGCGGGACTTTTACGGGTTGCCGGGTGATGATGACGCGGTGCGACTTGATCACGTGTCCTATGCGGTGGCCCGCGACAGCTTCGTCTCGACCGTCCAGTGGATCGGATCGGCCCTGGGTGCCGGGTTCGTCGACGGGGGCGTGCACCCGCGATTCGGCACCCGCAATTTCGTTCTCCCGCTGAGCGGCGGCACCTACGTCGAGGTCGTCACCACACTCGACCACCCCGCCGCCGACCGCGCACCCTTCGGCCAGGCGGTCGCGCGCCGCGCCGCCGAGGGCGGCGGCTGGCTCGGTTGGGTGGTCTCCGTCGACGACATCGCCCCGGTCGAGGCCCGCCTCGGCCGGACCTCGTCCGAGGGTCACCGTGTCCGCCCCGACGGGTTCGACCTGAGGTGGAAGCAGATCGGCCTGCTGGAACTGCTGGAGGACCCGCAACTGCCCTACTTCCTGCAGTGGCTGGTCCCCATGGAGGAGCGTCCGAGTGCCGACCCGCGCACCTCCACCACCATCCACGGGGTCTCCATCGCCGGCGACGCCGCCTCCATCGCCGAATTCCTCGGCGAACCGGCCGACCACCCCCTCGACCAGATCGACGTCACCTGGATCGAGGACGAGGAACCGGGCCTGGTCTCGGTCGAGTTCGCAACCGCCCACGGCCCGGTCACGATCTGACCAGGGCCCGGCCATGGGTGGAGCGGCCGGCCGTGGTGAGACTGCCGCCGGGTGGTGTGACCGGACGACGGCGAGGGCGCCCCCTGACCGTGCTGACCATGCCCGCCTCGCGGCGGAGGGCGCTGGCGCCGGCCGGAGGAGGTGGGGGCTCTCACGTGGTGGTGATGTGGGTGAGGGCGGTCTGGAGGCGGCGGATGGCGTCTTCGGCGTTCTCGTACTGCTGTGGGGTGGGCTGGGTGGCGCCGAAGGTGGGGCCGGCGCCGGGTGGCAGGGCGCGCCAGTTAAGGACGGGGCCGAGGGCGGTGCAGGCCGCGCCGAGGAACCAGGCGAGGCGGCCGTGGACGTGTGCGAGGGCGACCGCGAGGGCGGCGAGGGCCTCGCGCAGGTGCCGGAGCCGGTCGATCACCGCCAGCAGCTCCTGTATTTCAGCCGGTCCCACGGCGGCGCGTAGATCGGCGGCTGCTTTCGCGGCGACGGCCCGGTCCTGCTCGCTCACCTCCCAGAACCGGTCACGGATCTGCTGCTCGGCTTCTTCGGCGAGTTCCTCGATGGCGGTCCGCATGTCCACGCCCATGACCCTAGTGCCGGCGGCCGCCTCATGTGGAGTCCGCTGTCGCCTGAGGGGGTGACGCGGAGCCGGTACGGCGCCAGGATCTCGCGAACGGGCACTGCCCAGGTTCTGTTCCCGGGCACCTTCGACAGAGCGCGCACCGGCGCGCACCGGCTCGGACACCGGCCCCAGCAGCACGACCAGCCCACGTCGGCGCATGCGCCGAGTACCTCCCAGGACGGCACCGGCAGGCCCCGCCGGCGCTTGCGCGTGGGGCCGACACCACCGGCCTGACCCCGGGTCCAGCGGTCACTGGTGGGACGGGCCTTCACTGGCGTTGACCTGACGGTCCTCGCGTTCGTGGTGGAGGGCGCGCAGCCGGTTGCGGGTGGCGGCGGGCAGGCCGGCCACCACGCAGTCCCAGGCGTGGTGGAGCATGTCGGTGAGGTCTTCGTCGGACACCGTGTCGTCGTTCAGGTGCACGGTGAGCCAGTGCCAGCGGCGGCCCTGGTACCACGGGCGTACGCCCGCGTGCTGCTCGCACAGGTGCAGGGCGAGCCGGGGTTCGCACTTGACGGTGACCTGGTCGGGGTGGGTCCTGGTGGCAGCCGCGAGCATGGCGAAGATGCTGCCGCCGACCTTGTAGACGGGCCTGCTGGGACCGTACGGCTCTTCCTCCGTCACCTCGGGCAACGACAGGGCGAGCTCCGCGATGTCCTCGGGCGTCATGGTGATGTCCTTCGTCCGGCCGGGTTCCCCGGGGGCCGCGTTCAGCGGTAGTCGTCGGGGTTCGGTGCCTGACCGGTGCGCATGTAGTCCTGGAAGTAGCGGACGGAATCAGGAGTCGATCCGTCGGCGTCGGTGAAGCCGTACTGCTTCGCGAGGGTGCCGACGGACAGCGAGCCGCCGTTGAAGCGGGCCACGTCCGGGTCGGTGGCGAGCGCGGTGACGGCCCGGGCGGTGAAGAGCGGGGTCTCGGAAATGGCGAAGGTGGGGTCCACCTTGCAGCCGTCGCGCCAGTTCTCCTCGGTGATGTGGAACGCGTCGAGCATCGCCTCGGTGCGCATCCAGCCCGGCGCCAGGCCCACAGCCGTACAGCCGTACTCCTTCACCTCCTCCGACAGCGCCCACGTCATCCGGAACGGCGCGAACTTGGCGAGGTCGAAGGCGAACGGGGCGCGGTAGTGGTCGCGGTTGAACTCCTCGGTGCCGTCGGTGAGCTCCACCACCAGGCCGCCGGGCCGGCGGACCAGCAGGGGCAGGAGGTAGTGGCTGGTGACGTAGTAGGCCTCGATGCCGAGCCGCAGCATGCGCAGGCCGCTCTCGAGGTCGCAGTCCCACATCCTCTTGCCGCGCTCGACGAGGTGCTCCGCGCCCCAGATGGCGTTGACGAGGATGTCCAGCCGGCCCTGTTCCCGGTCGATGCGCTCGGCGAGTGCCTGCACCTGCTCCGCCTGGAGGTGGTCGACCGCGACGGGGATGCCCTCGCCGCCGGCGGCGGTGACCAGCTCGGCAGTGTCCTCGACGGTCTCGGCGCTTCGGCCCGACTCACTCGCCTTGCCGCGGGTGGTGCGGCCGGTCACGTAGACGGTGGCCCCGGCCCGGCCGAGCTCGACGGCGATCGCGCGAGCCCCGCCGCGGCTCGCCCCGGTGACCAGCGCCACCTTCCCCGCCAGCGTCATGCCTTCGTCGTGGTTCATGTGGTTCATGCGGTTCATTCCTTGTTCGCTCAAACGGGGGCGGTCGGAGCGGTCGGAGACCGTCCGTTCCCCGGCCAGTCGATCCCGTCCGGATCCGCATGCCACTGCGGCTTGCGGCCTGCGGATCCGGGCGAGTCGCGTGTGTCACGCCTGGTTGCCTGCGGCGCTGATGCAGAAGGGCTGGCCGGAGGGGTCGAGCAGTACCGTCCAGTGCTTGCCGCCGGGCTGGTGGGCGGGCTTGGTGGCACCGAGGCTGAGAAGGCGCTGCTCGGCGGCCTCGACGTCGCTGAAGGTGAGGTCGAGGTGGAAGACGAGCTCGTCCGCGGGCCAGTCCGGCGCCTTGAAGGACTCGGCGGTGTAGAACACGTACGTGGTGGTGCCGTCGCTGATCATGGCGGCGGTGTCACCGAAGGTCTGGGTGACCTGCCAGCCCAGGGCGGCGGCGTAGAAGTCGGCGAGCGCCTTGCCGTCGTGTCCCCAGAAGGCCGCGCACTTCACTGAGCCGGTAGCGGCTGCGTTGTTCTCGGTCATGGTGGTCACCAGTTCTGCTTCTGGGTGACGGCGATGACGTAGCCGTTCGGGTCGGTGAAGTAGAAGAGCTTCTGGCCCTGGTGCTCCATGACGTCCTTCTGGACGGTGACCAGGGGGCGGATGCGCTCGACGTAGGCGTCGAAGTCGTCCACCGCCAGGTAGAACATGCCGAACGCGCCGACCGGGGTGTCCTTCAGGACCGGCAGCCAGTCGCGCAGGTGCTCGTCCCGGTAGACCATCAGCGCGAACTCGCCGTCGAAGAGCAGGATGCGCAGGTCGTCGTCCGGGTCGTTGCCGGCCGGCAGGGCGGTGAAGCCGAGCTTCTCGTAGAAGTCGACGGCCTCCTGGGTGCCGGACACGCCCAGGCACGGAGAGACGGCAGGGGGCTTCATCAGGATCGCTCCTTGGCAGGTGAGGACGGGAGGGGCCACGCCCGGGGCTGCGGCTGTCAACGGCTCCCGTTTAGTACATCTGTACTGTAGCGCGAACGCAAGCCGGTGCGCAATACGGACATACCTCTTGATCGGGAGACTGTGCCCGCTGCCCTTCGCGCAGCCAAGGCGGCACAGCGCTCGGGACAGGCCGGCGTCAGTAGCGGGAACTGCGAGATCGGATTTACCGTACGGATGTACTGCAACCCGTAGATCGTGCAGATGGAGGACCTCGAATGACCGCCGAAAGCCCCACCCGGCGCCGCCGCGACCCACAACGGCGGATCGAGGAGATCGCCACCGCCACGGAGAAGGTGATCGCCGAACGCGGCATCGAAGGACTGACCCACCGCGCCGTCGCCGAAGAGGCAGGCGTCCCCCTGGGAGCAACGACCTACCACTTCGCCACCAAAGACGACCTGATCCACACGGCCCTCCAGCGGTCCGTCGACCGCTACGCCGCCTACCTCCAGGACTGGGCGGCCCAGCGGCCCGGCCTCACCCCCGACCAGCTGGCCGTCCTGCTCACCGACGTCCTGCTCAGCTGCATCGGACCGCAGCGCCCGCAGCAGGTCGTGGAATTCGAGCTCTACGTCGCCGCTCTGCGCCGCCCGGACCTGCGCCCCATCGCCGATCAGTACATCGAGCTCAGCATCCAAGCCCTGACGCAGTACACCGACCCCGTCACCGCCACCGCCACCGCAGCCGCCATGAACGGTCTCACCATGCGCGGCCTGGCCGGCACGCAAGCCCCGGCCCGCACCGACATCGAAACCGTCCTCCGGCGCATCCTGACCCCCAACCCCGTCCTCACGCGGCGAGATCGTCACGAGCGCGATGACCAGGCGGTGTGATCGAGGCGGACGAAGACCGCGTCCTCGCGCGGACGGAGGTCTGCCGGAGGGCGTCCGGCTACGGCCCGCACGAGCGTCGCAGGGCGGTGCGAGGCGGCAGCACGGTGATGCCCACCGTCGGCCAGAGCCCGCCCGCAGGCCCGGACGAGCCGGCACCCGAGCTCTGTCCCCGGGCACCTCCGCCGACCCCGCACACCACGACGACGGCCGGCACGTGCCCCCGCCCTGCCCGAGGCCCAGGTGCGGCACCTGGCCCTGTCCGCCATCTGCCGGGTGGTAGGCCGGCGAGCGGTGTTAGCCGCCGCGCCCAGGGGGGCACACGTCTTCCCGCCCGGGGCCCGTTCACCGGCCGGTGCCGGGACGGACCCGTTCACCACGTTCAGGGAGGCTGCTGGGATGACGACGGCTCGCGAGATCATGACGGAAGGCGCCGAGTGCATCGGTGCCGAGGAGACGGTGCTCGACGCGGCGAAGAAGATGACCCGGCTCGGGGTGGGCGCGCTGCCGATCTGCGGCACGGACGACCGGCTCAAGGGCATGCTCACCGACCGCGACATCGTCGTGAAGGTCCTCGGCGCCGGCAAGGACCCCGCCGAGGTCAAGGCCGGCGACCTCGCCCAGGGCGAGGCCGTCACCATCGGCGCCGACGACGACGCCGCCGAGATCCTGCGCACGATGAGCGAGCACAAGGTCCGCCGTCTGCCCGTGATCGACGGTCATCGCCTGGTCGGCATCGTCGCCCAGGCCGACGTCGCCCGCGCGCTTCCCGACCCGAAGGTCGGCGACCTCCTCCAAGCGCTGTCCACCGACTGACCCGCCACCCGCGAGGCGGGCGACCGGCGAGGCGCTGAGGTGGTGCCGGAGCCCGCGACTCACCCGGGCCCGCAGCTCCGGCCCCTTCGGCGGAGAGGCGAGAGCGCAAGGCACCCCTGACGCGCTGTCAGGCTCATCGGCACCGCTGGGCGGATACGCCGGGTCGCCCGGGCGTTGTAAGTCGCGGATGGCAGCCTGCAGGTCGCGGTGCCCGTAAGCGACGGTCATGCCGATGTGGACGGTGACGGGTCCGCGCGCGGGGGTGGTGCGGCTGCAGACCGCGCTGATGCGGCAGCTCCCGACGCGCACGCCGGCCAACGCTTCAGACCGAGGCTCGGAGAGCCCTCCGCAGACGCTCGCCGAACTCGGCTGGGTGTGTGGACAGGCCGATGTGCCCGCCCGGGAAGTGCTGGAGCTCCATGCCGAGACGTTCGGCCAGGAAAGCGGCCGAGCGGTAGGGAAGCTCTCCGCGTGAGTCCTGGCCGCCGGCGAGCACGAGTCGGTCCGACAGCGCCTGCAGCTGGTGCAGGTCCGGGGCGTAGGACATGAAGCTGGGCACGATCCGCCCGACGAAGTGCGGCAGGTTGGCCATCGTCTGCTCGGTCCGCGCCGCTGCCTGGGGCGGTAGCTTCGGCCCTGTCTTCGGCTCGCTGGTGTCACCGTCCTTCTTCAGGCCGGCAGCGAACGCGGCCATCGCCGGCATGAGCCCTTGGGTGCGGAACGTGTGCTGCACGTGTGCGACGAGTGCGCGGTGTTCAGTCGCGTCCGGCAGGACCTCCACTACTGGCGGCTCGTGCGCCACAAGGCGTGAGATGCGTTCGGGGTGGACGGTGAGCAGGTGCAGGGCGGCGATCGCGCCCGAACTGGCGCCGAACACTCGGGCGGGCTCGCCGGGCGACAGCAGTTCCAGCACCCGGAACGCGTCGTCGGCGTGCTCGGCCACTTGCTGCTCGGCGTCGGGGTCGTCCAGCGTGCTGCGGGACATGCCGCGCGGGTCGTAGGTCGCGACGGTGTATTCGCCGACCAGGTCGTCGGCTATGCCGTCGAAGGCGGCCGCGCCGCCCGTCCCTCCGGGGATCAGCAGCAGGAGCGGGCCCCGGCCGCGCACTTCGTAATGCAGCGTCGCGCCCTTCACGCGCAGGCTGCCGATGGTCGGGGCGCTCATGAGGAGTCTCCTTCTCGGGACGGGGGCCAGTGCTCCAGGAGGGTGTGCAGAGCGTCGAGCGCACGGGTCCAGGACTGCTGCGGCGACCGTCCCTGCGTGAAACCGCCCGCCGCTTCCAGGGCGACGAACCCGTGGAACGTACTGCGCAACAACCGGACCGCGTCGGTCAGGTCCGGCTCGGCCAGCCCGTAGCCGCGCAGCATGCCGTAGGTCAGCTCGACCGCGCGCCGTGGTCCGGGCGCCTTGGCGGCCAGCTCGGGGTCGATCCGGATTGGAGTCTGTGTGGCCATGTAGCGGCCCGGATGCTTGTGGGCGTACTCCCGCCAGGCATTAGCGAAGGCGATGAGTGCGTCCTTCCCCGCTCGACCGGCGGTCGCCTCCGCGATGCGGATGGTCTTCTCGTCCGCCGCCAGCAGGGCGATCCGGCCTCGCAGATCCTCCAGACTGCGGACGTGCGTGTACAGGCTCGCGTCCTTTACTCCCAGGCGCCGCGCCACCTGCGACATGGTCACCTGGTCGAGCCCGACGTCGTCCGCGAGCTCTGCGCCCGCGATCGTCACCCGCTCCGGTGTCAGTCCGGCCCGCACCATGCACCCTCCCAAGATCCTTGAGGTCCTAGTTCTAACCTAGTGATCCTAGGAAAGCAATCGATGCGATCAACAAGACGTGCGCGGCATCACGGACTGCCTGACAGGTCCTGGTCGTTGGGTGGAGGCTCGATGGCTGTCCGGAGCAGGGCTGTGCCGCCTGCGCGAGGCTTTCGGTCCCTCACCATGCCCGGTCCGCGATGAACCGGTACGGCAGCGTGGCCGAACGTTCCCGAGGTCCGACGGGGGCGGCCGGCTTGTGGGATCTCGGCCGGGGTGAGTCCCTGGTTCTCGTCGACGAAGGCGAGGGTGGCGTCGTCGAAGTCCGCGTTCGGCGGGGGTGTGGTGCCGGGGTCTGCGAACAGGCGGAGGGTGGCGCGGAGGGTCGCGTTGCCGGGGGTGTCGGGGCCGCCGGCGGGGAACGCGGCGGCGAGGTACGGCAGCGGCGTGCCGCCGGGGTAGACGTTGGGGCCGTTCGCGGTGAACAGGCCCAGGAGGGGTCCGGGGCCGCTGTTGACGCGGGCCATGAGTTTGGTGTTGAGGCGGCGGGTGAGCTCGGTTCCGGAGGTGGCGAGCTGTGGGTCGGTCAGGTACACCTGGGACTGCACCAGCGAGTCCAGAGCGGCCGCGATCAGCTCCTCCTTGTTGCCGGGGTTGGGGTCCTGGGGTGGAACACGCTCGGCCCCAGCTGGCGGAAGTCCTCGAATCGGTAGCGTTGGTTGAAGAGGATGTTCGGCAGCGTCTCACCCGGCCCCGGGGGACCGACCTGAGCGATCGAGGCCGGTGGAAGGTTGGCGAACCGAGCCCGGGCGAAGACGGTGCCGCTGCGGAGCGCGGCGATTGCCGGCTCGCCGAAGGTGCACTGCAGGGAGGCGGACGCTGCCCGCAGGGCCGGGTCCGGGACGGTGCGCCGCAGCCCGGGGTCGATGAGGAAGAGGCGTACGCCTTGGGCGGCACGGAAGGCTCCGCAGCGGCGGCTCAGGGTGGAGGCGAGCTGCTGGGCAAGTCGGCGTTCACTGGGCGATGGCCCTGCGGCGGGGGTCAGCGGTCCGGACGCCGCGGGCACCCCCTTCAAGCGGGTGCGGTTCACATCGACGTGCGGAGCCGCGATGTCCTGGACGTCAGGCTGGTACGCCCGGACCTGGTGGCAGGGGTGAGCGCGGACAGGGCCGTTGACCAGGGCGTGTTCAGGCATCCGCTCCGGTTCCAGCGGATCCGCGTGGACGTGTTGGTCGGACCACGTGCCGCGGTTCGGGCAGGGGGTTGCGGCGGCGGCCGGGTGAGTGCGCGGCCGGGGCGGGCCACCTGTGGGTGGCCGGCCCCAGCGGCAGGTTGCCGGTCAGCTCTGGAAGCGGTCGTGGGCACCGTCTGCGGCGTCCTCGGCCTGCTCCTGTCCCCGCCGGCTGCGCTGGCCGGCGCGCTCTTGGGCGTCCTGGCCGCGCTCTCGGGCCTGCTCGCGGCGCTCCGAGGCTTCGTCCTGGGCGCCTGCCCTGGCCTTTTGTGCCTGTTCCTTGAGCTGTTCCGCCTTGTCCTGGAACTGGTCCCTGATGCCCATGGCTCTCCTCGGTGTCGGGTTCTGGGGCCCTTCCATGACCTCATTCCCGCGACCGGCCGTCGCCCTGGCTTGAGCCGTCCGGGTGGTGCGGGGGAGCTGTCGTCGGGCGGCCGCCGGGACGGGCTTCGGTGTCCCACTCGCAGGGATGAATCCGGGCCTCGCGCACGCGTAAGCGGCCTCGGTGTGCCCCCAACTCGCTCCAGCAGCAGGGGAAATCGGGCGGGGTCAGCCCCGAGCCGACCGCCCACCGCCAGGCCGCCGGGCCGACGTCAACCCTGGCCCGTGGTCCGCGTGCGGTGGTGCAGGCCGCCGACACGGAGCAGGTGTGCGCGGCCCCGGATTCGTGCAGCCGGCGTTCGTGGAGCCGTACTCGCTCGATATGTCGGGCAGGAGCAGCGTCTCCCCATATGGGAGCCTGTGGTTCACGAGTTCGGGAGGCGCGCCGTTCGGGGCGGAGCCGATGTTCATGAGATCGGGAGGCACCCGGCCGCTCAGTGGTGACGGGCTAGCTTGACTGCCGAGATGAGCAGGAGCACGGCCAGTGCGGGGATGAGCACCAGGTCCGGGAACACACCCAGGAGCAGCCCGCCCAGCACCGCCCCGGTGACCGAGCCTGCGGCCATGACCGCCGTGAAGCGGAGGTTGGCGCCGAGGACGGCGAAGCTGCCGTCGCGGCTGTAGCGGGCGAACGCGACCAGCATGGTGGGCAGGGAGACCAGCAGGGACAGACTCCCGGCGGTCTTGATGCCCTCCCCGAACAGCAACACGATCGTCGGGATCAGCAGCTCTCCACCCGCAACGCCCATGATCGCGGCGACGACACCGATACCGAACCCAGCGGCGACGCCGACGGGAATCTGGGCCCAGAGCGGCAGGTCGAGGGTCCGCAGGGTGGTGGCGTGGGTCAGGGCCAGGGCGGCCGCCATGAGGACCATCAGGGCGGCCAGGACCTTGTAGAGAGTGGTGCTGCGCATGCGTACCGCCCAGGACGCTCCGGCCCAGGCGCCGAGCAGGCTGCCGGCCAGCAGGTTGACCGCGACGGGCCAGCGGGCGGCGACCTCGGCGGCCGGGACCGCGGCGAGGCGGGCGGGCAGCGCGACGAGAACCACGACCAGGCTCATCGCCTTGTTCAGGATGACCGCCGAAAGCGCGGCGAATCCGAAGAGGCTTATCAGCAGCGGCAGGCGGAACTCGGCGCCTCCCAGCCCGATCATCCCTCCCAGAACGCCGATGGCCGCTCCCGCACCGAACACCGCGGGTGCTGAGTGGGTCGGCCGTAGGGGATGGATGGTCTGGTCCGTGCTCATGACGGGCATCCTCGCTGGTGGCCCGCCCCTGCTGCTACGCAGCACTCCCACCTTCGGGACAAGACACCGGATGTCCGTTCCTGATCTGTTCGGACCTCCGAGAACGGGCTACGACGCCCCCACACGCTCCGCTCCACTGGCGAGGGCCCGGTGCTCTCGAAACCCGGGTTCTGGCTCAGGTTCTGTGGTGCGGCCACGCTGACTGAGCGGATCACCTCGCGGTTGGCCGATCCTGATGGCGAGAACGAACCCCGGGTTACTCCCTCGCCCCGGCTGTAGACCTCTGGCTAAGAGCGCCCGGCAGTAGGCGTGCTGGGCGGTCTTAATCGAGTGCGAGAGTCTCGGTCCGGGTGATACAAGGTCTGCGTGCCTGAGCATCTCTACTTCCCCACCCTGCTGCGGATGATTGACGAGCGGTCCGCCGCGTTTCGCGCCGCCGTCGCCGCGGCCCCCAGCCTCGACGCCGATGTCCCGTCCTGCCCGGGCTGGACGCTGTACGACCTGGCGAACCACCTCAGTGAGGGGGACCGCTTTTGGGGCTACATCGTGCTGAACACCGCGCCGGGCGACGAGCGGCCGAACAAGGACGGGCTGGCGGCGCCCAGGGAGCGCGAGGCCCTCATAACCTGGCTGGCCGACTCGACGGAGCAGCTGCTTACTGCTCTGCGCGAGGCCGGCCCGGACCGGGGGTGCTGGGCCTGGTGGGAGCCGCTGGCCTCGCCGCACACGGTGGCCGCCGTGGCCCGCCGCCGCGTCCCGGAGTCGCTGATCCACACCTACGACGCCCAGCTGGCCTCCGGTACCCCGCAGGAGCTGCCGACGACCGAGGCGGGCGACGCCATCGAGGAGTTCCTCGCCACCGTCTGCACCGGCACGGTCCCGTGGCCGGGCGAGCCCGCCACCATGGACTACCACGCAGCCGAGGCTGGCTCCTGGCGCCAGACGGTGGACGCCGCCGGTTCCCGCTTCACCCGCCTCACCGCGGCGGAGGCCGCCGAGAGCAAGCCCACCGCCGCCATCTACGGCACGGCGAGCGAGATGGCCCTGCTCATGTACATGCGCATCCCGGCCGGCTCGCTGCGGATGGAGGGCGACGCCGACCTGCTCCAGCAGCTGCAGGACTGGGGCTAAGACCGGCCGGCAAATGGATCACTTGAGGCGTCGGGTGGTGGGGCGGTCGTCCCAGCGGTAGCGCGGGGTCGCGCGGCGGATGAGCATACGCAGCGTGACGATCGCTGCGGACAGGTCGGCTGTGCCCCGCCTTCAGCAGTGCGTGGACCGCAGCGTGCCGGGCCCGGGTCCGATCGGCGAATCGGTGTCCGCGCGGCCAAGGAGAGCCGGACAAGTCCGCGGCCGGAACGGCCCCGAGATCGGGTCCAGGTTCAGGAGCCATAGGAACCGGAGCGCGGAGGCAGCAACGGTGCTGGGCAACGCTGCGCTCGGCAGCCTCGCTCAGGTTGTGCCAGAGGTTCCACCGGTCCGCGACCTGGGCGGCCTGCGGTGCATCGGCGCTGGCGCCCTCGGCGAGGAATGGCGCCCGATCCCGGCACACGACCTCGACGCCGGGCCGATCGGCGAACCAGGCCGCCAGGCTCGATGCCTCCCCGGTCGGGCAGTAGGTCGACAGGACGGCGGGTCTCGACGTCGACGAGGACGGTGCCGTAGTGGCGGCCCGCGGGTGGCGTACTCGTCGACGCCGAACCACACGCGGGGCGGGCACCTCCGGCTCGGGAAGAGCGTCGACCAGGCGCAGGGCGGTACTTCGGCTGACGGAGACTCCGAGCACGGGGCTCAGCCGAGCGCCGGCCCAGCCCGCCAGGGCGAGACCGACCGAGGCCAGCGTCGAGCGCAGCCGCTCGGTCCGTTGACCGTGTCGACGGGTCAGGCCGGGTATCTGCTCGACGAAGGTCCGGCAGGCGCATTCGCAGGTGCACCGGCGGACCCTCAGCCGGAGAACAACGCTTCGTCCGGCGATCGGCACATCAGCGGGAAACCACAGGGAAGAACCATGAACCCGGTTCGACCAGACCTCGCACGCCTGGCAAGCGGCACCGTTCGCAGTGCATTCGGCGTCGACGCGAACTATCGCGATGCTCACGTCCACCGACAGCACCGCGGCGTCCGTGATTGACGGGACAACAGCTCTTGCAACCGGAGCACGATCTCTTCCACAGCCCCGAAGTGTCATCCCAACCGCCCTGACGACGGCTCAGTTTCGGGCGACTTCGCATACTGCCGAGGGAAGCCCAACCGTCACTCAGCGTGGCCGCGTCACAGAAGTTGTGCCAGAACCGAAACTCGTGAACATCTGGGGCCCGTGGTTGCCCCCGACCGCCGCCCAAACCGCTGTCGAAGCACTGTCCGTTGTCGTGGACAAGGCCAAGCAGCGTGATCGGCAGCAGGAGGTGGTGCGAACTGCTCCTGCCAGCCCGGCGGCACATCCCGCAGAGGGGGTCGTGGGGGGCAGGTGTGGTGGGAGGCCGAGGACGGGGTTCGTGCAGCCCAGCGCGGGGTGTTCCCCGCAGTCGTTGCAACAGGGGTGGTGCTGTCGCCGGTCCGGGTGAGTCATTGCTTCCGGGCTGTGGGGTGGGCTGCGAGGGCTGTGACGGCGGCGGCGATCGACAGTGCGGCGAGCAGTGTGAACAGGGCGGGGTATCCGCCGAGGGGCCCGGCGAGGACGGCGCCGGCGAAGGGGGCGAGGGCTGCTGCGGCGTGTGCGGGTGCGCTGAGGAGTCCGGAGAGTCGGCCGTAGTGGGTGGTGCCCCAGCGGTCGGTGACGGCGGTGGCCTGGAGGAGGGTGAGGTTGCCGCGGATGACCCCGGCGAGGAGGGAGACCGCGAGGAGTAGTGCGTAGGGGCCGGTGCTGGTGGCGAGGGCTGCGGTGGTGAGGGCGCCGAGGGCGATCAGGGTGACGCTGCGGGCGGTGACGTCGAGATGGCGGGCGAGCGCCGCGTAGAGGATGCGGCCGAGGGTTTGTCCTGCGCCGCCGAGGCCGAGGGCCCATGCGGCCTGGGTGGTGGTGTAGCCGCGTTCGATCAGGAGGGGGACGAGGCCGATGACGACGGCGTACATGGCGAACGCGGACAGGGTGAAGGTGACGGCCAGCATCCAGAACGCCCGGCTGCGCACGACGTGTTCATGTCCGCTGTTGACGTGCGACGGGCTCGGCGGGGCCGGTGGCCAGGGGGCTTTCAGCCCGAGGGCGTGGGCCGGGACGGTCAGGACGGCGAGGATGCCGGCGAGCACGGCGTAGGTGGCGCGCCAGGACATGTGGTCGGCGAGGGCCGCGGTCAGGGGTGCGAAGACGGTGGAGGCGAGCCCGCCGGCGAGGGTGACGATGGTGAGGGCGCGGATGTGGTCGGGGGCCCACCAGCGGGTGAGGGCGGCGAAGGCGGGCTGGTAGAAGATGCCGGCCATCGCTGCTCCGGCGAGCAGCCATCCGGCGAAGAAGACGGCCGGGTTGGGGGCGGCGGCGATCACCAGCAGGCTCAGGGCTCCCAGGACGGAGCCGGCCGTCATGACGGTGCGGGGGCCGCGATGGTCCAGGACGCGGCCGACGTAGATGCCCGCGACAGCGGAGACGACGAGGGCGGCGGAGAACGCCGCGGTGGTCGCACCCGCGCTCCAGCCGGTGTCGGCGGTGATGGCGGGGTTGAGGACCGGGAAGGCGTAGTAGACGATGCCCCAGCTGGTGATCTGGGTGAGGCAGAGGGCGGGCAGCACGGCGCGTGGCCGCGACCGGACCCCCGTCCCGGTCGCGGCCACGCCGCTTCGGAGGTCGCTCACCTCAGCAGCCGCCGGAGGCGGCGGGGGCGGTGCCGATGGTGAGCGTGGCGGGGGCCGCGCAGCAGCCGCCAGCGGTCTCCTCCGCGGCTGCGGGCTCGTCGTAGAGGCCGGCGCCGCCGCAGACGCCGGTTTCGGGGAGGGTGAGTTCGACGCGTTCGGCGGCTTCGCGGTCGCCGGCGAGGTGGGCGGCGATGGAGCGGACCTGCTCGTAGCCGGTCATCGCGAGGAAGGTGGGGGCGCGGCCGTAGGACTTCATGCCGACGAGGTAGACGTCCTGCTCGGGGTGGGAGAGCTCGTCCTGGCCGTGGGGATAGACGGTGCCGCAGGAGTGCTGGTTGGGGTCGATCAGCGGGGCCAGGGCGAGGGGGGCCTGGAGGCGCTCGTCGAGGCCCAGGCGCAGCTCGTCCAGGAAGGACAGGTCGGGGCGGAAGCCGGTGAGGACGATGACCTCGTCCACCGGGTCCAGGCGGCGGCCGTCCTCGCCGATGAGGACCAGTCGGCCGCCCTCCGCTCGTTCGATGGCGTCGGTGCGGAAGCCGGTGACGGCGTCGGCATAACCGCCGTCCACCGCGGCCTTGGCGGCGAGGCCGAGTGCGCCGCGGGCGGGGAGCTGGTCGGCTTCGCCGCCGCCGAAGGTGGAGCCGGAGATCCCCCGGCGCAGGATCCAGGTGGCGTGAGTGCCGGCCGCGTCCTGGGTCTTGGCAAGGTCGGCGAGGTAGGCGAGGGCGGTGAAGGCGGAGGCGCCGGAGCCGATGACGGCGGTGCGCTTGCCGGCGTAGCGGGCGCGGATGGCCGGGTCCGTGAGGTCGGGGACGCGGTAGGTGACCCGGTCGGCCGCTGCCTTCTCGCCGAGGGCGGGAAGGCCGCTGGCGCCGGCGGGGCTGGGGGTGGACCAGGTGCCGGAGGCGTCGATGACGGCGCGGGCGAAGACGCGCTCCTCGCGGCCGTCGGCGTGCTCGATGTGGATGACGAAGGGCTGGGTGTCGCGGTCGGCATCCACGATGCGGTCGCGGCCGGTGCGGGAGACGCCGGTGACGCGGGCGCCGAAGCGGACGCGGTCGCCGAGGACGTCGGCGAGGGGCTGGAGGTAGTGCTCGGCCCACTCCCCGCCCGTCGGGTAGGAGTCCGCGTCCGGCTTGACCCAGCCGGTCGGGGCCAGGAGCTTCTCGGCGGCCGGGTCTACGACCTCAGCCCAGCGCGAGAACAGGCGTACGTGGGCCCAGTCGCGGGTGGCGGCTCCGGCGTGCGGGCCGGCTTCGAGGACGAGGAAGTCCAGGCCGCGGTCTTCGAGGTGCGCTGCGGCGGCCAGTCCGGCGGGGCCGGCCCCGATCACGACGACGGGCAGGTCGGTGGTGGCGGACGCGGTCATGGCGTGTCTCCGGGGTCTTGGTGCAGCTGACGGGTGAGCGGGGCAGACGGGGCGGGCTGGAGGTGGTCAGCAGCAGCCGACGCCGGTGACGACGGCTTCGCGCTTGGCCTGCGGGTCGCAGCAGGCTCCGGCTTCTTCCGCCGGCTCGCTGGTGCCGCAGCACGGGGAGGCCTGGGTGCGGGCCGTCTCGGCGGCGGGCTGTGCGGGGGTGGGGCCGCAACAGGAGGCTGCGGCTTCGGTGACGGGGGTGGTGGGCTCGGTCATGACGACTCCTGGTGTTTCGATGACTGTCGATGCCTTGCCGCCAGCATGGCAGCTGCTTCGATGGACGTCAACATAGACATTCATCGATTCGAGGTCATGGAGCATGTCGGCGTGGCGGTCGTCGGGGGCGGCCAGTCCGGCTTGGCGGCCGCGCAGGCCCATGTGCAGGCGGGGCTGAAGCCCCTCGTGCTGGAAGCGTCGGAGCGGGTGGCCGGTCGCGGCCGGGGCCGCCGGCGACAGGCACTGCGACAGCCTGCCCCTGTTCTCGGCGCCCGGTTCAGGGCGCTGCCTGGCCTGCCTTGTGGTGGGACCCGGACCGCTACCCGCACCGCGACGAGGTCGTCGCTACCTGGACCAGCACGCCTCCCGCCTGGACGCCACCCCGCTCGGCCGCGCCATGCGCACGCCGCCGGCGTAGCTCGTCCTGGAGGACGGTCGCTGCGGCGCAGCGCTCGCCGCGGGCCTGCCCGGGCGCCGCACCGTCTTCACCGGCCTGGACGGCGGGAAGGTCATCGGGGCGGACGGGTGACCAGTCGACACGGCTGGGCGGCCCTGGCGCCGCGACGGCGCCTCGCTCACCCACCCCGGGGTTCGCGATCGCAGGGCTGGAGTGGCAGCGAAGCCTGTCCTCGAACTCCCTGCGCGGGGTTGGCTGGGTGGGACGCCGAGCGGGCCGCCCGCCGCCCGGCCCGCCACCTCTCGCGCAGGTGAGGCGATGGCAGGACTCCCGCCTAATTCGACGTGTGTCAACATAGACGTATGTCGAACGTGAAGGTGTTGCCGCTGCTGGAGCCCGAGGCCGTCGTGCCCTGCTGCCCGCCGCTGACCGAGCGCCCGATCTCCGCGGACGAGGCCGAGGTCGCGGCGAGGATGTTCAAGGCGCTCGGTGACCCGGTGCGTCTGCGCCTGTTCTCCGCCGTCGCCTCCCACGAGGGCGGTGAGGCCTGCGTGTGCGACATCTCCGACGTGGGTGTGTCGCAGCCGACGGTCTCCCACCACCTGAAGAAGCTGAAGGAGGCCGGCCTGCTGTCCTCCGAGCGGCGCGGCACGTGGGTGTACTACCGGGTCGAGCCTGCCGTGCTCGCCGCGATGGGTGCGCTGTTGGCCGGTGCCGCGAAGGGGGCCTGAACGCAGTGCACATCACCTCACTGCTGCCCGAGCACGCCGACCGGCTCCTCGCGATCTACCAGGCCGGGATCGACGAGGGCGACGCCACGTTCGAGACGACGGCACCCGAGTGGGCCGTGTTCGACGACGCGAAGCTCGCCGAGCACCGCTTCGTCGCCCTGGACGAGGACAAGACCGTCGACGGAGGCGGCCGGGATCTGGACGATCCAGTCCGGGATCTTCCCCGAGAACACCGCCAGCCTCGCCCTGCACGAGCGGGCCGGCTTCCGGGTCATCGGGACCCGCGAGCGGATCGCCCGCGACCGCCGCGTCTGGCGCGACGTGGTTCTGCTGGAGTGGCGCAGTCCCCCGCGCTCGGCCGGGCCGGCTCTGCCGGCGTGGCCGACTCCAGGAGCTGATGGAACTCCGCCCGCACACGCTCCGGCTCGGCGCGCAATGCCCGGCCGTCGAAAGCCGGTCCCGGCGGTGCGTCCGTGCCCGCTCCCTGTCCCGTACAGGGTCAGTCCGGTTCCGGCGCAGGCCCGTCAGGCCAGCAGGTCCCGGAGCTGGCGGGCGGTTTCCCGGGCAGGGCGGCCGACGCCGATCAGGGTGGCCGAGGCGGGGCCGGTCCAGTCGCCGTAGCCGAGGAAGTGAAACCGGGGATCCTCCAAGGACCCGGTGCCGCTCGTGGTGATGTGACCGCGGCTGCCGCGCAGGCGCAGCCCGGCGAGGTGCGCCAGGGCCGGGCGGAAGCCCGTGCACCAGATGACCGCGTCGGCAACGGCAGCGGTGCCGTCCGCCCATTGCGCGCCGGTGGCGGTGAGCCGGCTGAACATCGGCTTGGCCGTCAGGAGTCCGGCGTCGCGGGCCGCGCGGACCGGGGGTACGGCGACGATGTCGCCGAGGGAGGCGACGCCGCCGGTGTCGGCCCGGCCTTCATCGAGGGCGCGGCGGCGGGCGGTCGCGGCGTCGAAGAGCGCGCGGCCGTCGATGTCGTCGGCGAGGTAGCGGGGCGGGCGCTGGGTCACCCAGGTCAGGTGGGCCGTGCCGGCGAGGTCGGCGGCGATCTGTGCCCCGGAGTTCCCACCGCCCACCACGATCACGCGCTGCCCCGCGAACTCGGCCGGGCTGCGGTACTGGACGGTGTGCAGCTGGCGTCCGGTGAACTCGCGCCGGCCCGGGACGGCCGGGAGGAACGGGCGGGTCCACGTCCCGGTGGCGCTGACGACGGCACGGGCCTGCCAGTCGCCGCAGTCCGTCTCGACCCGCAGGAAGGCGCCGTCGCGATGAACGGCGTGCGCCCAGCCCCCGTGCTGGACCGCGAGTTCGTACCGCTTCTCGTAGTCCGCGAGGTACGACACCACGTGGGCGGCGTCGGGGTAGAGGTGTCCGTCCTGCGCCGGCATCAGCCGGCCGGGCAGCGAGGAGTACGCGGCGGGGGAGAACAGGCGCAGCGAGTCCCAGGTGTGCTGCCAGGCCCCACCGGGCGTGGCCTGGGCGTCGAGGATGACGTGCTCGATGCCCAGGCGGCGCAGGTGGTAGCCGGCGGCGAGCCCTGACTGGCCGCCGCCGATCACCACCACGTCCGTGCGTCGGCTCATGCCGCGGGCGCCCCGGTGTCCGTCTTGCCGCGCATGAAGATGACCGCGACCAGCCCCAGGCCGACGACGACACCCACCAGCTGCATCACGATGAAGCCGGCCACCGAGGACGGGGCGATACCGGCGAAGGTGTCGGTGAAGGCGCGCCCGATGGTGACGGCCGGGTTGGCGAAGGAGGTGGAGGAGGTGAACCAGTACGCGGCACCGATGTACGAGGCGACCGCGAACGGCGCGAACCGCAGCCGGTCCGTCTTCGCCAAGCCGAAGATCAACAGAATCAGGCCGGCGGTGGCGACGACCTCGCCCAGCAGCAGGTTCCCGGCGGAGCGGTCGTGGGTGGACCACTTGACGAGCGGTTCGCCGAACATGGCGTCGGCCAGGATCGCGCCCGCGATGGCTCCGGCGATCTGCGAGGGCACGTACACGGCGAGCTCGCGGGCGTTGACGCCGCCTCCGCCGCGGCGGGCGGTCCACCATTCGGCCAGGGTCACGGCCGGGTTGAAGTGGGCGCCGGAGACCGGGCCGAGGAGGGTGATCAGGACGCCGAGGCCGAAGACGGTGGCCGTGGAGTTGGCCAGCAGCTGCAGGGCGACGTCGTCGGTGAGCTCGGTGGCCTGGATGCCGGAGCCGACCACGACGGCGACGAGGGCGGCGGTGCCGACCAGCTCGGCGGCGGCGCGGGCGATCAGCGGGGTGCGGGGCGGGGTCGCGCCGGGGGCGGGCTGCGGCGACGTGTCGGAGGTCACGGCGTCGCTCGCGGCGGGCTCGGTGGCGGTCAAGGCGGGTTCTCCTCGGGCACAGGTGAGGCAAGGCGCGGGATGGCTAGGGGCAGGACCGCTTGAGGTTCGCTTCGGCGGTGGCGCGCGCGGTCGCCGCGAGGTCGGCGAACTGACCGGCGATGCCTTCGATGACTTCCGGGCGCAGGCGGTAGTAGGTGAACCTCCCGCACGGCTCCGTCTCCACGACCCCGGCCTCGCGCAGCACCTTCAGGTGGTTGGAGAGGTTGGTCTGCCTGGCACCCGTCTCCTCCACGAGGTGGGTGGTGCAGAGCGTCTCCCTGGCGAGGAGGGTCACGATCCGGAGCCTGAGCGGGTCGGCCAGAACCCGGAGCAGATCAGTGTCGACTGACGTCATCATGTGCTGATACTGTCACATCAGCTGGGGCTGACACCAGCCCGTGCTGACCCTATTGGCTCCTTTGAACGGGAACGCCATGCCCACGCCTCCCTCGCCCCTTCTGCCGGACGAACGCCTGGCAGCGGGGGCCGCCCGTCTCGCCTCCCGGTACGCCGGCCGCTTCGCGCCGGAGACCGTCCTCGGCCTGCTCGCCGACTCCTGCACCCGTCTCGCCGAGCACGCCCGGATCCGCACGCACCCGGTCGTGCTCGCGGAGCGGCTGACCGCCGAGCGCCTGGACGCACTCGCCCACACCCGGGACCTGGCGGACGGCGACCGGACGCGGGTGCTGTTCGTGTGCAGCCAGAACGCGGGCCGCTCCCAGATGGCCGCAGCCCTCCTGGCCCACCGCGCAGGGGAGAACGTGGTCGTCTCCTCGGCGGGCACCCACCCCGCCGCCGACGTCGAGCCGCACATCCTCCAGGCCCTGACCGAAGCGGGCGTGGAACCGGCCGACGCCTACCCCAAGCCTCTCACCGACGAAGTCGTCCAGGCCGCGGACATCGTGATCACGATGGGCTGCGGCGACACCTGCCCCGTCGTCCCCGGCCGCCGCTACCTCGACTGGCCCGTCCCCGACCCCGAAGGCGCGCCGATCGCCGTCGTCCGCGACATCCGCGACGCCGTCGACACACACATCACCGACCTGCTCACCCAGCTCGGCACCCAGAACCAGTGAACCGCTCGACCCCCGCAGTCGCCCGATCCCCAAGGAAGAACGATGTCCTCCGCTCCTGCCGCCTCCGTCCTGTTCGTCTGCATCCACAACGCCGGCCGCTCCCAGATGGCCGCGGGCTTCCTGCGCCACCTCGCCGGCGACCGCATCGAGGTCCGCTCCGCCGGTTCCATGCCCGGCGACCAGATCAACCCCTCCGCAGTGGCGGCCATGGCCGAGCTGGGCATCGACATCTCCGACCAGACCCCGAAGGTGCTGACCCCCGAGGCCGCGCAGGCCTCGGACTACATCATCACCATGGGCTGCGGCGACGCCTGCCCGTACTTTCCCGGCAAGACCTACCTCGACTGGCAGCTCGAAGACCCGGCCGGCCAGGGCGTCGAGGCCGTCCGCCCCATCCGCGACGAGATCAAGGGCCTCATCGAAGGCCTGATCGCCGAGATCGACGCCAAGCACAGGGCCTGAGGCCGACGTGACCGACACGGCCACAAGACCGTGATCATCGCCACCGGATCCGGCTACCGCAAGCTCGGCCTCCCCAAGGAGGACGAACTCGGACACGACCCGCGCACCGAGCTGTTCACCGGCCAGGTCGACCTCGACGACGCGCGCTACATCAAGGTCGCCTCACCCTCGACCCGTACGAACATCCCCGGCGTCTTCGCCGCCGGCGACGTCGTCGACCACACCCACCGCCAGGCCATCACCGCAGCCGGCACCGGCTGCGCAGCCGCTCTCGACGCCGAGCGCTACCTCGCCGCCCTCACCGACCAGCCCCGCGACACAAGCCTCCTGGTCTGAACGGCGTAATTCCAGTAAGGGCCCCGCTGTGGGCCGCAACGGACGGACGTAGCGGCCCACAGGAGCTCCAGCCGTCTGCTGACGAGTCGCGCTGGGTTCAGGGCGCGGGTCGGGTCACGGTTCGCGGAGCGGCCGGCGTCGTTGCGCTGTTCAGCTCGGTGACGTCAGCCGACGCCCCGAAGTCCTGAAGCCCTCCATCTTTCCTCGCCGAGCCTTCGCCCTGACCAGGCCCCACAACGCTCGGCGTCCGCCACGCCGCCTTCGACCAGGTCGTCCGCTGTGTGATCACGGTCGTCGCCGTCGCTCCGGTAAAGCCGACCGGGGCCCCCGGGGTACGTGCTTCCCGGCAAGGCTGCTCGGGGCCGGGGCCGGGGCCGGGGCCGTCGCGGCGCCCAGCCGGAACCCGGTCAGACGTACCAGAGCACGGCCACGGCGCGAAGAACGCCGCGCAGACGAGCGGCGCGACCCAGGCGGGCGTGCCGGACGCGCGGGAGGAACGGGCCGCTGGAGAACCGTTCCCCCGGCGGCGCCGCTGGTCGCGGCGAACTCACCGGCGGCGGAGTTCACCATGCGGGTCGAGGGGTTCGACTACTGGCTGGCGGACGAGGCGTGGCGACGAACCATTGCTAGGGCGGCTAACGATCTTGCGCATCTTGATCGAAGAAGCTGTGGAGCGCTTTCTCCATCTCCTCTTTTAGTCCGGTCAGCCGGGAGAGGAGGAACTGTTCCTCCGTGGACAGGTAGCTGCCGGATTGGATCTTTGTCATCAGTTCCGCGATTCTCTCCGCCACGATGCTCACGCAGATATTGGCTGCTTCGTCGAAGCCCTCGGAGAATACTGCTACGTGGCGCTCATCGGCTCGCGCCTGCTGGTCCTCCCACACTTGGCGCCCAATTTTCAGGGTGGCTTCTTTCCAGTCCGGCACGCTGCCCCCTCGTTGTAAGTGATGCCGCGTTGATCAAAGTTACCGTCCCGCACCCGAGTTGGCTGCCTACTCGCAGCAGATCGGCGAGCAGCCCGCGGCTGCCCCGCCCTGCCGTTGCGCGCCTCTCCCAGAGCCTCGCAGCCTTCCGCACAGCAGGGCCTGATGAGGGCTCACATGGTTTCCAGCGCCATCAGGTGGCCGTAGGGCACCACGGGACGTCCCCGGGTCGTGTGCGCCAGCCGCGCCCGGGCAGACCTGGCAGTGTCGGGCGTCGAGGCGATACAGACCATCCCTACGGCGGCCGTCTCCCATGTGCGCTGTCATCGCCGGTGAGAGAGCACCCAGCCGCTGCCGGACTCCCATGAGCCTCGGGTGAGCTGCCTGATACTGCCGCACGACCGGACCGGGCCGGTGGCCTCTCGTTGCGCCCGGGGCATCCTGCGCCCGGTCCTGCCCGCCGAAGCTGTGAGTGGGTGGAACGGCGGGCCAGGCAGGCCGCAGTGTCCGTATCCGGTACATGCCTCACGACCACGGGATCGAGGTCTGCGACCTGGCCCGGCCGCCATCTCGGGCCCCCTCACCTCGCCGACGCCGCGACCCCTGAACAGCCGGGCGATCACGCGCTGGCCGCTCCCGCGGCTGTCTGTCGACCAACCTGCACCTGGCCTGCGCACGGGCAACGGCCCTTGCCGCTGGTCCTGGTCATGGGTGCATGCGGGCACCCTTGAGCACCTTGTCGACCGCGTTGCGCGGCCCGTACACCGCGAGCCCCACCAGGTCCAGCTGGTTCCCCGGCACCGCGCGCACCGCCGCCCGGTTGTCGCGGTCGTTGCCCGTGGCGAACAGGTCGGAGGTGAACACGGCCCGCGGTAGCGCACGCGCCAAAGCGCGGCCGTGCGTGGTGGTGAGCGCCTCCTTCGTGCCCTGGAAGACAAGAACAGGCTGGCGGAACATCGGCAGATACGGGGTGCCGTCCGCGTCGGCATACGGCTCGCCGATCACCTCGGGCAGCTCGGTGCCGAGCCCGCTGACCAAAAATGCGGTTACGTTCAGCCGCTGCCAGGGCTCCAGATCCTCACGCAACAGGACAGCGATCTTGGTGTCGAACCGTGCAGGGGTGCTCTCGATCGTCATGCCGGCAGCCTGCCAACCGCCCCGCCCCGACTTCTTGTACGTTCTTTGCATGGTGACAGCCCGGAACGAGGTCTCCGCGTGGCGCCCGCGCGTGTCCGGCGTCGTCGAGGTCTTCCACGCCCAGTTCACCGAACACGCCTACCCGATGCACGTCCACGACGTATGGACGCTGCTCATCGTCGACGACGGCGCCGTCCGCTACGACCTCGACCGCCGCGAGCACGGCACCGCCCCCGGCACCGTCACCCTGCTCCCCCCTCAGGTCCCGCACAACGGCTCGCCCGCCACTGCGCACGGCTTCCGCAAACGCGTCCTCTACCTGGACCTGACCCGGCTCGACGAGAGCATGATCGGCCCGGCCGTCGACAGCCCCGACTTGCTCGACCCGCTGCTGCGCTTGCGTGTCGCCCAACTCCACACGGCTCTGGCCGACCGCGGCGACGCCCTTGAGGCGGAGAGCCGCCTCGCCCTCATCGGCGACCGGCTGCGCGACCACCTGCGCCCACAGCCGGTGACCGATCCGCCCGCCGACCGAGGCCTCGCCCACCGCCTGCGCGAGCTGCTCGACGCCCGTCTGCCCGACGGCGTCGGCCTGGACGTGGCCGCGAAACTGCTGAACGCCCACCCCTCGCACCTGGTGCGCGTCTTCACCGCCACCTTCGGCATCGCACCGCACCAGTACCTGATGGCACGCCGCGTCGACCGTGCCCGACGCCTGTTGCTCTCCGGGCTACCGCCCGCCGAGGTGGCCCCCGCAACCGGCTTCTACGACCAGTCGCACCTGACACGCCACTTCAAACGCCACACCGGCACCACCCCCAGCCGCTACGCCCGCGGCACCTGGCCGTCGTAGCGGCTGGGGCGGTGCGCACCGCGGTCCTGCTGCTGCGACGGCGGACATCAGCCGCAACGGGCACGTCTACCACAGCATCCGGCGCATCGACGGCGGCTGGACGAAGTTCGGGGAACCGCCGGCCCGATCGGCACGGTCGGCGCGGTCGCGACGGCGAGCGTCGACGGCCGGCTCCAGGTCGCCGCCGTCGCGGGCGGCAAGGTGTGGCACACCCTCCGCACCCCCGCCGGCCACTGGTCCGAGTGGGGCGACGTGACCCGGGCCGCCGGCGCCACCGGCCCGGTCACCGCCGTCACCTTGGCCGGCACCGGAGCTGACGCCCACCTGGTCGTCGCGACCGACGCGGGCACCCGCCAGTACCACGCCATGCGCCGCGCCAACGGCACCTGGGAGGGCTTCGCCGAACTGAAGGGCGGCCTCGGCGCGGTCACCGTCTCGTCGGTCGCGGGCGCCGCCGTCGACGGCGAGTTCCAGCTGGGGGCGACGACGACCACGGGCAAGGTGCTGCACACGGCGCGGCGGACCGACCGCACCTGGTCGGCGGCAGCGCCGGTCACCCTGACGGGCGCGGACGGCACCCCGTCGGCGGTCTGGCTGGCCGGCACGCTGTAGCCCCCGGACCCGGACCCCGGACCTGCGGCCCGGCCGACGGGGCGGCATGCCCGACCCCGTGTCACCGGCGTCCGAACGAGTTCACCCCCGACCTGTGGCTGCGTGGCCTCTTCTGCCGGCCGGGGGGACGGTTCCCCGGCTGCTACCACGCAGCCACGAGGCCGCGCCGGGCCGCTCGAAGGGGCCCGCACCCGGGTGGGTGCGGGCCCCGTTCACGCAGGTCCTGACCGCCGCTCCAGCACGGGCGGTACCGCTACTTCGGGCAGGCGTCCTGGGTGACCTTGCCGCCGGCGACGCTCGCGGTGGCGGGGTCGATGGCCAGGCACTTGCCGGTCCAGTTGTTGATGAAGGCGTAGGCCGTGCGGGACGTACCCGCTATCTCGACCGGGGTGGGGACGATGTTCCACATCTGGCTGCCCGAGAACCAGCGGGTCTCGCACTCCCACCAGAACAGCTGGGTGCCCGCGGCCGGCGGGGTTCCGTTGTTGTAGGGAACGGTCAGGCACTTGCCGTTGCTCGCCTTGACCCAGAAGTGGCCCCTGCCGTCGTAGTTGGGCTCTTCGGCCGTCCACTGGTGGCTGCTGGGCGGGGTCGACTGGCATTCGCGCTGGGTGACCAGTCCACCGGCCTTCGAGCTGTCGAACTCAGGTCCGCGCACCATGCACCGCTTGCGGTACTTCGTGTTCTCGTAGGTCCTGGTGCCGTCGTTGACCGTCCAGAGGGCCGGGTGGTCGCCCTTGACCAGAGCGTCCTTGTTGCGGTCGATGATGTTCTGGATCAGGGCCCAGCCGGGGAAGTCCGACATGACCACGCCGATGCGGCCTCTGGTCGCGTTGCTGTTCAGGTAGTTCATGAGCATGAGGTTCTGGCCGGGTACGTAGCTGACCACGCCTCCCGAGTCGTCCACGTAGCCGCCCGCGTACTGCTCCGGGCTGGGTTCGGCCAGGTTGGAGGTGGCGGAGGTGTACGTCATGTACCAGCTGTCGCCGGTGTCGGCGCTCGCCCTGTCGATGTTCGCCTTGACGCCGTTCCACTTCGTATCGGCGTCCTTCGGCTTCCAGTCGTCCGCCAGGTTGGAGTGGAAACCGCTGACGCCGTAGGAAGCGCTGGAAGTGCTGTCGGAGACGCCGAAGGTGCCGAGCACGATCTTGCCGCGGACCTGGTCCAGGGTGGGTGTCGAGGCCAGGCTGTTCCTCGTGACGGAGGGCTTGTAGAAGCGGTTGCCGTACTTCTTCGCGTAGCGGTCGAAGATGGCCGCGATCACGCCTGCGGAGACGTTGGACGGGTCGTTGGTACAACCCGTGGCGCCGCCACCGGTGCCGATGGGGCACTCGGCCTTCAGGCGCATCACGATCGTCTCGCCCTGGTTCCGGCTGAGGAAGTCATCGGCCTTGGTGAGGACGTCGTCGAAGTTGGCGTTCTGGTAGATCGCGCCGTGGTGGATCGTGAAGAACTCGTTCTCGGTGACGCGCACGCGCACGTCGAGGGCGCGGATCCCCTTGTCGAGCTGCTCGGTCAGGGTCACCGCGTTGTCCCCGAGGTCCTCCTGGGTCTGCGCGAAGTAGCCCCCGTGGATGGACAGCGTGTCGTGGGTGCCGAGGATCGACAGCCGGGACAGCGGGGTGCGGCCGTCCAGGCCCTTCATCCAGTCCCGCTTGAGCGGCGCGTTCCTGAGGGAACGGAAGGCGTCCGCCTTGCCCGACCCGGCCGCCACGGCCGCCGGGGCCGTCGCGGAGACCAGCGAGCCCGCGGCGACGCAGCCCGCCAGCAGCGGGGCCAGCGCGCGAAGCCGGCGCCGCGTTCCGGCGCGGGAACCGTGGGAGAGAGGGTGGTGAGACATGGAACTCCTGATACCGGACCGTGCTCGACAGGGATGACCGCCCCACCGGCGGTACCGGTCGGGCCGTGCGGCGGGAGGAGAGCGCGAAGGCACGTACGGTCGCCAGGGGCGGCCACCCGGGGCACCCGTCACGACATCGGGAACCCCCGGCATCGGCGGCTCCGGCCCGCCGTCCCCCGCACTCTTCCTCCGGCCTGCGCCCAGTCCATCACCGGGCACCCGGCCCTGACCATGCAGTCCCACCGGCAGAACTAGCGCTCTCCTACTTCTGCCGGTGAGAGCCCCCGGCGTCCACCCCCCTGCCCCCGCGCCCACCCCGGGCCGGGCCGGGTCGTGTCCGATCCGTTCGCCGAGGCCCTGGCGACCCTGGCCGAGGCCGCGCAGAACTCAGCGACGGCTTCCGCCTGCTGCTGACGATCTCCGGCGCCGTACGCCGCGCGCCGCCCGGAAACTCCGTACGGACAAGGAGGAGGAACTCACGCAGGGCGAGGAGCAGCTCCCCCGGGCCGGGCCGCCGACGAGCTGCGCCCTCCCCTCGACGACCGGGTGCCGGCCGACCTGACGGCGGGGGAGGAGTGGCCGGCGATGGCGGGGCAGATGCTCCTGCTGCAGAGGGGCCGGCGCCGACCTGAGCCCGTTCCTGCGCCAGCTCGGCCCGGTCACCCAGACCGTCTATCGGGCAGTGGAGCCAACGCCGCGCACGGCCGGGGCGCCGGCGTCGACCGGGCCGTCGCCCCCTCCTGGCCCAGCAGGGCGCCGCCGCACCGGCCGTCCCCGCTCAGCCGCCCTTACCGCCTTCGGTCGCCTCGCGTGCCGCGGCGAGGGCCCGTCCCCTGACTTCGCCGAACAGCTGGATGGTGGTGGCCGCCAGGACGTCGTCCCTGCCGATGGTCCGCCTGTCCCCAGATCTGGTGGACAGGGCCAGGACGGACTCCGGCAGGGGCGCAGGCGCATCAACCGGATCGCCCGGCGTCACCACGGTGACCGTGCCGAACCGCTTGATCCCGCCTTCCCGGACCACCATGGCCGCGTCCCGGGCGAGGTCCGTCAGGAACACGCTCGCGAGCCCGTCCAGATCGCGGACCATCGCCGGGACAGCTGCCGTAACCCGGTCGCGCAGCAGTTTCCTGACCCCGGCCTCGAACCTGTGGGCGCCCAGCACCGCACTCGCCTTACGCGACCTGCTGCGCTTGGGAGCGGGGACGGCGATACCCGCAGCGTCGTACACGACCCCGGTCAGCCCCTTGAACGTAGGACTGTGTTCGTACCACCTGCCGCCCACCTCCAACTCGACATCCCGGCCGATGGCCGTCACGAGGTCCTCGGGAAGCAGCTTCTTGCGTCCTACTTCGCGGGCTCCTTGCAGCGCGCCGTCGATGATGCCCGTCAGTACGGTCTCCGTCACCGCCGAGGCAGCACGAGCGGCCGACCGCGAGAGGTGAAGTGGGGTGACCTCCCTGACCACCGTCCTGACGAGGGAGGGTTTGAACGTCAGCACGTCCACGCCCGCGTTGGACGCTGAGCCGGTGCGATCGGGACGTATGGGATGTGCGGGCATTGGTCTGGACGCTCCTGCTGCCGGTACCGAAGGGCCCGCTTCGCTCCGCGGACCTGCTCTCCTGAGCCATCCTCCGCCAATGCCGCACTCGTTCAAAGGTCCCACCGCGCGGTCGCTTGCGTGACTGGGCGACCGAGGCGACCACTTGTCACTCGCTCGGCTCCCCATCCCCGGAGCACTCTGCCCGGCTATACGAGGGTGTCCTCAAGACCGGCCCCACCTGTGGCTGATGTCGAGCCGGTTGCGGATCGTTGCGCACAACGACTGTCCCGCGTGGCGGAGCAGGGTCGTTCGCACCGGGCTGACCTCTGCTACGGCAGTGGTGGCAGTTGCCGGGTCCCTGGGGGGAGTCCGGTCCAGGCTCAGGAGGTTCCGCGTCAGGCGACGTTCGTACGGGCGTCGGATTCGGTGCCCGCTGCGTCCTTCCTTACGGCGGTGGATCCGGCAGCGGCGGAGGCGGTTCTGGCCGCGGCGGCTGCCGGAGCGCGTGGATCGCGGTCCCGGTGCTGCCGGTCGAGCTACGGACCTCGGTGTGGAACGCGCTACGCAGCACCCGGGGCGATGCTGCCATCACTGACCGGCTTGCCCCCGGGGTGGGGGCTTCGAACAAGCCAAGAAGAGATTGAAGGACGCCCGCACCCGCAATCGTCAGTTCTGCGAACGCGTCGTACGCACTCACCCCGCAGAGTTCGCACCGCAGACCCGTGCTGCGGCGGAACGGGCCTTGAAGGGCTCGGACGCGGACCGGGCCGCATACGTGAAGAACGGCTACGCCCAGGACCGCCACAGCGACCGAGACGGCCGGAATGCAGCTGCCGGCGAGCGACAGGCGCTGCTCGACAGGGATCGGGAATTCGTAAGGGCGCTGGCCGAGCATGACCCGGGCGAGCAGGTCCGAGTGGCGGCGCAGTGGGCGGCCCGTGCCGGCGCCACGGACGAGGAAGTCCAGGAGTTCTACGGGTTCGGCTGGGCGGCTGGAGGGGCGTTGGACCTCGAGGGCCATCAACTGCGGACTGCGGATGCCGAGGCCCTGCGCCACCGCGCGCTCACGGTGCTGCTCGACGCCGCGACCGATGAGAGGCCGCGCTGCGCGATGCGCCCGAATCCGCCGTGGCCCGCGCTGAGGCGGTGCGCGCCTGGCGGGCCGTCGTCGCGTTGGCTTCACGGCCTGCTGTGGCTCGACGCTCCGGCGCTGGCAGTAGCGGCAGCCTGTGTTCTCGCTGTTCACGGAGTGGTTGGTGGGGCTGCTCTCCAGCCCGCAGTTCGAGCACTCACACCGCCATGGCGCAGCCGAGGCTATGAAAGGATCCAACGGCCTGAAGCGGGCATCGATCATGATCTGTATGGCTGTCTCTGGGGGCGACCCGTTGCGCGTCGATTGCGGGCCACGGCGCCTTGCCGCGTTGCGTTTCGGCCTGCCGGCTGTAGGGGCAGGCACTGCAGCGGTGTCCGGATTTCACGTTGTTGTACGTGGGCGTTGCCTCTGTCCCGCAGGCTGTGCACTCGCATCCCACGATGCACCTGAGCCTGTCGTGGCTGAGACACTGAGCCCTTTAAACACAAGCGTCACGGCATGAACGTCCAGGTCCTCATCGACCCTTTCGGACGTCTGCTCTGGGTCTCGCCCGCCCTGCCCGGCTCCACCCACGACCTGACCGCCGCCCGCATCCACGGCATCGTCGACGCGCTCGTCGAGCCTGGCCCCAAGTGCTGGGCCGACAAGGCGTATCAGGGCGCCGGCGGATCCATCCGGGTGCCCTTCCGCGGCCGTCGCCTCAAGCGGTGGCAGCGCCTGCACAACAGCACGCACGCCAAGATCCGCTGTCTCGGCGTGCAGGCCATGGCCACGCTGAAGTGCTGGCGCCTCCTACGGAAGCTCCGGTGCAGCACGAACCGCATCACGAACTTCGTGAAGGCCGTCCTCGTCCTTCACCACGCATCAGCGTGAGGTTGGAAGAAAGGCTCACTTGCTGGTGATTGCCGCAGGACCCCGACTGCGGCGGGCGGTGGTACGGGCCGTGCTTGCTGCTGCACTCGGCCTCTGCCTTCTGGCCTGCATGCCTGGTTTTCAACCCGAGAGCCTGCGCATCGCGGTGGATGGCGGCGATAGCATGCCGCTCCCAGCGGATCTACCCACCAGAGGTGTAGAGAGTGACCACAAGCGGATCTTCCCCGGACCAGGATGGCTTCTCAAGCCCCGGGGATACGGTCCCGAGCAGTCAGGGACCTTCAGGGAGCGATCCCACTGGTGGAGGCGGCTCTGGATGGACCATGCTGCACAAGCTCACAGCCCTTGGAGTGGCGGCCACCCTCTTCGGTGGCCTGGCCACACTCATCGCGCCCATGCTTGCGGACAAGGATGACGACAAGCCTCCCGCAATGGTCCCTGTGACGCCGTCCCAGGCGCCTACGCGTGCATCGACGGGGTCCGCCGCCCCCAGCAAGGGTCAGACAAGCGCTCCGTCTCAGGAACCCAAGTCGGCATACCAGTTGGCATACCCCGAGCGGTTGCTCAAGCTCCGCACCCCGCGGTCCAACGAGTGCTGGAACGCCTTCGTCGACTTCGACGAGGGACGAGCGGGATCGGACCGCAGCCGCGTCGCCGTGTCCGAGGAGGCGGACGTTGCGCTCACCAGGTGCGCCTCCTTCGGATTCGAAGTGCACGTCGCCAACGCAGGCGCAGTCAATACGCCGATCACGACTGCAGAACAGTGCCTTGAGGCTGCCCGAGGAGGCGGGATCCAGACCGTCGAGGGTTTCGACCTACTCAAGGACGAGGACCCGATCAAGCGCGGCACCGTACTGTGTGTAGAGACCTCTGAAGGCAAGGTTGCTCGGGCCCTCGCCGAGGAAGTGAAGTGGACCCGCCTTGGCCAAGATCAGGTCGAGTGGGCTGTCGACTACACCTTCAGGGTGACCACCTGGCAGAAGAACCCCTGACGATCAGCCACCGACCGCTTGGAGAACTCGTGCAGGGCGGTTGAAGCGATTCCATGCATGGCGCCTTTGCGGAACAGCTCCGCCTGTGCCTTACAACGGCGATCCCCTGCGGGGCCGAACGGAAATCTCACCGTCCGCACCCGTACAGGGCCGCTGGACGCTCCAGGGGGGGGCGTGGAGCCCTCGGCGCTCACGGGTGATCGTTCATCTGCTCGACGCAAACGCCCCTCTGGCGGCTCATCAGGACCTGCGTGCAGACACGGGGGGCGTACAGGACCGCCGCCCCGGATGCCGGCGCCAGCCCCTGGGCTTCCCCCGAGCAGGGGTCCGGCGCCGTCCGGTCGCCCACCAGCGGCTGCTGTCATACCGGCGCAGACGGGCACGTGCACCGCCCCGGTCCGCTGCGCACCCCTCCGCCCCCGGCCTGCCGTGCGACTGGGCAGGGGTGTGAGCGGAGCGTTTCTTCGGTGAATCTCATCCCCCGTCCGGCCGATACACCCTCGGTCGGCAGGCGTCCCGGGGTGTCAGGGCATTTTCCACAGCACGAGGTGGTGTTCAAAGGCCACCGCCAGGCGGGTGCTGTCAGGGCTGAAGCCGAGGGATGTGATGGGCGCACCGTCGATGGCTTGGCGGAGCTGCGACGCGTCTTTGGCGTTCTTCGCGTCGAAGTGTGCAGGGGCTTGCGGGTACGGGCGGACCAGATCTGCGTCTCGCCAGACAGGTTCCCAGCGGCCAGCGGCTTTCGGTCCGGGCTGAACGCCAGGGAGATGACGTCGGCGGAGCCGAAGTCCAGGGTGTCGACCTGTCGGTGGCTTCGGGGGTGCCAGAGGCCGACCGTCCCCGAGCCGCCGACCGCCAGGCCACGCCGTCAGGTTGGAAAGGGTTCACTGTCTGGCACCTGCCTGCTGTCGGCCGCACATGATGCAGCCACTGGCCTGGGATTTCGCTGAGTGGTAAGTCGTTGCGCCCTCGTGCCCGCACGTCAGGCAGGTGTATGCCCATTTCTTGGTTGCGCCGGGGTAGGCGCCGATAGGCTCCAGGCCACGCTCGCGCATGACGGTAGCGGCGGCCTCAGGGTCCACTACCTGTCCCGCGCAGTACCGGCATCCGTGCCCCTTTCTCGCGGTCCCGTAGCGGGGAAGCACCTCTTTCCCGCAGGTGATGCAACGACACCGCCACTTAGCGTTCGATCCAGGGTACGGCTCCAGAGGCTCAAACCCAGCCTTGCGCATCACGTCTGCGGCTTCCTCCGGGGAAATACCGGGGCGACCCTTGCGCTTGGGTGCTTCTGAGCTCTTCACGGACTTTGATCGGGTGGCGCTTAGCCGCTTCGGCACACTCCGGGGAGTTGTTGAGGACTGCGACGCCGATTCAGCCTTCACATGCTTCCGGGCATGACCGTCCCTGATGTACGCGGCGAGTTGTCTCCTCAGCTCTTTGATCGCTCTGCTGCGCTGGACGTGGAGCTGGTTCGTGGTGATCCCCAGAGCCTCCGCGATGACAGCATCGGACGCCCCAGCTGCCTGCAGGCTGACTACGTGGCGTAGGCTTCCTCGCTTCAAGCCGGCGACTGCTTCACGCACGATGCCCCAGACTTCCGAGTCGCGCATCTGTTCGGAGACTTGATCGCGGGCGGTTTCGTCGATCAGCGCTACGAGAGTCGCCTCGTCGGCGAGGGTCACACGTCGGAGACTTCGCAGCATGTCGATCGCCTTATGGTGGGCTGTGCGGGTCACGTACCCGGTCAGGTTCTCCAGTTGCCCTATGCGTTCCCAATTGCGGTATGCGTACTGGAGCGCCTCGGCGGCGACATCTTCGGCGTCGGACCAACTGAGTGCCGGGAACCGCGCCCGCACGTAGGCGGCAATCTTCGGGCGGAGCGTCTGGAAGAGATCTTCGAAGCGCGCCGAAGAGGCCGACGTGACGGTCCCGCCAGCGTCGGCCTCGCCTGCGGTGTGGCCGCTAGGCGACACCGGCATCGGCGCCATTGGTCTTGCTGTCTTCATCGAGGGCATCCGCCATCAGCATCAGTCGGCGTACGCGCCGGGTGATGCTGATCAACTCATCAACACCGTTGATGACTACGTGCCCGGTGGCAGCCGCAATCACGCCCGCCTGAGTCCAGCTCGCAGCTGTATCCCAACGATCTCCGATGAGCTCGACAGCTTTGCTGGAAGTCAGCAGCACTACGCCCACCGCATACTCGACGGTCACTTTCATGGCCTCATTCTCCTTGGGCCGGTATCCGCGTCTGTTCTTTGACAGGTGACCAGGACTCCCCGGTGCAACGGGGTGCTGACCGTCCCGAGAGTCACGCAGCACAGTGGATCGGATGAGGCGCGTGGAGAGCAAGGCCGATGTTCACGTGTGAGTGGTTTTTGGGCATGCTGAAGGCGCCCGCCGCAGATTTGCGGTAGACGTCATCGTTTTCGGTTGTAAGGTCCGGCTGCTGGGGCTGCCCCGTTGCACCGGTACAGCTAGCAGCCGGACCTCGTGACAGACGCGGATAGGGCCCGTCGAGTATCTAGCGTGCTGGAACCCTCGGTTCTTTCTTGGAACCCTTGTTCCTTACAACGGGCAACTGCCCTCTGCACAGCCATCGAGCGCACCTGCCCGCGTCCTCGATGTCGGTGGCGGGCCCGGCGCCCATGCCGGGTGGCCTGGACGGAAGGGCCGGACAGGCCGGCTCTAAGGGCGGAGCGGGCGTCAAGGGCGGTGACGGAGAAGTCGTCATCACCTGGTGACACCCGCCTCAGTACCCGGGTTGCTCCTTGCCCAGCCCGGGCACGGCCCGCGGGACCACAGCCGGCCGGTGCAGAGCGCGACCACCGGTCCACGAACGCGGGCCGGCGCGGAGCATTCGCCCGTGCCGGGCACATGGAGCGGGGCTCAGCGGAGGTGATCTTGTGTCATTCGCCATATGGGCTGTTCACGGGGCGATACGGTATCGCCGACCGACTCTGAGGAGAGCAGCATGGCAACTGGCAAGGTCAAGTGGTTCAACGCGGAAAAGGGCTTCGGCTTCATCGCGCAGGACGATGGAGGCCCGGACGTGTTCGTCCACTTCTCCGCCATTCAGACCACCGGCTTCAAGGAACTGTACGAGGACGACCTGGTCGAGTACGACGTGACCCAAGGGCCCAAGGGGCCCCAGGCGGAAAACGTCACGAGGCTTTAGCTGGCGCGCGAGCCGGACTCTGCGCTGCGACGCTGGCCGCGTTGCATGCTGGCCAGGGCGCAGCGCAGGGTTCGACGGGAGCACGGCTGTGTGATGTGAGCCGGGGGAGGGTGGACGCATGCCGCGCTCAGGTCACTGCCACTCAACTCTGGCGTTCCAGCTCGTACTGGCCCAGGGTGTCCTGTGCCCCGGAGTTGATCGCGGGCCGTCAGACTTTGAGGGGAAGGCCGCACTGTCAGGTGACAGGTGCAGGCCGTGACGGGGGGCTGGCATGCGGTGGGTGTTCCGGTGGATCGTCAGGGGCTCGGGCGAGACGAGACCCCTGGACGTGTATGACGTCGCGTTCTTGGCGGGCGGGGCCCGGCATGTGGTGGACAGCGCGGTCACCACGTTGCACCAGCGCGGGCTGCTCGTGGTGCGCAACGCGCAGGTGCATTCCGTGGAGGGGGATCAACCTCTGCATCCGGTCGAGCGCGTGCTGGTCGCCTTCTGCGGGCGCCCGGCGGACATCGACACCGTACGAGCCGTCCTCGAACGCTCCCCGGAGGTTGAGAACATCGGCCGCGGGCTGGCCACGTGGGGTCTGGTGGCGGGCGCGGAGCGTCGAATGAGCCCTGCGGGCCGGCGACATCTCCAACAGGCCGAGCGTGACCCGCGCATGCTGGAGTACGTCTTTCCTCATCGCAGCCCGCGCTGGGAAGGGCCCGTGCCACCCCCAGCGGGCCAGCCCCGAAGGCGACCGGGCGGCAATCGTCGTTACGGCAAACCCGGTCCCGGCCCGGATACGGATACGCACTCCGGCGGCGGTCACAGCGGCGGGGGCGGGGGCGAGTGAAGTCCCACTGGCCACTTCGCTACGGGGTGGATCACGCGGGCCGGGTAGGGGCGGGGTGGACGGAGACGCATCCGGATGCCGCGATCAACCCGGCGAGAAGCGGAGGCAGAGACCAGCGGCGCATGTCGTCACGGTGCCACAGCCGGGCCCGCTGCGGGGGCCGAACCGGCCACGACGGCGTCGTGCAGTCGACGGTGCGGCGGCGGGCAGTCAGGATGCTGCCCTGCCGGGCTGCCCCTCCCCTCCCCGCCCCACCCGTCCGCTGCTCGGAGAAGATCACGGATGGGCCGGCGGGGTCGTGAACACGAGTGAGGGAACCCAGCGGCTGCCGCCCTGCTTGACCAGGGCGTCGACGAGCTGGACGCGCTGCCGCTCCGTCAGGGGCCCCAGGACGCAGACGGCAAGCCGGCTCCTTCCTTCGGGCGGCCGGACGTAGGGCCAGCCGGCCGGCCGGAGCACGCTCGGCACGGGGGCGTGGGGTTCGAGGTCGAGGTGGAGGCCGGTGAACCGGTGGGGCGCCGTACTCCGGACCTGCTCGATGGCGATGCGCTGGATGTCACTCCAGGCGAAGTGGCAACGGCCCGCCGCGGAAACGGTCACGATGCCCGCAGGTCCGACGGACAGGCTCCATGGCGAGGCCCCTGTCCGGAGCGCGCTCGCCCGCAACGCGCGCACGGTCCCTACCACGGCGCTCACCGTGATCAGAGCTCCCGCCAGGCCGACGAGCCCTGCGACAACGAAGAGGAGCGACCATGCGCCGTCCATCCTGCCGCTGGGCCCCCGGTCGACCAGTCCTGCGTGGAAGGGGACGTAGAACATGCCCGCCGAGACCGCCGACAGGATCAGCCCCTCCAGCCACGTCGACAAAAGACCCTGGCCCTTCGCGTATGACTCCAGTGGTTCCCGGCCCGTCCAGCCGACTTCGAACGTCCAGCCCTCATCGGAGGTACCCGGTGCCCCGCGGCCAGCCCCGGCGGGCCGCTGGACCCGATCCTCGCCCCGGCGTGCGGCCACCGCCCGCGCCGCCCGGGCGAACCGGGCGAGCAGCACCCGGCGTGCCGCTTCGGACCTGGGAGCGGTGACCGTGGCGACGAGGGCGCTCGCGGTGACGACCGCTGTGGTGTCGGGGCGGTCGGAGGCGCCCCTCAGAACCCTGATCCGCTCGCGCACCTCGCGGGCCGTCCCCGGCCGCAGGGCCGGATCCCGGGCGAGGAGGGTCGCGACCAGGTCGCTCAGGGCGGGCGGGAGGCCCGGCCGTACCGCGTCCAGGCGGGGCGCGTCGTCATCGAGCTTGAGACGGATCACGGCCAGCGGGCTGTGTCCGGTGAAGGGTGGCCGCCCGGTCAGCAAGGTGAACAGCACCGACCCGAGTGCGTAGAGATCGGAACGCTCGTCGCCCCGCGCCGACAGGAACTGCTCGGGCGCGCCGTATTCGGCGGTCCCCGCAGGGGTCAGCTGGGAGGACCGGGCCACAGCGGTGAACGCGGTCTGCAGGAACCCGGCGATGCCGAAGTCGACGACCTTCACCTCGCCCTCGCCGGTGAGCATGACGTTGTGCGGTTTGATGTCGTAATGCACCACTCCCGCCCGGTGCGCGGCGACCAGCGCCGTGCAGATCCCCTCGGCAACGGTCAGCGCCTCGGCGAGCGGCATGGGCTGACCAGAGCGGACGTACTCGCTCAGCGGCCGGCCGTCCACCTTCTCCATCACGAGGTAGAGCACGTCCTCGTGCGCACCGCGGTCGTGGACGGCGGCCACGTTCGGGTGGTTGATCCGAGCCGCGGCCAGCGCCTCTCGTTCGAACCGCTGGGCGAGCTCCGGTAACGCGCCCTGTTCCAGGACCAGCATCTTGACCGCGACGTCCCGGCGCAGGCTGCGGTCCCGTGCTGCCCACACCTCGCCCATCCCGCCGCGCCCCAGCCGCTGCACCAACTCGTAACGGCCCGAGAGCAGTTCTCCCCTGTTCATGCCGCCCAGCTTCCCGCTAGGGCGAACGCGGGATCAAGAATTTTGCCCGAGCTTGCAGGGGGCTCGGCTCAGCCGCCGCCACCGTGACGGTGGCGAGCCGGAACGGTGACGGCTAGCGCCGTGACAACATCGAGGGGCGGTCCGTCTGCGCGGCAGGCGCTGTCCCCCATGTCAAGGTGGGTGAGCGAGACAGTGGTGCCGGCGCTCGAAGACGCCCTCAGCTGCACCCTGCCGGCCGTCAGCCCGCGCCGTCCGCAGGTAGCTACGAGAACCAGGCTGCGGGCCGGCTGCAGGTGCCGTTGGCGGCCTGGCGGTGGGCGGTCGGTTCGGGTCTGGTCCCGTCGGCCGACGCCGGCCCTGGCTTGTGGTCGCGGGCGGTCGTGGAAGCCGCCGACCCGGAGCAGGTCCGCGCGGCACTTAGGGGCCCGATCGGTGTCGGGGTGGCGGCGGACCGGCTGACGGAGGCCCTGCGGGCGCCGTTGCGGTGCCGGCCGCGGGTGACCGCTTCGGCGGTCGGCGACCTGGCCCGCGCCGACGCAGCTGACATGCCCTCAATGATCGTCGTAGCCACCACAGCAGTACCCGACCACCTACGCGGGGCCCTGAGCCGCTGGCTAACGGAGGTCGTCCCCGGGATCTTCGTGGGAAGCGTCTCGGCAAAAGTGCGCGACGAACTCTGGACCCGGGTAACGGCCGTCGTCGGCGACGGCCAGGCGGTACTCATCCACCTGGCCCCCACCGAACAGGGCCACGCCCCGAACAGCCGGCACCCGGCGGCGCATCCCCGTCGACTTCGACGGTCTGACCTTGATCGGAATGAAGGGACTACCTCAAGCCGCGATCGCAAAGAACGCGCAAAGGGCGTAGAAAGGCGCAGGTCAAAAAGTGTCCTCCTCGCGACGCGGGGATGTTCCGGCGCGTCCGCCGGCTCCGCCGCCGTCGTAGGCGCGTGGACGAAGTACTCGTTGTCGACGCTGGCAGGAGATCATCACTGAGGGCGTGCACAGAGCTGTCACGTATGTCCCCGGCCCTCCGAAGGGCCGCTCCGTCGACCTGATCGGCTGTACCGTCATGGGCTTTCGCGTTGCTCCCAGCGCGGCCGATGAGTTTGGGGTTCCCGGCCGGTCCAAGCTCGTGACAGCCGAGGAAAGGACACCGCCATGTCGGAGCTTCTCGTCGATTTCATCACCTCCCTCGACGGCTACGCATCGGGAGAGGGATGGCCCGGGTTCTGGGGCCTCGAGGGCCCGGAGTACCTCGCCTGGCTCGGAGAGCAGCCCGAGGCCACCTACCTGATGGGGGCGAACACCTACCGCCTGATGTCGGGCTTCGCCGCGGGCGAGGTTCCGAATGGACAAGACGAGTTCAGGCCCGAAGAGGAGGCGTCGGTCGACGAGCTCACGCAGGCCTCCAAGATGGTGTTCTCCTCTACGCTCGAGGAGCCGCTGACATGGGCCAACTCCACGCTCGTCCGCGGCGACGCCGTCGAGGCGGTCCGCGCCATGAAGTCGAGTGGCTCGGGGCTCCTGAGCACGATCGGCAGCCTCAGCCTGTGCCGGTCCCTGCTACGAGCCGGACTCGTCGACCGCTTCCGGGTCGTGATGTTCCCGGTGATCACCGGGGCCACGGGCGAAGAGCGCATCTACGACGGCTACCCGGACGTTGCCCTCGAGATGATCGACCACCGCACCTTCGACGGCCGCATCCAGCTGGTCGAGTACAAGCCCCGCGTGCTCGAGCATCCGCCGCTCGGCGCCCCTGCGTGACATCGCCCCCGTCCTCCGGCCTGGACGGCCGCCAGGCCGGTTCCGGCGGTTTCGGTTGCTGGGCCCCCACACGCGCTCCTCGCTCCTACGTTCCACATGCTTCTTGATGCCACGACGTGGAGGGAAGAGCGTCCCCTGGCCGATCTCAGAGATCGTCATCAGCGCAGCCCTGGACGGAGCGTGTGTGCTCGCTGTCCCTGCCCGTCACCGCAGTGATCAACGCCTCCAGCTCTGGAGCGAGGTCGCGCATCACCTGGCGCTGCTGGATCCGCGACCAGGTGTGCAGGGCGCGCCGGCGCACCCGCCGGACGGTTCCGCGGGCGCTGGCCTGGGGCGCAGGCGGGGTTCAGGGGTCGGTAAGGCCGAGCTCGCGGCCGGCGCCGCATATATCGCACGGGTCGACACCGGGCTGGCGCAGGGCATCGCGGACCTGTTCGAGAGTGGCGGGCCGGGCTCGGCCGGAGGTCAGGGACCGTTATCGTATACCTGTTCGAATCCATGGTTCCGCTTACGCGGCGGAGGCGAAAGAGTGACCGGCGAGTGAGCGCTAGACCTGTCCGTTGAGCGGTGGACGTGCCGTGCCGTGCCGTGCCGAGCTGTGCACTCGAGGTGGCCAGACCGGCCGCAGTAACCCGGGTCTGTGCTCCCGGCGGCGTATGTGACGCCAGAGGTCCGGTATGTGCGGGCGCTGTGGGTGTCAGTGATCTCTTGGAGACTGCCATCCATGATCCACGCACAAGATGTCGACTGTACGACCGGCCACCTGCCTGGTCAGGTATGTGAGGTCCCTACGCGGCGGATCCGGATCCGCTGGTACGCCGCCCGGCGATCGCAGCCGTCGGTCTCTTCCTCGGCGACGGCGAGCGCGCCGCCCACATTCTGGCCGAGCGCCTGCCGGCCGCGTGGCCGCGTTTTCGTCAGAAAAGGGTGCGGCGATCGGGCAGCGCGGTCAGCGGTCGTGGAGCAGGGCGCCCGCTTCGGCGAAGCTCAACGGGCACGACCTCCGGGGCTCGCGTGAGAGCGGTGCATTTGTAGGATCAGTGTCATGACTGCCGATGCCCCACTCAGCCGTGAGTCGTTCCGGCGCCTTCACCCGATTACCGTGCCCGGACCAGTGGACAAGCTGCCGGACCGTGTCTGGACGGACGACGAGTGGGACCGGATCCGGCGGGGCTACAAAGCCAGGGACATGGACGAGAAGTGGAACGCCTTCGTTGAACACGACGTCCTTTTCATGCACCGGAGCTGGACTGGTTATGGAGTCTATGAAGCGTCCTTCGCTCCCGCGCCCGGCGGCGGCTGGAGGATCGCCTCCGCTGTCGTGGAGGCCGATGGAGACCGCTACCGGAGCAAGGGTGCCGAGTACGACTGTCTGATGCTGGAGCTGGTCATCAGCGCGATCATCCTGGGTGAACCCGCTGCCGACCTGCGAGCTGGTTTGGTGGAGTTGACAGCCCGGGGTTCGGCAAGGAGCGACCTTCCCGCGGGCGTGGTGCAACACAGCGTTCTGGGCTTGCGCTCGGGATCGTAGGACCTGTACCCGCCGTTCGAAGCCGGCGGACCGACACGACGCCCGATACGCGCCGCGCTCGCCGCGGTTCCGCGAACACGCCGCGGAACTCGGGATCACTGCTGGGCAGGAGCTGGCCGAACGCCTTCTTCCCGGCCCACGTCCAGGCTGAGGAGGAAGGCGTCATCGTGAGCCGGAACACCACCGATGGATCACAACCCACCTCGTGAGGTCGTCCCGAGCCCGACGACCGAAACCTAGCCGAGCTTCAGTGCCCGTCCCAAGAGGCGAGAGTTGCCGGAAATTACCGCCTCTGGTTCCTTGGACACCGCTGCGAGGGACGCTCAGTTCATCTGGCCCAGGTTCTGGGTGCACGTGCGGAACAGCACGTTCGGCTGGTCGTAGGTGGAGGGAAGAGCCGGCGATGAGAGCGGCAGCGATGAACTCGCCGTTGCTGACGTACCTCCCGTCACGCGCTCCAACACGTGCTTGCCGGTGTAGCTGCTGACGGTAGGAGGTTCCATGGGCGTGACGTTCTTGCGCAGCCATACGGCCATCTCCATCACTGGTCCTCGCATCGGGCCAGCTCTCCCGGTTTGGCGGCGGGCTTGGCCTCGGGCTGTGCGCCCGTCTCGCGCCGAAGATCGAAGACGCCGATCCCGAAGCAACCCAGCTGTGGATGTTGACCGCATACCTCGGCCTTGTTTTCTCCATCTGCAGGGACGACCCACGTCCATCCCGGGGGGCGATCAGTGGTGAACCTGAGGCAGTCGGCGGCCCTGGCGCCCCAGCTGCATTGGCTAGCGATGTCGCCTCGTACCGGGAACATCCACACTCCTATCAAGGCGAACGCTGCCCCAAAGAATGAGCCAGAAGTTTCCGTTATGCACGATTCCAGGGAAGTGATGAGAAACGGTCTCTTCCGACGCTAGAGTCGCAGGTCACGGAGTCTGCTCCCCGCGCACGCGGGGATGACCCCCTCACCGCGCGGCTGCAGCTGGCCGAACAGGCCTGCTCCCCGCGCACGCGGGGATGACCCCTGATCTGACCCACCGTCCAGCGGCCGGCGGTGCTGCTCCCCGCGCACGCGGGGATGACCCCGGCGAGTAGGGCAGCGCGCCAGCGCTGCGCGGCTGCTCCCCGCGCACGCGGGGATGACCCCGTTCGTCGGCAACACCGGCTCCGGCAAGACGACTGCTCCCCGCGCACGCGGGGATGACCCCGGCGCAGATCCAGGTTGCCTTCCGCTCCGCCTCTGCTCCCCGCGCACGCGGGGATGACCCCTCCATGTGGCTGCCGCTGATCCAGGTCAGCTCCTGCTCCCCGCGCACGCGGGGATGACCCCAGCAGCGGGACCGCGCGGTGGCTCCAGGGTGCCTGCTCCCCGCGCACGCGGGGATGACCCCTGGTTCAAGCAGCGTTCCCGATTCTCCGAGTACTGCTCCCCGCGCACGCGGGGATGACCCCAATCCGCGCGCGATGCCAATTCCTGAACACCGCTGCTCCCCGCGCACGCGGGGATGACCCCCCTCGCCGCGGGTGTTCCCCGGGGGAACAGCCCTGCTCCCCGCGCACGCGGGGATGACCCCACCGACCCGCTGGCTGCAGCCGCAGCCCCAACCTGCTCCCCGCGCACGCGGGGATGACCCCCGAGCGCTGGACTACGCCGCCGAGCTGGATGACTGCTCCCCGCGCACGCGGGGATGACCCCGCGAGCGGGCCGGGGTCGCTCGGGGGCTGCCACTGCTCCCCGCGCACGCGGGGATGACCCCCACCTGCCCGAACCCCTCAGCAGCGGCGTCGTCTGCTCCCCGCGCACGCGGGGATGACCCCTCCGCGGTCCCGTCGGCGTTGATGGTCCAACCCTGCTCCCCGCGCACGCGGGGATGACCCCCACAGGTCGCCGCCGATCTGGGCGCACAGCGCCTGCTCCCCGCGCACGCGGGGATGACCCCCGCCGCCTCCAGGCCGTCGCGGACGACCCGTCCTGCTCCCCGCGCACGCGGGGATGACCCCACGGGCATCAGCTGTTCCAGGGAGACGGCGATCTGCTCCCCGCGCACGCGGGGATGACCCCCAGCCGCCGGCGAGGGCGGCAGCCACCGGAACCTGCTCTCCGCGCACGCGGGGATGACCCCGTGGGGCGCCCCGGATGTAGGAGTTCGGGAACGCTGCTCCCCGCGCACGCGGGGATGACCCCGGCGTGCGCCGCGAGACGGTGTGGACCTGGGACTGCTCCCCGCGCACGCGGGGATGACCCCGCGCTTGTGAAGTGCAGCGATGGACTTCATCGCTGCTCCCCGCGCACGCGGGGATGACCCCGCCATCCACAGCGCCCGCGAGCTTGGCGATCTCTGCTCCCCGCGCACGCGGGGATGACCCCGGTGTCCAGCAGCAGGCACAGCAGCTCAACCGCTGCTCCCCGCGCACGCCGGGATGACCCGCACTGGCCCAGCGCGGGCGCCAGGTCGCGAACCTGCTCCCCGCGCACGCCGGGATGACCCCATGGTGCGTACGCGCACGTGGAACAAGTACGACTGCTCCCCGCGCACGCGGGGATGACCCCTTCCCCACCCCGCCGGTCCGTAGCGAGACGGGCTGCTCCCCGCGCACGCGGGGATGAACCCAACACGACCACGCCGAGCACCTCGACGCGCCCCTGCTCCCCGCCCACGTGGGGATGAACCCGAGGGGCTGACCTTCGCTCCGGAGGCGCCGGACTGTTCCCCGCGCACGCGGGGATGAACCCACCGGTCCGTGGACGAAGGAGGTCGCCGGACGCTGTTCCTCGCACGCGGGGCTCAACCCTGCACGCCTCCGGGCTCCGGAGAGTGGTTGTACGACCTGCAAACCGGGCAGGTCGCTCACCCACTACCAAGTGGTAAGCATTCCGCCCATGGTGGCCATGTGCCGGACAAGTCATACAACCCTCACGCTTGCCTGGGGTTGGTGGCCGAGCAGAGGGTTTGCGTAGAGGTCCAGGTTTCTGCTCTAGGGGAGAGTGGTGCTGGGCACCCGCATCCCGTCGCTGTCCACGGTTGGCATGAGGGCAAAGGGTTCGTTGTTCGTTGAGCTGGGGGATCGGATCGTGGCCAGGCGCGGGTCGCGGGCGGTCTTGACGAAGCCGTTCACGCGGTCGCGATCGACACACTGATGGTGGGCGATTCGCCGAGACGGATCGTCCATGACACACAGCACATCCGTCTGATCGCAGCGGCATGAGACGAGCTGCCCCCGATCGTGGTCCACCGGACCACCATGACGGTGATCGACGGTGGCTTCGTTCACTTCAGGCGGTTCTGACTCAGGTTCTGTGGACCGGCCACTGGACCGGCCGCTCTGATTCACGCATCGGCTTGTGGGGGCCGCTCACGGACGGGCGCGGCTCCGGAGAACATGAGCCCGGAGCCGAGGTCCGGCTCGGGTGAGGCCCCCTCAGCTGAGGGCAGTCTGATATGAGTTGATCATGAATGCTGAAACTCTTGACCCACTAGAACGCCTGCTCGCAGAGCGGGCTTGCGAGCGGCTGGTCGTCGAGTTCGTCCACCGGCTCGACCTCGGGGATCCGAGCTCGGTGGCGGACCTCTTCACGCAGGACGGCACCTGGGAATGGCCCGCCGGCGACCGCCGCATTGCGGGTCACGATGCCCTGCGCACCTACTTCGGCAACCGGCCCGCAGACCGGCTGTCACGCCGTATATGCACCAACATCCTGGTTACCGTGACCTCTGCGGACACCGCCGCCGCCACCACCTACTTCACCACCTACCGTGTCGACGGCTACAGGGATGGCCTCGTACTGCCGCGGCCCCCGGTTCAGGTGGGGCACTACGAAGACGCGTTCCGCAAGGTGGACGACACTTGGCTGCTCACCACGCGAACTCTCTTCCTCTCCTTCGCCGGTCCCACGGAACGCCTCGACGGACCCGGCCAGTCATGAGAACGGCTCCCTGCCGACCGGCCGCCAAGGGACCTGAGCCACGGGGAGTGACACACATTGAAGCAACGCGTCCTCCAGCTCACCACTGACAACTGCACTCTCGACGAGCGGCTGAAGGCCGCCCGCTCGAACCTGCGCTGACCAGACCGGCGAGTCGCCGCCCTCGAAGTCCGCCCACCTCGCCGAACAGGGACCACCGGCCTGGTCCTCTTCGGCCGAGGCCCGTGGATGTCAGTGCTGCGGTCCATACTCGTGCCGCGGCGCCACCCGGGCACCGCAGTACGAGGGGAGCCACATGGCTGAGGTGCTGGTCTTCCACCATGGACACGGGTTGACCGCCGGTATTCGCAGTTTCGCCGACCAGTTGCGCCGGGCCGGACACACCGTCCACGCTCCAGATCTGTACGACGGGCAGGTATTCGACGGCCTCGAGGAGGGCGCCGCCTATGCCGAGAGCGTCGGGTTCGACACGATCATCGCGCGCGGAGCCGCCGCCGCCGAGGGGCTGCCTGCGGGACTCGTCTATGTTGGCTTTTCGCTCGGCGTCCTGCCGGCGCAGAAGCTGGCCCAGACTCGCCCTGGCGCAAGGGGTGCATTGCTGCTCGAGGCGTGCGTTCCGGTCTCGGAGTTCGGCGCCGCCTGGCCCCAAGACGTTCCGGTTCAGATTCACGGCATGGACGCAGATCCGTTCTTCGCCGGGGAGGGTGATGCGGACGCCGCCCGCGCGGTCGTCGAGACGGTGACGGATGCCGAGCTGTTCCTCTACTCCGGCGCCAGGCACCTGTTCACCGACAGCAGCCTGCCGTCCTACGACGAACAGGCCGCGATGCAGGTCAACCACCGGGTGCTTGGCTTCCTCGACCGCATTAAGTAGGGAATCAACGACCTGTCCCGTCGGCGGCAAGGCGGCCGTTCGCATGGGTAGATGACGAAGCCACGGACACGGATAGTGCCTGGGTCGCGCCGCCTACCGGCCATGACGGACGGGGGTGTGAGCCGTCTCTGTGACTGAGTGGATTTGACCATCGCGCTGATTGCCTAGCCTGGGTCCGAGGCTCACCAGCCCGCTTACGGTGCGCTCCCGGGTTGCGGTGGAACGGCGCCGTTCGAGAGCCAGGCGGCCAGGTCGTCGGCGTGGGTTTCGAGGAACTCATGGGCGAACTCGCGTGCGCGCGCGGGGGAGTGGCCCAGCTCCTCGTAGAGCGCGGCGAGGTGGCCGACGGCCGCTTGTGGATCGCCGCGGCGGTCTCCCGCGCGGACCGCAACGCCGCCGGCGACTGGAGCCCAGACTCCACCCTCACCGACGACGTCTACAACCGCCCCGACGGCACCATCGACACCAGCAAGCACGACCCCCTGGACGCCGTACCGCTTCACGGCGGGTAGCCGCAGGCGGGGACAGGTCACCCTATGTAGCCGCGTCCCCGCCAAGGACGGTCTCCTGCGACCCCGAGCGAGACGCCGGAGCCGCACGCTGCCCTTTCCGGTGGGACCGCTGGGTGTCCCGGGCGGGATTCCCACGGTGCCCCCGTGCACGTCCTCCCCCCGGAGCCGCCCGCGGAGCGGCGCAGTGCAGGCCGGGACTGGCGAGGTAGCCGTACACGAGGATCGTGCGCACCATGGGGCCGAGTTCTTCGAGGGCCTGGTAGGTGGGTGCTTGGGGCCGCCACGGGTGAAGCGCCGCAGGACCTGCTCCACCTCTGCGGTGCCCAGGTGCAGGGTGGTGACCCCGGTCATCTGCTTCCGATGAGGGCGAGGATTGCGACGGGTAGCAGCAGCATCCACTGAGGGAGTTGCAGTAGCGGCCGGCGCCAGTCCGCGGTCAGCGTGACGATGAGGAACACCGCCGCGTACGCGAAGAACTGGGCGGCGATGAACAGCACGAGTGCCGTGCTGGGCGCGGCTGCGAAGGCGAGGGCGAGGAGGGCGCCGGAGCTGAGCAGCAGGTCGGCGGTGACCATGTGCCACACGACGTGCAGGGTCCGCTTGGGCTCGACGGCTACCTCGCTGCCCAGGAGCGGGCGGACGATCGACCGTCCGCCGGCGAGGATGTGGATGACGGTGGTCGCTGCCCCGATGCCGCCCGCGGTGAGGAGCCAGCCGTTCATCGGACCTCGATTCCCTTGACGACTATCGCGGCGATCTGCCGGGCCAGGTCCGGTCCGGGGCGTTCACCGACGACCCCCAGGTGGAAGAAGACGGCCCCGGCCAGCATGTCCAGGACGAGGTCGACCGGCAGCTGCGCACCGGTTTCACCACGCCGCTCCGCCCGCTCGAACACCACGGTCAGCCGTTGCTTGGCCGGCTGGAGGAACCGGGAGCGGATCGTTGCGCGGAGCTCCGGTGTGGCGGCGAAGTCGGCCAGCAGGCCGGGCAGCGCCGCTGCGGCCGCCGGGGCGGAGAACTCGTCGACCAGTGATTGCACGACCGCAGTCAGGTCGCCCTCCAGCGTCCCGGTGTCCGGGAGGACCGCCGTATCGGTGGAGGTGAACACCGCCTCATAGACCAACTCCGGCTTGCCCGACCACCGGCGGTAGACCGTGTCCTTGCCGACACCGGCTCGCGCCGCGACCGCGCCCATGGACATCGCCGCGTAACCGCTTTCCGTAACCAGTTCGGCAGCCGCCTGGATGATGGCGGCACCGGAGCGCTCGTCTCTGGGACGCCCGCGTGCAGGAGAAGAGGAAGTCATACCCGAACATTTACCATACGGGTCGTCCCGTATGGAATATGGCTGGCGTGATTGTAGACCCAGCTGGCTCCGGTCTTGTTGCGACGGCTTTCGGCCCGGACGAGGGGTCTTGTGACCGCAGCTGTCGGGGATCCGGCCCCGTCTCTTGACGTCGGCATGGGCGGGGCCGGGAGCGGCGACCGGCGGCGGCGGGTGGTCTGTTGCAGGTAACTTGCTTCTACCCTGGCGGTGCCGGCAGTGCAGACCTGTCAGCGGGAGATGACTCCTCCGAGGAGTGCGTTTCCGGGGCCAGGCGACGGGACAATACGGAGTGGCGGCCGTCAGCCTCCTGGGGGCGGCAGTGCCGGAGCGAGGGGGAACCGCTGTGTCTCAGGCATGGAAGATCACGGTCGTCGTGCTGGCGGTGATCGGAGTCCTGTCCACACCGCTGATCTGGCTTCTGGACAGCCCTGGTACCGGACAGCTGGCCGGGGCCACCGTCCAGGCCGCCGCCGGCATCGCCGCCCTGGTCTGGGCCCTGTTCCAGCGCCCGTCCTCTGCCGGACCCGTAGACAAAGCCACCCGGACCGGGAAAGCCAGCAGCGGCGGCACTACCGGCATCCGGCGGCCCGGCGGCCGGGGGCGGGGCTCGGCCACAGCCGAGCGGACAGGTGAGGCCAGCGGCAAGAACTCCGTCTCCGGTATCGACTACTCGAACTAGGTCCGCACCCATGGCGAAAGCCTCGTCGCACAGGGCAAGGGACGATCAGCCCGAGCCGTCATTGACCGTGGCGGACACCGGCAATGCCGGGGCCGCCGGCGACGGGATGGCGGTGACCGGCTACCGGGGCCCGGCCCCGGGAAGCGGCCCTGAACCCTCCGCCTCGGTACACCTGTCCCGCACCGGGGACGTAACGGCCACCGGCGGGGGAACCGCCATCAGCGGTTACGTCCACACGCTGACCGTGCAGCACGCGCCGCGGGAGCCGGCCTCCTGGCCGCATCGGGTCGGCGTGGTCCCATCCCCGGCACGCTCCTTCCAGCACCGTGCCGAGGCAGACCGGCTGCGGGCGGCGGTCGCCGGCGGGGGTACTGCGGTGCTCTGCCAGGTGCTGACCGGGATGGGCGGCGTGGGCAAGACCCAGCTCGCCGCCGACTACGCCCGCGCCGCCTGGGACGACGGAGGACTGGACGTCCTGGTCTGGGTCACGGCGAGTGCGCAGTCGCCCGTGGTGAGCGGATACGCGCAGGCCGGCATCGAACTGTGCGGGGCCCACCCCGACGACCCTGACCAGGCCGCAAAGGAATTCCTGGCCTGGCTGGCCCCCAAGCCCGGGCAACGGCCGTGCCGGTGGCTGATCGTCCTGGACGACGTCGCCGACCCCAGCGATCTCATCGTCCACCCCGACGACCCCGGCAACCGCTACAGCCTGTGGCCGCCGGCCAGCCCCCACGGCCGCGTGCTGCTCACCACCCGCCGCCGTGATGCCGCCCTGTTCGGGCAAGGCCGCCTCCGGATCGAGGTCGGCCTGTTCACCGCTGACGAATCCGTCGCCTACCTCACCGCGTCCCTGAATGCCCAAGGCCGGATCGAACCCGCCGACCAGCTCACGGCCCTCGCCCGCGACCTCGGACACCTGCCCCTGGCCCTGGCCCAGGCCGCCGCCTACCTCATCGACTCCGCCGAGACCGCGGCCACCTACCGCGATCTGCTGGCCGACCGCGCCACGAAACTCACCGACCTTGCCCCCGAGGCCCTACCCGACGAGCAGGCCGCGGCCCTCGCCGCTGCCTGGTCCCTGTCCATCGACCGCGCCGACACGCTGCGCCCCGCAGGCTTGGCCCGGCCCATGCTCGAACTGGCCGCCCTGCTCGACGCCAACGGAATACCCCAGGACGTCCTGACCGGCCGGAGGGCTCGCACCCACCTCGCCGCACATCGCACCACAGCCGGCCCTGGACGAGCGTGGCGACCGAAGTGGTGGCCGGGCAGACGGCAGCGCCCGGCGGCACCCGTCACCCCCGAGGAGGCGTTCGGCGCTCTGAGGGCCCTGGACCGGCTCAGCCTCATCAACCACACCCCGGGCGCCCCCCACCAGGCCGTGCGCGTCCACCAGCTCATCCAGCGAGCCACCCGCGACACCCTCACCCCCGACCAGCACGACCACGCCGCGCGCGCCGCCGCCGACGCCCTCATGGCGGCCTGGCCCGCCGTAGAACGGGACACCGACCTCGCCCAGTCCCTGCGCACCAACACCGACGCGCTGATCCGCCACGCCGCAGACGCCCTGTACCGGCCGGGCGTGCACGCAGTGCTGTACCGCCTTGGCCGCAGCCTTGGCGAATCCGGCCAGGTCACCGCTGCCATCGACTACTTCCAGGACCTCGCCACCACCACCGGCAGCCGCCTCGGCCCTGACCACCCCAACATGCTCACGGCCCGTAACAACCTCGCCGGCTGGCGGGGTGAGGCGGGGGATGCCGCAGGAGCGGCGCAGGCCTTCACTGACCTGCTTGTCGACCAGGTGCGGGTACTGGGCCCTGACAACCCCGACACCCTCACCACCCGAAACAACCTCGCCACCATGCGGGGGGAGGCGGGGGACGCCGCAGGAGCGGCGCAGGCCTTCGCCGATCTGCTGGCCGACCAGATGCGCGTACTGGGCCCCGACCACCCCTACACCCTCACCACCCGAAACAACCTCGCCATCTGGCGGGGGCGGGCAGGAGATGCGGCGGGGGCGGCGCAGGCCTTCGCCGATCTGCTGGCCGACCTGGTGCGGGTACTGGGCCCCGACCATCCCAACACCCTCAGCACTCGAATCAACCTCGCCTCCTGGCAGGGGGAGGCGGGTGATGCGGCGGGTGCGGTGCAGGCTTTCACCGATCTGCTGGCCGACCAGGTGCAGGTACTGGGCCCCGACCACCCCCACACCCTTACCACCCGAAACAACCTCGCCTCCTGGCAGGGGCAGGCAGGAGACCCCGCGGGTGCGGTGCAGGCTTTCACCGATCTGCTGGCCGACCAGGTGCAGGTACTGGGCCCCGACCACCCCCACACCCTCGCCACCCGAAACAACCTCGCCACCATGCGGGGGCAGGCGGGGGATCCCACAGGAGCGGCGCAGGCCTTCGCCGATCTGCTGGCCGACCGGGTGCGGGTACTGGGCCCCGATCACCCCGACACCCTCACCACCCGACACAACCTCGCCTCCTGGCAGGGGGATGCGGGGAATACGGCAGGAGCGGTGCAGGCCTTGGCTGACCTGCTGGTCGACCTGGTGCGGGTACTGGGCCCCGATCACCCCGACACCCTCGTCACCCGAAACAACCTGGCTTCCTGGCGGGGTGAGGCGGGGGATGCGGCAGGAGCGGCGCAGGCCTTCGCCGATCTGCTGGCCGACCAGATGCGGGTACTGGGCCCCGACCACCCCGACACCCTCATCGCCCGAAACAACCTCGCCGCCATGCGAAGAGAAGCGGAGACGACGCCCGGGACGCCGGGTACCGATCGTTCATAAAGCGCCCGGATCGGCTGCTGCAACGGAGGTCGTCAGCTTCCGGTACGGGCGGGGCGTGGACGCACGCCTAGGAACCGGTGGCGCTGTTTGACCACGCGGTGACGTGGCCGCGCAAGAACCGCGTTGCTGCTGCCGGGCGTCTCGCTGCGACGTCAAGGATGAAAACGTCGCCCGGCTCGCCCCACGCAAGGACCGGCACATCGACTTCCTGGGCCGCTGCCTGTTCAGCATCACCGGCAGCGGGCCCGGCCAGGGCCTGCGGCCCTTCCCCGACTCAGACGCGCCGAGGACGGTAACGAGGCGGAGTAACCCGGATCAGTCCGGACCGGTGTCCACTCAAGCTATGAGCAGGCGGAGTCCGAGGTCTGCCGCGTCGAGGTCGGCGAGGTCGCTGTTGGGCTCGGCCACCGGCCGGAACGGAGGTCGTCACCGAGGCTCCGTACCGCCCGCTGATCACCCTCGGCCCGACCTCGTCCACACCGACATCGCACGGCGCACGTGCTCTTCCAGGTACGCCCCCGGTCCGGGCTTCACCGCACTACGCGAACCGGATGGACGCTGCGAAGCGCTGCCCCCGGGGCCGTCGACGCGACTGCTGGTCTCCTCGCCCCCGCCGGAGCTGCTGCCGGACGGCGAGGGTGCCGACATCGAGCTCTTCCGCGAGGTGGCGCTCAACCCAGACGTCACCGTGGGCGTGTTGCACGTCTCCGAGATGGCGGCGTCCTGCGGCGACGCCCCGGCCAACGAGTACCCGGCCTGCCACGTCCACCAGCAGGGCTGGGGCCCCCGGTGCAGGTCACCGCAGAGGGCGCCTCCCGGCTGCCGCTCGTCCTCGCCGGGATAGGCGACGGGGCCTGAGCCCGCCGGAGCCGTACCGAGGCCCTCGCACCAGGAGTGGTGCGAGGGCCTCAGGCGTGCGCAGGGGCGCCGTATGGATCAGGCGGCGGCATTCGCGCAGATGGCGTAGAACTCGCCGCTCACCGGATCGCCGGCCCCCGAGACGGCCATTGTCCAGACGGTACCGGCGGCATTCGGGCCCGACGTCGCCACGCGGAGGTTGCTTTCGAAGCCGCTGGTGATGTCGACCCCTCCGCTGAGGACCCGCTTTCCCGCCGGGCAGGCGATGCCTCCACTAGAGCGACACCCCGGGCGTCAACCCCGTCTCGGTCGTGGCCAAGCTCAACAGGGACGCCTACGTCCAGCCGCCCCACCCGGCGGTGTGGCTGGTCAACGGAAAGCAGTACCGCAGCACCTACGGGTCGAACCGGTGCATGGTGCGCGGTGACGAGTTCCCGGACGGGAGCGGCGGCCTGGTGACCCAGCGCGCCTGCGCGGACTCGGTGCCCAGCAGCCACCAGTGGACGGCCACCTGGCCGAACTACGACAGCAAGGGCCACTACTGGCTCAAGGCGGGCAACGGCTCCTGCCTGACGGTCCCGTACGACAACGGCACACCGCCCGGTGACGGCACGCAGCTCTTCTGGTGGCCCTGCGAGACCAGGTGGTTCTCCGGCAGCCAGCTGTGGAACGTCATCCCGGTGAACCTCAGCGGCACCGGTCAGGGCAACGGCTACTACTTCATCAACCAGTGGACCGGCAAGTGCCTGACCCTGGACCCCTCCACGTCGACCGCGAAGGCCGGCAAGGTCACGCAGGCACCCTGCCCCTCGCACTGACGACGGACCGTGCTGGTCGCAGCCACAACGCATGGCTGCGACCAGCACTTTCGGAACCGGCCCAGGTTCCGTCTCTCTGGTCGGCACCGGTCCGGACGAGGATGCCGGCCAGGCGGAGCGCGGCACGGAGCTCCGCCGCTCGCAGACCTCGTGGTCGAAACCCGGCGGGCGACCTCCTCGGCGGCCCCGCCGCAAGCCGGCCGGTGCAGGGCCCAGCAGAGGACGGCCCACGGATCGGCGAAGCCGAGGCGTAAAGCGCCGCAGTCCGGCCGAGGCGCCACGCCCGTGTCATTCGACCCCGCCGCAAGGAGGGCCGGCTTCCCGGCAAGGCCGCATCCCGCCGAGCATCCCAGCAGGTCAGAGGGGGGACGTCCCACAACGTCCGCACTGGGCCGACTCCGATGGTCAGGATCCGGAGCAACCGGCAATCCTTTCCGTGCCATGCGAACGGCACGGCGGATCATCACCCCGCCGCGTACGTCACACGCTCCGCGAATGAAGGGATGCTCATGTCGCTCACCACGTTCCGTACGGCCATGGCCGCGACGACGCTCGCGCTCGCCTGCACACTCCTCGGCGGCCCGCCGGCGTCGGCCGCACAGCAGACGTCCGAGGGAGGCGTCAGCGCTCAGGGCACGTTCACGTGGACCCGGAGCTGCGGCACCACGTACCGCGGGACCGTCACCCAGAGCTACGCTGAGACGACGAAATACGGCGGAGGCTCGTGCAAGGGTTACGCCTGGGTCCGGGTGCAGCACTACGGCGTGTGGGGTGACTGGGTCTACCACCCCACCAACGCGGCGATCCACCTCGGATCCGGCATCACCGCGGCACAGCACAGGGGATGCGGCGAGTGCGCCGTCTACACGCGCTACCCCTGAGTGCCTGCTGAGCCGGCCCCGCCCGCACACTGACGCGGGGGGTGCCTCGATGGGACGGTTCACGCGCCCTCCGCCGGTAGGCGTGCCGTCGACATCCGACACCGACCCTGGCAGCGATCCCGACCAGCCCACCGGCCGGACGGGGATGCTCCGTGGCGTGTGAGATCGAGCCGCGCGACCCTGCCCGCCCACCCGGGCGGGCAGCCGGCCGGCGCCACGCCGCCCGAACCCTCCACCGCACACCCGCAGGCAGACCGGACGGTCGAACTCCCGCAGCCACTCGCCCCACACCGGCAGCGTCCGCCGCCCCCGGCGCCGCTGCACGGCCGTGCCGGCCGGGGCGGGAGGTTCCGCCGGGTCGGTGGCGGTGGTGTGACGGAGCGTCGTAGCCGGCGCGTGAGCGCGACGGTCGGCCGGCTGAACGTGCCGGCCGGCCCACAGGTGAGCGACGCCCGCATCCACCCTGTGGCGGGTGTGGTGCCCGGGACGATGCGCGGCTGCCCTGTAAAGGGTGACGTGTTCTGTCAGTTTTGGCAGGAACGATGGATGACATGAGCAACGAGGACACCACCAGGCAGAAGAACACTCGGAACACCGAGCAGGCCAGTCCTGTCGGTCCGCTCGCGGGGCGGGTCGCGCTCGTGGCGGGTGCTACCCGCGGGGCGGGACGAGCTCAGGCTGTGGAACTGGGCCGGGCGGGTGCGACCGTGTACGTCACCGGCCGTACCACCCGGGCCCGGGCCAGCGAGGTCGGCCGGACGACCGAGACCATTGAGGAGACGGCCGAACTCGTCACCGCAGCGGGCGGCACCGGAATCGCGGTTCCCACCGACCATCTCGACGAAGCCCAAGTACGCGCCCTCGTCGAGCGGATCGACCGGGAGTACGGACGGCTCGACATCCTCGTCAACGACCTGTGGGGCGGCGAGCACCTTCTGGTCGCCTCGGTGTTCGGGAAGAAGAGCTGGGAGACACCGCTCGCTGACGGCCTGCGGATCCTGGAGCTGGGCGCGCGCTCGCACGTGATCACGGCGGCGCTGCTGCTTCCGCTGCTGATCCGCTCCGACGCGCCGCTGCATGTGGAGGTCACGGACGGCACCGCGCACTCCAACCGCCGCTACCGGGAGAACATCTACTACGACCTGGCGAAGAACGCTCCGATCCGCCTCGCGTTCGGGCTGGGTCAGGAGCTGGCGCAGTACGGGGGCACGGCGGTCGCGGTGTCCCCGGGCTTCCTGCGTTCGGAGCAGATGCTCTCCCACTTCGGTGTGAGTGAGGAGAACTGGCGTGACGCGATCGCCCAAGAGCCGGCGTTCGCGATCGCGGAGTCCCCGTACTACCTGGCCCGTACGGTCGCGGCGCTGGCCGCCGACCCGGACCGTGCGAAGCGGTGGAACGGCAAGTCCACCTCCAGCGGCGAACTCGCCAGGGTGTACGGGGTGACGGACGTGGACGGCAGCCGGCCGGATGCCTGGGCGTACTTCGAGGACGTGACCTACGGCGGCAAGGAAGGCTCCGCTGAGGACTACCGCTGATCCGCGGCTTCCCCGGGTCACGCCTCCTGAGAGTCGGTCTGGTAGAGGGCGGCCAGGGCTGCGGCGCGCTCACGGAAGCGGGCGCGCAGGCGAGCCGGGGCCAGCACCTCGACGTCCGCGCCGAGCCGGGCCAGCTGGTCGAAGGCGACGTCCTCGGACTCCGCCGGCAGGTCGAGGGTGACCAGGCCTGCGGGGTCCGGGGCGCTCGCGGAGGCGAGCGCGTCCGCGATGGCAGCCCCGTCCACGACGGCGGGCAGCCGCCGCAGCCCCCAGCTGCTCAGGCGGATGGTGACGGTGGTGCGCAGCAGGGTGCGGGCGAAGGCGGCCGAGCGGGCCTCCCAGTGCGCGGCCAGCTCGAAGGCCGGGTCGCGCACGAACGGCTCGTCCGCTCCGGGAACGGGGCCCAGGGCGGTGATCCGGTCGACGCGGTAGGTACGCCAGCCACCGTCATGGTCCTCCCGCTCTCCGGGGATGCGAGCCACGGCGTACCAGGTGCCGGCCTTCAGCACGAGCCCGTACGGCTCCACCACCCGTGCCACCACCCGTGCCACGGCAGGGGACGGTGCGCCGTCCCGGCCCGGCCGCGCGTACGACAGTTCGACGACCCGGTCCGCCCACACCGCGCGGGCCAGCTCCGGCAGCAGTGCTGGGGTGGCCGGTTCGCGGAACCAGGCCGGGGCGTCGAGGTGGAAGCGGTGCACCGAGGACTCGGCGGCCTGGCGTACCGACGGGAGCAGGGTCGCGGTCAGCTTCAGCCGGGCAGTTTGCGCTGCGTCCGACAGCCCCAGATCCTGCAACGCCGAGGGCAGGCCGGACAGGAAGAGCGTCTCCGCCTCGCTCGGGCCGAGCGTGGTGAGCCGGGTCCGGTACCCCGCGGCAAGGAAGTACCCGCCCACCCGGCCCCGCTCCGACCGGACGGGGACGCCGGCCTCCTGCAACGCCTGGGCGTCGCGGATCACGGTGCGCTCGGAGACCTCCAGTTCACGGGCGAGAGCGGCCGCGGTCAGGCCGGGGTTCGACTGGATCAGAAGAGCCATACGGATCAGGCGGGCGGCACGCATCCCCCAAGGATCACCGACCCGGCGAACGAACGGGGATCTCGTGCCGCCGCTGGTCCACCCGGGGACAGCCCGAGAACTGAGCGCGGTGAGGTCCGGGGGCTGACGGAGCAGGAGGGGCAGAAACGCCAGCAGATCGTTCGGCGGGGCCAGCCGTGATGGCCGTCCTGGAGGAGCGCTGGGCGCTGAACAGCGTCGACACTCCCGCCGACCCCGGGTCACCGGCCACACCCCAGTAGGTCTCCGAGCGCGCGGCCGGACCTTCTACTCCCGACGCCCGTCGCTCGCGGACGCCAAGGACGAGATCCGCGTCTGGCCCGTTCGGCCGGCGAACCCGTGCCGGTACGGCCGAGGCGGCTGCTCTCGCCGACGCCGTGGCGTCCGGACGGGTGATGATGGGATCCTGCCGGCCGCCTTCGTTCGCGTGGCCGCCCCAGGGACCTTAGACAGGTGACATGGACGAGGTGAAGGTGTCGTGGGATCGAGGCGAGACGGTGCCGGCGGGCGGTGTCTGCGAGTGCGGCTGCAGTGGGGATTGTCACGGGAGGGCTGACGCGAACGCGCACCGCTTCACACTTCTGCCGCCGGACTGCTCGGGCAAGGCCTGGAGACGGTGGGAGCCGGCGTACCCGGAGAACTATCTCGGCTGACCGGCGGGCACCTGGCAGTACCGGCGCCGGCTGAAGGGGGGCGGGCGGGACTTTCAGGCCAAGGCCAAGGCCAAGGCCGGAGACCTCGCCCAGGGCGAGGCCGTCACCATCGGCGCCGACGACGACGCCGCCGAGATCCCTACGGGTTCTGGGGTCCTTCCGAGGAGTTCACGCAGACCACCTGTGCCCCCGTGACCGAGGCCCGCTTCCTGAGCTCGTGGCAGTCACCTGCCAACCCGTGGTGCCGTCACCGGATTCGAAGGGACGGAGTCCATCTCGGTCCAGATCGGGCCGGCGAGAGTGGAGGTGGAGAAGCCACCCCCGGTGGAGTGCTTCCCCACAGGGCAGCGCGCAATGGCGCTGGCCCTCTGCCCAGGCTGAACAGTGACCACCTGGCGCCCCGTAATACCGCCCCCGGCGCCGGGGTCGGCGACGAGGTTGAGGTCTGCTCGCATGTGCCCGACTGACTGACCTCGGTCCTCAACACCGCCACCAACGCGGTGATCACCACCATCGCCGTCGGTGAGACCCCCGTCGACGTGGCGGTGGACCCCGGCCGCGCCCGCGCCTACGTCACCAATCGCGAGGACGCCACGGTCTCGGTGATCAACACCACCACCAACACCGTGGCCACCACCGTCCCCGTCGGTGAAGCACCGTGGGAGGTCGCGGTCGACCCGGGCCGTGCCCGCGCCTACGTGGTCAACGGTGCCGCCGACTCGTTGTCCGTGATCAACACTGAGACCAACACGGTGGTGGACACCATCACAGTCGGCACCGAACCGGCCCACGTGACGGTGGATCCGGCCCGCGACCGGGCCTACGTGACCGTCTCGGGAGACGACACGGTCGCGGTCGTCAACACCGACACCAACGAGGTGGTCGACCCCATCGCCGTCGGCAACACCCCGAACGGCATCGCCCTCCTGAACGGCACCCGAAAGGGCGACTGAGGAACGGCGGACCGCACGATGCGGCGGCGGGGGCGCCCGGGTCTCCCGGGCGCCCCGTAGCCGAGCCGGCCGTCCGGGCGCCGGGACGGGGCCGGTCAGGGTGCGGGTAAGTGCCCTGAACCCCAACCTTGGCGGTATGCCGACCTCGTTCAGGACTGCCCCGTGCCTGCGATCGGGGCCAGGCAGTTTCGCCGATGGCGGTCACCAGGTACTGCTTGGCCGTCGATTCCGGAGCCCTGCCCAGCCCGGTAACCCCGCCGCCGCGGATACGGAGGAAGAACCGGTCATTGGGCTCTTGCCTACGCTCGCGCCGCCACCTGGACGAAGGTCACCGCACCGCCGAACTGGACTGAGGTCACCGGGCCGCGGTCCGCGAGGAGTGCCGCCTGCTGCGACGTTCCGCCTCGACATGGACAAGCGGATCGATCTCCTGCTCGTCCCCGCACCCGGCCCGCACCGAGCACCGCTCAGCGCGTCGGACGGTAGGTCGTGACGATCACTCCGCTGCTGGTCGGCTGAGCGTTGACCAGCTCCAGCGGAACAGGCCTGCCGGTGGATCGCAGTGCGCCACGCACTGGACCACATCCACCCCGTGGCGACCCTCGCCCGCGCCGACGGCCGCCAGTCCCGGCTGCGCGGAGGCATCCTCGCGATGTATGCCGCCGTCCGCGCCTTCGAGGCCCGGTGGGGCCTGGCGCCGATGTCCCGCAGGACCCCCCCGCGGTGTGCCGCCCAGCAGCGCGTGCCACAGCCACTGCGTGAGGCCCCGCGCCATGGCGACGGGCGCCGGGACACGATCAGCCCCTGTCGGCTGTCGGCTGCGACGTCACAGCAGACGGCCCGGGGCGTGAGGCCCACGAGTCGGTCGGTCAGTCACGACGCGTCGACCGAGAGGCCCTGGTGGGTGGTGTTCGTCGTTCCCGGGCTCTGGACGGTGCTGTTGTTGGTGATGTTGTCGAACAGCGTGACCACCCCGCTGAGGTCGACGGGAAGGACCGACCCGTTGCCGTTGCCGTTGCCGTCTCCGCACCCGCCGCCGGTGATTGTGGTGGGGTCGCTCGCCGAATCGCTGGTTCCGGCCTGCTGCGCCTCCACCGTGGCGGTGTTGGTGACCGTGCAGGGAGCGTCGGCCGCGACGTTGACGGTGATGCGGACCGTGTAGCCACCACCTTCCGGCAGGCTCGATGACTCGCAGCCGATGGTCCGGGTGCCGCTGATGAAGCACTCGACGGTCACGCCTTCGGAGGTGCCGGTGGTGACTCCTCCGCTGAAAACGCTCAGACCTTCCGGGAGTTCGTCCGTCAGCACCGTCTTCCCGGTCTCGTCATCCCCGACGTTGATCACCGTGATCGTGTACACGCCCTGCCCACCCCGGGCGAAGTCGCCCGGGTGGGCCTTCGTGATCTCCGGCTGGCCCACGGCGTACGCGGGAGCGGCTCCGAACGCGAGCGGCAGGACAAGGCTCAGCCCGAGGGCGGTGCCAAGGGTGGAGCTCCGCCACCTGAACGAACGCTTGGCCATGGGGTCTCCTCTGACGTGGAGGTGTGGGATGAAGGGTCCCAACGACAACGCGCCGGGGACGAGGAGATCACGGGTCACCGCAGCACCTCACTCGATCACCTGCCTCCCGTCGGCCACATGGAGCAGTCCCGCTGTGGTCGGGCCCGGCGGATCGGCCAATTGGCCACGAGGGTCTCCATGCATGCCGACCAGCACTGGACCGTAGCGGACTGACACCCCCCCGGCCGGTATCGCGGAGTGCCTCACCGCCGCCACGGCGGCATCAGGGCGCAGGTCAGGCAGGGCCAGACGGGGCCCTTCCGTCGGGAGGGCGGTCAGATGCGGCCGTCGCGCGTCCGCGGCCGGCACGCCAGTGCCTTGCGGATCGGGGCCGTATGAGGGCACCTGGGGGGCGGGTACGAGAAACAGCCGCGGCTGCCCCGCCGGAGGTTCCTCGCGCACGGTCGGCGGCCCGCCCGGCCGGCGGCCGCGTTCGCCGCCCCACCCACCGCCGTCCTGCCCGGCAGACGACGGGCCGGTGTCAGGGTGCAGGACGTGTTCCGGTACGCCGAGCCCGGTCCGGACCTCCTCGAAGTACTCCGCGTCCTCGTACGGGCCCGGTTCACGGGCGGGGCGGCGGTGCGCCAGACCGGCCAGCAGCCGCACGGCATCCCCGTGGCCGTGCCGCGCGGCCTCGGCCACCACGAAGCGTGCCTCATCGGCCCAGTCCGCCCCGGCCCGCAGGGCCAGGGCGGCCATCCGGAACATCGCCCCCGGATGCCCGGCCGCCGCGGCCTGGCCGAGCCAGTCCGCGGCGACGGCGAGCTCACCCCGGCCCAAGGCCTTCGACCCGAGCAGGTACAGGGAGTTCGCCCGTTCCCATCCGTCCCGATCGAGACCGTACAGACCGCCCAGCGGACCGAAGTCACCCCCGAGCTGGTCCCATCGGCAGAGCCTCGTGCAAGCGGTTGAGGAGTGCCTGGGCCGCGGGGCTCGTGGGTCCGGTGGCCGGCCAGGCCAGGACGATGCGGGCACGCATCCGGGGCTCGACGATCTCCAGGGTGCGCAGCGGTCCGCCGAGGTCCGGTTCCTCCTCGCCGAGGGGCAGTACGGCGACGCCCAAGCCCCGGGCGGCGAGCTGCGCGAGCACGTGGGGGGCTGCCGCCTCGAAAGCGACCCGGGGCCGGAATCCGGCCTGTGCACAAGCGCGTTCGAGGGTCGCGCGGACTCCGGTTCCACGCGGCAGGCAGATCAGCGGGCGGTCCCGCAGATGTGCCAGGGGGATGCTGGTGCGGTCCGTGGGGGTGAGCAGGGCGTCGCCGGGCGCGACGGCGGCGGCGAGCGGAGCGTCGATGACCGTGCGGTAGGAGATGCCGGGCGGGGATGCTTCCCCGGTGGGTCCGAGGAGGGCGATGTCGATCTCTGCGGACAGGAGCGCGGCCTGCATCCGCTCCGAGGTGTCTTCGGTGAGGGTGATCTCCAGTGCGGGGTGGGCACTGTGGAAGTCCGCGAGGAAGGACGGGACGTCTAAGGCGTGGCCGGTGGCGCCGGAGACCAGTCCGAGGGTGACCCGGCCGCGCAGCAGTCCGGTGTGTTCGTCCACGGTCTGTCGCACTGCGTCCGCGGCGGCCAGTGCGGCGCGTGCGTACGGCAGGACGGCCCTGCCCACCTCGGTCGGCGTCACCGACCGGTTGGAACGGTCGAGCAGGGACTGCCCGAGCTCCTTCTCCAACTGGCGGATCTGGGCGCTGAGGCCGGGCTGGGCCAGATGCAGCCGGGCGGCGGCGCGGGTGAAACCGCCTTCCTCGACGACGGTGACGAAGTAGCGCAGCTGACGAAGCTCCATAATCGATCATTCTAGATCGCAGCACATCAATCTATTGGACGTATGGTTCCCGCTGGCCGCAGGCTTGATCGCATGGAGAAAAGGGCATCGCGCAAGGGCAGGAACGCCGAGGTCAGGGCGTGGATCGCGGCGGAACGCCAGGAGTTGGCCGACCTGCTCGACGGCCTGCGGGCCGATCAGTGGAACGAGCCGAGCCTCTGCGCGGGATGGCGTGTCCGTGAGGTCGCGGCGCACATGTCGACGGGGTTCCGGCTCTCGCTGCCCGCGACCATGGGCGAGCTGGCCAGAGAGCGGGGGAACCTGCACCGGATGACCGACCGTGTCGCCCGCAGGGACGCGGCCGTCCATTCCACCGCCGAGCTCGCCGCGTTCCTGCGGGAGGGTGCGCACCACCCCTGGACGCCCCCGGTCGGCGGGTTCACGGCGGCGCTGGGCCACGACGTGGTGCACGGTCTGGACATCACCGTCGCTCTCGGCCTTGCCCGGCGCGTCTCCGAGGAACGGCTGCGCATGCTGCTCGACGCGATCCGGCCCAGCGGCCTGAGGTTCTTCGGCGCCGACATCTCCGGGGTGCGGCTGTGCGCCGAGGACTTGAACTGGTCGTACGGATCCGGTGCCCCCGTTTACGGCGCCGCCCAGGACCTCCTCCTGCTCGCCTTCGGCCGCAGGCTGCCGAGCGGCCGGCTCCGCGGCGAACCCAGCAGCCGCTTCACCACCGCCTGAACCCGAGTACCTCCCGCTCGCAAGGAGCCCCACTGTGCGCCCCCGCTTTCTCCAAGCACTGTCCCTGCTGTCCACCGGGTTGCTTGCCGGCGCTTTCAGCTATGGCGCCGTGAATCTCGCACCGACCTTCAACGCCGTCCCCCTCGATACGAGACTGGACTTCCACGCCGAGCTGATGAAGATGAACGGGATCACCGTGCAGGGAGCCATGGTGCTCTCAGCTCTCAGCTCGCTCGCCCTGGCCGGCTGCACCCGCGGTCGACCCCGAGGCCTCGCGGCCGCGGCAGGGGCCCTGACCGTCGCGTCCTTCCTGATCACCCGTTTCGGGAACGTACCGATCAACGGCCGCATCAAGCAGTGGGCCGCCACCGCACCGCCGGCTGACCACGCGGACGTCCTGCACCGTTGGGAACTCTTCAACGACGCGCGTACCCTCACCGCCGTGGTGGCGTTCGCCCTCCTCATCTTCTTGGCCCTGCGACCGGTGCGAGAGCCGGGCAGCTGACCGGATTCTCGCGGGGCATGAAGAACGCTCCGCGACAAGCATCCCGACGCGCCTGAACCTCAGCGCCATCACCCGCCCGCTCCGTGGAGCGCTCACGCCACCCGGCCGCAGGGGACGGCCCCGGTGGTCAGGAGGCGGGCGCAGCCACCTGAACCCCGGACCTCGGGCCGGAATCCGGCCACGGCGTCACCGGAAGTGCCTGGGTGCTCCGGTACCTGGTCCGCGGCAACCCGCTGGGCCCCGACCAGGGGGCGTTGGTCGGGGCCCAGCGAGTTGCCGCGGACCGGCGCCGCGGTAAGGGGTGTGGTTCAGTGGCGGCGGAAGGCGTCCTTGGCGTCTTCCTTGGCCTGGCGGGCGTTGCCCTTGGCCTGGTCAGCGCGTCCGTCGGCGGCCATCCGCTCGTTGCCGGCCATGCGGCCCATGGCCTCCTTGACCTTGCCCTTGGCCTGCTCAGCCTGCGCCTTGGTCTTCTCGGTGCCCGACATGGGGACCTCCTCGTGTAGTACCGGGTTGGTCGTGACGACTCGCCTGCTCAGGATCCCGAGGCCCAAACCCCCGCATCGGTCCGCCGATCTCGGAACCCCCCGGCCGGCCCCGCCACCGGCGGCCCATCAGGGCACCTGAGGTGCGCCGGATCGAGGCGGCAGCGTGACGAGCGAGCACCCGGGCGCGCGTTTGCCCGCCTGCGCGGATAAGAAGCACATCAGGATCATGCGCATGGGTGCCGTCTGGTCGGGCACCCGGTGTTTCGGAGGTTGATAACTATGGTTCCCCTGCTTCTTGTTCTTCTGCTCGCCCTGATCCTGTTCGGTGCCGGTTTCGCGGTGGAGATCCTCTGGTGGGTCGCGATTGCCGTCCTGGTGATCTGGCTGATCGGCTTCGTGGCCCGTCCCAAGAACAGCAGCGGCCGCTGGTACCGCTGGTAGGCAGCCCGAGCACTGCATGCCGGTGGGCCACGCCATGACGGGGTGGCCCACCGGCATGTCCCCGCCCGGAACCACAGCCTGCACACCGCAGACGCCCGCGGAGCGGAAACCGGGAGGCGACCGACATCTGCCCTGCGGCGGGTGTCAGTGCCACTTGGTGACGTCCGCCTGCATGGCGGCGGGGGCGCCCATCCGGTCCCGCCAGTCGGTGCCGGTCGGCCGCCCGCCCTGGCCCGGTGCAGCCGTCCTCGCCGTGGATGTGGCAGGCCATCCAGGCATTGACGGCGACGCTGACGATGACGCTGTAGGGCCGGAGTTGGGGGCCGGCTGCTCTAGGCAATCTTGCACTGGTTCGACGACGCAGGCCTCCTCGGTCTCTCCCGAGCGACCGTCGATTCCGCCCATACAGACACGCCCGGCCCTGCTGCGGGCAGCGACCAGCGTCGGCGCCAGCGGATGCGGAGGTGTGAGGGAGGTGTGAGGTGCGTTTTCGGGGGCAGAAGGCGGCAGCGCCGCCGCCTGCGGATACCCCCGAGTCGCGGGCGGCGGCTGCGGTGCACGCGACCCGTCGAGGCGATCACCGGCGCCAAGGCCGCCCGCAGGTCCTGCTCCTCGGCCGCGACGACCAGGAATGCCGGCTGCCGGCCGTGCACGCCGCCGTGCCGTGCCGGGCCTTCGCGGCCTTCCCCGGGGCTGACCGCCGTACCTGTGCCAGGTACGGCGCCGCGCGGGCCCTGTGCGGGGGTGTGACCAGCGGCAGAGGATCGATTGGGAGGAAGCCTGGCCGGGCGATCCGATCCGGGCGGGGGAGGAGCAGGGAGCAGGGGGCAGGGGCAGGAGCAGGGGCAGGACCAGGCCGTGCCCGAGCAGAAGACCACCGGCTGGCTCTCGCGCCTGCGCCGCTGATCGACGGGAAGCTACTGCCGTCGTCCCAGCCTGCCGAAGGTGTTGACATTGGGGCTCAGTTCGATGCACGCGTTCATCAGGAGGTGCAGGTTGGGGATGCGCTCGATGACTTCGGAGCGGGGCGCCTGGGACCGGCGTTGGGTGCCGTTGAGGTAGAACGATCCGTCCCGGCAGAAGATCTCCACGATCTCGCTCCAGCTGCAGCCGTATTCCTTGTCCCACACCCGGTCCTTGTTGAGGCTGTAGGGACCGAAGGCGACCGTTTCGCCGACCTCGATACGTTCCAGCGTACTGGGCAGCTGGGCGCGGGTGACAGCGTCCTGGATCCCGTCGCCCCACGAGTTCGGGTACAGGAACGGCGCCCCGTTGGTCCATGAGCTGACGCCGAGTGCCGCCTTCGCGGATTGGAACAGCGGGATGCGGCCGAAGCCGATGTCGAGCGCGTTGCTCTGCGGGTCGATCAAGGCTTGGCAGGACAAGCCGTCCTGACGACGGAACTGCAGGACGCGTACGGTGCGCCAGTCGTACGCGGCCAGGTAGCCCTCGGGAGAGGTGACGACCAGGCCGCCGGTGAACAGGAACATGCGCCAGTCACGCCACTTGCGGTTCCTGAATCCTTGCGAGGTGGCGATGGTGTCCGTCCGGTCCCCTAGCCCTTGCCGGGCGGCGAGCCGGGCGGCAGCAGGCGAGGGTTGCTCGCGGCGTATGTGCGCAATCTCGTCGGTAGCCATGCGGTGATCCCCCGAGGACGAGACAGGCAATGAGAATCTGAAGATAGATCAGTTCTTTGAGTCGCCGGATGGTTCGCCCATTGTGGTGACACGACAGTGGCACGTGTCCGCCCGGGCTGCGGGCCGAGTGCGTCCCGTTCGTCGCGCCCGCCCGGCCCGGCCGAAACGCGCCCGCCCGGAAACACCCGCCGCAGCCGGGGTCAGGCGGAGGTGAAGAGAGTGGTGCGTGCGCCGTCGAGGACGAACCCGTTGTCGAACCGGACGCGTACGGTCATGTGCAGCCCCTGCTCCTGATGGGCGGTCCACGCCGCCTCCAGCGCGCCGACCTGCTCCTCGAGCTGCTTCCTGCTCGCCGGCGGCATCTGGGAGCCGTAGTCGTCCAGGAGCGACTTGAGGCGCAGGTACTCCCGCACCGCCTGACTTTGGTGCAGGTCCTGGTGGTCGTCCAGCCGCTCCACGGTCCCCTCGCAGCCGGCGCCGAGCGACAGCCGCCCGACCACGGCACCGGTCCCCGCGGGGGAGTCCCCGGCCAGGGAGACCGCACCGTCCAGGGCGAGATCCTCGACCAACCGCACTCGCCCGCCCTCTTTCAGCGTCATCGCTCCATTATGAACGCCGTGGTGGGAGTGGCGACAAGGCATCTGTCAGGACCGCACCACGCTGTGTAATGTCACACGGCATGATCTCCTTACGTTCTTTCGGGCCCGTCGCGGCAGTCCTGGCCGGCCTGCTCGCAGCGACCGTGTCCGCGGCCCCCGCGCACGCGGCCGAAGCCCCCTCGTGTTCCGCGGCGGCTTCCCCCTCCGTGCCCGGCCCCCCTTCCGCGCGGCTCGACCCCGAGCAGAGCCGGCTGGCGGACCCCCGTACCGCAGCCCTCGTCGAACGGGGCGGACTGGCCGGCTTCGTGGACCGCTTCCCAGCCGCCCTCTGCGCCACCCGCGGTCCCGGCGAAGCCACCCGTCTGGCCGACGCCTGGGGCCGGTCCCTGTGGCAGGCGTCCGTACGGCGCGCCCAGGGCCACCGGCCGGGCGGTGACCTCCCGGCCGGCGACGACCGGCCGCTCTACTGGGCGCGGCTGGCGATGACGGCGGCACTGGCCCACTGGGAACCCCCGTTCTCCCTCGACCGCCCGGCGCTGCGCGCCCGCTTCGAGGACGCCTCCCGCGGCCTCACCGACCACGGCTTCACCGGTGCGCCCGGCGTGCGCCGCGTCTTCATCAGCGGCTTCGACCCCTTCGGGCTCGACTCCGAAGTGCGCCGCGCCAACCCGTCCGGTTCCGCGGCCCTCCAGCTCCACGGCACGCGCATCCGCCTGGCGGACGGCAGCACCGCCGAGATCCGTGCCGTCGTCCTTCCCGTTCGGTACGCCGACTTCGACGCCGGCATCGTGGAGCGGGCGTTCGCCTCCCGCCTCGTGGCCCACGGGCGGGACTCGGCCGACCTGATCGCCACCGTCAGCCAGGGGTACCCCGGCACCTTCACCCTCGAGGGATGGGCGGGCCGGTCCCGCTCGGCCGATCCCTACCCCGACAACACCCACGCCCTGTCCGGCGGCACCCGCACCCGTCCGGTCACCGCACCTGGCGTCGGCCCCGGCCCGGAGTTCATCCGCACAACCCTTCCCGCCGACGCCGTGGTCGGCGCCGTCCAGTCGCCCTACCCGGTGCGGCTGAACAACGCCGTCACCGAAATCCCCGCCGGTGCAACGGAACCGGTCGACCGTCAGGACGGACCCACTCCCGGTTCGCGGGCCGTGGCTGGCGGCGGAGGCGGGTACCTCTCCAACGAGGTGGCCTACCGCACCGGCCTCCTGCGCTCGGTCCTCTCGCCCTGGACGCCCGGGGGCCACATACACACCCCGGTGCTCACCGGCCTCCCGGCCGACCCGCAGCTGCTGACCGGCCCCGAGTTCGCACGGAACGAAGCCGCCATCGCCGCCCAGGTCCGCACCATCCTCGAACACGCTGCCGCACGCCCGGGACGGCCCGCCACGCCCGTCCCCGACCCGGTGCGGCCTGCTCCGCTTAAGCCCCTCCGATCGCTCCCTTAAGCGCGACCTAAACGCCGCCCCCGCCGCCCTGAATCGAACTTTTGCCCCTTCCGGTGCGGCTAGCGTGCTGCCTCGTCCAACCCACCAGTAACCAGAGGCAGGCACGCGATGGGCAGCACGAACGGGCACCGGCGCAGGGCGGGTACGAAGACCAGGGCGGTCGGAGGCGTCGCGCTGGCGATGCTGATCGGTGGCACCGCCTTCGCCTTCACGGGCACCGCGGAAGCCGCCGCGGTCGGCGCCGTCTACACGAAGGCGAGCTCCTGGGCCGGCGGTTACACCGGCCAGTACGTCATCACCAACCACACCGGGCAGGAACAGTCCGACTGGACGCTCCAGTTCGACCTGCCCGCCGGAGTGCGCATCGACTCCCTGTGGAACGGCACCCACACCGCCGACGGCCGGCACGTCACGGTGAAGCCCGCCGCGTGGAACCGCAGGATCGCCGCCGGCGCATCCGTCACCGTCGGTTTCGTGACGAGCGGCGCCGGTACCCCAGGAAACCCGACGGCGTGCCGCATCAACGGCGTGAAGTGCTCCTTGGACCAGGGGCCGACCGCCCCGCCCACCACCGCCCCGACGCCGACGGCGAAGCCCACCGTGAGCGCGACACCCACCACCCGGCCGACCACCGGACCCACCGGGAGCGCCTCGCCGACCGCGACCCCGCCCCGGCCGACCACCGGCACCCCGCCCGGCGGGGCGCGCTTCGCCCCCTACGTGGACACCTCCCTCCACCCGGCGTACGACCTGCTCGACACCGCGGCGAAGACCGGGGTGAAGGAGTTCCATCTCGCCTTCATCACCGCCGGCGGCGGCTGCACCCCGATGTGGGGCGGGGTCACCGACCTCGCGAGCGACAAGGTCGCCGCCCAGATCGGCGCCCTGCGCGCGCAGGGCGGCGACGTACGGGTCTCCTTCGGGGGCGCCGCCGGGCGCGAACTCGCCCTCAACTGCGCGACCGCCGACGAACTGGCCGCCGCGTACGGCAAGGTCGTCGACCACTACCGGCTGACCAAGGTCGACTTCGACATCGAGGGTGCGGCCCTTCCCGACACCGCCGCCAACGACCGCCGCGCGCAGGCGATCGCGCGGCTGCAGAAGTCGCACCCGGGCCTGGACGTGGCGTTCACCCTCCCGGTGATGCCGGAGGGCCTGACGCAACCGGGCGTGGCGCTGCTGGCCGGCGCGAAGCAGGCGGGCGTACGGGTGGACGGCGTCAACATCATGGCGATGGACTACGGCCCCGCGTACAGCGGGGACATGGGCCAGTACGCGATCGAAGCGGCGACCGCCACCCAGGCGCAGATCAAGGGGGTGCTCGGGCTCTCCGACGCGGCCGCGTGGAAGACGGTCGCCGTCACCCCGATGATCGGCGTGAACGACGTGACGAGCGAGGTCTTCACCGTCTCCGACGCCGGCCAGCTCGTGGACTTCGCACGGTCGAAGGGAATCGGCCGCCTCGCGATGTGGTCCGCGACCCGCGACCGCCAGTGCGCGGCGGGGGCGGTCAACCACGCCGACCCGACCTGCAGTTCCATCCTCCAGCAGCCGCTGGCGTTCACGAAGGCCTTCGCCGCCCTCCGCTGACCCCGGCGGTCCGGCACCGCTCGTCCGGCACCTGACGACGGTGCCGGACGAACGGCCCGCCGCCCGGCCCACGGGTCACTCGTCGAGATCCGCAGTCGAACCTACCGGCTGACAGAACCGCCTTCTGGTGGTTCTTTGTCGGCATGGGCGCCGTCTTCGGCATGGTCGGGCTGGGCTTCCTCCCCGGGGCTTTGTCGTACGCGGCTGACCACGGGTTCCGCCCGGGTCGTGCTGCCACCCCAGGGCAGGCCACGCCCGCCGGGGGCCGCGTCGCGGAGGGAGTTCTCCGGCCGCCGTCAGCGTCGGCGTGGTCCGGTCCGTCATCAGGTCAGGAAGCTCTTCTGCCACTGGAGGAAGTCCATGCTCAGCGCGGCGTCCGCGAGAGCCTTCGCAGATGGCGCCTTGAGCGAGGCGAGGCTGGTGTCGATCCAGTTCTGGGTGAGGCAGTAGCCCTGCTCCCGGTCCTCGACCGACTGCACCAGGCATTCGAGCATGTCGGCCGCGCGGGCGACGATGGTGCGGCCAGTAGTTTCCCGGCGGCGGTGCGGCGGGTGCTTCAGCCGAAGAGGTCCCAGCCGAAGGCCGGGTCGTACGGGGTGGTGGAGATGCCGACGTCGGCCGGGCCGATCAGGCGTGCCCCGGTCGTGCCGATCCCGCTGCCGTCCGAGGGCAGCGTCGTCACCGTTCCTGCCGCCCGTCGCCGTCGACGTCGCCGACGGCCAGGGAGGTACCGAGGCCTTCCAACCCTTTGGAGTGAATACCGTTCCGCCATCGCCATCTTCGATTACGACGGAGTGCTTATCGGGTTCCCAGTAGCCCACTCGACCATTCCGAAGATATCTAGTCTCCACGTTGGGAACATCCCCATTTATACTGCGGACGCCCCGGCCGAGGCCGGCCGGGGCGTTTCGGGGTGGGGGCCGGTCAGTCCCAGGTGGAGTCCTGGAGGTTGAACTTGCCGGGGGTTGCGCCTTCTACGAAGCGCAGGCAGCCGTCCTCGACAATCATGGGGCGGCCGGTTTCGCGGTTGTTCTGCCAGATCTCGTAGTAGTTGCCCATGTCATAGAAGGCCACCGGGTCGACCTTGGAGGCGACAGTGGTCACCCAGCCGCTGCTGGAGTCGATCCACTTGCCCTCGTCGGTGGCGCAGGTGACCTGCAGGTAGCCGCCCCAGTTGCCGTCCTTGGACCACGCGCCGTCAGCGACCTTCACCCACAGGGTCGGGTTCTGGTCCTGGAGGATCTCGGTCTCGGTCCTGAGGACCTCTTTGCCGTCCACCTGCTTGGTGGTGCGCCCCATCACGTTGACCCCGATGCGCCAGTCGTCCTTGAACCGCACCGTGGACTGCGAGGAGCGGGAAGGGATGTACCGGGTGTCGGGGAAGTCCGGCTTGGAGGTGTCGATCTCGAAAACCTTCCAGGCGAAGTTGCGCATGTGCTGGTTCTCTTGCCCGCTGGTCTCGGGGTCGGTCCGGATGAACTCTTTGAGCTGGTCCTCGATACCGCTGGCCCCCTGGACACGCTGGACGATCCGTCGCAGGCGATCCCCTTCGGGACCGGCGACCGTCAGCCTGCGGGCCTCCTCTGCGGCCGCCTGCTGCGTGCGAAGCTCCTCCAGGACCTTCAGCTGCTGCTGTCGTTCCTCCTCCGAGCCGAAGAAGTTCTCGGGCTCGACCCAACGCTCCATCTTGGTGATCTTGGCGCTTCGCTCCATCAGCTCGCGAGAGGAGGGGGCCAGCGTGTTCAGGATCAGCTCCTCGATGCGCCCCTGCTTCCCCTCCTGGTGCGCCGCCTCGATCTTCGCGACCTCTTGCGGATCCAGTGTCGTCACCTCTGTGGGCGCGTTCTCGTCCGAGAAGATCAGGAAGCTCTTCTTGCGCAGGTACCCCATGGTGGCTCGCTCCAACTGTCAATGAGTGACGATTAGTTGCGTTGCACAACAAGCCTAAGTGGATCATGGGGGACCAGAGTGGACTGGAACGCGCCGTTCACCCGATCGGGCTACGAAGCAGCCCACTCCGCCGCGAGGGCGACATGGCGCGGGCACGGCGAGCCGGGGGGCCGAGGCCGCCGACCTGGCCGCCAGGGCCGCGCGCCCCGTGGGCTCATGGCCCACAGCCGACCACCAGCAGGCCGCAGTAGCCCCGTTCTAGCCTCTGTACGCCTCCCTGAGCGCCCCACAGGGCCCTGCAGCCCGCCTCCTCGCGCGGCAACCTGAAAGGCGCTCAAGGCCCAGGAGTGGCTGGAGTCGTGGACGGACGTGTCCGGCGTCGAGGGCATCTTGTAGCCAGGGTTGGGTGTTGACCGATTGACCACCCTGTTGCCCGTCCACAGTTCTACCTGTCACGACTGCCTCTGTCTTTGAGTCCTGCGCAGGTCACGCCGAATCCTGTGGCAACGCCTGCATTCGGTCTCTACAGTCGCCACATGGCCACCGAGGACGAGAGCCCAAGTCCGCCAGACATCACTGTGATGCTCAAAGACCAGGCCAGTGCCTGTAAGGCAGCGCGCGACGCCATCGCCGCCAGCGGCGAGGTCATGCTCTACGACGGACAACCGCCAATGTGGATGGTCCTTGGCATCGCTGCGACAAGGCTGAGGCGGTCGTTGAAGATCGGCCTGACGACCCTCGGCCTCGACGAGTCCGTTGAAATTCTCGGCGCTCGGGACGGCGACGAGCACCTGCGAACCGGCAGCATCGTTGCAGCAGATCGATCTTGGTTGTTCACCCTGTACTTCGACGCCACCGGGACCGAGCTCCTGGCATGCAGCAGTGTCAAGAACGAGCGTCCCCCGCGCCGGGACGCTCAGAGGCTCCAGCCGAAGAGGCCGCCACCTGTGTTCACCGCGGACGCCGCAAGGCGGGCAACTCCCTGCAGGACCGCCAGTAGATCATCGTCGGTCATGTCGTCCCCGTCCTCAGACCGGAGCCGCGTGGTCCAACGGCCAGCCAGCTCTTCCAGTTCGGCCGAGGTCGCGTTTGCCAGCGCCTGGGTCAACCGCTGCGGCAGAGCGAACACCTCAACGCCATCGTTCAAGGGTGCAGTGACCCACTCCGGCCACGGCCGCCACGCATAGATCTGCTCAGGAAGCGGGGCCCCGGCCGAAGGCGCCTCGAAGTACATGTCCCATTCGGCGATGGCGGTGTCCGGCTCAATGAAACGGCAGGTCACTGACTCAATGGCCTCCCCAGGTCCCCGCAGGCGCGTGGCAGCAGCAGTCTCGTCGTCGGCGGCGAGGAAGAAGACTATGTCGTGGGCCATCCGAGCATGATGACAGCCCGCCGAACTGACACGGGCGAGGGGAGGAGCCGGGTCATCGGGGACGGCGAGGCAGCGGAGTAACAGCGCGGGCATCGTGAAGGGCGGCGCGCAGGACGCTGTTGTCGATGCTCAGGCGTTGGATGGCGGCGATGGCGAGTTCGAGCTGTTCGGCGAGGCCGCGGTTGGTCCGTCGCAGCCGGACGAGGGCCGGCCCGGGCGGCGGGCGCTGACGTTCGACGAGCTCCAGACGCGTTCTTCGACGCCGCTGACGATCGGGTCGAGGAGACCCGCCGGAAGCGGCGCAAGGGGGTGCTGGCGGCGTGGCGGGACGCGATCCTCCTCAAGCAGGTCTATGCCTATGGGACGCGGCGCCGGGAAACGGCGATGCTGGATCTGGCCGACCTGCGGCGGAACCCGCGGGCGCCGCAGTATGGGCGGGTCGGTGCAGTGGAGGTGCGGTTCGGGAAGGCGTCCCGCGGGAGCCCACCGAAGCGGCGGATGGTGCTGACGGTCCCGGAGGTCGAGTGGATCGTCCCCCTCATCGTGGAGTGGCCGAGGTGAGGCCCGGTTTCTCTCCGGGGCGGCATTCGGCGTTGTGGGTGACGGAGCGGTGTGGCCGGATCGGGGTGCGGCGCCTGGACGAGGTGTTCGCCGCGGTGCGCGAGCGCGCCGGGCTGCCGGGCGAGCTGGACCTGCACTGCCTGCGGCACACGTACATCACGCACCTCGTCGTACACGTGGTCATGAACTTCAGTTGTCCTTCGACGGGGATCCGACGTGCACCGTGTGGGTCTACCTCTACGGGCACTTCGGCGATGCAGAGGACCCGAGCATGTGCCCCACGAAGGACCCTGACGCCGGCTGCCCTCCAGACGGCTACCTGAAGCGGGGATGAGGCGGCTTACCACCCCTGACGCGCATTGCAGCCGCAGGGAGCGCACCCTTGCCAGCCTTGGCCGCATGAACAGACCACCGGCTCGAACCTCGCAACCGCTGGAGCCGGACAGGAATGCCGCATGTTTCGAATGACGCTCCCCGCCAGCTGGGGCCTCGGCGTGGACGCCGGCACGGCGGGAGGCGTACGCGAACGATCAGGGCCAGGCCGCCAGCTTGGTGGCGGTGACGGCCCGCTCGAACCGCTCCAAGTCCGACCAGGACCCGGCCGAGTGGCTGCCGCCAGCGCCGGAGGCCCTGTGCCGGTACGGCGCGGAGTGGACCGCGACAATGCTCCGCTGGGGCCTGGCGGTGGACGAGGCAGAGCGGGACCGTCTGATGGAACCTCTTCCGCACCGTCGTCGAGTTCAACCCGGCCCGGGGTGAGCCGGGCGCGGTGATCCAACGCTAGGGGGAAGTGGAGGTACAGGATGGGAGTGGCCCCGTTCGCAGAGCGTTGACGGCCGCGAACGCGGCCCGCAGGGCCCCTGCTCCGTGCGACCATCACAACCCACAGAGGACGATATGTCTCAAGTTCCGGCAGATCTGCGATTCACCCGGTCCCACGAGTGGGTCCGTCTGGAGGCTGACGGCACCGTGACCGTCGGCATCAGCCACCACGCCCAGAACGCTCTCGGCGACAGTGTTTTCGTCGAACTCCCCCAGGCTGGGGTGGTGGTCGCCGCAGGCGAGACGGTCAGCCAAATCGAGTCAACGGAGGGGGCAACGGACATCTACGCCCCGGTCGGAGGCAAGGTCGTCGAGGTCAATACCAAGCTCGAATCCCTCCCTAGGCTGCTCAACTCGGAACCCTACGCCGCCTGGCTCTTCCGACTGGAGCCCTCCGACAGGAACGCACTCGACGGTCTCGATCTTCTCGACGCCGCCGGCTACAAAGCAGCGTGCGGCGAATGACCGCAGGCGTTAGACGTCGTTGCTTATGGCTGTCAGAGCGACGTGAGAGTGTCCTGACATGAGCTACGACCTTGCTGTCTGGGAAGGCGAGAGGCCGGCGGACGACAAGACCGCCGGCCGAGTCTTCAACGAGTCGTACGACCGCTACATCGACGGCGAGGCGGAAGAGCCTCCATCCGAACGCATCGCGGGCTTATGTGGCTGCGCTGCTTGAGCGGTGGTGTGACCTCACCGAGGACGAGGAGGACACTTCGCCCTGGTCAACCGGCCCGTTGATCGGTGAGGCCAGCGGCCCGCTGATCTACTTCCCCATGCGTTGGAGCATGGCCGAGGAGGCATCGGCCTACGCGGCGGCCGTGGCGGCGTCCATGGGGCTGGTCTGCTTCGACGTGCAGCAGGACCGGCTCAGACCGTGAGCGGCCCCACCAATCGGCGATAGGAGATCAGGGTCTCGGCTATGCCGACGAAGGCGAGGAAGTGTTCGGCCTTGCGTTCGTAACGGCGGTGGAGCCTTCGGCAGCCGGCCAGCCAGGATACGGTTCTCTCGACCACCCAGCGATGCCGGCCCAGCCGCTGTGAGGACTCGACGCCCTTGCGGGCGAGCGGTGGCGGATACCTCGGCGACGGAGCCATCGTCGCAGTTGCTCGTAGTCGTAGCCCTTATCGGCATGCAGCTTCGCCGGGCGCCGGCGGCGTGGGCCGCGGCGGGACCGGATCGGTGGGATGCCGCGGACGAGAGGTTCCAGGCCCTGGCTGTCGTGCAGGTTCGCGCCGGAGATGCCCAGGGACAGAGGCAGTCCGTTCCGGTCGGTGATCAGGTGGATTTTCGATCCCAGCTTGCCGCGGTCGGTCGGATTCGGTCCCGTCAGTGGCCCCCTTTTGGGGCCCGCAGGCTGACGGAGTCGATCGCGCACCGCGACCAGTCCAGCTCGCCCCGCCCTCCGAGTTCGTCGAGGACCACGCGATAGAGCCTCGCCCCAGACCCGGTCCCGGCTCCACTGGGCGAACCGGCGGTAGACCGTGGGCCAGGCGGGGCCGAACACCGGCGGCAGTTGCCGCCATGTGCAGCCCGAAGTCGCCACGAAGATGATCGCCGCCAGAGCTTCACGGTCTCCCGCCCGGCGTCGGCCACCGCCCTGCGGACGTATCACCACCGTCGGCGGCACCACCCGCCTGAACAGCACCCACAACTCGTCCGGCACCAACCGCTCAACCAAATCCGTCATGCACGGATCAGCGAATGATCACGTCATAAGAAACGACGTCTTAGAGCGCCTAACACAATGAGATGGATCGGCCCTGGTGGCCGTGTCCGGTCTGCGGGTTCGGCGTTGTCCGTGTCATGGGGGCTTCGCCGTGGATCGTGTCGGATGACCTGTGGCAGCGGATTGAGCCGCTTCTACCGAAGCGGGAGAGACGGTTCAGGTACCCGGGTCGCAAGCCGGTCCCGGACCGGCAGGTGCTGTGCGGGATCCTGTTCGTACTGCATACCGGCATTCAGTGGGAACACCTGCCCCAGGAGCTCGGCTTCGGGTCCGGCATGACGTGCTGGCGTCGACTGCGGGACTGGAACGAGGCAGGGGTCTGGCAGCAGCTGCACGAGGTGTTGCTGGCCGAGCTGAACGCGGCGGCCCGGCTCGACTGGTCGCGGGCGGTTGTCGACTCCAGCCACGTCAGAGCGCTAAAAGGGGGCTCCAGACAGGCCCGTCGCCAGTTGACCGGGGACGGGCCGGCTCCGAGCACCACCTGATCACCGACGGACACGGCACCCCGCTCGCCGTCATCCTCACGGGCGGCAACCGCAACGATGTCACCCAGCTCATGCCCCTGCTCGATGCCGTCCCACCAGTCCGCGGCAGGCCCGGGCGGCCTCGCCACAAGCCTCAGTCGGTCTTCGCGGACCGCGGCTACGACCACGACATCTACCGCGACCAGGTCCGGGCCCGTCGGATCCTCCCCGTCATCGCCCGCCGCGGCACAGCGCATGGGAGCGGCCTGGGCGCCTACCGATGGGTGGTCGAGCGCACCTTCGCCTGGCTCCACGGCTTCAAACGACTTCGTGTCCGCTGGGAACGTCGAGCCGACATCCACGAAGCCTTCCTCAAACTCGCGTGCTGCCTGATCACCCACCGCCAGGTGCTGTCCTTGGCCGGCCCGGCAAACTGATCGCATGAACCGCGACGCCCTGCAATTCGCACTGTCCCAGGACGGCAGCATCTCAGCACGCGCAGCCCTGGCCGAGCTGGAGGCAGGCGCGGACTTCCAGGTCTTCCTGAACCAAACGGCTTCTGCTCGACAGCTCTGGGACATCTGGTCCTGGCGGCACGAAGTCATGCTCGAAACGGGCGTCACACCCCGGCCCGGACTTGCCGAAGCCATCACCGGACTCCAGGCCGCAGGAACAGCTCGGGTCTACATGGCGACCGTCACTGGGTCGCAGAGGCGATTCATCCTTGTCCTGTCGGAAGACCTCACCCAGTGCGTCGCCTGCTGGTGACTACCTCATTGTGTTAGGACCTCTTAGAGCCGGTTTTCGTTCTGATGTTCCTCGACCCCCGAGTCAGGCGGTGCCGCGCCGAGCGCCTCACGCGCACTCCGCCTTCTCGCCCACGGGGGTCCAGTCGGATGGGCCCTGGTTGCCCACTGCTCGGACCTGGAAGCAGTACCTGACCTTCGGGTCGAGGTGGGGAACCGAGAAGGTCTTGGTATTGGCACCCACGCCGAAGTTCTGGTTGAGGGTGGTGTTGCGGACCTCGTAACCCGTCTCGTTGTTGGCGTCGTCTTCCCAGTCCACTCGGACGGTCTTTTCGTCGCCGACAGGGACCGCCGTGGCGACGACGTTCGAGGCCTCGGTCGGCCGCCCGACGTCCACTGCGGCTACCCTGTGCGTGATCGAGAATTCCGCCGACGTCGAATCATCCGACAGGAACTCACGGTTCCTCACGACCAGCTCCTCGCTCCGGACTTTGCCCAGGAGAATTGGCCTTTCCGAGACCCGTATCGTTCCCTCTCTGTCGGGGTCGTCGCACCGCGTCCCTTCGTACAGGGACAGCGTGCCGTTGGGAGTGACGGTCTCGTCGCGGCGGAGGTAGAACGTGAGGACGAGGACGCCCGTGGTCTCCCCGCCCGCGCAGCGGGAGAAGCGGAAGGTACCGCTCGTGGCGTCATGCGTGAGGTCGACCGCTTGGCTGAAACTGCCTCCGGTCACCTCCCCGCCGGCGTCCCGCACATTGAGCACTCCCCGAATCCACATCGTGTGAGTGTTACGCGCAGCAGCGGGCTCCGTCATGCCCACGAACAGGACGGGGGTCAGCAGCACCGCAGCCCCCGCGGCATATCGCAGCTTCATCTCACACCTCGTGCTTCTCCCCCCTCGCCATGGCACTGCGAACTTGGTGCGGGCGTGCACTGATACCGCCCCTACCGTTACGGTCCCACCGGGGCAATTCCGGCGCATCCCGAGAGTGACGCCCGTGCGGGGCCGGGCCGGCCACCGGTAGCGGAGCCCGGTGCGCTCCAGGTACGCATATCGTGCGCTCCACGCACACTGCGCCGCGCCGCCCGCCAGCATGTCCCGGTGAGGAAGCCGCCCGGATAGCCGGCTTCGCACACTACTGAGTGGTCGGCCACCGCAGCGCGGCTAGAAACAGGACCAGCCCGTGCCTATGGCGTGCGCGGGCCAGGCTCGGTGCCCGGTTCCCGGGGGCAGTACCACCGGCTACGGCCTGGGGGTGATCCGGCAGGCTTCGCGGTTGGTCCGGCAGTGCTCCTGCCACAGGTCAATCAACGGGGGCGGCACGGGTTTCTGGGCTACGGTCACGGACGCTTCGGCACTGTCCCACGACTGGACTTCCTGTGCGTTGGTTACCCAGAGCGTGTCGATCTGTCTTGTTTGCCCTGGGTTGACGCTTGTCGAGGCCCAGTCCGTGTCGTCAAGGTCGAGGTTCTCGCAGGTCGACTCTTCATACAGTTTTAGCTCCGCGAGTGCGTCGATCCTTTGGGAGGGCTGAAGTACCAGTTGGATGGTCAGCTTTCCCGTGGTCTCCCCTGCTGCACAGACTCTGTGAGTTATGCGAAGGCTGGGCCTTGTATGCGTAAGGGTGAGTGTCTTCGTTGGGATAGTGAAATTTACGATGTGCCTTTGATTTGGGGGGATTGAAAAGAAGGTTCCATTGTCGGTTACGCGCATCCATCCGCTGACGACGACAGTGTGTGAGGAAGATGCGGCAGCAGGAGTCGTCATGCCCGCACATGGTATGGGGGTCAACAACACCGCAGCCGCTATGACGTGTCCGAGTTTCATGATGAGGCCTAGCAGATATCGGGTATCGGTGTGCGGTCCCGTATCACCAGAATCTCACCGCTGTAGAACTGGCGCATTCCGAGGCGGGTTCACCAACAAGCTACTTGGGAGTTCGTCAGTTCTGGTCTCCCAACGAGCCACTTTCCCGGTTCCGGGAAGTTGGGTGTCACCCCCCCACCCCCCGGAGGGGAAACCGCCTCCCCCTACCCCCCCCTTGTCACAGGAGTATCGTCAGGCGCCTGCGGCGCGGGAGAGGGAGGTGGGTGTCGACTCCGTCGACAACGGGCCCTCGGCTGAGGCTGTCGCGGAGGCCTACGAGTTCCTGCAGGACCCGCGCCTTTGCTCGCTGAGGCGATCGAGGCTCAGGGGTGGGCTCTCGATGACGAGCTCGTTGCGAAGCTGACCGATCAGAGTGGTCCTCCGATCCACAGCTTCCCCTCGGTGCTGACGAAGCGGATCAAGGAGCTGCCTCGGCACACGAGCCGAAAGCGCTCCCGCCAGGTTCCCGGCAAGCGTCAGGTGACGGCTGCTGGTGCTCTGGACCCTGCATGCACGGACTGCTACTTGTCGGGCGGGACCGATGACCTGCGCGAGCGGTGCCGCTACACCCGGGCACTTGCCGGCTGACAACTGCAAAAACGCGAGCGGCGGCCGATTCCCGCTAAGAAGCCCGGCCGCCGCCGCTGCGCTCGACCTCAGGAAGGAAGAGAACTGCATGTCTAGTTCTGTGACCGCATAGGTTCACCGGGTTTGCTCGTTGTGCTGGTTGGAGGCGATGCCGCTTCCTACCACTAGGGGAGGCGGGGTGGCACCACCGGTCAGGGTCCGGAGGCTGACGGAGCAGGAGGGGCAGAAGCTCCAGCAGATCATTCGGCGGGGCAGCACGAGCTCGGTGCGGTTCCGGCGGGCGATGATGCTGCTGGCCTCGGCCGGCGGCAGCACGGTCCCGGTGATCGCGCGGCTGGTCCAGGCGGACGAGGACACCCCATGTAGACGGCCACGACCCGCCCGACCGTGCTGGGCAAGCCCTTCACCCGCTGGTCGGTCCGCAAACTGGTCGATCACATGGCCAGGCCCGTTCGGATCGGCCGGGAGGCCCTGCGGTGCTTACTGGCCTGGCTATGTACGCGAGTAGCGACGGCAGATGTACGCCAGTGTGAGCGGCATCCGTTTCTGGTCGGGGGCGATGTACACGAGAACGGTCGGCACCGACCCAGCGTGATTGCTACGGGGATCAAGAGTTCAGAGTCTTATGGATTCAGGACTTCCTGTACTGTCGGTGGTGTGCTGACTCTCGCTGCTGACATCGAGGTGCTGGCGCGGTTCGGCCGCGCGCTCGCCGACCCGATCCGCTGCCGGATCCTCCTCGCCCTGCGCGAGGCTCCGGCCCACCCCGCCGACCTCGCCGACACGTTGGAGATCTCCCGGACCCGGCTGTCGAATCACCTGGCGTGCCTGCGCGACTGCGGCCTGGTCGTCGCGGTACCGGTCGGCCGCCGCACCCGCTACGAGCTCGCCGACGAACGCCTCGGCCACGCGCTGGACGACCTGCGTACCGCTGTGGTCGCCGTCGAGGCCGACAAGACCTGTGTGGACGCGGACGAGAAGGGCTGCTGCTGAGATGACCGCCGAGATACCCATCGGCATAGGCCCGGCCCCGGCCCGCCGGGACGCACTGGCCCGCCGGATACGACTGCTGGTCGCGGCGACCATCACCTACAACGTCATCGAGGCGATCGTCGCGATCACCGCCGGGACGATCGCCTCCTCCACCGCGCTGATCGGCTTCGGCCTGGACTCCGTCATCGAGGTCTCCTCCGCCGCCGCGGTCGCGTGGCAATTCTCCGCCCGCGACCACGCGGAGCGCGAGGCACGAGAGAAGACCACCCTGCGGATCATCGCGGTGTCGTTCTTCGCGCTCGCCGCCTATGTCAGCATCGACGCCGCCCGTGCCCTGGCCGGCACCGGCGAGGCTGAACGCTCCATCCCCGGCATCGCCATCGCCGCCCTGTCCCTGGCCGTGATGCCCTTCCTGTCCGCCGCCCAACGCAAGGCAGGCCGCGAACTCGGCTCCGCCAGCGCCGTCGCCGACTCCAAGCAGACCTTGCTGTGCACCTACCTGTCCGCCGTTCTCCTGGTCGGCCTGGCCCTCAACGCCACCCTCGGCTGGTCCTGGGCCGACCCCATCGCCGCCCTCGTCATCGCCGCGATCGCGGTCAAGGAAGGCCGCGACGCCTGGCAGGGCAAGGGCTGCTGCGCGGCCCCCGCCGCCGTTGCGACCACATCGGTGGCTGAGGCCGGCGCTTGTGGTTGCCGTCCCGGGTGCGACTGCTGCAAATGACCGGCGGCTCCGGTGCTGCCATAACTCGTGAACATTCGCACCCGAGGCTGGCCCTCAGCTGCCTCCCAAACCGGTGTCAAAACGCTGACCGTTCTCGCGTACAGAGCCACCCATGCTTCCCCCCATCTCAAAACGATCAACCACAGCGGTCACGGCCGCCGTCGTGCCGACATCCCCGGCCGGCGTCGCTCACACGCTGCGCATGACCGCCACGACCTTGCCGAGGATGGACGCCGTTTCGCCGCTGATCGGCTCGAAGGAGTCGTTCTCCGGCATGAGCCACACCGTCGAGCCCTCCCGCCTGAGACGTTTGACCGTCGCCTCGCCGTCGATCATGGCGGCGACGCTCTCACCGTTCTCGGCGTCCGGCTGCACCCTGACGGCGACCGTGTCGCCGTCCATGATGTGCGCCTTGATCATCGACTCGCCGCTGACCGGAATCCGACGGGTTCGCCGAATCTTGGAGGGCTCAGGAAGGGAACCGATGGCAGACTACGCCCGATCGCGTGCGCCCTGACGTAGGTTCGCGTGCCCGGGTATGTGCACTGGTCCAGCGGTGGGGATTCAGATCTTTCGCGAGAACACCGTGTCAGCGGTCACTTAATTCACTTCATGACCGCCGCCGCCGCCGCGGCGTCGGCGGGCGAGGTGGTGATCAGCTCTCTGGGGTATCTGGCTCCATCCAGGTCGAGGGCACGCGTCCTGAGTCGTTGCCGTACCGCCAGCGCTCGACAACGTTCTGGCTGAAAGCTGGGTCGTCGAGGTCGGCGTCTTCCATGACGATGACCTGCATCTTGCCGGCGAGTTGCTGCAACGTGCGGTGAATGGCCTCGTACGTGTTCAGCAGATGCGTGCGGTCGTTGGTCTGCAGGCCTTCCTCGCCGGTCGGTTCTACTGGGAAGTACACCTGCGACGGTTGGTCGAGGACCAAAACGCGGGGAACCGGGCTCTGGTGCCTGGTGAACCACTCATGGAGGCTGAGCAGAGTGGAAACGTGGTAGCCCAGATGATTCTCGGCACTCCCCATGTCCTTGAGCTGGACAGGTCCGTCGGTGGTGTCGGCGATAACCGTGAGCCGGTTGAGGTCGAGCCGGATGGGCGAGGCCGCGAAGTCCAGGTCCAGTCTTCTGGCCTTCTCCCTGATGTCTTGGTTAATCAGGGAGAGGAAGCTGGCAAGACGCTCGTCCTGGGTGCTCCCGCTGAGCTGTTCCTCCAGCCCCGCGATTTGGTCGCGCAGTTCGTCACGGCGGTCCAGGACACGAGGCGCCGCGGCCTGCTGGGCGATCGTGTCGACGTAGAGGCTGATGCGTCCCTGGACGATGGCGGCCCGGCGCAGGTCGTCGGGCTCCTGCTGGGTCGTGCGCAGGCCCGTGGTGAGTTCTTGAACCTGCTCCTGGTTGCGGGCAAGTTCTGACCGGAGCTCTTGCAGGCGGTCTTCCTGGTCGGCGATGAGCCGGCGGATAGCGGGTGTGTCGTTTCGGATGACCCCGAGGTCGCCGTCGAGGAGGGCGAGGTCCCGTGTGAGGCTGGCAATAGTGTCGTTCGCCGAGGGAATGGTGCTGTCGCAGACGGGGCAGTGGTCGAGATCCCCGGCTTCTGAGTCCTGCCGGAGGAGACCGAGGGAGGTAAGGCGGGCGCGCTGTTCGTTGGCCTGGTCGCTAAATTCGTCGTTCTCCGCGAGGGCACCCTTGAGGTCGGCGATCCGGGCCCGAGCCAGCGCGAAATCTCGGCGCAGGTCCGCTCGACGGGCGTGGAGGGTCGCAAGGGGGGAGGCATCGTGATCAAGCCCCTGACCAGCCGCCAACGCCCCTCGTACCGCGGGTGGACCAAGATCCGCCGGCGGGACACCACCAAAGCGATCATCGGCGCGATTGCGGGTACCCCGGCCCGCCCGCAGCTGCTCGTCCTCGGCCACCACGACCAGGAACTGGAACCTGGGCTGTATGCCGGCACGGGCAGGCGGGCTGTCCATCCGGATCCCTGAGAGGCCTCCGGGAGGCGATCTGTGACGGGCAGACGGGCAGACGGACCGCGCTCCACGCGAAGCACGTGCCATTTCGAACTGGCTTGGGCAGACGTCAGCTACCAGCGGGGGCAAGGCATCTATGACCGTTCGGCCTGGTGCACCTCGGCCTCGTGTCGGGGAACGCGGGGTTGGTGAGGATCGGCCTCAGGGCCTGGATCAGTGCCACGTCAGGGGACGGTCTCGTAGACGCCTCTGGTGCCGGAGCGAACGGGTGAAGCGATTGTCCCACCCCGTGATCACGCCGCGCGCAAGGCGTTGCTGTAGTGCCAGGAGTGCCTCTCGAACCACCCGACAGGAGAAGAACGACTATGTTCATGCACAAGCTGAGGCGAGGGATGTCCGCGCTCGGGACCGTCCTCGCGCTGAGCATCGCCCTGCCGATCGCCACGGGGGCCACCCCCGCGTACGCCGTCGCGGAACTCCAGGTGACGAAGTCTCACGAGGGGATCTTTATGCGAGGCGGGCAGGGGGTCTACCACATCGTGATCACCAACACCGGTACGGCGACCACGGATTCGGTGAGCATCGTGGACATCCTCCCGGAAGGGCTCACCTTGAGCGGTTTCACTTCCTCAACAAACCCAGTGGATCCGCAGGGCCCAAGCTGCTTCCTGCAGGACCCGGGGTTCGCCTGCAGTTACACCTTCCCCGCCAGTTCGACCCTGACGATCAACGCCACCGTGGACATCGCCGCTAACGCTCCCTGTGGGCCCATCACCAACGAGGTCACCGTCGACGAGCCGGCGGAGAACATCTCGATCTCAGCGAGCGACACGACGACCATCACCGGCACAGGCTGCCCCAACGGAGACGGAGACGGAGACGGCGGCTCCATCCTGCCCGTCAACCTCAGCGGGGTCGTCACGCTGTTCAACAACATCAACACCAACAACAACCTGCTCAGCCCCGGCGCAACGAACACCACCCACCAGAACCTCGGGATCAACGCACCCTGACGTTGGACCCCGACGTCAGCCGGGTGGCGTGTACGGCCCGCGCCGGCTTCACGCCGAGCTTGGCCAAGCGGCGCTGCTGCTCGGTGCTCAGCCGGTGGAAGTCGCGGCGTTGTGCGGCCAGCCATCGGCCGATGTCCTCGCCGTGCCACGTCACCCCGGCACGACGTGCGCCAGGCGCGCACCCGCCGCCAGGAGGGCCTGCAGCCCCGGCGCGTTGGCGTTGCCAGTCGACCGTCCAGCCGAGCGCGCCGGGGTTCCAGCCCGGATCGCTGGCGGCGGCCCCGCGGCTGGGCGCGTGCGGGGTCTTTGCTGAGTCCTCCAGGCCGGCGGATGTTGGTCAGCCACTGTCCGACCGGCTTGTCCAGTGCGGTGGCGTGCCGGGGTGCGGCCAGGATCCGGGTGCGGCTCGTAGTAGGCCCGCGCGGCGGCGAGGTTCTCTGTGAAGGCGGCGTCGGCGGTGTCCCACAGGATCCCGAGCTGCTCCAGCTCTGCGGGCCGTTCGCCAGTCATGTTCCCGGCCCTAAGGGCTGTCCCGTCACTGCGCGAGCCGTTCACGCACCGCGTGTTCGTCCGACCACCGGTCCGGCGCGGTGATGTGAGTGGGTGGGGTGGTGGTAGCGGTTGGGTGTGAGCGGGTGTGCGGGGGTTCGTCGTGTTGAGGACCTTGTGTGGCTCGGGGTTTCGTGACACGGGTTGTTTCGGGCCGGTGGTCTTGGCTGTCGTGGGGTGACCAGGCTGCTGCTATGAGGTGGCTAGGACGGTGGTGGGTGGCTGTCATGGGT